>NZ_JAGGQU010000018.1 GCF_018613155.1 Bacillus sp. ISL-55 | reverse complement strand
ATTTAGGTGTGGATAACTGCATGTAGTTTTCTTAATCCAGCTCCAGCGCCTAGCCCCTCGAGTCGCTTCGAGCCGCCCATTGAAGTCAAAGAACGACTTCATTGGGCGGCTCTCCAGCGCTTGTCGGGGCTGAACGAGGCGCTTGCGCTTTTTGTTCTTATACGTTTGCCTCAGTCTTCTTAACCTTTGGCAGGATTTTATGAAGAGGTACTTTTTTCTCTTTTGCCCATGTGTCCTCGTTTTCCTTGTCAAACTGTTCGAGGAAGGTAATGACCTCTTTTGTGATTGGTGTTGGAGTCGATGCTCCAGATGTGACTGCCACTGTGTCCGCATCTTTTATCCAATCAATATCAAGTTCGGTAATATCGGCAATTCGATATGCTTTTGTTCCGGCTATTTCTTCGGATACCTGTGCTAGTCGGTTTGAGTTATTGCTCTTAGGGTCACCAACTACAATTAGCACATCTGCTTCCTTAGCCTGCTCCGCTACAGCCTCTTGACGGACTTGTGTAGCCATGCAAATTTCTCTATGAACTTCTGCGTGGGGGTACTTTTCCTTGACGTTTTTCATGATGTCGGCAACGTCCCACTGGCTCATCGTTGTCTGGTTGGTTACGATTAATTTTTCAGCTTGCAGATTCAAAGCCTCTACATCCACTGCTGTTTCAACTAGGTGAACAATTCCTGGGGCGACACCTACCGCTCCCTCAGGTTCGGGATGCCCTTTTTTGCCGATGTAAATAACCTCAAAACCTTCTTTTTCTTTTTCCCTGATCAGGTTATGGGTGTTTGTCACATCCGGACATGTCGCGTCAATCGAAACTAGACCTTTTTGCTTGGCAAGCTCCCTGACTTCGGGGGAAATGCCATGTGCTGTGAAAATAACTGTACCGCCTTCAACCTTTTCAAGGATTTCCTTGCGGTTGTTTCCGTCCAAAGTAATGATGCCTTCCTCTTCAAATGCATCCGTGACATGCTTATTATGGACAATCATACCAAGTATATATATAGGACGCGGCAAGCTTTTATCCAGTGCAGCATTGCGTGCAATAACCATGGCATCGACAACACCATAGCAATAACCGCGCGGTGAAATTTTAATTACATTCATTGAGTCAACCTCCTAAGAATACCTCTGATTCTTTCTTTTATTATATAAGACTTATAGAAAGAATACAAAAGCGACTTTCCAGAAGGAATGAATTAACTGTTGGTTAAGTTAGATGAACAATTTAGGAGTAGAAGCTGAATTATTGCTTTGCTTTTTGATTGGCGGTTTTTGAGTTGGAGAACTGGAACCAGTTTTTTTGTTTTTTTTCGGTTTCTTCTTTTTCTCGGCTGATTCATTCGTTTCTTGTTCAGATTTTGACTCATCTGCATCTGGGAGGTCTTTCAGTCCTCTGTACAGTTTCCACATTGAAGGCAAATTACGGACGAGAGGACCATATTGCTGAATCATTGGTCCGAATTGCTGTGCGGTGTTGAGAACTTTTTGGGTGTTGGTGAGAAATCCATTAAGCGCAGATGGATCGGCGAGCGTTTTCAGGATACCTCCACCTGAAGCTCCACGTGCCGGTCCACTTCCGCCTCCTAATAATCCAGAGATACCATTTCCCTGGCCCCTGCTGCCTTTTCCAAGAATCTTTGATAGCAATCCGCCTCCCTGTCTTGATTGCGGATTTCTCCCCATCATCCTTGGCATTTGGCCACGTGGCATTCTGGATCCAGGACCGAATGGGTTTGAATACATCTGGCGCTGTCCCATGCCGGGCCCACCCATCATGCCAGGACCATAAAACCGGTTCTGCATCCCGCGTGAGTTCATACGGGGTCCTTGTAGCATTGTGACCCCTCCTTTCCCAATATTTCATCTCCTACTAGAGTATGCATATAATCAGGATTGGTTTAAGAAAAAAGTATGTTTGCGAAACAGGTTTGTTTTTTTATAAGGAAAGGTTAAGATAGTACTGATTGGAGATTTTCTGCAATCTTTATTATAATTACAGGATGAACCTGAAGAGATCAGCTTACGGAACGAGCTGTATTCCCCCAATTATCCAGGGAACAGGGCGAAAGAAGGAGATTTTCAATGAGTGAAACAAAATTTAATCGTTATGAATTGAAACCGTTCATTATAGATGCGATCAATAAACTAGGGTTTTATGAGCCGACTGAGATCCAGGAACGTCTTATTCCTACAATCCAGAAGGGTGAGAGTGCCATCGGGCAATCCCAGACCGGTACAGGAAAGACGCATGCCTATGTACTGCCAATTATGAATAAGATTGATTCATCACGCAATGAGGTGCAGGCAGTAATCGCCGCACCGACACGTGAGCTTGCCAATCAGATTTACCATGAAGTCCTTAAAATTGCTGAACACGCTCTGCATGGAGAGCAGATCGCAGCTCGCTGCTATATTGGCGGGACGGACAAGCAAAGAACGATCGAGAAGCTTAAGACACAGCCGCAAATCGTCATTGGCACCCCAGGGAGGATTAACGACCTGGTTAAGGAAAACGCGTTATTTGTGCATACAGCGAACATGCTCGTGATCGATGAGGCAGACTTGATGCTGGATATGGGCTTTATCGAGGATATTGACCAGTTTGCGTCCCGTATGCCAGAAAAGCTGCAAATGCTTGTATTTTCAGCAACAATTCCTGAAAAATTAAAACCATTCTTGAAAAAATATATGGAAAACCCAAAATATGTACAAATCGATCCAAAACAGGCTACAGCAGAGAAGATTGAACATATTCTTTTGCCTGCAAGGCATCGTGATAAAATCGGGCTTGTTTATTCGGCACTTGTTGCATTCAACCCATATTTGGGGATCGTATTTGCTAACACGAAGAAGAAAGTTGACGAAATAGCCGATGGATTAATCCAAAAAGGATTGAAGGTTGGCCGGATCCATGGAGACCTGAGCCCGCGCGAACGTAAGCGTGTCATGAAGCAGATCAAGGATCTTGAGTTCCAGTATCTTGTAGCTACAGACCTGGCTGCAAGAGGTATTGATATTCAGGGAATCAGTCATGTCATCAACTATGAGCTGCCTACGGATCTTGATTTTTATATCCACAGGGTAGGAAGGACGGCACGTGCTGGATCTTCAGGTATTGCCTTGACGGTTTATGAGCAGAGTGATGAAGATGCATTGATCCGTCTTGAAAAGATGGGCATCACTTTCAAAAACATTGATTTGAAAAAAGGTGAATTCAGCGAAATCGAAGAGCGGAACAGACGCCAGAACAGAAAGAAAAAAGAAACTTCTGGCGAGGTGAAGGCAAAGTCGCTCGTTTCCAAGCCTAAAAAGGTAAAACCAGGATATAAGAAAAAGATGCAGTGGGAAATGGACAAAATTAAAAAACGTGAAAATCGTTTGAATAAGAAAAAATAATCAAATTGTAAATGTTTAGGAGAGATCAAGATGTTAATTGGATCACATGTTTCCATGAGCGGAAAAAAAATGCTGCTTTCTGCTAGTGAAGAAGCTGTCTCATATGGTGCAAATACTTTTATGATCTATACGGGGGCACCTCAGAATACAAGAAGGAAAAAAATCGAGGACCTTAACATTGAAGCAGGACGCTTGCATATGGAGCAGAACGGTATCAGTGAAATCGTCGTTCATGCTCCTTATATCATCAATATCGGGAACACGCAAAATCCGGATACCTTTGATTTAGGAGTAAGGTTTTTACGGAGTGAAATTGATCGGACTGAAGCAATTGGTTCCAGGCAAATCGTGCTGCATCCGGGTGCACATGTAGGTGCAGGGACAGAAAAAGGGATTGAAAAAATCATTGAGGGACTGAACGAGGTTCTTAGCAGCGAAGACAAAGTCCAAATCGCTCTTGAAACGATGGCTGGAAAAGGGTCGGAGTGTGGAAAATCCTTCGAAGAACTCGCAATGATCATCGATGGCGTAACCCATAATGATAAGCTTTCCATCTGCTTCGATACTTGCCATACTCATGATGCAGGATACCCAATAGTTGAAGATTTTGATGGTGTTCTGAATGAATTCGACAAAATCATCGGTCTTGACAGACTGAAGGTACTTCACATCAACGACAGCAAAAATGAGGTCGGGATGAGGAAGGACCGTCATGAGAATATAGGATTCGGACATATCGGCTTTGACGCATTAAGCTACATTGTCCACCACCCGCAATTGACACATGTTCCTAAAATTCTTGAAACACCATTTGTCGGTGAAGACAAGAATAATAAAAAGGCGCCTTACAAACATGAAATCGAAATGCTGAAAAGCAAACAATTCGAAGAGAATTTGCTTGATATCATCAGGAATGGCGAAATTTAATCACAAAGCAGAAGCTGTGGAACATTCCACAGCTTTTTTTGCGGTAAAAATAGGGGACCGGTTATGAGTTACCCCCAGGTGGAATGATAGTTATATACATGACGGACAGAAATGGCCGGAAACGAGGAAAAAATGTCCGTCATAAGGGTCATGACGGACAAAAATGGCTGGGAAAAAGAAAAAAGTGTCCTTCATAAGAGCCATGACGGACAGAAAAGGCCGGAAACGAGGAAAAAGTGTCCGTCATAAAGGTCATGACGGACACATCTCTTATTTAGTGAATTGAACGAATAACTTATTAACTTCTTTTGCTGTTTCCGGGCTGGTGATTCTGGCGATTTGCTTAATCAGTGCCGTTCTCTCTGAATCAATAAAGATGTTCACTTTTTTACCGCGTAAGTATCCGGCGATTTTCTCTGCCTGCCCCTTTGTAATGGAAATGTTAAATTGAGAGGCGTATTTCAGCAGTTCGTCTGTCGAGATGTTGCCTATTTTATGGTTAATGATGTTTTCAAAAATAGCCAAAGATCATCACTCCTTCATAGTAGGGTATGTGCCCAGTAATGGATTCGTGACAATTTTCTTGGATTACGAGTTCTTTTATTTACATTATCGTCTGTAAGAGATATACTACTTAAAGTAAATCGGAATGATTCTTATTTTTGCGGGTGATAAAAATGGACAATAATGATTACATCGTCCAGGTACAGGACCTTAATTATCGATATGATAAAGAAAATGTTCTTGAAAATATAAATTTGTCTATCCAGAAGGGTAGCTTTTTAGCAATCGTCGGCCCGAACGGTTCCGGCAAGTCAACACTGCTCAAGCTTATGCTTGGCCTGATCAAGCCGCAACAAGGCTTAATCCGCCTGTTTGGTCAAGATATTAACAAGTTTAAGGAACAGCACAAAATTGGCTTTGTATCCCAGAAGGCCAACTCTTTCAACACAGGTTTTCCTGCTACCGTTTTTGAGGTAGTAGCGAGTGGTCTGACGAAGAAGCTCGGGCTCTTTCATTTTTTGAAGAAGACTGACCAAGTTAAAATAAAGCAAGCGATCGAGTCCGTCGGAATGGGGAAGTTCATCGACCGGAATATAGGGGAACTTTCCGGCGGGCAGCAGCAGAGGGTATTCATCGCGAGGGCGCTGGTCAGCGATCCTGAATTGTTGATTTTGGATGAACCTACGGTAGGTGTAGATGTTCAAAACGTCAATTCCTTTTATGGGATGCTCGAAACACTCAATAAGGAGAAAGGCATCACTCTCCTATTGGTCACACATGATATAGGGACGATTTCAGAAAAAGTGACGAATGTGGCCTGCTTGAACAAAAACATGCATTTCCATGGAAGTGCCGAGGAATTTGAACAATTGAAGCTAAATGATGTATCGGAGATTTATGGTCATGATGTCCACGTTTTGACGCACGATCATCATCATCACGGAGGGGGACACCTTCATGATTAGCGGACTGATGCAATATGAATTTTTGCAGAATGCTTTCTTGACTGGAATGATCATCGGGGTGATTGCTCCGCTTCTTGGAGTTTTTATAGTCGTCAGACGACTATCGCTTATAGCTGATGCCCTCAGCCATGTCACATTGGCGGGAATTGCCGCAAGCCTCCTGCTTGAGAAAAAGTTTATGATTTTCAGCGGTCTGAATCCACTTTATATGGGAATGGCTTTCTCGGTTGGCGGCTCATTGTTCATTGAAAAGCTGCGTACTGTTTATAAACATTACCAGGAATTGGCGATTCCGATTATCCTTTCAGGCGGAATCGGACTCGGAGTAATTTTCATTTCGCTTGCCGACGGCTTCAATACTGATTTGTTCAGCTATTTATTCGGCAGCGTGAGTGCGGTAAGCAGGGCTGATCTATGGACGATCCTGATCATCAGCATTATGGTGATAGCACTTGTTGTATTGTTATATAAAGAACTTTTCCTTTTATCTTTTGATGAAGAATATGCCAGGGCGACTGGGATTGCCGCTAAGACGCTCCATTTTATTTTCATCGTTATGGTGGCACTGGTGATTGCAGCATCGATGAGGATCGTTGGCATCCTGCTTGTCTCATCCCTGATGACCCTTCCAGTTGCAGCAAGCATTCGCTTCGCAAAGGGGTTCAAGCAAACCATTTTCTTTTCAATCCTGTTCGGTGAGGTATCGGTATTGGGTGGTTTGTTCCTGTCCTATTACCTTAACCTTGCACCAGGCGGAACGATTGTGATGATTGCCGTGTTCATCCTTGTGCTGTCCATTTGGCTAAAAAAACGTGCAGCTACAAGATCCATCTAACGGGGTGATTTCATGAATGTGAACGAAGCAATGGACCTGTTGAAGGAACAGGGTTTTAAGCATACTGGTAAAAGGGAAGATATGCTCCAGTTGTTTTCCGATAATGACAAATATTTGACTGCTCGCGATGTCCTGGAACAAATGAAGGGTAATTATCCTAGCTTGAGCTTTGATACCATCTACAGGAATTTGAGCGTGTTTGCTGATCTAGGTATCCTGGAAATGACAGAGTTATCAGGTGAAAAGCATTTCCGATTCACCTGCTCACATAAAGAGCACCATCATCATTTCATCTGCCTTGACTGTGGCAAAACGAAGGAAATTGATACCTGTCCAATGAGGAATATTGAAGCAAGCTTCAAAGGCTATGATATTTCCGGGCATAAATTCGAAATATACGGTCGCTGCCCTGACTGTGTTCAATAAGTAAAAGGTATAAAATAATACCGATAAAAACGAAGAAAACGGCCATCGCAAGTGGCCGTTTTTAACTATTTCCAAACCAGTTTTTCACCCATTCATTTGCTTCCTGCCAGTTATTCACCCGGATGACTCCTTCAGGAATATGTTCCTGATTGTAAGGAGTATTGAAGAGGATAACCGGAATCCCTAGCTCTTCATGCAGGTTGACTGCATTATCGTGTTTATCCTCGAAAAATATATCCACTTCATATTTACGTGCAGCTTCAATTTTATCATGTGAGCCGATCAGATGGATGTCATGATACCTAAGTTCGTTGGCAGAAAACCATTCTTTGGTCAGATCAAGTAAATGTGTTCCTCTGGCACTGATAAAATATAATTCGTGCTCATTCTCCCAGCTCTTTAAAATATCCTTAGCGCCTTTTGCTAAAGGAGAATTAGCATAAATTTCAGGTTCCATTTTTTTGAACCAGGCAGCGAACTCTCTTTCAGATACAGATACAAGCGGCATAAAATCATATTGCTTTATATCATCAAGAGTAATGTTTAAATCGAATCCTTCATTTAAATAAGGTACAAATGTAGTCGGACAAGTGACTGTACCATCGATGTCTATGCCAAAACGTTTTTTCATCAATCTGCTCCTTAAACATTGATCTTTCTTTAATCTTACCAAATATGGAAGGCTCGCAAAAGATTTACTTTCTCAAGTTAGTCAAACATTGCCATGATGAAAACCTCACTACTCGTAAACAATAATAAATGCTCCACTTAAGAAAGCGAGGGATTAAAGTGGCAGACCAAGAGCGAAAACAGAGAGGTACCGAATATATCACTGAACCTAAGCAGGATGTCATTACGATCAGGGATGCACGTGATGAAATATACCAGGAAGAAACAGCAACTGAACTGTACTCTCCGGCACGTGATGAGCACTACCAGGAAATGACTGCAATCGCGGGACCTGAAGGTGAGGATCACTATCAGGAAATGACTGCAATCGCGGGACCTGGGCGTGATGAACACTACCAGGAGATGACTGCAATCGCCCGACCTGTACGTAAGGAAAAACAGTACCAGGAAGAAACTGCGGCGGAGATTGCTGCTCCTGCACCACCTGCACTTACAAGAAGGTCAGAAGAAGAAAGTACAACTGGAGGACGAGGGCTAGCTCTATCAGCTCTTGCCCTATCGATCTTGTCGCTGTTTATTTTACCTGTTCTTTTCGGAGCTGCGGGGATTGTCCTTGGCTTCATGGCTCGCAGAAGAGGATCCGCTATCGGAAGCTGGGCAATTGGGATAGGGACAATCTCCATTCTAGTCGGCATCTTTATATTGCCGTTCTTCTAACGGTACTATTAAATTAATGCCAATAAAAAATGCCCGGGAACTGTTTCCCGGGCATTTTAATCGTTTATTTCTGAATGGCAGCTTCTCGGATCTTTTCTTCAGCGATTTTATCGATTTCTTTCTTAAGTTCTTCTACCATTGTTTCTTCAGGCACTTTGCGGACAATCTCTCCTTTTCTGAAAAGAAGACCTTCTCCCCTTGCCCCTGCAATACCGATATCAGCTTCACGTGCTTCGCCAGGGCCGTTAACAGCGCATCCAAGCACAGCCACCTTTATTGGTGCCTTTATCTTAGAGATGTACTCTTCCACCTCATTGGCAATGCTGATCAAATCGATTTCGATTCGTCCACATGTTGGGCAAGAGATTAATGTTGCTGCATTAGCTGCTAGGCCAAATGACTTTAACAGTTCTCTTGCTACCTTAACTTCCTCTACTGGGTCTGCACTTAATGATACCCTGACAGTGTTGCCGATTCCCTTGCTGAGAATCGCACCCAGTCCAGCAGCACTTTTGACAGTACCTGCAAATAAAGTTCCTGATTCGGTGATACCAAGATGAAGTGGATAATCAAAAGCCTTTGCAGCTTTTTCGTAAGCCTCAATCGCCAGGTTAACATCAGAAGCCTTCATCGAAACGATGATATTATGAAAATCAAGGTCCTCGAGGATTTTGATATGGTGCAGAGCACTCTCTACCATTCCATCCGCTGTTGGATAGCCGTATTTTTCAAGAATCCGTCTTTCTAGGGATCCGGCATTTACACCAATTCTAATTGGGATACCCTTTTCTTTAGCGGCTTTTACAACAGCCTCTACCTTTTCACGCTTGCCGATATTCCCTGGATTGATCCTGATTTTGTCGGCTCCGCCTTCAATCGCTTTAAGCGCTAAGCGGTAATCGAAATGGATATCAACAACAAGCGGTATGTTTATTCTTTTTTTGATTTCAGAAATGGCATTTGCCGCTCTTTCATCCGGACAAGCAACACGGACAACCTGGCAGCCTGCTTCTTCAAGGCGCATGATTTCAGCGACAGTCGCTTCGACATCATGCGTCTTCGTTGTTGTCATACTCTGGATGACAACTTCATTGTTGCCTCCAATAGTTAAATTACCAACCTTGATCGGGCGGGTTTTGGTACGATGTATGATTTCACTCAACAGTGATTCGCTCCTTTGAAAAATGGAATTCATGAAAATGTTCCTTAAGTTGCACAACCCCATTTTATCAATCTTTTGCTCAAATTGACAAGGAAAGACTTCAATTGTTAGCCTTTGCTAATTTTGGCTGCTGTAGTCCGGGAATTTATAAACGTTCCCGAATTTGATTTTTTGGGGATCTGTCCCGTCGTTCAACTTTTTAAAGTCTTCCACTGCTTGAGAGACAGGCACGCTCAATGGTTTGTCCATATAACTGTCAATTACTGATAGCACAGTATCACCAGGCAGTACTTCGTGTTCAAAAAAAGGAATATCTTGAGTGGTCTGTGTGTCTGTCTTTTCCATCTCTACCATTTCCACTTTTGATGTTTCAGGTCCCTGCATTTTCGCTGCTGGAAGTGTTCCTATGCTCAAATCATTGTAGACTGCGTAAGCTACTATCAAGAAAACCAATAATCCCGCTAGTTTTTGCATAGGACCTTCCTCCTTAAATGCTTATATCATTATTTATGCAGGAGAAATAGAGTTAAGAACCAATTTAATAGATAAAAAATGAAAGTTTATGTATAGAAAATAAAATAATCTGTCTGTCAATTGTTTAAGAGGATACATAGCGGGGGAGAGAGAAACCTGCAGAAAGAAAAAAATACGCCAAAGGCGCATTTTTTAACTTTCTACAGATTTCTTGGTTGGCAGTTCTTTAATGGCTAATAAAAGCATCGTCGAAGCAACAAACCAGTTGATCGAAAAACTGTAAGGCACAGTTGTTTTTAATAAAGCCATGATCGTGAAAAATATAGTAGGAAGTGTTGTGCTATATGCTGCCATTCTCCATAAATTTCTGTATTGAAGCTTTCTTCCAGCGAGATTTTTCAATAGAAGGCCAAAGAGTGCTAATAGAGAAACCTCGATAAATTTCATACCGCTGGAAAAAACATAGATGACAATAAACAGTATTCCGAGCAATACAGGGAGCGAGGATTCAGTCGTATTGATGAGAGAAATAATATCATCCTTCGTCATAGTTTCACTTGTAAATAGGGAGTAGGGCACAGCATTGGTTCCACCGCCGGCAGCCAAAACGATCTCTTTTTTAAGCATTGCAACGTTTGCATCCATGCCAGTCAGTTCACTTTCATCGATAGCACCAGTAGGGTCAAAGATTAACGTGAAACTCCCATTATTGATTGTTAACGGTGCTTTAACTTCTGACTGCAGTACTCCCTCTTGGATCGTAAAAGAAGGTAAATCAGTTTTGATGGATTGCTTGACCGAGCCAACAGCATCTGAGATCCCAACAAACATATAATAGACTATTGGCAAGATGGATATTAGGGTCAGCATGAAGACGAATAAGATAGTTTTGCCTATTCCCTGAAATCGCGTGTCAGCAATAACCTTTGGAGAATAAATGCTTTTTGCTAATTGTGTGAAAATACTCATGGATACACGTCCTTTAAAAGAATTACTCTCACTATTTTAGCTTTTCACATAGTAGAATAACAACCTTTTTACTTCTGCTTTGTAACATATTTGTAACATAACGAGGAAATGTTAAGCTATTGTAAATTTGGGGCATAAATAGTTTACTTTTCATTAATATTTCCTTCATAATAAGCTGTGTTTGTAGATGTTTGTCGAAATAAATCTAGGGGTTGAAAAAATGGAATTGAATTTACAAGAAATGCTGTTTGAGTTCTTTGGGGGACTTGGTATCTTCTTATACGGCATTAAATTCATGGGTGATGGTTTGCAGAAGTCAGCAGGTGATCGACTTCGCGATATTCTCGACCGCTTTACCACTAATCCACTGATGGGTGTACTGGCAGGTATTTTTGTTACAGTCCTTTTACAAACGAGTAGCGGGACAACTGTTATTACCGTGGGACTAGTAAGTGCCGGTTTCATGACGTTGAGGCAGGCAATTGGTGTAATCATGGGGGCAAATATCGGTACAACAGTCACAGCCTTTATCATTGGCATCGACATTGGGGAGTATGCTTTGCCGATTATAGCTGTTGGATCCATCATGTTATTTTTCTTCAAGAGCAAAAAAGTTCACAATTTTGGACAAATCGTATTTGGTTTCGGGGCATTGTTCTATGGTCTTGAACTAATGAGTGGTGGTATGAAACCACTGAGAAGCCTTGAATCATTCCATGATCTCACAGTGGAAATGAGTTCTAATCCAATTCTTGGTGTAGTAGTTGGTACTGTGTTTACAGTGATTGTTCAGAGTTCCAGCGCCACGATTGGTATTTTACAAAGCTTACATGCTGAATCAATGATTAATATACAGGGAGCATTGCCAATCCTGTTCGGTGACAATATTGGTACAACAATCACAGCTGTTTTGGCTGCAATTGGTACTTCGGTGGCTGCAAAGAGAGCTGCGGCTACACATGTTCTTTTCAATCTAATTGGAACAACGTTATTCGTCATTTTATTGGGACCATTCACAAAATTAATTGAGATTCTTAGAGATAATTTAAGCCTTAATCCTGAGATGACAATCGCTTTCGCTCACGGAATATTTAACACTACCAATACTCTTATTCAACTGCCTTTCATTGCGGTACTGGCATTGATCGTGACGAAATTGATTCCTGGTGAAGATTCTATCGTTGATTATAAGGCTCAGCATCTTGATCCAGTATTCATCGAGCAGTCACCATCAATCGCGCTTGGCCAGGCAAAGGAAGAAGTCCTGCGCATGGGTAAGTTTGCGTTAAAGGGACTTGAAGAAACGAATGAGTTTTTAAAGACAAAGAATACAAAGCATTCTTCTAATGCATATCAGCTAGAGGAAGCAATCAATAATCTTGACCGTAAAATTACAGACTATCTAGTAGACTTGTCACAAAGCTCTCTATCAGGACATGAATCAGAAGAGCACAGCATGCTGATCGATACAGTCAGGGATATTGAAAGAATCGGGGACCACTTCGAAAATATTGTTGAACTAATCGAGTACCAGCAGGCGAATAAAGTGAAGATGACTAATACGGCTATGGAAGATCTGGAAGTAATGTTTAACCTAACAGTTAGAACAGTAGAAGAGGCGCTTCAGGCATTAGATCAGAAGAATCTTGATGCTGCAAGAGCGGTAGTCACAAAAGAAGATGAGATTGACAGAATGGAACGAACGCTTAGAAAGCAGCATATCCTTCGCATGAATGAAGGACAGTGTACTGGACAGGCGGGAATCGTGTTCGTTGACATCATCAGTAACCTGGAGCGAATCGGCGACCATGCGGTAAACATCGCTGAGTACGTTTTAGGCGAACAGAAATAGTGGTAAAATAAGCAAAGGGAAACCTTTGCTTATTTTTTTACTGTATAAGAAAGTATAAATTTTTCACTTAGATTAGTGTCTAGCTCCAGCGCCTAGCCCCTCGAGACGTTTCGGCCCTGCCAATGAAGTCATAGAGCGACTTCACTGTCAGGCCCTCCAACGCTTGTCGGGGCTGAACAAGGCGCTTGCGCTTTTCTTATTTCACAATCAAAAAGGATGGAATGAATGGAATTAGTTTATTGGATCATCATTGGAGTGTTATTCGTTGGAGCTTTTGCAAGTTTGGTAGTGCCAATCTTGCCTGGTGTACTTTTACTGCTTGGCGGTTTTATTCTTTACGGTTTGTTTTTTTCTTTCGAGCCTTTCAACTGGTTGTTTTGGTCAATTCAGGGACTCTTTGTGGCTTTGCTGTTTGGAGCTGATTATATTGCCAACATCATTGGTGTCAAAAAATATGGCGGGAGCAAGGCGGGGATGTGGGGAAGTACAATCGGTTTGTTGATCGGGCCTTTTGTCATTCCGATCGTTGGTATCCTGATCGGACCATTTTTAGGAGCGGCACTGGCTGAACTGCTGGTTAATAAAAAGAATTTGAATGATGCGATTAAGGTTGGCTTTGGTTCTGTGGTTGGTTTTGTCAGCAGTGTGGTGACAAAAGGAATCATCATGACCATCATGCTCGTTTATTTCTTCATTTTAATATAAAAAAATCGTGCTTCAATCAGCACGATTTTTTTCGTTTAATTCAATCCGCAAATCTCAAATGAACAATTCTGGCAATCGACTTCTTTCTTTAAATATGCCAGATTCTTTACCGTGAACTTAAGCTGATCATAAAAGATGACGTCTTTCTCGCGTAATTCCTTCAGCATTCTTTGGATAACTTCTCGTGTTCCGTATGTTAGGTTGGCCAACTCCTGGTGGGTGAGGGGCAGATCAATCAGGATGCCTTCATCTGTCATCACCCCATAACTATTGCAAAGCCTTATCAAAATGGAGTACAAGCCGCCTTTCTTCCCGTTCATGATAAGATCCTGACATTTCATCTGTGCTTTCAGGTATCTGGTACTGAGCCAGTTAACCATTGCGTTCATGGCAGTTTTATCGTTCAGAATGAATTCCTCGAACTGCTCTCTTTTGATCATGAGAATTTCACATTCTGTAAGAGTCTTAGCTGAAAAGTGATAACGCGGATTATGCTTGAACAGTTCATATTCAATAATCATTTCTTCGCCATTCAAGATTTTTAGGATAAATTCCTTTCCTTTCATATGGACACGGCCAACAGATACACTTCCACTGAGGATCACATAAACATTCTCAACATTTTCATCTTCCTGAAATAGCAATGTATCCGGCTTGATTTTTTGAATTGTTTCCCGATCAATGAAGTTTTGCAAAATTAAGCTATATAATGATATATTTTTGTCCATCGAGGTCGTCTCCTTATTTAGCCTTTCTATACTTTTGATTTAAAAGAATTGTTGTTACTGTGTCAACGGTGTATTGGTAATAAATGGAACGGTTATATTATTGATGCGACATATATCGTTGACAGGACTGCATTTGAGCAATATTGACGATTTTCTGAAACTTTCTTAAGCGGCTCCATGTTCTTTTAATGAAACCTGATTACCACCTGGATTTTCGTAACCTTTTTCATTGATGATACAGTCAATGAAAATAAAATGTATATAACGTCGAATAATAGGGGATTTTAAACTCGTTATATGAAAGCATTTTATTTGAAACGATTACCGTTCTTTGGTAATCTAAACAAGAAGCACTTTTAGAACAATTCTAATTACAGAATTATGGAAAAGGTTTTGTTCTGGGAGTGAAACACGATACATAGGAGGATGTTAAAAATGGCATTTGAATTACCACAATTACCTTACGCATATGATGCACTTGAGCCACACATCGACAAAGAAACAATGAATATCCACCACACAAAGCACCACAACACTTATGTAACAAACCTTAACAATGCTTTGGAAGGAAACGAAGAGCTTCTTTCTAAAACTGTTGAAGAAGTAGTTGCTAACCTGGATGCAGTTCCAGAAGCTGCACGCACTGCAGTTCGCAACAATGGCGGCGGACATGCAAACCACTCTTTATTCTGGCAAGTGATCTCTCCAAACGGAGGCGGCGAGCCTGCTGGTGAACTAGCAGAAGCAATTAACTCTAAGTTTGGCGGCTTCGAAGGCTTCAAAGAAGAGTTCTCTAAGGCAGCAACTACTCGTTTCGGCTCAGGCTGGGCTTGGCTTGTTGTTAACAATGGTGAGCTTGAAGTTACTAGCACTCCAAACCAGGACTCTCCATTAATGGAAGGCAAGACTCCAATTCTTGGACTTGATGTTTGGGAGCATGCATACTACCTGAACTATCAAAACAGAAGACCAGAATACATTGGTGCATTTTGGAACGTTGTTAACTGGGAAGAAGTTAGCAAGCGTTACACTTCTGCAAAATAATTGAAGATAACCTGAGGGACTGCAATTGCAGTCTCTCTTTTTTGTCTTACTTTTTTATCCTTAAAAGACAGCCCGGAAAAACTGAATAACCCCCTCTACTTTGTTAGAAACTACCCTAGAGAAAAGGGGAGTCGATCATGAGCAAAGTAAACAAATTATTAGGAGACATTGAATTGACAAAGGATTTAGCGCTCCTATTGATTATTGGGGGATTGTACTCATTGAGCATTGCCCTTTCGAATACCTTTGTTAACATTTATTTATGGAAGCAATCTGGTGAACTTGCCGATCTGGCAATGTATAATTTATCGATTGTCGTTGCACAGCCGCTTACTTTCATTCTTGCGGGGAGATGGGCAAAAAAAGTCGACAGGGTTATTGTCCTCCGAATCGGCGTAATCTTTCTGGCTTTGTTTTATGTGACAGTTTTGCTTGTGGGAACGAAAGCTTCAGATTTTTTACTGTTATTAGGAGTGCTTTTAGGAATAGGTTATGGTTTTTATTGGCTTGCCTACAATGTTCTTACTTTTGAAATTACTGAACCGGAAACACGTGATTTCTTTAATGGTTTTCTGGGCATCCTTGGTTCAGTCGGCGGAATGATAGGTCCTGTAGCTGCAGGGTTCATCATTTCCCGTCTTGAAAAATTGACGGGCTATACGGTAGTATTTGGACTTTCATTGGGTCTTTTTTCAATCGCAGTGTTGCTAAGTTTTTTCCTGAAACGGAGGCCTGCCCATGGGAAGTACTGGTTTCAGCGCATTATCGCCGAAAGGAAGCATGATAAAAATTGGCGTATGGTTACAAATGCCCATTTTTTCCAGGGTCTGAGAGAGGGCGTATTTATTTTCATAGTATCTGTTTTCGTATTCATTGCTACAGACAGTGAGATGGCGTTGGGTACTTATGGCCTGATTAATTCGGGGATTTCGTTTCTTGCCTATTATCTTGTGTCTAGAATGCTTAAAAAAGAATACAGAAAAAAAGCAATCCTTGTGGGAGGAATCATTCTTTTCCTTGCCATATTTCTGCTCGTTTTCCAAGTCACATATTTCAGGCTGTTGTTGTATGCGGCTCTGATTGCAGTCGCTTATCCATTGCTTCTCGTTCCGTATGTATCAATGACCTATGATGTAATTGGACGTGGCTGGAAAGCTGCTGAAATGAGAATCGAATATATAGTAGTCCGTGAATTATTTTTGAATCTAGGCCGTATTGCTTCGATTTTATTATTTCTGGTTTCGACCCATATGTTCAATGAAGAACAGGCAATCCCCATCCTGCTTGTCATCCTTGGTAGCGGGCATACATTGATTTACTTTTTTATCAGGAAAATTCATTTGAAAGCCCCAGCATGACCGGGATGATCCCCCGGTCTTTTTTCAATAATTCGATATAATAGGAAAATATTTCTGGGTTAGTTTATTGATAGAAAAAAACGGCTACTTTCGATAAAATAAAAGATAGTGCATAATCATGGACATACAGACTGAAGAGGTGGGAGAGGCTTGAACAAGAAGAAAAAGAAGAAGACGCATGTGCCATTCAGGCTGAATATGTTGTTTTTTGCGGTTTTTGTTTTGTTTTCAATGCTAATTTTAAGACTTGGCATTGTACAAATTGTTTACGGTGAGGATTTTAAAAGGGAAATAGAACGAACGGAAGACGTTACAGTGAACAATCCTGTTCCGAGAGGGAAAATGTACGACCGGAACATGAAAACGATTGTCGATAATACGCCCAGCAAGGCTATAACATATACAAAGAGCCAGAGCACTGAGACGAAAGAGATGCTCATGGTCGCTGAACGACTCGCAAAATTGATATCAAAGGATTCTGAAGAGGATTTAAAGAAAGTCAGAGAACGAGACAAAAAGGATTATTGGATCTTAACAAATGAAGAGCGGGCTAGAGAAAAAATTTCAGAAAAAGAATGGTCACAGTATGATGAAAAAAAGCTGGATGATAAGGCCCTTTATAATCTCCAGCTGGATCGCATTACTGAAAATGAGCTCAGTGAACTAACTGACGAGGACCTCGAAATACTGGCTATTTTACGTGATATGATGAGCGGATACGCATTATCGCCTCAAATCGTTAAAAAAGAGGTAACACCTGAGGAATTTGCAATTGTCAGTGAGAACCTTGAAATGCTGCCAGGTGTCGATACAACGACTGACTGGGAGCGAAAATATTCATATGACAAAACGCTTAGGTCGATTCTAGGGAAAGTAAGTGATTCCGAAAAGGGTCTTCCGAAAGAAAAGCTTGAGTATTTTCTTGCTCACGGATACAGCCGGAACGACAGAGTCGGCTTAAGTTACATTGAACAGCAATATGAAGATGTACTTCACGGCCAGAAGGCAAAAGTAAAAAACATTACCGATAAGGGCGGAAACGTTCTGGACACAAAGGTGATTACTGATGGACAGCGTGGCAAGGACCTTGTGCTGACAATCGACATGGATCTTCAGATCGCTGTAGAAAAAATTATTGAAGAAGAATTGATGAAGGCGAAACAGACGCCAAGAACGGGACTTTTGGACAGGGCATTTGTTGTGTTGATGGACCCAAACACCGGAGAAGTGTTGTCGCTAGCCGGGAAGCAGATCGTTAAGGATGAAGAAACAGGAAAAACGGTCATGCAGGATTTTGCGAGCGGGAACTTTACAACTTCTTATAATGTCGGGTCTGCTGTTAAAGGAGCAACAATTCTAACAGGATTCAACACCGGTGCAATCAGTCCTGGTACTCAGTTTTACGATACACCGATCAAGATAAAAGGGACGAATCCGAAAAAATCTTGGAAAGCAGGATTAGGTACTCTCGATGACCGCAATGCCCTAAAGGTGTCATCTAACGTTTACATGTTCAGGACTGCAATAAATATAGGAAAAGGTAATTATAAGTATGATCAGCCATTGTATCTTGAGCCACAGGCTTTTGATACGATGAGAAACTATTTCAGTCAGTTTGGTCTTGGCACAAGGACAGGCATCGACTTGCCAAACGAGATGGTCGGATTCAAGGGAACAGAAAAAAGGCCTGGACTCTTGCTTGACTTCGCCATTGGCCAGTATGATACGTACACGACACTTCAATTGGCACAATATGTTTCAACAATTGCAAATGGAGGCAACAGGCTTCAGCCAAGGATTGTCAAAGAAATCAGAGAACCAGTCATGAAAAATAATGAGGTTGGTCCGGTGCTGAATGAATTGGAACCCGTCATCCTTAATAAGGTTGACGGCAAACCTGAATGGTTTGACAGAATCCAGGAAGGTTTTAGGAGGGTTATGCAGGAGAGAGGCGGTACGGCGTATGGAACATTTTATACCGCTGATTATAAACCGGCTGGCAAAACAGGTACTGCACAAGCTTTTTATGATGGCCCGAAAAGAAAGAATTATGATAAGCCTCCTGAAGTGATGAACTTGAGCCTAGTTGCTTATGCTCCATACGAAAATCCGGAAATTGCGATGGCTGTCATGGTTCCTTGGGCATATGAGGGGAATCAGGGGCACCATGCAAATAATGACATTGGGCGGAGAGTACTTGATACGTATTTCGAACTGAAAAAGAAACGCCTCGAAGGAAATATGAATCCCGTACAGCCAATCCAGGAGATTGAAGAGAAAGAAGAAGGAACTGAGCTTCTTGAAGAAATTGCTGAAGATATTGAACAATAAACCTGATGAAACTGTCTCTATGAGGCAGTTTTTTTTCTATTTATATGGGTATACTAACGCCAACCGGACAAACTTAATGTATTGCCTTTTTTCGACAAGAATACACAAGAATCAACGAATTTACAAAACCTTTACATTAAGTTAAAACAGTCTTAAAAGAAGAACTGTATTCTTGGTCTTGTAGGACATAACAACCACATCTCGTAGGGGGAATTAAGGAATGAAGAGTCTTAAAAAGATGGGCCTGTTTTCTATGCTGGCAGCTGTCATGGTATTCGCTGCGGCTTGTGGTGGCGGAGATAATGAAGGTGGAAATGGAGAAGAACTGGAAGGCAGCGTCGTCATTGACGGTTCTGGCACAGTATATCCATTCATGGCACAAATGGCTGAAAACTATATGGGTGAACAAGAAAATGTTTCTGTTGAAGTAAGTCGCTCCGGAACATCAGCAGGTTTCAAGAAATTCCTCGCTGAAGACGGAACTGACTACAATGATGCTTCCCGCCAGATTAAGGATGAGGAAAAAGCAAAAGCTGAGGAACTTGGAATAGAAGTACAAGAAATGAAGGTTGCACTTGACGGTATTACAATCGTCATTAATAAAGATAACGACTGGGCTGCTGAGCTTACTGAACAAGAAGTTAAAGATATCTTCCTTGCTAGCGCAGGAAAGAAAAAATGGTCTGATGTCCGCGCTGATTTCCCGAACGAAGAAATCAAAACTTACGGACCTAATGAAAACCACGGAACTTATGAGTTCATGTTTGAAACGATCCTTGAAGAACAGGACCTGCCTGAAAACATTAATTTGCAGCAGGATTACTCAACTTTAGTGGATCTTGTGTCTAAAGATAAGAATGCAATTGGTTTCTTCGGTTACGGTTATTATGAAAGCAACAAAGACAAGCTTTCTGCAGTAAAAGTAGACTTCGGCAATGGTCCAGTAGAGCCATCACTAGACACAATAAAAGAAGATGGAGACTATGCTCCCTTCACTCGTCCAGTATTCACATATTTGAACGTGAATAATGCAAAAGAAAAGCCGCAAGTATTGGACTATGCTATTTACACAATGAACAATGCACAGGATGTTGCGAGAGAGACTGGCTTCGCACCATTAGCGGACGAAGATGTAAAAGCAGTTCTTGATACCTTAAATGGCATGAAGAAGTAAACCAGACACATGAGGAGATGAGAGGTCTAGACTTCTCATCTTCTTGCGTATGAATATTATTTAATTTTCCCTTGGGTACTATAAGGAAAAGTTCTTCCTTGGATGAGAAGGATGAAAGGGGTTATTCGCGTGGCAAAAAGTGTTGTCCGAAATCACGGGCAGGAGTTGAATGTTCGTGAAATCATACAGGAAAAGAAAAAAGCCAAAAGTATCACAAATACAACTGAAAAATTAATACCAAAGATATTATTTGGTATTGCAGCGATCTCAGTTTTTACGACAATTGGAATTGTACTTACTTTACTTACTGAAACAATCGCCTTTTTTAAGGACGTTCCTATCATAGATTTTTTTACAGGCACTAAGTTGAAGCCATTGGGTGAAAATGCTGTATTCGGAGTATTGCCCCTGCTTACTGGCACACTTATTTCCACTGCAATTGCCATGCTCGTCGCCATTCCGGTCGGGTTGATGACAGCGGTATTCCTGAGTGAATATGCTTCTGAAAAAACACGAAGGCTATTAAAGCCAATTCTTGAAATTCTTGCAGGCATCCCAACGATCGTGTATGGTTTCTTTGCATTTACATTTGTAACACCACTATTAAGATCATTTATTCCAGGTCTGGAACCAACCAATATATTGAGTCCAGGGATTGTTATGGGGATTATGATTATCCCAATGGTTGCATCGCTTTCGGAAGACGCGATGAGTTCAGTGCCAAATTCGATGAGAGAAGGGGCATTGGCTTTGGGAGCAACCAAGCTTGAAGTAACCTGGAAAGTTGTCATTCCAGCTGCAATCTCTGGTATTATCGCATCTTTTGTTCTCGGGATTTCCAGAGCAATAGGCGAAACCATGATTGTGACGATTGCCAGCGGAAGTTCCAAAAATTTCACTTTTGATGTCACTCAATCTATGCAGACAATGACAGCTTATATTGTAGAAGTTACCGGAGGGGAAGCTGCTGCGGGAACTACATTGTATTACAGCCTTTATGCAGTTGCGATGACTTTATTTGTTTTCACACTGATTATGAATATGGTCGCACAATATATCTCTCGCAAGTTCAGGGAGGAATATTAAGATGAAATATGTAGATTCCACTCAAGTTCAAAAAAAGATGGGTTCTCGTTTAATGGCGAACAACCTGGCAAAAACATTATTCTTCCTGTCAACACTTTTTGGGCTGTTAGTCCTAGTTGTTTTAATTTACCGAGTTTTAAAAGATGGATTACCATGGATAAACATTGATTTTTTGATGAACAGACTATCCACTGACCCAGAAAAAGCAGGTATATGGGGCGCAATCACCGGGACTTTATGGCTGATGGTCGTAGTGGCACCAGTAACAATGGTCCTTGGTATCGGTACAGCAATTTATCTCGAAGAATATGCAACTAAAGGCCGCATTTCTTCTTTTATTAAAATGAATATTTCAAACCTGGCCGGGGTTCCATCTGTCGTATTCGGAATCCTTGGTTTGACTGTATTTGCAAGGACACTTGATTTAGGATCAGTTGTTCTGGCCGGCGGTTTGACGATGGCATTGCTTGTACTTCCTGTTGTCGTTGTGGCAAGTCAGGAAGCGATTCGTGCGGTACCTCAATTTTTGAGGGAGGCTTCCTATGGGATGGGCGCTACTAAATGGCAGACAATCAAGAATGTTGTCTTGCCTGCTGCATTGCCAGGGATCCTGACTGGTGTCATCCTTGCGCTATCACGTGCGATTGGGGAAACAGCACCCCTTGTTGTAATTGGTATTCCGGCATTGTTAATACCTATTCCAGACGGAATTTTTGATAAGTTCACGATTTTGCCAGTGCAAATTTATTACTGGACAATTGACTCTGCTCTTGTAGCTGAATATGCCAATCTGGCAGCTGCAACAATCGTCATTTTGCTACTCGTTTTGTTTGTGATGAACTCAATTGCCATCTTGATTCGTAATAAATTCCAAAAAAGATATTAGTCTGGGAGGGGTAACTTATGTCAGTAGTTACAGATAAGTCGAATGTTTCTGTAAGAGATACACAAAAATCAGCAAAAGAAGATGCCAAAAAGGTTGTATATGAAACAAAGGACCTGAACCTTTGGTATGGTGAAGGACATGCGCTGAAAAATATCAACCTTGCGATCAATGAAAATGAGGTTACAGCGATCATTGGGCCATCCGGCTGTGGTAAGTCTACTTATATCAAAACGTTGAATCGAATGGTAGAACTTGTCCCGACTGTGAAGATTTCTGGTGAAATTTTATACAGAGGAAGAAACATCCTTGAAAAATCGTACCAGGTTGAAGATCTAAGAACAAGTGTCGGGATGGTGTTCCAAAAGCCGAATCCATTCCCTAAATCTATATACGACAATATCGCTTATGGCCCTAAGATTCATGGTATCCGCGATAAAAAGATCCTTGATGAAATTGTCGAAAAGAGCTTGAGAGGCGCTGCCATCTGGGATGATGTGAAAGATCGACTGAACCAGAATGCGTACGGCTTGTCTGGTGGTCAGCAGCAGCGTATCTGTATCGCCCGTGCCCTCGCCATTGAACCGGATGTCATCCTGATGGACGAACCAACATCAGCACTTGACCCTATTTCAACACTGAAGGTAGAGGAACTGGTCCAGGAATTAAAGAAAGATTACAGTATCATCATTGTGACCCACAACATGCAGCAGGCTGCCCGTATTTCTGACAAGACTGCATTTTTCCTGAATGGAGAAGTCATTGAATTTGCTGAGACGGATAAGATCTTCTCCAATCCATCAGACAAAAGAACAGAAGATTATATTACTGGACGTTTCGGTTGATTTTTTATCTTGAAATTTCATTGGAAGGATGAGGATGCATGGTAGTTAGAGGGAAGTTTGAAGAAGATCTGAAGACATTGCATGAAAAGTTGCTGGAACTCGGGAATTTTGCGGTCAATGCACTTAACCAGTCTCTAGAAGCCCTTGAAAAAAAGGATATTGAACTTGCTTTAAAAATTCTTGAAGATGACGCGACCGCTAACCTTCTCGAAGAAGAAATTAATGATTTTGCGATATTATTGATAGCGAAGCAGCAGCCTGTAGCTGTGGATTTACGAAGGCTGATTGTTGCGATCAAGATTGCGACTGACATTGAGAGAATGGCGGATTTTGCCGTCAATATTGCCAAGTCAACAATCAGGATTGGTAAAGAACCGCTTGTTAAGCCAATTGAGCACATTAAACAGATGCATCAATTATCTGTTGAAATGCTGAAACTATCGCTGGAAGCCTATAACGAAGAGGATTTGGGAAAAGCAAGACAGGTTGCCCAGATGGACGACCAGGTTGATGACCTGTACGGACAGACGATTAAGGAGCTGTTAAGCCTTGCGCAATCGAAGCCAGAGCAGTTGGCCCAAATCACTCAGTTGTCATTTATCAGCCGTTATCTTGAACGTGCTGCTGACCACGTGACCAATATTGCCGAAAACGTCTTTTACCTTGTAAAAGGGAAGAGATACGATTTAAATCAATAAGCAATTAAGGAGCAGGGAGATTCCTGCTCCTTTTTCTAAGATTCATAAAAAAGACGAAGAGAAAGACCCTCCAGCAAGAGGGTCTTAGTTCCTGGATAAGAAAGTGAAATTTATCCCCTTAGATAAGTGTCTAGCTCCAGCGCCTAGCCCCTCGAGATGTTTCGGTCCGCCCGATGAAGTCAAAGAGCGACTTCACCAGTCGGCCCTCCAACGCTTGTCGGGGCTGACCAAGGCGCTTGCGCTTTTCTTAGTTATCTATTCTTCGTAATGATTTTCGCGATTTGGTGATAATCAAGCCCGCTTTTCAGTTCGTACTTGCCGATTTGTACCTTCGTATGGTAACCCTGATCAATCAGGAATCGCTCGAATTTGGTTTCATCGTCGATGATTCCCTGACTTTCCAGCATTGTCGCGACATCACCAGGTGACATGCCGCTGGCGATTATGAGCGTGAACTTCTTTTCCTCTTTTACTTCTTCTGCTTTTTCTGCAGGAGCTTCTTCTTTTGGTTTTTCCTCTTTCACAACTTCAGCTTTTTTCTCGTTAATTTTTGCAAACTCGCCGCTGCTCAACACCTTATAGCCTTCTTCTTCAAGAATCTTCTTGGCATCTGAAACGGCAACTTTCTTCTCTGGTTCTTTATCAGCGATGACGTTGCTGCCTGCCCAGAGGAAAATCGCTGCAAAAATAAGTCCTAATGCGAATGCTTGCGCTGTTCGTTTATTCATATGATCTGTCCTTTATCAACAAATTCATTAATAATCTCCTGGACTTCCTGGTTCGTAAGTGATGATTGCTTTGCAATTTGGTTTATATCCATCCCTTGCTGGGCAAGCGACCATACCTGATTTTTAATGATATCGTGAATCTGGTTTTTGCCGGTATTGAATGATGATTGCTTTTCAAGTGTTGTATCATTTACGAGCAATTCTTCCTCCAGTACCTTAAGCTTTTTCTTGATCTGGTATAGATCCTGGATTTGCTGGATTGTCAGCTGGTCGATTTCTTCACGCAATTCTTTATATGGATCTTTTAAAAAGAAAGAAATTGCGAAAAGAAGCGCGGCCAGGACAAAAAGACTGATGATTATGTAGCCCATCTGTTATTCCTCCCGAGCTGTTATTAGAACACATAGAATTAGTTTACCATTCAAGGTAGGAAAATTCGATTTATATTTTTTTCCTGAAAAAAAATGATAGTTTTGTCTTATTATGATTTCCAGTCGCTGTAAAGGCTGTCGAATCCCCGCCATATTTGTAATCCTAAAAGACTATTGAAAAATAAAAAAACGTTTTTGCATAGAGTATCCAGCAAGCTGCAAATTACGACAATTTGCGTTCATTGTGGCTCGCAGACGAACATGCTAACATAAATTTAACGAATATATTTTCAGTTCCATTAATATAATGATTAATTTGGGGGTGCATCGTGGCGGAGAGGACGCATTATATTAACAAGCTCCAGGATCATTTAGTTGCGAGAATCATTACACCTGGCAAGCTATTTGTTTACTGGCAGCTCCAGGATGAAAAGCTGCGGTTCATTTGCGGATATTTTTACATACCGGAAAAACAGCTCACTAAAACCCTGCGCTTATATGATCATGACTCCAGGAAAGTCATCCATGAAGTTGTTCTTCGTCATGATGTGTCAAGCTGGCTGTTCAAGGGGATTAAACCAACCGGTAATTACTACGTTGAACTGGGGATTAAACGAAGCACAGAGACATTTTTTCCATTGTTAAAGTCGAATTCGGTTATTCAGCATAACGATAACCAGCTAAAAGCGGACAAACCACTTTCACCTGGGTGGGCCCCAAAGGTGAGCACCTACACATATTATGAGAATCTTGAAGGGAGCATCCTCAAGTGATAGGCAGCCAGAGTCAAAAAGAAAAAACAATCCTGATGCTCTCATGGGAATACCCACCTCATATAATAGGCGGGCTTGCGAGACATGTACATGCACTATCAACTGAACTTGCCAAAGGTAATCAGCAAATCCATGTTATAACGAGTAAACCCTATAATAGTCAAGATTATGAAAATCATGGATCTGTCCATGTACACCGGGTCAATCCCATTAATGACCTGGATCCCGATTTCCTTTCCTGGATGGGCGGATTGAATCTTGCCGTCATTGAAGAAGCTTTGAGAACTGCAAAACATATTGGATTTGATGTTGTTCATACCCATGACTGGATGACAGGACCAGCTGCTGATTTTATTAGCCGGACATTGGATATCCCATTGATTGCAACGGTTCATGGCACGGAATTCGGCCGTAATAAAGGCATTTATACCGAGCTTCAGCAATTTATTTCAAGGAAAGAGAATGAGCTTTTCCATTCTGCAGATGAAATTATCGTAGTCAGCGATTTTATGAAAGCTGAGGTCATTTCCTTATTTAAAGTCCCCAACAACAAGATCACAGTGATCCCTAATGGGGCCTTATTAGAAAAATCAGATGAACATGATTTCGATATTGAAGAGCTATATCCGTTCATTTCCGGCAAGAAACTGGTTTTCTCAATAGGAAGAATCGTTAAGGAAAAAGGATTTCAAACTTTGATTGAAGCTGCAGAACATCTGAAACATAAAGCTCCGGAACTGTGCTTTGTAGTAGCGGGAAATGGTCCATTATTAGAAGAGTATAGGGATAAGGTTGTGGAGATGGGAATGGATGGGTTCGTCAATTTTATTGGTTTTGTTAATGAAGAAATCCGTTCCAGTTTAATGAAAAGGTCCGATGTGGCTGTTTTTGCCAGCAGCTATGAACCCTTTGGACTTGCCGCAGCTGAGGCCATTTCCGCTGGCGTCCCGACAGTCGTCGCAAAAACCGGAGGATTGCAAACATTAATTGAAGATTTTATAACCGGCTTTTATATGCAGCCAGGAAATGAACAAAGCCTTGTCCATATTATTAATTGGATTCTTGAAAATGAAGCCACCGCTAAGGAAATCGGACGAAACGGTATGATTTCAGTTCATGACAAATTCAGCTGGGAACGAAATGCAAAGTCAACAGATACACTATATATAAGAGCGATATCAAACTATTGCCATAAGGAGGGTATTAATGAAGACGAATGCTTATCTCAAAATTGACAATGAAGAGAACTTTGAATACAGCAGGAAACCATTGATTTTTAGTCCTGGCATATGGGTCAATGGAAAAGTGTATTGGCTTGGGAATGTGACTGAGAAACTTTTGCCGCAGGAAGATTTATCGATAAAAATCAAACAGGCAAATGTACATTCAAGGATAGAGTTTTTCAATCTCTATGTGACGAACCATTCCAAAGTTGGCAAAGAAGCGAAATTAATCCTGATGCAGCGTCATGCTGATACTGTTAATGAACAATTCAGTTTTGTATCTCCGAATGAAGATGTCATCTTTCACTTTGCAGATAAAAGAATTTACCTTGTAAATGGTTTGAACAGCAATGGCAGGATGAAACAGTGTACAGTCCAGCCGTTATGGAATGTGAGCACTGAACGACTCTGGAATTGCCGGGAATCAGGAAAGCTTAATTATCAGCCAATGGCAAAGGGATCTGCGGCCAGCCTTTTCTCGCTCGATTTACAAATGGGTCCTCGTGAAACACAAAAAAGCAGCTGCTGGATGATCGAAGGAAATGAAAAAAATATGGTTGTTCATCTGAATGAAATGCTTTTAAAAAACACACTAGCAATTCCCGACAAAAAGTGATATTATAGAAAAGTCGTATGCACGAACCTAGCTAGAATAGTTTGGAGGGAAATTACATGCGTGTAAATATTACATTAGCTTGCACAGAATGCGGAGAGCGCAACTATATTTCTAAAAAAAATAAGCGTAACAACCCAGATCGTCTTGAGCTTAAGAAATACTGCTCAAGAGAAAAGCGTGCAACTTTACATCGTGAAACAAAATAAGCAGCGGGATTTTTCCCAGCTGCTTTTTTGTTTGTCTAAAAACTATATAATTCATTTCTCGTCTGCTGGAAGAAATGGTATTGTTTTATACATAGGGAGTTATTGAATGGCGTTGGTAAAAAATACATATAAAACTCAGGACGTTTGGGGGAAAGACGGATGGATGCCAAAAAAAAGCTTAGAAAGACTATTAAAGCAAAACTATCAGAGCTTAGCCTGCCGCAATACGAAGACAAATCATACAGGGTCGCACAGCAGCTATTTCAAAGTGAAGAATGGATGGAAGCTTCAACAGTCGCGGTCACTGTATCAAAAGCTCCAGAGGTCGATACTTTCCAAATTATCAGGAAGGGATGGGAGCAGGGAAAAAGAGTGGTCGTCCCAAAATGCGAGCCTAAGACACGGAGACTGGACTTCAGGGAACTGAAGCGATTTTCTGAACTTGAATCCGTCTTTTATGGTTTACTAGAGCCAATCGTTTCCGAAACGAATACTGTAAGCGCTGGAGAGATAGATTTAGTCGTCGTTCCTGGACTCGCTTTTGATAAAAACGGATACAGGCTGGGATTCGGAGGAGGATACTATGATCGTTTTCTGGCAAACTATCATGGAAAAACGATTTCTTTGGCATTTCAAGACCAGATCGTTTCAGACATTCCGATTGAAGGTCATGATATCCCGGTTCGAAAAATAATCACCAGCGAAGGAGTTATCGTCATTGGAGATTGACCCGCTCTTGGTAATTGGATTTATTGCCTTATTTTCAGCTGCTGCAGGATATTTTCAGCTTTTGAAACCATCGGGAGCTTTAGCTGCTTTTTTGACCGGGATGTCCATATGGGCAGGTTTTGGTTTAAAGGGCCTTTTTTTAATGGGCGTTTTCTTTCTCACTTCCAGCCTTCTGTCCAGGTATAAAAGCAAGGTGAAGGAACACCTGGGCGAGTTACATGAAAAAGGATCAGCAAGGGATTGGGCCCAGGTAGCTGCAAATGGGGGTACTGCAGCAATTGCGGGTCTTGCACATTTTCTTTCTCCGGATCCAGTTTGGATCATTGTACTTGGTATTTCCATTGCCAGTGCCAATGCAGATACCTGGGCATCAGAACTTGGCGTGCTAAGCAGACAGCAGCCGTTATCGATCAAATCCTTCAAAAGGGTACCACGGGGAACCTCAGGAGCCATATCTGGATTTGGAACAGCCGCCTCAGCAGCAGGCTCCTTATTAATTGCTTTAACCGGTGGTTTTCTATTCGGTGAAGGAACTGGCTGGATATTGTCAGTGTTCCTCTTTGGTGTTACCGGGGCGTTGCTGGATACATTGTTTGGAGCCTATGTTCAGGCAGAATTTAAATGCGTTCGCTGCAATCTTCTTACTGAAAAATTAACCCATTGCACTCTGCCAACCAAACAGGTGTCAGGATTTAATCGGGTCAACAACGACGTCGTAAACTTTATTTCATGTTTCACAGCGGCTATTGTGGGAATGGCTTTATATAACATCCTTTAAACTTGAATTGGATATCCCATGTAACCAGGCTTGGCAGCAATCAATTAGAACTACAGGAATCGAGATGTAACAAAATGTTTATAATGATAACGTTTACTTAAATTAAAAGCGATACATTAATTCCAATAAAAACAGTACAATCTAAATGAGAAATAATTCAAGGGGGTATAACCATGAAAAATCATGTGAACCGTGTTGTTTTGGTTGGAACAGGCTTCGTTGGTTCCAGTTATGCATTTGCGATGGTCAATCAGGGAGTAACTGAAGAATTAGTACTAGTTGATCTCAATAAGGAAAAGTCAGAAGGGGACGCTATGGATTTGAATCACGGAATGGCGTTTGCTCCTTCCCAGACTAAAATCTGGTTTGGTTCATATGCAGACTGCAAGGATGCCGATTTGGTGGTGCTTTGTGCTGGTGCTAATCAAAAGCCAGGCGAAACAAGGCTTGATCTTGTAGAGAAAAACACGAAAATTTTTAAAAGCATTGTAGACGAAATTATGGCTAACGGTTTTGACGGGATTTTCCTTGTCGCAACAAACCCTGTTGATATCCTCACATATGCTGTGTGGAAATTTTCTGGACTTCCAAAGGAACGTGTCATTGGTTCAGGGACAATCCTTGATACTGCAAGATTCCGATTCTTGCTTGGAGATTATTTCAATGTAGATACCCGAAACGTACATGCCTATATTATAGGTGAACATGGCGATACTGAATTGCCTGTATGGAGCCATGCCGACATAGGCGGTAAGCCGATCGCCAAAATGATGAAAGATCAGGAACATTATAAGCACGATGACCTGGAAGAGATTTTCACGAATGTACGTGATGCTGCCTATCATATCATCCAGCGTAAAGGGGCCACCTATTATGGAATCGCCATGGGTCTTGTCCGATTGACTAAAGCGATTCTCCAAAATGAGAATTCTATCCTTACGGTTTCAGCCCAACTAAACGGCGAATATGGCCACGAGGACATCTATATCGGCGTTCCAGCTATAGTCAACCGCAACGGGATCAGAGAAATCGTCGAACTCTCCCTGGATGAAGAAGAACAACAGAAATTTGACCATTCGGTAGAAGTATTGAGAAAAGTAATGGACCCTGTCTTGAAGGGATAAGAAAAGTGGGCTGCTGATCAATGCAGCCCATTTTAAAATTTTTAATTTTTTGTAACCGTTTTCTTCTATTGTATATACTCCTTTTTAATGACTTATAAGATGGGTGGATAAAAAATTGGTTTTATTACCAAAATAAAAAGGGAGGGATTTATATGGCAAGGAAAATAATTTCGATTTTCATGCTTGGTCTGGCAGGCTATTTTGTTTTTGAGAACAGGTACAGGGTCATGAATATGCTTCTTGGCAACAGGTTTTTACGCCGGGTGGCTGTGGGATCAATCATGGGTCTGCCTGGTATTAGAAGCAAAATGATGGATTCAGTATTTTCAGGACCTTCAGAGTTTCAGTAAAGGCTGTTTTCGTATTGATTATTGTTTGCGAACCTATACTGGTATCCACATTAATCAAGGTATCGGGGCTCTTTTCGAGGAGAATTCTAAAGAGGATTTACGATCATACTCGTAAAAACCCAGGTGCCGGTTTTTACTCTTGTTGAGAAAGCTACAAAGTTTACGAAAAGAGCCTCAGTAAAAAGACCTTGTCGGGTCTTTTTCTGTTTAAAGAGCTCATGTTATCTTGCTGATGGTTCTTTAGTTTATAATAATTTTATAGAGGAAAAAATAAATACATAATAACGGTTGGGGCCGGAGCAGGAAAGTAGGGGAGATGTTGGCTTTTTTGGAAGAGTATATGTTTTGGAAGGTCACGGAATTCCTGATTGTGAAGAAGGAGTATCGTATCCTACAGTTATCGCAGGATCACGGAGAGCTATGGCTGGAAAAGACAGAAGACAAGAATACACAGATTGTTCGCCTGCTTCATTATAATCTTGATTGGAGCAACTGGCTGCAAAGGGATATCGGGATGACTGCGGAGAATGGAGACAGAATTCGCAGGAAACTTTCTAAAGGAGAGTTGAAGATTCTTAATCTTTATTTTAGTGCATATCCCCCAGTAGACGATTATGAGTTTAAAATCGCTGAACCGAACCTTTCTGAAAATGGAAAGGTAACTGTTGAGTCCATTTTATTGGATCGGGCAAATGCGTCTGAAGCATTAGGAAAAATAGAAAATAGGATTAATGGTAACATCGAGATTGATTTTGCAGAAGAAATCTCTGTCGATGATATAGAGTCTATAAAGAAGAATGCTCTTTCCAGCGCGGTTAGTCGCGCTAAGGAAGAACAATCGATTTTTAATTATGGGAAACCTTTTTTCACCTACCTATTCATTGCGGTACAGGTGCTGATGTTTCTGGTTCTTGAGGCAGCGGGGGGGAGTACGGATACATCAACGCTGATAAAATTCGGTGCAAAATTCAACCCGCTTATACTTGAGGGAGAATGGTGGCGGTTTTTCACACCAGTTATCATCCATATTGGGCTGCTCCACTTATTCATGAATACTCTCGCTTTATACTACTTAGGCACGATGGTTGAACGACTTTACGGCAATTTGCGTTTTTTGTTTATTTATGTTTTCTCAGGTTTCATCGGAGTATTGGCCAGCTTCATTTTTAGTCCAAATCTTTCAGCAGGAGCGAGCGGCGCGATATTTGGCTGTTTTGGAGCGTTACTTTATTTTGGTGTCGCCAAACCAAGACTTTTTTGGCGGACATTAGGACTGAATATTCTTATTGTGCTAGGAATCAACCTTGCTTTTGGCTTTACCATACCTGGAATCGATAATGCTGGACATATAGGAGGCCTTGTCGGAGGATTTGCATCAGCCGGTATTTTCCACCTTCCTAAAAAGAAACGTCCACTCCTTCAAGGAGCATTCCTGGCTGTTTCAGTTGCTGCAGTTTTTTTAACCTTGCAGTATGGTTTTAGCGGCAAAGCAAATTTAGTAGATGAAAGCTCAATATTGGTGCTTGCGCAACAGCATATAAAAGCGGAAGAGTATGAACAGGCAAATGAGCTGCTTACGGATTATCGCCAGTTGGAGACACTTTCAGCGGAATCATTATTCATGCTTTCATTTACCGAAATCAAGTTGGGTCAGCTTGAGGAAGCCAAAGGTAATCTTCTTAAGGTTATTGATATGGCTCCTGATTTCCATGAAGCATATTACAATCTCGCATTGATTTATTTCGATGAAAAGGAACTCAAGAAAGCTCAAACTTATGCTGAAAAAGCGGTAGAGTTAAATCCTGGGCAGGATAGTTACCGAAAAACACTTGAGCAGATTAATTACTACCTTGAAGAAGCTGCTTGAGTACGATGCTCTCACCTGAGTCAGTTTGTGTTACAACCAGCAGATGGCTCTTATCATTAGAAACCAAAATCAAAGGCATGGTACTGTCAATCGGATCAACGACAGTGCCATCGCTTTTTTTTATGCCAAGGTAATAATTTTTATATAACCCCTCCCATAGCTTCCCAACAATATTGGCAGTCTCATTTTGGGTAAAACCTTTTATAGGCTGGTCTTCGTATTGTCTAATTGTATCGAGAGGTACAGCAATATAATTCGAAGCTTTAAACCCATAAGTCTTTTCAGCCTTGTTCAAGCTTTTATTCAGTGTGTTACTTACACTCTGATCCAGGACATTCTTCCATTCCTTCTCCTGTTTACTTTTGGCGATAGAGAAGGATTGAAGTGGGCTGAAAGGAGAATCAATCACATATAACATGTCATCAGACATCCTTTGAGCGCTTGTGATTCTGTCGCCGTCACCATGCAGTTCGGAATAATGAAAAGTGATGGCGTCATACCTTGCGCTTTCCCCGTTTGAAATGAAGTCTTCCTGGTATACATCTGCTGTATCCTGCTCCCATTTGGCAGCTTTTCCTTTTAAAAGGCCGTTGACGAATAATAGCCCCATATCCTGTCTTAAGTATGCCTCCTGGTCCAACTTGGATTGCATCTTCCAATCAATCGTGTGCTTATCATTCTTCTTATCTTTTTGCAGCGTCAATGAAGTACTCGCGCTCTTGTACTGCACAGAATCATTCAATGGAAAAAAAGTGATCGTCTCCTCCGAACTGTTAATGTTCTGAAGTTGAATCATCAACGCAGAGACTGCAATGGCTAAAGCGCTAATTCCCAAAAATACATACTTTTTCATTAAGCTCACCCTTTTCAGATTGTCTGGTAGGTCGGTATAACCACTATATGATACTTGTCCGGAACACATGCAATTAAGTATGTATTTGCGTTTTTTTGTCTAAGATGGTGAAAGAAGCGGACAGGAAAATATTGGTCAGCTTATTGCTTAATAGCTGTTCCTGTAATACATGGTAAGTGCTCTTTCAATTTTAACCTGGTCTAAGACCACGGTAAGATTCATAGCCGCATCAACAAAGTCTATAAAAGAGCCTTAATGAAAGGTGTTAGGATAGAATATGGCAGAAAAAACGAAGCATCCCGTACAGGAAAATCTGAAAAATAATATTGAGTATTTAAGAGAAGAACTTGGAATTGGCAAGAGTTTTGATGTCATCCAGCTGGATGTTGAGTACGCCGGCAGGGAAATGGCTTTGTTTCTTGTAGATGGATTCGTAAAGGACGATATTCTTCTCTATATCATGCAGTTGCTTGCGAAACTTGAGCCTGGCGCCCTGGACATTGATACACTCAAGAAACTGGTCAAGACATACATCCCTTATGTTGAGGTAGAAACGACTGACGACCTTGATAAGGTAGCAGATATGGTTCTGGCCGGCCCTACGGCGCTAGCGGTAGATGGAGTGGCCGAAATCATCCTGATAGATGCAAGAACCTATCCAGTGCGCGGTCCGCAGGAACCAGATACTGAAAGGGTGGTAAGAGGTTCGAGAGATGGTTTCGTGGAAACATTGGTCTTCAATACTGCGCTTACAAGAAGGAGAATCCGTGACCGCACATTAAGAATGGAGTACATGCAGGTCGGGAGAAGGTCGCAAACGGATGTGGTCGTCAGTTATATAGAAGATATTGCCGATCCTGAGATGGTCAAGAAAGTAAAGGATTCAATCAGTAAAATTGATACGGACGGACTGCCGATGGGCGAGAAAACGATCGAGGAATTTATCTCAGGCCAGCATTGGAACCCATTTCCCACTGTAAGATACACAGAGCGCCCGGATACCGCTGCCACACATTTATATGAAGGGCATGTATGCATCATCGTTGACGGATCGCCAAGTGTCCTTATAACGCCGACAACCTTTTGGCATCATTTGCAGCATGCAGAGGAGTACCGAAATAAACCGGTTGTCGGGGCTTATCTGAGAATGGTGCGTTTCATGGCTGTATGGTCATCCTTGTTCATGCTTCCTTTATGGTATTTATTCGCGGTCAAACCAGAACTGCTCCCGGAGAAGCTGGCATTTATCGGTCCGAATGATCCAGGTCAAATTCCGTTATTTCTTCAATTCTTCCTGATTGAAATAGGAATCGATGTGCTCAGAATGGCTGCAATCCATACGCCGACCTCCCTGGCAACCGCGCTTGGACTTGTCGCCGCCTTGATGATTGGGCAAGTGGCAGTCGAAGTGGGACTGCTGACAAATGAAGTCATCCTTTACCTTGCGATTGCGGCAATTGGAACTTTCGCAACACCAAGTTATGAAATGAGCCTGGCAAACCGGCTTATAAGGATCTTCCTGTTAGTACTGACTGCAGCATTCCAGCTATACGGATTCCTGATTGGGGTCGTCCTGTTCATCATCTTGCTTGCAAGAATGAATTCCTTTGGAGTACCTTACCTGTGGCCATTCATACCGTTCAACCCGCGGGCATTCCGTGACGTGCTCGTTCGGTCTCCAATCCCATTAAAGAACAGAAGGCCGCGGATTTTGAAACCGCAGGATCCAGATCGATAAGAATTAAAAAGCAGCGCTTGCTGCTTTTTTTTTTATAGTTAAGGAAATTATAAAATTATTTAGGTGTGGATAACTGCATGTAGTTTTCTTAATCCAGCTTCAGCGCCTAGCCCCTCGAGTCGCTTGTCTAGTGCCGCCTCCTAGAAACTCCGAAACTTCAACTCCGCCGGCAGAAGCAAAAAGCGCTTCTTTGTCGGAGTCTCCAGTTTCTGCGTTTCTGGACAGTCGGCTATACTTTCCGATTTCGATCCGCCCATTGAAGTAAAAGAACGACTTCATTGGGCGGCTCTCCAGCGCTTGTCGGGGCTGAACGAGGCGCTTGCGCTTTTTGTTCTTGGTAAGACTTAATGTCATCTTGATGATCAAGCTAATTGAGAGAGGAAAGACTTTGGTTTTTGTCATAAAATCTTCTCCTGCATACTTGAGGAGGCATTCAGTATCCTTTATACTTAGATAATGGAAACATGCTCTTATTTTCACAAACATTGAGGGGATTACGTTGAAGACAATTTACGATATCCAGCAGTTCCTGAAAAAATTCGGGACATTTATTTACATAGGTGACAGAGTCGCGGATCTAGAGCTCATGGGAGCCGAAATGAAGGAACTGTATAATTCACAATTGATTGAGACAAAAGATTACCAGACTGCGATTTTGCTTTTAAGACAAGAAATCCGGATGGAAAAAGAAAAAAACGCAAATGAGAAAAGGTGATTTATTATGGCTGAAAAATGGCTTGTAGGTGTAGATTTAGGTGGAACAACAACCAAACTTGCTTTTATAAGTTTATATGGAGAAATCCTGCATAAATGGGAGATCCCAACAGATGTTTCAGACGAGGGGAAAAATATAACGGTCAATATCGCAAAGACGATTGATGCGAAGCTTGAAGAGTTAGGACACACAAAAAGTGAAATCATCGGGATTGGCATGGGGGCACCTGGTCCGGTTGACCTTGCCACGGGCGTAATTTATGAAGCGGTCAACCTTGGGTGGAGAGAACCTTACCCATTAAAAGACTTGCTCGAAGTCGAAACCTCGCTTCAGGCTGTAATCGATAATGACGCTAACTGCGCAGCACTTGGTGAGATGTGGAAAGGTGCAGGTAATGGTGCAAAAGATCTTGTATGTGTCACTCTGGGAACAGGTGTAGGCGGCGGCGTTATCACGAATGGAGACATTGTCCATGGTGTCAGCGGTGCTGCTGGTGAGATAGGGCATATTACTTCTATGGCTGAAGGTGGAGCTCCATGTAACTGTGGCAAGACTGGCTGCCTGGAAACCATTGCATCGGCAACTGGAATTGTCCGAATTGCCACTGAAGCATTGAATGAAGGGACCCAAGCAGGAGAACTGGCAGCTGTGTATAAGGAAACTGGCCATGTGACAGCAAAAGATGTTTTCGATTCTGCCAAAAGAAATGACCAATTAGCGCTGAAAGTCATTGATTCAGTTGCTTTGCATCTTGGAATTGCTCTTGCGAATATCGCCAATACTCTAAATCCTGAAAAAATCGTCCTTGGCGGCGGAGTTTCAAAAGCAGGAAATGTTTTGCTCGATCCTATAAAAGAACAATTTTTACGTAATTCTTTCCCACGAGTAGCGCAGTCAACTGAAATCAGCATCGCAACATTGGGAAATGATGCAGGTGTGATTGGTGCTGCGTGGCTGGTTAAGAACAAAATTGGATAAGGATAATCGGCAGCAGGGAGTTTTAGGGAAAAACTCCCTGTTTTTTGTATGGAAAAAGTTTCAATTTTCGGAATTTGGACATTCCTGAAACTTTTTTAGGTTTGATTCGTCTAAAATAGAGGAAAATAACAGTAATTGGTCTATGATTTTTTAGCTTTAATTTTGTTTGCTTTTTAGAAAAAAAAGTATTAAGATTATCTTTGATTCTTGAGCAAGTGGAAAAAATCACCTTAAAATTCCCATATCTGTTATTTTTAACAGGGAGGTAACAAACAAATGAAGAATAATAAATGGACTAAAGCATCCATTGTTGCGATTGCGACAATCCTGCTTTGGCTGAAGACTTATATTGCCTATAAAACTAGCTTTGATATAAAGATTGAGAACTGGAGACAGGAGATCATCCTGTTCATGAATCCATTAAGTTTCTTGATGGTCATTTTTGGAGTCAGCATGTTCATGAAGGAAAAGGCTCAGAAACGCTATATTTTCATAACAAGTTTCATAGTTTCAGCGATTCTTTTCGCGAATGTAGTGTTTTACCGTTTTTTCAATGACTTCCTGACGATACCTGTACTTTTCCAAACGAGCAATATGAGCGACTTGGGAAGCAGTGTTACAGAATTGATCAACTTCAGTGACTTGTTATATTTCGCTGATATCCTCGTATTGGCACTTCTGTTAAAAGTCAAACCAAATCTAATTGGATACCGGGAATATACCAAGGTGGACCGCAGAGCATATTTTCTTGTGGCGATCGCGATCTCATTTTTCAACCTGGGAATGGCTGAAACGGAGCGTCCGCAGCTGCTGACCAGAACATTCGATAGAGAAATGCTGGTCAAGAATATTGGGACATACAATTATCATCTTTATGATGCTTTCTTACAGTCAAAGTCTTCGGCACAGAGAGCTATGGCTGATGGCAGTGAACTGGCTGATATTGACAACTATGTGCGTGCTAACTATTTGCCGCCGAACGAGGACATGTTTGGTATTGCTAAAGGCCAGAACGTGATCATGGTTTCAATGGAATCCACTCAGAACTTTGTCATAAATCAAACTGTGAATGGTCAGGAAATTACACCTTTCCTGAACGATTTCATTAAGGAAAGCTATTACTTTAATAATTTTTATCATCAGACCGGCCAGGGTAAAACGTCAGACTCTGAATTCCTTGTTGATAACTCATTGTATCCATTAAGCCGAGGTGCAGTTTTCTTTACGCACTCTGGCAATGAATATACAGCAACACCTGAAATTTTGAATGAGAACGGCTATTTCACCGCTTCTCTGCATGCGAATAACAAGAGCTTCTGGAACCGTGACATCATGTATCAATCACTTGGATACGAGCGCTTCTATTCGTTGCCGGATTATGATGTGAAAGAAGAAAATTCAGTAGGCTGGGGAATGAAAGATATTGAGTTCTTCCAACAGTCTGTTGATCATTTGAAGGCTATGCCAAAACCATTCTATTCAAAGTTCATTACATTGACGAATCACTTTCCATTCGAATTGAATGAAGAAGATCATTATGTTGATCCTTATACTTCGAATGACAAGACAGTCAACAATTATTTCCCGACTGTCCGTTATCAGGATGAAGCTTTGAAACTCTTTATACAAAAACTAAAAGATGAAGGTCTCTATGAGGACTCAATCATCATTTTATACGGTGATCATTATGGAATCTCCGAGAACCATAATAAGGCGATGGGTGAGTATCTTGGCAAGGAAATTACACCTTTTGAAAGCACGCAGCTGCAGCAGGTGCCATTGATTGTTCATATCCCTGGTCAGGAAGGCAAGACAATTCCAACTGTAGGCGGACAGATTGACCTCAAGCCGACTATTCTCCACCTGTTGGGAATCGATACAAAGAATAATATTGACTTCGGATCAGACCTATTCTCAAAGGACCGGCTTGACTTTACGGTTCTGCGCGATGGCAGCTTCATCACGAAGGATTATGTATTCACAAGAGAAACTTGCTATGATAAATCAACTGGTGAGCCGACTGACAAAACAGCTTGTGAGCCTTTCTTTGATCAAGCAAAGAACGAGCTCGAGTTTTCCGATAAAATTATTTACGGTGACTTGCTGAGATTTTATGACGAGAAAAACGCCAGTAAAGAAAAGAGTTACCCGGAATCAAATGAGTAAATTTTTGAGAAACCTGTGCCTTAATGGTGCAGGTTTTTATAATTATTAAGGAAATTGCGTCCCTCCAGCGCTTGTCGGAGCTGAACGAGGCACTTGCGCTTTTTGTTCAAACATAAGAATGTATATATTTCTTCGAGAATTGTCCAGCTCCAGCGCCTAGCCCCTCGAGTCGCTTGTCTAGTGTCGCCTCCTAGAAACTCCGAAACTTCAACTCCGCCGTCAGAAGCAAAAAGCGCTTCTTTGTCGGAGTCTCCAGTTTCTGCGTTTCTTGACAGTCGGCTATACTTTCCAATTTCGGTCCGCCCAATGAAGTCAAAGAACGACTTCCGGTCGGCCCTCCAGCGCTTGTCGGGGCTGACCAAGGCGCTTGCGCTTTTCTTATGAAAATTATTTCTTTCAGAAAAATAAGGATGGTAATTTGCCTGGATACATGGGATATTACTTAGAGGGATTTTCTCTTTTGATTGATGGAAGTCAGTAATATTCTGTATTGAAAAATATATACGAATTTTTCGGAATTCATTGAAACATTTGCGAGTTTCTAACGTACAGATATATACATTGTTTAAAATGGGGGGGTAGAGGTGAGACAAATTAAGGATAGTACATATCGTATACCTTATGTTAGCTGGTTGTTGCTGATCATCGTCACTTCTGCACTCGGCCTATCTGCCTGCTCCCAGAAGCTTGATGCTTCATTGCATGAGGGCGCTGGTCACGGCATAAATAGTGTAAAGGAATCTCCAGGGCCTTCGTTTTTAGGAGCGGAAATTGTTCCAATCGAGATAGGGGAACAAGAAGAATTCTATAAATCTGCAGGCTGGCTAAGTGATTCAAAAATTCTATACATTTCAAATAAAGGGGAAAGCACTTCTTTATTATATTCATATAATCTTGGAACCGGGAAGGCATCATTGCTGTATAGAAGTGAGCAGCCAATCATAACGGCGGTACCAAGTCCGGAGAAGACAAAGGTGATGATTCATAGCGCGGCATCAGAGGAAGGCCATCTCACTGTTATCGATTTGACAGGGAAAGAACTGTATTCTACAAGCATTCAATCATATGAATTAACGTTTGAATGGAATGCTTTCGATGAGAATTTGCTAGTTGTTTCTGCATTTACAGAAGACTGGGATTTCAGTAGTTATTTATTGGATTTAAGGAATAATAATCTGAAAGAGATCAAACTGCCACAGCCTTTTGCAAGATGGATTTCTGAAGATGTCCTCGTTTATCAGGAGTGGGATGAAGACGGAATTTCATTAGATGCCCCGCTACGCACTTTTTCTGTGAAGGAAAACAAAACTGAAACTTTACTCAAAGATGTTTATCAATTTGATTCGCAAGGACGATACTTAATGACTGTAAAAGTGAATGAAGAAGAAAATCAAGAATCTGGACAGTATGCCTTCTTCAGGAATGGTGACAAGTCGGTCGGAAGTATTGAGGCACCGTTATTAACTTCTTTTTCTGGATGGGTCGTTCCTTTTTATGATTTAATGGAAAATGGAAAGAATTTTATTTATCTGAAGGCAACAGAGCAGGGTGAAGCGGACCTTTACGATGGTGGATTTGACTTGATGCGTTATCATTTAGAAACAGGTAAAGAGGAAGTTATTTTCACCGAAATGGCCAACGAGCCCCTTTCCTGCTCTCCCTCCGGAGAAATGTGCCTGTATGGTTTCCAGTTTGATAGGGTCTTGAATATGGAGACAAACGAGATCATTAATCTCGTTCACTAATAATTTTCAAGGAGAGATTTTGATGGCAATTGTAGATGTAACAGTGATTCCAATCGGAACACAGACACCAAGTGTCAGTTCCTATGTAGCAGATATCCAAAGAATCCTCAAGCAGTATGAAGAACAAGGCAAAATCCAGTATCAACTTACACCGATGAATACCTTGATAGAAGGTGAACTTCCTGTTCTGTTTGAGGTAATCCAGGCGATTCACGAAGCACCGTTCAATGCTGGCATCCAGCGGGTAGCCACAAATATCCGGATTGACGACAGGCGTGATGTAAAAAGGAAGATGCAGGATAAGGTAAACAGAGTTAACGAATTGCTGCAGCAATAGGAAAAGGGAAATCGAAAAGTATAGCCGACTGGCCAGAAACGCAGAAACTGGAGGCTCCGACAAAGAAGCGCTTTTTGCNNCTAGGAGGCGACACTAGACAAGCGCCTCGGTCAGCCCCGACAAGCGCTGGAGCTGGACACTAATCTTGTTGAGTAAAGCTTCTGAAATTGAAAAAAGACCACCAGCAAAGGGTGGTCTTTTTTTTGAATTAATGCGCTACTGGGAATCCGGAGTTAAGAATCGTCATGACTGTGAACCAGCCAATAACCAGGAATGTTCCTCCACCAAATACGATTCCAAGAATGTTTTTGTTTTTAAGTGCCGAGAATGTTGCATAGCCGGCAAGCAGTGTAACTAATGCGCAAATAATCGCAAAACCCATGAAAAAGCCCCCTTATAATATTAGGCAGATTATCAGCCTGTTGGATTAAAGAAATTAGGCGGCAGCCTGTTATGTAATGACAAGCATACACTCGTTTTATATTTTATAATTTTTTACATCATTTGTCGAGGTCTAATAACGCTACTTTCACCCCATATGCTTTTACTATACCCAATACCAGGTCAGTATAATGGTCTATGGTAAAATAAATGCCTTCTACAGTTGTAAAAACAAGATGTTCTTCCAGCTGTAGGAGGGCCATTTCAGTCTGAACTTCGCTGCAGCCTGTTAATCTGAAGGCTGACAAATCATTACTGAATAGAAAGAAATCGACACCAGAATGAAATCCATAATCGTAAAATTCTTCTCCAACTGTTCCGCTTGTTTTTATCAATTGATGTGTCTCTTCATGAAGGTCTGCTTCTGCGAGGAAACTGGAAGCTATATCTGCCACTTTCTGCTCACTATATATATAAATATTTTTGTGAACAAGAAGAGGAGGAGCTGCTGAAAGAAGAAGCTCTTCAAAGTCAGTCAAGTCCGATATTATTGGGTTGGCTTCGACTCCAATGAAATTTTGCATTTTACAGTCTCCTTCCAGGAATATTGATTGCGATTCGGGAAATGCTTCTTGCCATCCGGATTGCTTTTCTAATCGATCCTTAAAACTTGCCTGACAATAGTGTAAAATAAACATATTGATAATACCACTAGAAGCTGGAGGCTATTTTAATGAAATGGAAACAGATTCCCCTAGGTCCTTTACAAACAAATTGCTATATCGTCTATGATGATGAAAACAAATCATGCCTGATTGTGGATCCTGGCGATAATCCAAAAAAGCTGGCAACAGTGCTTGAACAGCTAGAATTGAAGCCAGAAGCAATTGTGCTCACTCATGCTCATTTCGATCATATCGGGTCAGTGGATAGAATAAGAGATAAATACGGAATCAAGGTATATATTCATGAAAAAGAAAAGGACTGGCTATCAGACCCTTCTTTGAATGGTTCAAAGCATTTTATGCTTAACGAGCCAATCAAAGCGCGTCCTGCTGACCATTTGATTGGCGATGAAGGTGTAATGTCAATAGGCAGTTTTGAGTTCGAAGTGTTTGAAACACCGGGGCATTCTCCTGGGAGTATATCGATCTACTTTCCTGAAGCAGAGTTTGTCCTGGCAGGAGATGCTCTGTTTAATGGCAGTATAGGAAGGACGGACTTGCCGGGTGGCAACCATAATCAACTAATCAGAAGCATCCATGACAAGCTCCTGGTATTGCCAGAACAAACTGAAGTCCTTCCCGGTCATGGACCAGCAACCTCGATTGGTTTAGAGATGGATTCAAATCCTTTTTTAAACGGATTTTAAAAACCTAGCAGAACAAGGAAAGCCCTTCTCAAAGAGAAGGGCTTTCCTGGGGGATGTTCTATTCATATCATGGGAGGGGATATAGTTAAGCTACTACTAAAACAATATAATACCGAAAACACTATGTCAATAGTGAAAACTTTTTTTCAAGGAGCTAATATGAAAGAAATTATTAGACAGTTTATTGACGCCTCCCCGGATAAAATGATTTCATATGCTGAGTATATGGAACTTGCACTTTATCATCCTGAGGAAGGTTATTACATAAAGGAACGCCAAAAAATAGGGAAAGAAGGGGACTTTTATACAACAAGCAATGTATCTGATGTATTTGGCAGATTGATTGGCAAATGGTTTGCGAAACATTCTGGAAATCTTGCCCTGCCGCCATCTGTTTGTGAAATAGGAGCTGGGAATGGTCGGTTTGCCCGCGCATTTATTGAGGGTTGGAATGACTTGAATGATGAGAGGCTAACATACTGTATAGTTGAAGCCAGCCCTTATCATCGGAAGCTTCAGGAAGCAGAGTTGAACGGTCTAGAAGATGTAAATTTACTTTATGGTAGTACATTTGCAGATACAGGCATGAAAGAAGGGCTGATTTTTTCGAATGAATTATTTGATGCTTTCCCTGTCCAGGTCGTCGAAAAAAGCGATGGCATTTTGAGAGAAGTTTTCGTAGGCCATGACGATGGACAATTAAAAGAAATCATGTTTCCAGTAATGGATGACCGGATTACCGCATTTTTAAATGACCAGGAACTTGAACTGGCTGAAGGGCAAAGGATTGAGATTCCGCTTGCCTTTGAACCGTTCATTAAATCGATCTCTGATAACTTAACGAAAGGCCTCATGGTGACTGTAGATTACGGATATACGAAAGAAGAATGGATGCACCCATCAAGGAGGCGCGGCAGCTTAAGGGGATATTACCAGCACCAGATGCATCATGACGTTTTGCAGCATCCGGGAGAGATGGATATTACCAGTCATGTGCATTTTGATGCACTAAAATTAATTGGTGAGAAATACAGCCTGAACTTTGTGCAAAAAATGAGACAGGATAAGTTCCTTATGGCTGCTGGCATTTTAGAAGAGCTTGCGGAACACAATGACCCCAATCCGTTTTCTGAAGCTAGTAAGCGGAATCGCGCTATACGAAGCCTAATCTTGCCAGGGGGGATCAGCCAGTCCTTTGATGTGGTTGTTCAGGCGAAGGGTCTGGATCCCTCGATTGGGAAATTATTTTAATATACGCTTAGAAAATAAAAAAAGCGATGTATGAACATCGCTTTTTTTATTTGACCTAACAATCGATCAATGTCCAGTTCCACCTAATGGCATCATAAATGTTGACCAGTAAGTAAATCCAGCAAAGAAAATCGTTAAGTATGCGCCGAAGACGTAAATGTACATACGCTCAGACAGTTTCAAGTAACTTAAAAGCAAGAAAAATCCAGTTTGACCAAAGAAAATCAAGGACGTCGTATACATGTCACCTAAGAAAAACATGACAGCAAAGATTCCCGTCCAGAATCCTAAAACTCTGTACATACGATCCAAAGATATCCCTCCTTTACCCTACAAGTCCATCACTATCATATTATAAAGTAAAGTGGAGTGAAAAGTAAACAAGGATTGATTATTGTGCAATAACAGCTTGATATGAACAAGAGTCACAGCCTGTGAACATATTCTCTTTTTCGATCAGTTCGATCTCACCAAACAGTGATTCGAACATACCGCGCAAAAATTCATAATGCATATTGCACACTGTTTCCGTATGTTCCATTGCCACTTCCTTGAAAGGACAGTTAAAGATTTGGAAATAAATCTTGGTCTTTTCGCTGTTAGACTCGAATTCAGGATAAAAGCCAGCAAGAGTTGCAGCGTTCTTGATTGAGTTCAGTTTATGTTCGAACGTCATTTCAGCTGACATATGTGAGTTTCGGGATACTTCTTGTTCAATCAGTTCTTCCCCGAAACGTTTTCCTGTCAAGTACAACGCTGTCTTTCCTGATTCTCCAAGAGACATCATTGTTGTCATCGCGATTTTGGACAATAACTGATAATCGCGGAATGGGAAGTGCAGCTGGATCACTTCATCGGAAAGTCGGTACAGTCTGCTTGGACGTCCCCCTTTGCCAGTCTTTTTTGTTTCTGAAATCAGCATGTTGACATCTTCGAGTTTTGATAAATGAAGCCTTGCCACATTTGGATGGATATCGAAATTGTCGGCAATTTCCTGTACGGTTACGTCCTTATGTCTTTTTGTGATGTATTGATAAATATAATAACGCGTTGGATCAGACAAAACACTTGTAATTTTTAATGTTTGCTCCACCTTAGTTCACCTCAGACCACTAATTTGCTTTCATTATAATACAGAGGAAAATAAGGTTTACACTGTTTACACTATATGTTTAGAAAATGTTCACAACTAAATGGCGAATTGATGACAAAATAGTATACAAATGTTATACAAAAGTTATACAATACGTATATAAGATAATTTTGATCGCCAGGAGGTTAACTTAATGGAAGAGCTGACGTTTTATTCATATCCAAGCTGTACTTCATGCCGTAAAACAAAAAAGTGGCTGGTCTCTAACAGCGTGAAATTTAATGAACGTCACATGTTCAAAGATACTCCATCAAAAAATGAACTGCTGCAAATTTTATCTCTGACGACTGAGGGCTTTGATGAACTGCTTGCAACAAGGGGAGAAACTTATAAAAATTTGGGAGTGGATATGGAAGATCTGCCACTTTCGGAAGTAATCAAACTTGTCATTGAAGAACCGAAACTGTTGAGACGTCCGATCCTGACAGATGGCAAAAAGCTGATTGTTGGATTTAACCCAGATGCCTTGAAAAAAATAGCTAAATAAAAAAACGGAAGCGGATGCTTCCGTTTTTTTTAGGAACTGGGCTAGCTGGATTCGAACCAACGCATGACGGAGTCAAAGTCCGTTGCCTTACCGCTTGGCTATAGCCCAATAATATGACTTGCTGACGTTACGATAGTTATTATGAATTGAATTGTCACTTTTTATACACATTTAAGCCGGATTTTTTGCAGGAAACAAAAGGATTTTGACGAAATCTCTTTCTATAACCGAAAAAGGTGGTGCATCCTTATTGTTAAATCAATTGAACAGCTAGCGGATAATGTGCTGAAAGATGCTTTAAGAAGTGGAGCGTCTGACATTCATATTATCCCTCGCGAGAAAGACACATTGATTAAATTCAGGCTTGGCAATCAGCTGCTTCCCCGGTACACACTAGAACAAGCAGATTGTGAGCGGCTCATTTCACACTTCAAATTCACAGCTTCGATGGATATTGGTGAAAAAAGGCGGCCACAAAGTGGTGCTTTTACCTATCAGTATCAAGAAATGAAAATAGGCTTAAGAATCTCCACGCTTCCTGCCTACCAGAGTGAAAGCATGGTCATTCGTCTCCTTCCCGAACAAAATCAAACTCCTTCATACCAAATTTCATTATTCCCATCCACATCAAAAAAACTGATTTCCCTACTAAAACACGCACATGGCTTGATCATTTTTACTGGTCCTACTGGGAGTGGTAAAACAACAACTTTATATTCCATGCTTTCTGAAACCTCGGATTTGGTGAATCGCAATGTCATTACGCTGGAAGATCCAATTGAAAAACCGAGTGACACAGTGCTGCAGGTCCAGGTTAATGAGCGGGCAGGAATTTCATATTCTGCGGGATTGAAAGCAATCCTGCGGCATGATCCGGATATTATAATGGTTGGGGAAATAAGGGATAAAGAGACGGCTGAAACGGCTATAAGGGCCTCGCTGACAGGACATTTGGTGCTCACGACTATGCATACAAGGGATGCCAGAGGAGCGATTTACAGGCTGATTGAATTCGGGATTAATTGGCTTGAGATTGAACAGACCCTGATTGCAGTAACGGCACAGAGACTCGTGGAATTGACTTGTCCTTACTGCGAAGGGACTTGCTCGCCATTTTGCTTTTCATCAGGCGGCGGTAAAAGGGGAAATGTTTTCGAAATCCTTACGGGGAAGGATTTATCTGCGGTACTGAAGGAAGCAAAGGGGGAGTGTCACAGCTATCATTACAAGACGCTCAAAGATGCGATCATGAAAGGCATCGCTCTGGGGTTCATAAAGGAATCAGAATACCAGAGGTGGGTTCTCAATGATGGAGAGTAAATGGCCTGTCGCTGAACAGGCCAGATTTCTCAAAAGGAGTGGGGAGCTTCTGTCGCGAGGTTATTCATTGGCTGAAGCGATTGAATCCATGACGTTTTATTTGGAAAAGAAAAGGAAAGAGGAGGTTAAAAGAAGCCTTGAAAAGCTGCGAGAGGGATTTCCGTTATATCTGATTCTTGCAGAATTGAATTTTAAAAAGGATCTTGTCAGCTATGTTTACTTTGCCGAGCAGCATGGCGGACTGGCCCGTACCTTAACAGAGGGGAGCGACATGGTCCTTAAGCGGGAAGCTGACTACCAGAGATTAAAAAGGCTTGCCGCATATCCAATTTTTCTAGTATTGCTTACGTTTATTTTATTTTTTTTCGTGAATAGGATTTTACTGCCGAAATTCAATTCACTATTTTTAGACATGAACCTGGCTCCGAATATTTTTATGAAAATCATTGGGGCAACAGCCTCTTTTCTTCCAAACCTGCTCTATTTTCTTCTTAGTTTCCTCACATTGCTTGCCGTATACTACATTTCGAGCTTTAAAAACATCCATCCATTGAAACAAAAAATGATGCTTGTCAGGCTGCCGATTGCCGGAAAATTTGTCAGTCTTCTTTACTCCCACTACTTCTCTGTCCAGTTAAGCTATTTATTTTCTGGCGGCCTTTCCGTCCTTGCGGCATTGCGGATTTTTGAGCAAAACGTTCATGAACCTTTTGCAAGGGAGATAGGAAAGGATATGATTTCAAAACTGGCTGCCGGCCAGGATTTCGACAAAGCAGTCGGGGAGTATCTGTTTTTTGAAGCAGAGCTGCCGAGGATTATTAAGCATGGGCAGGAGAACGGGAAGTTGGACCAGGAACTTTATTTTTACAGCAGGCACTGCCTGAAAGAGCTTGAAGAAAAATCGGAAAAAGCCATGAAGACAGTGCAACCGATTTTGTATAGCTTCATTGGCTTGCTAGTCGTTTCACTGTACCTAGCCATATTACTGCCGATGTTCCAGATGATGAAAGGAATTTAATCATCTATTGATGCAGAAAAATAAAGGAGAATGCATAATGAAAAACCAAAAAGGCTTCACATTGATAGAAATGATGATTGTATTGCTCGTGATCTCTGTTCTGCTTATTATTACAGTCCCGAATATTGCTACACATAGTTCGAATATCAATTCAAAGGGGTGTGAAGGGTATATAAAAATGGTTGAGGCGCAGGTGCAGGCGTACAAAATTGACAAAAATACAAATCCTACCTTTGAACAGCTTCAAACTGACAAGTACCTAAAAAACACGGGCTCTACTTGTCCAGACGGTAAAACTGAACTTGTCATTACTGCTGAAGGTGCGGTGGTAAAGAAAGATGATATCACTGCAACCGGCCAATGAACCACTCTGGCGGTTTTACCATGGTCGAAATGCTGATTGTGCTTTCAGCCTTCCTGATGCTTTCCCTCACATCAGCCTTCCTGTTTTCACCGCATAAGGACATCCTTGAGAAAGACCTTTTCTTTTCACAATTCAAATCTGACCTTCTATACAGCCAGCAATATGCGATTTCCCATCAAGAAACAATTACTGTCCATATCATGCCGGAAAATAACTATTATTATATCCGCGGAACGGATTATGCTTCTCCGTATTTGGCTCAGAGACATTATTCTTCCCAGATTAAATTGAAAAAAGGGACGATGAATTTATTATTTCACTACATGCCGGATGGGAATATCGATAGCTTCGGGTCATTATATGTCACGGCTGGTTCAAAAAAATACAAGCTGATGATTCAAATTGGAAAGGGCAGGTTCTATGTTTTGGAGGAATGATGGTTTTTTTCTCAGTGAAATGCTGCTATCGCTGGCTGCGTTTTTAATGGGGAGTGCAATATTGCTTCCGATTGCCATTCATGTCATCAACCAGACAGTGGAGTCTGAAAAAAAGGCAACGGCGATTAATTTGTTATATGACGAACTGATGTATTTGAAAATCACAGGAACTGATTTCGGCAGAAGATTCATTGAACAGAATGGAGACAAGTATGAAGTAGTGGTCACCAAGATTGAGGAAGATTCTTCATGGGAGGTTTGTATTCATTATGATATCGCTCAGAGGCATTATGAAAAATGTGCTCCCGCAGAGTGAACGAGGCTTTACCATGGTGGAGATGCTTCTATCTGTTCTGCTCTTTCTTCTGATCGCCTCGATGCTGCCGTTAGGTATGAAAATTATCCTTGATCAGCGTGTTGCTGATACTGTAGTGAGGAGGATGGAGTGGGAGGTCTTCAACAGCCAGGTGAAAAAGGAAATTCGGTCTGCACAGCAGTTGAATGTCCAGCCTGATAAGCTTTTAATGAAGGTTGATGGGCAAATCATTCTTTATGAAAAATATGGTGACAGCATGAGGAGAAGGGTGAATTACCAGGGGCATGAAATCTTGGTGCAAAATCTAACAAGCTTCAGCTTTGGCAAAATAGCTGATGGCGTAGAGATAAAAGCTAAGGATGTAAACGGAAAAGATTATTCTGTTAAAATCCATCAATTTTATCAAACCGGGGGTGTGGAGCCATAAATCAAAAAGGTTTTGTTTATCCGCTAACGATGATCTTTTTGCTCCTTATTTCGTTTTATTTGTTGATACTGACAGAGAATTATCTAGCGGGGAAAAGATTCGCGAAAGAAACAGAGACGATACGGCTGCAGGAATACTATATGCTTTGTTCGGTCAAACAGGCTGAGAAGATGCTGCATGATGGATATTTGCCAACTTCAGGAATAATGGACTATGAGTTAGGAAATGTTGCATTCCAAAAACAATCTCTGTCTGTAAGTGTGGAGGAAGTGACTTTTAATCTTAAGCTTGACAGTGGGGAGAAAACTCTTGGCATTGGCCAATATGACAAGGTTACGGGTGCGATGGTAAGATGGAGGGAAAAGAACTGACGGGTGATTAAAGATATGGAAGCTATATATTTAATTGGATTCATGGGGTCTGGCAAGACTACCGTATCACAGGAACTGGCTGAAAAGCTGGAAATAGACGTATACGACACAGACCGTGAGATTGTCAAGTTGGCAGGCAAGACTATAAAACAAATTTTTGACATTGATGGTGAAGAAAAATTCCGTAATCTGGAGTCTGAAGTTTTACATTCTATGCCTTTAGGTAATGCCGTTGTCTCCACCGGAGGAGGAATTATTGGCTCGGAAAAGAACAGATTGTTCTTAAAAGAAAAAATGAATGTAGTATTCTTGAATGCAGATTTCAGCACCATTATGGAGAGGCTGAAAGATGACGATACCAGGCCGTTATTAAGTCAAGACAACTTGGGAGCTGCTGAAAAACTGTACCATCTCAGGCTTCCATTATATCGAGAGGCTGCAAATATTGAGGTCAATGTAACCGGTAAATCAGTTTCAATAATCACCGATGAAATCATTCGGCGTATGAAAAAGTAAGTCGTGGTTATACTTTATAAAGTATGAAGGATGGTGTAACCATGAAAACAAATGATTATGTTAAATACCTTACCCAGACTGTTGTAAAATATATTGATCAACCTAAGGAAGAACGCCGGAAGATGAAGCAGGCGAAAAAAGAAGCGGAAGCTACCTTCTTGTTCAGGTGGTTTGGCATCCTGCCGTTCATGTTGATGTCGAGCATGAAAAAGAAAAAGAACAAATAATTGGTAAGCCCGGCTAAAGCGATAGCCGGGTTTGTTTTTTTGCTGCAGGATCACTCATAAAGCATTTTCTGTTAAATAAAATAATCCGCCGTTGACGATTTCGATATTGACCTTCGGTTCATATTGCTCCTGTAATGCAGCTTTTTCAGTTTTAAAGCTTTCAGACTCTTCTTCTTCGTCTTCATAAAAGTGATGGAGCAATTCCAGGTCCTTCTGCCAGCGTTTTCTTGCCTCTTCTGCCCAGGTGTGATCCTCTTGCTCTACCCTTGTTGTCAAAAAAGACTGAATCCTGTTAACTCCGCTTTTTGGCTTTATTAATGGAGAAAGAGTATAAGCATAATCAGGAATTTTTGAATTCAGCGGCAGCTTCAATAGTTTGTCATGAAAATCTTCTACCATCATTCCGTTGATCAGCTGCAGGCCGATCGAATGGAAAACATCCCGCTTCCTGTCACATTGATACGATATTTTCATATTCAACCCTATCCAGGGTATAAGCGGTGTCTGGGTAGGAAATTGGTTGTTTTGATACAATCGTATATATCCGGCAAGATTTTTTGTCGATGCAAAGATTTGATGAAGGCGAGGTGACCCAAAGTGGATGACCTCACCTTTGATATCGTCTGGTGCCTTCTGTTTATTGGTAATGAAGGTCAGCTTCATTGGATTGGGAACGCCGCCCGTTTTCTCGAGGTAATGCCAGTAAAAAGGGCGGTTCATCAATTCCTTATCAAGATCAACAGTTAACTGTACTGTCATATATCCCTTGTTATTCTCCATTAAGTCACAGTTATTCGCGGTAAAATATTTTTCGAGAAAATTATGGATTTCCGGTTGCTGCACGCTGATTTCCCTCCTTCATTTCCTCTGCGAACTGAATCATCGATGTCAGGTTTTCCATCTTGATCCGAATCTCCCCTTCAGAAGTCGATTTTCCGAAAATATCGGTCAAATGATCTTCGATATTCCCAAATTCCAATTTCGTAAGAATATCATCAAGTTCACCGATAACTTTTTCGAAAAGGTTGATTTTTTCGTATAGCAGTTTCAGGACATGTTCTTCAACTGTATCTTTTGTCGCGAAATTATATATTTTTACATCTTTTTCCTGCCCGAGGCGATGAATCCTTCCGATTCTTTGTTCAAGTCTCATCGGATTCCAGGGGAGGTCAAAGTTGATGATGTGGCTGCAGAATTGCAGGTTAATTCCTTCACCGCCCGCTTCTGTTGCGATCAGGACCTGGACATTCTTCTGGAATAACTCCCTCATCCAATCCTTTTTGCCGCGTTTGAATCCTCCACGAAATGGAACAGAAGTGATGCCATGCTGCTTCAAAAACCATTGAAGGTATAGCTGTGTGGCCCTGTATTCGGTAAAAATAATCACTTTGTCATCAATCTGCTTTATTAATTCAAGCGCTTTTTCAGCCTTAGAGTTTTTCGTAACCCCCTCGACGCGTTTTATCAGCTGGGCGATAGTATTCTGGAATCCCACTGATGGATTCTCCTGTCTTTGAAGCATGTTCCTGAGGGTGTAGAAAACAGCTTCCCTGCTGCTGCAAGCTTCCCGTTGAAGTGTCATTAACGAGAATTGACTGGAGCTGAGACCGGCTTCAGCACCTCTTAAGGTTTGAACCGAATCGTACAGTGCCCGCTCTTCTTCTGAGAAGTGGATAGGAATAGTCTCTACATGGCGTTTAGTCCATTCGATTCCGGTATCAGAGCGCCTGTTGCGGATCATTACTTTATTGACCAGTTCCCTAAGGTGTTCATCATCATTAACAGATCTGGCATCCTTCTTATACTTGTCATAGAATACCGATTCACTGCCCAGATGTCCTGGTTTTAAGAGTGAAACGAGATTGAAAATTTCTTCAATCCGGTTTTGTATCGGTGTTGCTGTAAGCAGAAGACAAAATCTCTTCTTAAGATTTTGGACAAATTCATAGTTTTTTGTTTTGTTATTTTTTAGCTTGTGAGCTTCATCAATAATGATAAGGTCATAATTTAAGTTGTTGATGATATCCTTGTGCGGCGCGCGTTTCGCCGTGTCAATTGAAGATACGACAACATCACACTGCTCCCAAACGTAGCTTTTCTTCTGGGCAATGGCAGGGATATGGAATTTGGTATTCAACTCCATGGCCCACTGAGAGACAAGGGAGGCAGGAACAAGGATCAATACTTTTTTGACCAGACCCCTGATCATGTATTCTTTTAAAATCAATCCAGCCTCGATTGTTTTCCCCAGACCAACTTCATCAGCCAGTATTGCTTTTCCGTTCATGTTCTCAACGACCTGCTTTGCTACCTCCAGCTGATGTGGCAAAGGAGTGAGTTCTGGCAAATGCGCCGGTGCCTGAAGTCCCTCGAATTCCGGGATAATGGTATGCTTTTCTATCTCAACGGCAAGCTTATAGAGCTCCCAATTTCCCCATGGGCCGTCATTCTCAATTCTTTCAGCCATTTCGTCCTGCCAGGAAGAATCAAAGTTAATTTGAACGGTCATTTTATCCACCTCTTTTAAAGTATAAATATATTGCCGAAATTGGCTCTCTAATGGTAGGATGAAGTTAGCTTTTGAATGTTTTGAAATTTGTCATTTTATAGCTTTAAATAGTCAGTTTACAGACATGTGTAATAACGTCTAGCATGCCCAATTGTGAAAATAATATAAATGCGGATGACAACAAGGGGAGAGACTACTTACGTAGCGCCGAAGGAGCAAGCAAACTTTGTGAATCTCTCAGGCAAAAGAACTCTTGTTTGACGCATCTCTGGAGAGCGCTTTATTAGTGGGAGCCACCCAAGGGGAAAGCCTAAACAGGTAAACTTTCAGGTGAAAGGACAGAGACCTTCTCAGATTCAGGGGGGGACTCTGTCCTTTTTTATGGTCCATTGACAGAGTATTTTGACTCACTAGAACGTGGGCGAAAACTGGTTTTTAGCTATAGGACGAAGGGGGATACATAATGAGTGAATTAAAACGAACACCGCTATTTGAAGTTTACAAGGAATACGGTGGGAAGACGGTTGATTTTGGAGGCTGGGAGCTTCCGGTCCAATTTTCAAGCATAAAGGAAGAGCATGAAGCAGTTAGGACAAAAGCTGGTCTATTCGATGTTTCTCATATGGGAGAAATCGAGGTGAAAGGCCCCGATAGTCTTGAATATCTACAAAAAATGATGACGAATGATGTTTCAAAGCTTAAAAACGGCGGAGCCCAATATACAGCAATGTGTTATGAGACCGGCGGCACTGTTGATGATTTGTTAATTTATAAACTCGAGGATGAGCATTATCTTCTTGTAGTGAATGCTTCCAATATCGAAAAAGATTTCGATTGGATGCAAGATCACCTTGAAGGCAATGTGCAAATTAAGAATCTGTCCGAAGGCATGGCGCAGCTTGCCCTGCAGGGACCGCTTGCTGAGGGAGTCCTTCAAAAGTTGGCAAAGGATCATGACTTAAGCACAATTGGTTTCTTCAAGTTCAGTGAGGAAGTTGACCTGAACGGCAAGAAAGCGCTTGTATCACGAACAGGATACACAGGCGAAGATGGATTCGAAATTTACTGCGATTCAAAGGATGCTGCAAACCTCTGGAAGGAAATCCTTGAAGCAGGCAAAGATGAGGGTGTCATTCCATGCGGCCTGGGTGCCAGGGATACACTTCGCTTTGAAGCTAATCTGGCTTTGTACGGCCAGGAGCTTTCATCTGAGATCAGCCCGCTTGAAGCTGGAATAGGCTTCGCGGTCAAGCTGAATAAAGAAGCTGATTTCATTGGAAAAGAAGCACTTAAGCAGCAAAAAGAAAATGGTCTGCCTAGGAAGCTTGTTGGTATTGAAATGATCGACAGGGGAATCCCGCGCCATGGTTATCCCGTTTTCAAAGGTGATACTCAGATTGGCGAAGTAACGACTGGCACGCAATCCCCGACGCTCAAGAAAAATATCGGGCTTGCACTGATTGATGCAAAAGAAACTGAGTTAGGTAACGAAGTGGAAGTTGAAATCCGCGGAAAACGCTTAAAAGCTGCTGTTTCAGCTACACCTTTTTATAAAAGAGATAAAAAGTAAAAGCCGGAGAGGGGAAAAAGTTATGAAGCATCGCTATTTACCGCTGACTGAAAGTGATAAAACCGCAATGTTGGAAAGCATCGGCGTTTCATCGATCGATGAACTGTTCAGCGATATTCCTGAAAAAGTCCGTTTTGCCGGAGAATACAACATCAAACCAGCCAAGTCTGAAACAGCTCTAATGAAAGAACTGACAAAGATGGCTGCAAAAAATGCCGATTTAAAAATGAATACTTCATTTATAGGCGCTGGTGTATATGATCACTACATTCCAGTAATTGTTGACCATGTTCTTTCACGCTCAGAGTTTTACACTGCTTATACACCTTACCAGCCAGAGATTTCCCAGGGTGAACTTCAGGCAATCTTTGAATTCCAGACGATGATCTGTGAATTGACTGGCATGGAAGTAGCAAATTCATCCATGTATGACGGTGGAACAGCTCTTGCTGAAGCAGCGATGCTTAGTGCAGGCCATACAAGACGTAAGAAAGTCTTGATTTCAAGTGCTGTCCATCCTGAATACAAGGATGTCGTAAAATCATACGCCAAAGGTCAATATATTGACGTTGTGGAAGTACCCCACAAGGATGGCGTAACGGACCTCGAAGCACTGAAGGATATGGCAAGTGAAGAAGTAGCTGCTGTCATCGTTCAGTATCCAAACTTCTTCGGCAGCATTGAATCAATGAAGGAAATTGAAGCAATCGCACATGAGAATAAATCATTGTTCGTTGTATCAAGTAACCCGCTTGCACTTGGAGCATTAACGCCTCCAGGGAAGTTCGGTGCTGATATCGTTACTGGAGACGCCCAGCCTTTCGGAATCCCGACAGCATTCGGCGGCCCTCACTGTGGATACTTCGCTGTATCAGGAAAGCTCATGAGAAAAGTTCCAGGCAGACTAGTCGGCCAGACAAAGGATGACCAGGGCCGCCGCGGATTCGTATTGACGCTTCAGGCGAGAGAACAGCATATCCGCCGTGACAAAGCGACTTCCAATATTTGTTCAAACCAGGCATTGAATGCACTTGCTGCCTCAGTAGCGATGACTGCTCTTGGCAAAAAAGGCGTTCGCGAAATGGCTGTGGCCAATATTCAAAAAGCTCATTATGCGAAGAAAGCTTTTAAAGAGAATGGCTTCGAAATCGCATTTGATGGACCTACTTTCAATGAGTTCGTTGTCAAGCTGAATAAGCCGGTAAAAGAAGTCAACCAAATGCTTCTTGAAAAAGGCATAATCGGCGGCTATGACCTTGGACGTGATGATTCCAATTTCGAAAACCACATGCTTGTTGCGATAACTGAATTAAGAACAAAAGAAGAAATCGATACATTTGTTAAGGAAATGGGGGATATCAATGCATAAGGAAGATCAGCCACTCATTTTTGAATTAAGTACACCGGGCCGTGTAGGATACAGCCTGCCGGAAATGGATATTCCAGAAGCCGACTTATCTGAGCTATTGCCAGAAGGATTCCTTCGCGAAGAAGAACCAGAACTTCCAGAGGCTTCCGAGCTTGATATCATGCGCCATTATACTGCACTATCCAAGCGCAACCACGGCGTTGATTCCGGGTTCTATCCGCTTGGATCATGTACGATGAAATATAATCCAAAGATGAATGAAAATGTTGCGCGCTTCAATGGTTTTGCACATTTGCATCCATTGCAGGATGAAAGTTCTGTCCAGGGTGCGCTTGAATTGATGTACGACTTGCAGGAACACCTGATTGAAATCACTGGCATGGACGAAGTGACTCTTCAGCCGGCAGCCGGTGCACACGGCGAGTGGACGGGCTTGATGATGATCCGCGCTTATCACGAAGCAAATGGTGACGACAAGCGTACGAAGGTAATCGTTCCTGACTCCGCTCACGGAACAAACCCAGCATCCGCAACAGTAGCTGGTTTTGAGACGATCACTGTAAAATCAGATGAAAACGGCCTTGTTGATTTGGAAGACCTGAAGAAGGTTGTCGGTGAAGATACAGCGGCATTAATGCTGACTAACCCGAACACTCTTGGTCTATTCGAAGAAAACATTCTTGAAATGGCTGAAATCGTCCATGGCGCAGGCGGAAAGCTTTACTATGATGGAGCGAACCTTAACGCTGTTATGTCGAAGGCACGTCCTGGCGACATGGGCTTCGACGTTGTTCACTTGAACCTTCATAAGACATTCACAGGCCCACACGGCGGCGGCGGTCCAGGTTCAGGACCAGTCGGTGTCAAAGCAGATTTGATTCCATTCCTGCCAAAGCCAATCTTGACAAAGCAGGATGGCGTTTATAAGTTCGACTACGACCGTCCGCAGTCAATCGGAAGGGTTAAGCCATACTTTGGCAACTTCGGCATCAATGTACGTGCATATACCTACATCCGCACAATGGGTCCTGATGGCTTGAAGGCCGTGACGGAGTATGCAGTGCTGAACGCGAACTATATGATGAGAAGACTTGCAGAGTACTATGACCTGCCATTCAACAGGCATTGCAAGCACGAATTCGTACTAAGCGGCAAGCGCCAGAAGAAGCTTGGCGTCCGTACATTGGATATCGCAAAACGCCTGCTTGACTTCGGCTATCACCCGCCGACAATCTACTTCCCATTGAATGTGGAAGAGGCAATCATGATCGAGCCGACAGAAACAGAATCTAAGGAAACCCTCGATGCCTTCATCGACGCGATGATCCAGATCGCCAAAGAAGCAGAAGAGAATCCAGAGATCGTTCAGGAAGCGCCACACTCCACAGTGGTCGGCAGAATGGATGAAACCACAGCTGCAAGGAAGCCGATTTTGCGCTACCAGAAAGCAGAATAGTATGATAAGAGTCCTGCCAGGTTTGTTATTGGCAGGACTTTTTTTATTGAACCTGTTGTGGTGATGTATCCTAGAGGCTTCGGACAAAGTTAGAAGAGGTAGCTGTGACTTTGTCCGAACCTAGTATGACTTCAGACAAAATGATGAGGAAACATTGAGATTTTGTTTGAAATTGGTGTCACTTCAGACAAAACAACGAGGAGAAGCTGAGATTATGTCCGAACCTAGTATGACTTCAGACAAAATGATGAGGGAACATGGAGATTATGTCTGAACTTGGTGTCACTTCAGACAAAACAACGAGGAGAAGCTGTGGTTTTGTCCGAACCTAGTATGACTTCGGACAAAATGATGAGGAAACATTGAGATTTTGTTTGAAATTGGTGTCACTTCAGACAAAACAACGAGGAGAAGCTGTGGTTTTGTCCGAACCTGGTATGTCTTCAGACAAAATTAAGAGGAAGCGCAGAGACTTTGTCTGAACTTGGTGTCACTTCAGACAAAACAACGAGGAGAAGCTGAGATTATGTCCGAACCTGGTATGAATTCAGACAAAATGATGAGGAAACATTGAGATTATGTCTGAACTTGGTGTCACTTCAGACAAAACAACGAGGAGAAGCTGTGGTTTTGTCTGAACCTAGTATGACTTCAGACAAAATGATGAGGAAACATTGAGATTATGTCTGAACTTGGTGTCACTTCAGACAAAACAATGAGGAGAAGCTGTGGTTTTGTCTGAACCTAGTATGACTTCAGACAAAATAAAGAGGGAAATCCGAGATATTGTCCGAACCAAGAGGAATTTTCCTTGGTCCGGTAAAAATTCAGTTTGATTATTTCCTGAATTAAAAAAGCTAAACCCCCCAGCATAGCTGAGGGGTAATTTTATGGGATTATTGCTTATTTAGCTTTGACTTTGCCGCCCCATTTTTTGAAGCCGCCTTGTAGCTGGTTGAGATCCTTATAGCCTTTTTTGTAAAGCATCTGTGCAGCACGTCCGCTGCGAGATCCGCTCTGGCAGTATAGGTAGACTGGCTTGTCCGGTCTGATTTCCTTCAGGCGTGTCTTAAGCTGGGTAAGCGGGATATTTCTTGCGCCTAAAATGTGTCCACCAGCGAATTCATTCGGTTCACGGACATCAATTAACTGCGCTTTACGGTAACCTGCAATAAATTCTTCCTCTGTCAGGGTCTTGAGGATTTTTTTCTGGCGGAAATACATAAACACAGAGTAAAGAATAACCGCAACTGTTAGGACGATTAAAAAGATAAGTGTATCCAAAACATATTTCTCCTTTCAAGCTTAGCTGAGCCACTTTTAATTATATAAGCCTTCATGGCAGAGAGCAAAGGAAATTAGTAAATTTCTTTAAATCAACTTGCTTTGCTTTTGAAATTTATTTTGTTAGACTAAAAAAATCTTAGCTTTAAACTATTTTAAATGGGGTAAAAATTTTATGAATAATGAGGTATGGGGATTTATTGATTCAGGAGACTGTTCACCTTCTTTTAATATGGCGCTGGATGAGGCCTTGCTTGATTGGCATGGTGCAGGGAAAATTCCTCCGGTGGTCCGTTTTTATGGATGGAACCCGGCGACACTATCCGTTGGCTATTTCCAAAGGATTGAAAGAGAAATTGATATGGAAGCGGTGAAGCAGCACGGTCTTGGTTTTGTAAGGAGACCTACTGGCGGCAGGGGCGTTTTGCATGAACATGAACTTACATACAGCGTGATCGTATCTGAAGAACACCCAGAAATGCCGAAAACAGTAACAGAAGCATACCGTGTGATATCGGAAGGGATTTTACAAGGGTTCCAGAAGTTAGGACTGGAAGCTTATTTTGCTGTACCGAAAACTTCTACTGAAAAAGAAGCATTGAAAAACCCGCGGTCGGCAGTTTGTTTCGATGCTCCAAGCTGGTATGAGCTTGTTGTTGAGGGACGAAAAGTGGCAGGCAGCGCACAGACCCGGCAAAAAGGGGTTATCCTTCAGCATGGCTCTATTTTGCTTGATTTAGATGAGGATAAGCTTTTCAGTTTATTCAAGTATCCGAATGACCGAGTTAAGGAGAGAATGCAGAAGGCCTTTAAGACAAAAGCTGTTGCCATTAATGAGATCAGCAACCGCAACATTAATCTTGAAGAAGCGAAGAAAGCATTCAAGGAAGGTTTTGAAGATGGTTTGGGAATTATTTTGGAGCCATACACCTTAAGTGACGAAGAATTGGATTATGTAAATGAACTGGCCAAAAATAAGTACGAATCTGATGAGTGGAATTTCAAAAGATAAAATATTTAAAAGCGGATTTTCCGCTTTTTTTGTTTGTATCCAGTATTTTCTAGGCTCTGAGGATTTATAAAAAAGTGCAACCCTCGAAATTTGTTGTTTTTTATCATTTACTGGAGAAATTCTATCTTTCTCTCTTTATATCTCTATTTTTTAATAGTTTTCATGTTTGACAAAAACACCATCCTTTGACCTTAACACCATATGTAGTGTTGTCGAAAATAAAAAATACACTATATATTGATTTTTGGTGTTTCGATATGATAACGTAAGGGTAATTCAAAAATGCAGCTAGAATTACATACTTCTAGTAATCCATTAGAGAAAAGATTTAAAACCGTAGAAGGAGTTGTAGAAATGTCTGTAACTATTGGACAAAAAATGAGCCTGGATGTAGAAAGTCTGAACAAGGATATTAAGCTGTTCCCGCAGGTTCACCCGATTACCTCTGACATGAAACTTACCCACAAAGGCGTCTCCCGACTAGTCATGCTGGACCGCTATACTTTTAAAGACACTGAAAAAATTACTCTATCAAATGGTGATTTCGTCGTCCTTACCATCAAAGAGGATCCAAAATTTCCGGCACGCGGACTTGGATTCATACAAGATATTGATTGGGAAAATAAAAAAGCCAAAGTGCTTGTAGACGAAGAATTCCGCGGTGTGCTGGATGACCCGGAAGAAGCAGCAACCGGCGTGATCACAAAGTCACTGGACGTCATCGAAAAGCCGCTGGAAATATTCTACGAGCAAATCGCAAAACGTAACGCCACAGGGCTGGCAGCTGTGGAAAAAACAGAAGAGAAGCGCCAGGAATGGTTTGAGAAGTTCTATCAAGAGCTTGTATCAATGAACTTCATCCCGGCAGGACGTGTTCTCTACGGAGCGGGCGCGGCAACAGACGTGACTTACTTCAACTGTTATGTAATGCCGTTTGTAAAAGATTCACGCGAAGGAATTTCCGAGCACCGTAAGCAGGTCATGGAAATCATGAGCCGCGGCGGCGGAGTCGGAACGAACGGTTCAACATTAAGACCGCGCAACACACTAGCCAAGGGCGTAAATGGAAAATCTTCCGGCTCGGTTTCATGGCTTGATGACATCGCCAAGCTGACGCATTTAGTAGAGCAGGGCGGGTCAAGACGCGGCGCACAGATGATCATGCTTTCTGACTGGCATCCTGACATTGTGGAATTCATAATTTCAAAAATGCAAAACCCAAGAATCCTTCGCTTCCTGATTGAAAGCACAAATGATGAATCAATCAAGAGAATGGCGAAAGAGAAATTAAAATTCACACCGCTGACTTTGCAGGAAGAAGCAATGTACCAGGGAATCGTGAACTATAAGAGCATCCCGGGTTACGGTGGATTCAGCGCAGATATCATTAAAGCGGCTGAAGAAAAGCTTGCAACAGGCGGAACCTATACAGTCCATAACTCCGAATTCCTTACAGGTGCAAACATTTCCGTCACATTGACGAAGGATTTCATGGACGCAGTCGATAACGATGCAGATTATGAACTTCGCTTCCCAGATGTCGAAAGCTATGATGCTGAGACAATGAAGGTTTATAACGAAGAATGGCATAAGATCGGCGACGTCCGCGAGTGGGAAAAGCTCGGATATAAAGTGCGCACTTATAGAAAAATCAAAGCAAAAGAACTATGGAACCTGATAAATATCTGTGCGACATACTCAGCTGAACCAGGCATTTTCTTCATCGACAATGCCAATGACATGACAAACGCACAGGCATATGGACAGAAAGTTGTAGCAACAAATCCGTGTGGTAGAGTAGCTTAGTTTGCCTCACGTTAAAAATTGCGGAATAAAGCGGGAACCCTGAGATGGGAATCCGAACCGAAGGCCTTGGTTAAAAACAAGGTCAGGGGCAACGCATAGATGGTGAACCTGCTTGAGCAGAATATAATCCATCCACGAGGCCGCAACATTACAACACAAAAAATAATGGAGAGGTTTTTATGAATAGAGGCTATGCAGGCTACTATAAAGGTTTCTATTTAAGAAGTTCCTATGAGTATGCATACGCCGTATATCTGGACTATTATAAGGTCAATTGGACTTACGAAGCTAAAACCTTTGATATAGGATATAAGATTTATAAACCTGATTTTTTCATCTTCGATCAAAACGGCTCTTTGTCAAAGATTGTTGAAATAAAATCTCGGAACAGAGAAGCTAAAAAATGCGCCAGGATGGCTTTAGAAAGAATAAAAACTCTATATGGAATAGATGGTGAATTGATTTCCTATGAAGAACTTTTAAACTTATATGAATACCTACCTTTCACTTTAAACTCTGTTATAACGAATTGGATTAAATCAAAAGATACTACTATTAACAAATCGTTATCAGGGTCATTGAATGGGCACTTTAATGTAAAACATTCTCCAGCTACTAAGAGAAAAATCGGGGAGCATACAAAACAATTATGGAATTCTAATAGTCCAGCAAAACAAAGAATGTTAGACGGGTTAAAAAAATCAGGTCTTTCACAAAAAGGCAAGATCAAAACTCCGAGGGAAAAAAGAAGATGCTTGATTTGTAACTCCGAGTTTATAACCCTTGTAAGTTCCCCTAAGAAGTTTTGTAATAAAGTATGTGCTGGAAAAAGTGCAATTCAAAATGCAACTAATATATATGTTAACAAGAGAAAGGTTCTTCATAGAGAAATTAAGCAATTCATTGTCGAATGGTCAATTGCCAATTCAAGTTTAGTTTTAAGTACTCCTTTAAATAAGGTTAGTACTACAATTAGTAGCATGATTGACCAAATTGAAAGTTCATTTGGAGTTAAGGATTTAAGAGTTATTTCTAAAGCTGTATTTGGAGAAGATCGAGGAAGAAAAGAGCTCCTGCTATTTATGAAAAGTGTTTGTAATGAAAAGATATGCTGAACTAACGGGAAACGAACCGTTAGAACTAAGGGATAAAAAGCCTTTAGGGTAACAAAATGGAACAGCCTCTCGCACCAAATTCTGTCTGCAACCTCGCTGCTGTGAACCTTGCAGAAATGGCGGACAAGGAAACAAAAACAGTTAACTTTGAAAAATTGAAGCGTACTGTAGAAGTTGGCGTGCGCATGCAGGACAATGTCATCGATGCGACTCCCTACTTCCTAGAAGATAATAAGAGACAAGCATTGGGTGAACGCCGTGTCGGTCTTGGTGTAATGGGACTTCACGATCTTCTGATCTACTGTGAAACAGAATACGGTTCTGAAGAAGGAAACCAGCTTGTCGATAAGGTATTTGAAACAATTGCGACTTCTGCCTACAGAGCATCTGTGGAATTGGGCAAGGAAAAAGGAAGCTTCCCATTCCTTCAAGGCGGTACAGAAGAAGAAACAAACAGGCTTCGTAAGGCATTCACGAACACTGGTTTCATGAAGAAAATGCCTGAGGATATTCGCGAGTCGATTCTTGAAAACGGAATTCGCAACTCACACTTGTTGACTGTGGCTCCCACGGGATCAACTGGAACAATGGTTGGCGTTTCAACTGGACTTGAGCCTTACTTCAGCTTCTCTTACTTCCGAAGCGGCCGTCTTGGCAAGTTCATTGAAGTGAAGGCTGATATCGTTCAGGAATATCTGGACCGCAATCCGGATGCTGATCCTGAGAACCTGCCGAACTGGTTCGTTTCCGCGATGGAATTGGCGCCTGAAGCACATGCTGATGTTCAATGTGTCATCCAGCGCTGGATTGACAGCTCAATCAGCAAGACGGTCAACGCGCCGAAGGGTTACAGTGTAGAGCAGGTTGAAAAGGTATATGAGCGCCTGTATAAAGGCGGAGCGAAGGGCGGAACCGTTTATGTAGACGGCTCCCGCGATTCTCAAGTATTGACGCTTAAAGCGGAAGAAAACACGATGGAAGAGGAAATCGACAAGAAAGAAAGACAAAAGCAGCATGTTGTCCTTGTCGACACGATCAATGAATTGCGTTCAACCAACGTAACAATCGGCTCTGAAGTCGGAAACACATGCCCAGTCTGCCGCAAAGGTGAAGTAAAAGAAATCGGCGGCTGCAACACATGTACAAACTGTAACGCACAGTTGAAATGCGGTTTATAATATGGTACCTAAGAGGATGGAAAAATTTTTCCCATCCTCTTTTTTCATTTCTGCCCATACTAACCATATTGACAATATGGAATGAAATGAGGAAATTGAAATGAAAGCTTTTGTACCACAGCTTGTATACATTGAGCCAAGGGCTTTGGAATACCCGCTTGGGCGGGAGCTAAAGGAAAAGTTCGAAAAGATGGGACTGGAAATCAGGGAGACTACTTCGCATAACCAGGTTCGCGGCATCCCTGGAGAGAATGAACTACAGCAATACCGGAATGCGAAATCAACTCTTGTTGTTGGTATCAGAAAGACATTGAAATTCGATACCTCCAAACCCTCTGCTGAATATGCGATCCCGCTTGCTACCGGGTGCATGGGCCATTGTCATTACTGTTATCTGCAGACGACGCTTGGAAGCAAGCCTTATATCCGCACATACGTAAACCTTGATGAAATTTTCGATCAGGCGCAAAAATACATGGACGAAAGAAAACCTGAAATCACAAGATTTGAAGCAGCATGTACATCAGATATTGTGGGTATTGACCATTTAACCCACGCTCTAAAGAAAACAATCGAATTTTTCGGGGAGTCGGAATATGGACAATTAAGGTTTGTGACCAAATACCATCATGTCGATCATCTGCTTGATGCAAAGCATAATGGTAAAACAAGATTCCGGTTCAGTGTCAATGCCCGTTATGTGATCAAAAACTTTGAACCAGGAACTTCTTCCTTTGATGAAAGATTGGAGGCAGCAAGAAAGGTGGCAAAGGCAGGTTACCCGCTTGGGTTCATCGTTGCGCCAATTTATATACATGAAGGCTGGAGAGAGGGCTATCACGAATTATTTGAAAGACTCAGCCATTCCCTTGAAGGAATCGATCTGACTGGCCTTAGCTTTGAACTTATCCAGCATCGTTTCACTAAGCCTGCAAAAAATGTGATTCAAAAACGATATCCTAAATCCAAGCTTCAAATGGATGAAGAGAAACGAAAATATAAGTGGGGACGTTACGGGATAGGGAAGTACGTCTACCAGAATGATGAAGCAAAGGACCTTGAGTCAACGATCCGGGGTTATATCCATTCTTTTTTCCCAGAAGCCGAGATCCAATATTTCACATAAAGCTGAAATTTTTAACCTGTACGCCGTACTATTTTGTAAATTGAGCGCTTAAAGATGTAAAGATGGGATTACATCGACGGGAGTGGCTCATATGTATATTGACGGCGTTTTTTCCGGCGGAGGAATTAAAGGATTAGCATTGGTGGGTGCCTGTGCCGCAATCGAAGAACGGGGATTCCGTTTTAAAAGGGTTGCCGGAACCAGTGCGGGTTCATTGATAGCTGGCCTGATCGCCGCTGGCTACACTAGCACAGAGATGGCCAATCTTTTGGATGAACTCGACCTGAAGAAATTTCTCGATTCAAGAAAAACGGTCATCCCATCCGCGTTGACCAAGTGGCTTTTTGTATACTGGCGGCTGGGACTTTATAAAGGTGATGAATTGGAGTGCTGGATAGCGGATGTATTGGCTGCCAGAGGGCTGCGCACTTTTGGGGATCTTGCTCCGGATGCATTAAGGATTATCGCGTCAGATCTTACGAATGGCCGGCTGCTAATCCTCCCAGATGATTTGCCAAAATACGGTGTTGATCCGAGAACCTTTCCTGTAGCAAAGGCAATCAGAATGAGCTGCAGTCTTCCGTTCTTCTTTGAGCCGGTAAAGCTGCGTGACCGGGTTGGCATAAATATCGTTGTGGATGGTGGAGTGTTAAGCAATTTTCCAATGTGGTTATTTGATAAAGATAACGTGAAAAAAGTCAGACCGGTACTTGGAGTCAAGCTGAGCCAAAATTTGATCCAGCAGCCTACCAACAAAATCAAGAACGCCTTGAATTTGTTCGAAGCTTTGTTCGAAACAATGAAAGATGCGCATGACTCCCGATATATTTCCAGGAAGCTTGAAAAGAATATCATTTTCATTCCGACAGAAGGCAATTTGACAACTGAATTTCAGCTTTCAGATGAAAAGAAACAGGAACTGATTGATCTTGGTAAAATGAACACAGAGAAGTTTTTTAAATCCTGGTGTTATTAGCTTATAAAACACAAAAAATCGAGCTTAAAACGAAGCCCGATTTTTTTTTCTGCTCTTTTTACCTTCTATGACCGTTAAATGTGACGCATCCTTCTTTTTGTTGCGCGCGGATGCGAGCGACTTTATTTTTGACCGTTTAGAGGAAGTATTTGCGTCTTTTGTCTGAAACCGCTTTTTGGAACGCTTTGCAGCCTTTTGGAATGCACGTTGCTGCTGTCTTCCCGAACTCGAAATTGTCAGGCGGGTAACAAGGAAATAAATTAACGCACCAACCAGGGCGATTGTTGCAAGCATAATTAGAATACTTAATGGATCGGTAAATAACTTAAAGGCGAAACCAAAGATTGCAAGAATGATCAGTCCTGAAACAATATACGTAGAAGCCCGATTCTTCAATGAAAGCCACCTCCCTACTAGCATCATGAGCAATTTTTCCAGCTTTTAAACTTGCCAACGATTACTTTATACAAATTCTCCGATTTTATACTCTTCTCCTGCTACTTTTTCCTTTTTAAAAGCGCTTTAAACGAGAGATTCTCATTTCATATTATGGCAGCCACTTGTTCTGTTACTCTTATTTTACTAAAAATTAGCACAAACCTCTATATAGTGGACAGCCTATGCAACAATTTTTCCAGTTGTGCAATTGATTGGTCTGTCCGGGACATACTAAGGTTGGAGGTGCAACTAATGGCAGAAAATCATGAAAACCTTGAACAGAATCAAAGGGAAAAACCAATGTCTTTCATCACGATGAGCATCGTCACCGGGTTGTTTGGAGGGATTTTTTGGAGTGCGCTTGCCTATTTAGCCTATATCTTTCACTTTACTGAAATCCGTCCGAATGTCATCCTCGAGCCATGGGCACTTGGAGAATGGAAGGAGCAATGGCTTGGTACTGTTATATCTATTGTAGTGATTGGTCTTTTTTCAACGGGCGCGGCTCTTGTGTATTATGCAGCAATGAGAAAGCTTAAGTCCTTATGGGCTGGTGCAGCATTCGGGCTGGCGCTGTTTTTCCTTGTTTTCTATGTGCTCAATCCGTTGTTTCCCGGTATTAAACCGTTCTGGGACTTGTCAAAGAACACGTTGGTCACATCAATTTGCATTTATGTTCTTTACGGTGTTTTTGTTGGTTATTCCATATCATATGAAGAAAATGAAAATCGCAACAGTGAGAATAATCAGCAGGAAGTTACCTCCTGAGCGTCTCATGGTAGTTTTAGCGAAATCAATTGTGATAGAATGTTCTTATTGAACATTCTTTTTTTACGGGAGCCTGTCATGAAAAAAATACTTATGCTCAATGGCCCAAACTTAAACCGTTTGGGGAAAAGAGAACCCGGAATATACGGTGTCAGATCTTTGGAGGATTTGGAAAAACGGATGGTCCAGCTGGGAGTGGAAAGCCAGATTGAGGTTGTTTGCTTCCAATCGAATCATGAAGGAGATCTGATAGACAAACTCCATGAGGCAGAAGACACTGGTATGGATGGCATTATTTTTAACCCAGGAGCCTTCACGCATTATAGCTACGCCATCAGGGATGCGATTGCAGGGATTAACTGTCCCGTGATCGAAGTACATATTTCCAATGTTTATCAAAGAGAGGAATTCAGGCACAAATCGGTGATTGCTCCAGTATCAAAGGGGCAAATTGCTGGTCTAGGCTTTCTTGGCTATGAACTGGCGCTTGAAGCATTCAAAAGAGAAGCAAAAGGGGAGGAATAGGTTATGGAAAAAATTCAAAAATTGCGTGAGAGCTTTCAAAGGCTCGGAATCGATGGCATGCTGGTCACAAGTGATTACAATCGAAGATATATGACAGGGTTCACTGGTTCTGCCGGCATGGTGTTGATCAGTGCAGAAAAAGCATTATTCATCACGGATTTCAGGTACACTGAGCAGGCTGCAAAACAATGCGAAGGGTACGATGTGGTCCTGCATAAAGGACTGATTCAGGATGAAGTGGCTTCACAAGCCAAAAACCTTGGAATAAAAAAGCTCGGCTTCGAAGAAAACCATGTTACATATTCAGCTTATAAAACTTTCGATAAGGTCGTGGAAGCTGAATTAGTGCCCGTATCAGGTGAAATCGAAAAGTTACGCTTGATTAAGACCGATTCAGAGATTAAGATATTAAAGGAAGCAGCAGCCATCGCAGATGCTGCGTTTACACATATAATTGAGTTTATCCGTCCGGGCAGAACAGAGCTGGAAGTATCAAATGAACTGGAATTCTTCATGAGAAAACAAGGAGCAACATCCTCTTCATTCGATATCATTGTAGCTTCCGGCTACCGTTCAGCACTTCCACACGGAGTAGCAAGTGACAAAGTGATCGAGGCAGGAGACTTTGTAACCCTGGATTATGGGGCATATTATAATGGATATGTATCCGATATTACCCGTACATTAGCAGTAGGCAGCCCTTCAGACAAGCTAAAGGAAATCTATGATATTGTACTTGAAGCTCAGCTCCGCGGAATGGCAGGCATCAAGCCGGGCATGACGGGCAAGGAAGCTGATGCGCTTACCCGCAACTTTATCACGGAAAAAGGATACGGAGAGTATTTTGGCCATTCTACAGGCCATGGAATTGGACTGGAAGTACATGAAGGACCTGGTCTTTCTTTCAGATCCGATACCGTCCTTGAAACTGGCATGGTTGTGACTGTTGAGCCAGGAATCTACATTGCTGGACTTGGCGGAGTAAGAATAGAGGATGATACTGTTATTACGAAAGACCATAATGAGTCACTGACACATTCTACTAAGGAACTCATCATACTATAGGACACATTAGGAGGACGAATAATGATTTCAGTTAACGATTTCCGTACCGGATTAACAATCGAAGTGGACAATGGCATTTGGCGTGTCCTTGATTTCCAACACGTAAAGCCAGGAAAAGGAGCGGCTTTTGTTCGCTCAAAGCTTCGCAACCTTCGTACAGGAGCGATCCAGGAAAAAACTTTCCGCGCTGGTGAGAAAGTAGCGAAAGCACAAATCGAAAACCGCAAAATGCAATACCTGTATGCTAGCGGCGACCAGCACGTATTCATGGATAATGAATCCTACGAGCAAATTGAATTGCCAGGTTCTTCTATTGAATATGAGTTGAAATTCCTTAAGGAAAACATGGAAGTATACATCATGCAATTTGGACACGAAACTCTTGGTGTCGAGCTTCCAAACTCTGTTGAACTTGAAGTAACAGAAACAGAACCTGGTATCAAAGGTGACACTTCTTCTGGCGGTACTAAGTCTGCTACATTGGAAACTGGCCTTACAGTACAGGTTCCTTTCTTCATCAACCAGGGCGACAAACTGATCATCAACACAACTGATGCATCTTATGTATCTCGTGCTTAATTCATAATCTAAAAACCTGCTGAAAAGCAGGTTTTTTTATATGCAAAAAGCATCTCTTCTTAACGAGATGCTGATTGATTTGCGTCGCCTGTCCCGGCTGCCAAGGTGCATTCACTTTTCTTATTGCTCAATCTCAAACTTCCACTCATTCATACCGCCGGTCATATTGTAAATATTCTTGAAGCCATTTTTCACCAGGATTCCGCTTGCCTCCGTAGAGCGGTTGCCGCTGCGGCAGACGACTAAATATTTTTGGTCTTTATCCAGCTCGGAAAGCATGCTCTCAATGACTTGCAATGGAACTAATTTCGCACCTGGAATATGTCCTGCTGCGAGTTCTTCAGGTGTACGTACATCCAAAACCTGTACATCTCCACTATCTATCAATTCTTTTGCCTCATCGACAGAAACATCAGTATAGGAACCGCCGCTCGAACAGCCGGTAATCAACAATAGTAACATAAATGCCGCAATTAATTTCTTCATGATCATCTCTCCTTGATAAATACATATAGAGGTATTTTAACCTAAAAATTTTTAAGTGGATATAGACAAATTGTGTCAGCTGAGCTTTGCATGTTCATCTTATACTGTCATACCACAAAAAAGCCAGGCAATAGGCCTGACTTTTGCAGAGTTATTAACCAATATATGTTCCTGTAACTGTTGCTTTGATTTCCAGTTGTCCTGGTTCAATCGGCGTCCCGCTTCCGCTGCTTGTATCTAATGAAGCAACCAGGAAGGGGCCTGGTGAACCTTTCTGTGTTTCTTCGGTAATCGTGAGAGGGGAAATGGCAGTTTGGATTCCGATTGTCCTGGCTACAGTTTGGGCTTTGGTGTATGAATCGACCACTGCCATGGAAAGTGCCCGATTGTACAATTCCTGAGGCTCTGCAACTGAAAATTGTATGTTCATGATCTCGTTTGCACCATTTTCAACAGCAGTGTCGATGATCAGGCCTGCCTGTGCAAGGTTTCTGATCGTGATACTGTACAGATGTGTGACGCGATATCCCTGAAAGAACTGCTTGCCGTCCTCATAGGTGTAAATCGGATCGATCCGGAAATCGGCCGTTTTAATATCATCCTTTGCAATCCCAAGTTTTTGTATGGCTGCTAACATTCCATTAGATTTTTCGGCATTTTCAGCCTGTGCAGTTTGCAGGTTTTGATTTTCTGTCCGAACGCCAACCGTTGCTGTCCCCCTGTTTGGCGCAGCGAACACAGAACCTTCTCCACTAACAGTGATCTTCTTTCCATTTCCGTTACTGTTGCCACGGTAGCCTGTATACAATCCATTACCCATCCATTATCCCTCCACACTACTTTTTCTATTACCTATTTCTATGTTGTTATTGAAAAACAAATAACGGTCATAGAAAAAAGCATGGACTGGATAAAAGGAACTGAATGTATTACTCTCCAGCTCCAGGTGATTTGTCAGTGTCATTCTTGTTGTTATATTTAGGGTCTGTCATCGGTGATTCCTTTGGACTTCTGCCACCCCCAAGATAGGAAGCACGGTCGTCTCTCTGGACTTTCTGGAACTTCTTGTGATCCTCATTCATAGTGATCAACTCCTTTCGATACTATTCTTTTCGTTTAAAAGAGATATTATTTCGTTTTGCGCGATGCAGCAAAAAGCTTTTCTGAAAAATAGCTCACCATCATATTTAATCAAATTCAATAAAATCTCTCTATCAACCATTCGCGAATCTGCCGGTCATAAAGTGGCCAAGCAGGCATACATATTAAGTAAGCGTATGTCAGGAGGATCGATGATGGACGATATCTTATCTTTTTTGCCGAAACGAATTGCGGAATTGCTGGATGCAGTGCCTCCTTATGACAAAGATGGAATGGAAGAAGTGCGGATACGGATTAACCGGCCGCTTGAAATAACGGTGAGAGGAAAGCCACAATTCCTGCCGTATATCATTCCGCCTGAGGATGCTGTCCAGCTATTGAACAAGCTAGGGCATTTTTCTATGTATACCTTGGAGGAAGAATTAAAGCGTGGCTATATCACTATTGCTGGAGGCCATCGTGTCGGTCTTGCAGGAAAGGTAATTCTTGAAAATGGCTTTGTCAAAGCAATCAGGGATATCTCCTCCTTTAATCTGAGGATAGCAAGAGAAAAAATCGGGATCGCAGAGCCGTTGCTTCCATACATTTACCAGAATGGCTGGAAACATACGATGATCATCGGGCCGCCACAGACAGGAAAAACCACGCTGCTCAGGGATATAGCAAGGATGATTTCCAGCGGAATTCCAGATAAAAAATTACCTCCTCTAAAAGCTGGCATTGTGGATGAAAGATCGGAAATAGCTGGGTGTGTAAAAGGAGTTCCTCAACTTACATTTGGACCAAGAGTTGATATCCTGGATTCTTGCCCCAAGGCCGAGGGGATGATGATGATGATCCGCTCAATGAGCCCCGATGTTCTGGTCGTTGATGAGATTGGCCGCAAAGAAGACGGAGAAGCAATTCTTGAAGCCGTTAATGCGGGAATAAAATTAATCATGACAACACATGGAGATTCACTCGAGGATATAAAAAAAAGGCCAACTTTGAAGCCAATTTTGGAGATGGGGATTTTTGATAGGTTTGTGGAGCTTGGAAGGATTTCTGGCCCGGGAACAATTACCTCGATCAGGGAAGCAAGCGGGAAAGAAATTCGCCAAAAAGTGAGAGTGACATAAATGGTAAAAATAATTGGCGCTATTTTAATTATCCTGGCCACGACTTGGACAGGTTTCGAGGCATCAAGGCATCTTAGCGAGCGTCCAAGACAGCTTCGGCTCCTGAAGTCGGCATTGCAATCTTTGGAAGCAGAGATCATGTATGGTCACACACCGCTGCATGATGCCTCAAGAAAACTCGCTGCCCAGATGTCTAAGCCTTTATCCTGGTTTTTTGAAGCCTTTTCTAAAAAGCTGACAGAATCAGATACAACGGTGAAAGCCGCATGGGAAGAAAGCTTGAAAGAAGTATGGAAACTGACAGCCTTCAAACAGGGAGAGTTTGAAATTATGAAGCAATTTGGTGAGACGCTCGGCAGGCATGACCGGCATTCTCAGCAAAAACAAATCCTGCTGACGATCTCGCATCTGGAAAGAGAAGAAGCAGATGCCTGCGAAAAACAAATGAAGTACGAAAAAATGGTGAAAAGTATCGGCTTTTTATCTGGCTTACTATTAATCATCTTACTGATATAGCGTATAGGAGGAGGACAAGATGGGTCTTGAAGTGGATATTATTTTTAAAATCGCAGGTGTAGGCATCGTCGTTGCATTTTTACACACTATTCTCGATCAGGTGGGAAAGAAGGAATATGCGCAGTGGGTAACCTTGTTTGGGTTCATCTACATCCTTTTCATGGTCGCTTCGATTGTCGACGACCTCTTTCAAAAAATTAAATCTGTTTTCCTATTTCAAGGGTAAGGGAGGGCTTTGCCATTGAGATCCTTCAAATAACAGGTGTAGCACTGATTGCGACTTTCCTGGCCTTGATTGTCAAGGAACAAAAGCCAAACTTTGCCTTCTTACTGATTGTGTTCACTGGTTCGGCCATTTTCCTTTTTCTGGTTGACCAAATCTACCAGATCATATCAATGATCCAGAAGCTGGCGGCGAATGCAAAAGTAAATCTCGTTTATGTTGAAACAATCCTGAAAATCATCGGAATCGCCTATATCGCCGAATTCGCGGCCCAAATCACAAAAGATGCAGGCCAGGGAGCTATTGCTTCCAAAATAGAATTAGGCGGGAAGATTCTTATTCTGGCAATGGCTATTCCGATTCTCACTGTAATGATCGAAACAATCATTCGCTTGATTCCGGGCTGACCCAGGCCTTTTCATAAGGCTGTTTTCGTAAAGATTGTTGTTAAAATCCTAAAGCCGATTTTAACCTAATATAAGGCCATTTTGCAGTTCGGAATAAAGTTTGCATGCTCTTTTCTCATAAAAAAGACAACTTTACCAGAAAAATGGTCATAAAATCCTGTTTTGTAGTCAAATAGCAACGAAATTTGAGAAAAGAGCCTTTCATAAAGAGGTGAAAAAGTTGAAGCAGCGTTTGCAGTTCATACTTGGCATTGTATTGATCCAGTTATTTTTTCTCACTCCGGGTGTACAAGCTGCTGGAGATGAAGAGAAAACCAGCTCTTTGATCAATCCGGATAAAATCGCCGGAGCCCAGCTTGAGGACTTGAATATCGATGAACTGAAAGCATTCTGGGAGGATATCATCAATAAATATGATGGCTATTTACCAGAAAGCCAGAAAGGCAGTCTATATGATTTCATCAGCGGTGAAAAAAAGTTTTCACTGAAAGAATGGTTCAAAGGCATACTGAACTTTGCATTCCATGAGTTTATCGTCAATGGGAAATTGTTAGGATCGCTGATATTGCTCACCGTATTCAGCATGTTTCTTCAAGCCCTGCAAAATTCCTTTGAAAAAAGCACCATAAGCAAAGTTGCCTATTCAATTGTGTTCATGGTTCTCATCATAATTGCGCTCAACAGTTTCCATGTTGTAGTAGATTACACAAATGACACGATAAGTACAATGATTCAATTCATCCTGGCTTTGATACCGCTGCTCCTGGCCCTGATGGCAACTTCTGGCGGCCTGATATCCGCAGCTTTTTTCCATCCAGTTATCCTTTTCATGATGAACACGAGCGGGCTATTCATCCAGTATGTGGTGCTGCCACTTTTGTTTCTCTCCACACTTTTAAGCATTGTCAGTGTCCTGTCGGAGCATTACAAGGTCACACAGCTGGCCAGTATGCTCAGGAACTGGAGTGTCGGACTGCTGGGAATTTTACTGACCGTATTCCTGGGAGTCATTTCTGTCCAGGGGGCGTCTGCGGCAGTGACAGATGGGGTGACAGTCAAGACGGCCAAATTCATTACCGGAAACTTTGTACCAGTAATTGGCAGAGTGTTCACGGATGCGACGGACACTGTCATTAGCGCCTCGATGCTGCTTAAGAATACAGTCGGTCTTGCGGGTGTGGCCATTTTGCTAATTATAGCTGCCTTTCCAGCAGTAAAAATCCTGATGGTCGCATTTATTTATAAATTCGCAGCCGCCATCCTGCAGCCTTTGGGAGGCGGGCCAGTCATTACCTGTCTGGATATTATCAGCAAAAGTATCATCTATGTATTTGCAGCGCTGGGGATTGTTTCATTGATGTTTTTCCTGACGATCACGGTCATTATTGCCGCTGGAAATCTAACGATGATGGTGAGGTAAGGGGGGAGAAGAAATGGATTTTATTAAAGAGTGGATTACCAATATTATTATCTTCATTCTCCTGGCGACTGTCCTTGACATGCTGCTGCCTAATTCCAGCTTCCAGAAATATACGAAAATTGTCACCGGATTGATTTTAATCGCCATCATCCTGTCTCCGGTCATGAAACTGTTTACTTCTGACTTTGAATCAGCCATCGCTTCAATGGGCCAATTCAATAGTTTGGAGGATGAAAATATAAAAAATTCAATAGAATTTCAGAAAAAAGAAATACAAGCATCCCAGCATGCATATATTTTAGAAACAATGGCTGTCCAATTGCAAACAGCCGCAGAGGAGGAGTTGATGGAACAGCAAGGAATGGAGATTGCTAAGATCGAACTTGAAGTAAATGATCAGGATCAGCGGCCTTTCCCTGAAAACCTGAAGTATGTCATCGTGCATGTAAAAAAAGCCGAAGATGAGGGAGAGACTGTGGCAGTAGTAAGAGAAGTAGAAATTGATACGGACGCACCCCTTCCATCAAAACAAACCTCTCAGAATACAGATCAAATATCTTCTCTTCTGTCAGAGAAATGGAATGTTCCTGAAAAGTCTATTCAAATAATGATAGAAGGGGGGAGTGACGAGCATGGACAATGAGAAGGGTCCACTAAGCTGGCTTAAGAAGCAATTGAGCGGCAAGGAAGGACCGCCAGAAAAGAAATCTGGCAAATACCAATACTTAATGATTGTCGTCCTGTTCGGGGCAGCAATCATGCTCATAGGCAATATCCTTGGAGATCAAAAGCCTGATATGGCAGTTACAGCCACTAAGGAGACAGAGACTGAAGAGGATGCGGCGGTATTCGGGCAAAAGAAATCGGCAGGAAATGACATCATTTCCGAGTATGAAGAGGCTTATGAAGCTCAGCTTACAGAAATGCTCGAAGGTATAAATGGCGTCGGGGATGTCACAGTCCTCGTAAACGTAGATGCCACTGAAAAAAAGGTTCTGGAGAAGAACACGGTGATCCAATCACAGACTACGGATGAAACCGACCGTGAAGGCGGCAAACGCAAGGTTCAGGACGCTTCACAGGATGAGCAGCTGGTCATTATCCGTAACGGTGAAAAAGAGGTTCCAATCGTTCTTGAGACAAAGAAGCCGGAAATCAGAGGAGTCCTCGTTGTAGCCAATGGTGCCGAAAATATACAAGTGAAAAAATGGATTATCGAGGCCGTCACAAGGGCTTTGGATGTACCGAACCATCGTGTGGCAGTCATGCCTAAAAAATCTAAGGGGGAATAATAGATGTTATTGAAAAAGCAAACAGTTTGGTTATTGACAATGTTAAGTCTTGTAGTGGTGCTGTCTGTGTATTATATTACTGCACCTGAACAGCAAAAAGCAGATTTGGCCGGTGTTGAAGAACAGAAGGCAGAAGGAACAGAAACGGCAGCAACTGAATCCAAGGATGGCAAAACAGTTATCTCTGGCGTTGCTAGCGATGAAAAGTTTGAGGCACTTCGCATGAAGCTTGAAGAACAGCGTACTAAAATGAAGGAAGATCTTCAGGCTATCGTGGCTTCCACTGATCTGCCGGCTCAAGACCGCAGCGATGCTATTGAAAAGATGAACGAGCTTGATGAAGTAGCACAAAAGGAAGGCGTACTTGAAACTTTAATCAAATCAATGGGCTATGAAGATGCCCTTGTCCGTGCAGACGGAGAGAATGTGAGAATCACAGTGAAGGCTCAGGAGCATTCAGCATCTGCAGCCAATGAAATCATTCAGATGGTGCGCACAGAGCTTGGGTCATTACAGCCTGTCGCTGTACAATTTGAGCCTGTAAAATAATAGAACAATAAGTAAAAGGGAAGGCGGTGGCCTTCCCTTTATTTTTGCTGCAACTTAATTAAGTTATCAAGTGATTGATGTGCTGCTTCAACGGATTTAAATAAATGTTCGTGATGTTCACTCTGCGAAATAGCTGCTGCTGAGATTTCCTCCAGCGCAGCGCTTGCCTGCTGGATGACGGAGCTGAAGCCGGTAATGGAACTTTCAATTGTCATCGAGGAATCCAAAATGGTATTTGTCAGTCCCTCCTGCTCAGAGATATCACTTTTCAAGACTTTGAAAGTTTGGTGTATTGTTTCAAATGCTTCCATTGTCTCTGCTGCTAATTCGAGGTTTTGGGTTAGTTTTTCAGCTGTCAGGTTGACTCCTTCTTTTGTTTTAGAAGTATCACTCATGACGCTTTTTAAGTTTTCGGTAATTTGGGTTGCTGTATTACTTGTGATGTCAGCGAGTTTCCTTACTTCTTCGGCAACGACAGCAAATCCTTTGCCGCTGTCTCCTGCACGGGCGGCCTCAATCGATGCGTTCAGTGCGAGCAAATTAGTTTGGGAAGCAATCCCCTGAATATCCGATGCAAAGCTGGTTGTTTCCTTGATCAGGGAGGAAAGAGACAAGATGTGTGTATTGACATTTTGCATATTTTCATAGGAAGCTGTCAATTCTGAAATAAGGCTGGACATTAGCTCATCGCCTTTATCGGAGACTTTCTCAGCCGCCATTGAGTCCTGATGCAGCTTTTTGACAAGTTGAGATGTCCTGGAGATGACCTGATTAGTTTTTTCAAGGGATTGGGTAATGTCCACAACTGAATCCGATTGGATATTGATCCCTGCAGAAATCTCTGTCACCGACTGGGTCATTTCAATGGAAGATTGATAATTTTCCTTACTCTTGAATCTAACATCATCAATCAGCTTTGCAATGCTCCTCGTATTGCTTTCGATTACTTTGCGTGTCTCTAAATCTTTCATCAATAGACTCTCTGTTTCCTTTTGTGCTGACTCAATCGTTTGAGCGAGTTTTTTGGAGATGGAAAACTGGAAGCCAAGCATGATCGTGACCAGCATATACAATAGATAAATGGTTACATAATTTTTCGCTTCCAAAGGCAGCTCGTGGTTATGCATCAATGTGAATGCCGTAATAATTACAAACCCAAGGCCGGAAGCCAGTATCAGTAATTTCCTGTCCATATAGATCGCTGCCGCTGCAAGAATAAAATAAAGAAGGGTATAGGCTGTAGGTGAAACGCTAGTTTCCATAATTAAAAACAGTACAGCGGAAACTATGACAACGGAAAGATAAGGGATGAAATTCGTCAGCTTTTTTGTATAGTGAAGCATTGCGACAACTCCGACTCCGGCTCCACCTCCAACAATGATTGAAAGAATCACTGCAAGTTCCTTCTGCATTGCAATATCAACAACTGTTGCCAAAATGACAGACACCAAAGTGGCTTTGACGATTAATGAATTTTTTCTTTCCAAATCATCTCTCTTAATTTCTTCAATACTTTTCATCGATTGTATTCTCCTCTAAATATCAAACTAATGTTATATTCGCTAGAAATTTCACGATTCCTGTCGTATGAATTCACTTTTTTTTCAGAAAATATTAAAATAGAGAAGGAAGACAAGAAACAGCGTTACATATTGAATTTTTACATGGTATTATCGTATAGTGTTAGTATCTAGTCTTAATTATGAAATGGACAAGGGGTGCCTAAAGATGTTAAAAGTACAGGAAATCAGAGAGTTAATCAAATTAGTGGACCAATCAAGCATTGACGAATTTTCATATGAATATGAAGGATCAAAAATCAAGATGAAGAAGCATGGAGAGGTCAAATCTGTAGTTGAGCACGTTCAGCCAGCTGCGCCAGCACCTGCGCCACAGCCAGTACCGGCAGTTCAGGAAGCGCCACGCACTGAGCCTAAGGTCGAAGCGGCAGCAGTGCAGGAAGTGAAGCAGGAAGAAGTCCAGGATACTTCCAATTTACATAAGATCGTTTCACCAATGGTTGGGACTTTCTATCAATCTTCTTCACCTGAAGCAGATGCGTATGTAAAAGCAGGTTCAAAGGTCAGCAAAGATTCAATTGTATGCATAGTAGAAGCCATGAAGCTCTTTAACGAAATCGAAGCAGAAGTGAATGGGGAAATTGTTGAAGTTCTTGTTAAAGACGGCCAGCTGGTTGAATACGGCCAAGCTTTATTCCTGGTCAAGCCCGAATAAGGAGCGATATTGATGATAAAAAAATTACTGATAGCCAATAGAGGAGAAATCGCAGTCCGGGTCATCCGTGCCTGCAGGGAATTGGGAGTCGAATCTGTAGCTGTATACTCTGAAGCTGACAAAGAATCACTCCATGTACAGCTTGCTGATGAAGCATATTGTATTGGTCCGAAAGCTTCAAAAGATAGCTACTTGAATTTCACTAATATTATCAGCGTAGCGAAATTGACTGGTTGTGACGCCATCCACCCTGGATATGGTTTCCTTGCTGAAAATGCAGATTTCGCTGAGCTTTGCAGAGAGTGCAACATCATTTTCGTCGGACCATCCCCTGAAGCAATTCAAAAGATGGGAACTAAAGATGTTGCAAGGGAAACAATGAAGCATGCAAATGTTCCAATCGTTCCGGGATCACAGGGGATCATAGAGAGCACAGAAGATGCTGTCAGCCTTGCTAACGAAATCGGTTATCCTGTCATCATCAAAGCGACTGCTGGAGGCGGAGGTAAAGGGATCCGCGTTGCCAGGACGGAACAGGAGATGATCAAAGGAATCAATATCACCCAGCAGGAAGCGATGACAGCGTTCGGGAACCCGGGTGTTTATATTGAAAAATATATCGAAGACTTCCGCCATGTTGAAATCCAAGTGCTTGCAGACAGCTATGGCCACACTATTCATCTCGGCGAGCGTGATTGTTCGATCCAGAGACGCCTTCAAAAGCTTCTTGAGGAAACACCATCACCCGCGCTTGACGGAGAAGTCAGGGCTGAAATGGGCGCTGCTGCAGTCAAAGCGGCAAAAGCAGTTGATTATACAGGAGCAGGCACGGTAGAATTTATTTATGATTATCGCAATCGAAAATTTTATTTCATGGAAATGAATACGCGGATACAGGTTGAACATCCTGTAACTGAAATGGTAACAGGCGTCGACTTAATCAAGGAACAGATCAAGATTGCCTCTGGTGAAAGGCTGAACCTTAAGCAGGAAGACGTACAGTTCAATGGATGGGCGATTGAATGCCGTATCAACGCAGAAAATCCTGCGAAAAACTTTATGCCATCAGCAGGTAAAATCAAAATGTATCTCCCTCCAGGCGGATTTGGTGTTAGAATAGACTCAGCGGCATATCCTGGTTATACAATCCCGCCTTACTATGATTCAATGATTGCGAAGGTCATTACTTATGGAAGCAGCCGGGAAGAAGCGATTGATCGCATGAAGAGAGCGCTTGGTGAGTTTGTGGTTGAAGGCATCCACACAACCATCCCGTTCCATCTCAAGCTGCTGAATCATGAGAAGTTCGTGGAAGGGCAGTTCAATACTAAATTTTTAGAAATGCATGATCTTATGACAGAAGAATAATAGGAGGTCTAGCCATGAGTGAACAGCAACATTTACTTGAAATGAGCCATGATGAGAACGGCTTAGGGAAAGTGGAAATTGCACCTGAAGTAATCGAAGTCATTGCAAGCATCGCTGCATCCGAAGTAGAAGGTGTCACGCAAATGCGCGGCAGCTTCGCGGCTGGAGTGGTTGAAAGACTAGGCAAGAAAAATCACGGCAAAGGTGTAAAAGTCGAGCTTGCCGAAGAAGGAATCAAGGTTGACGTTTATTGTGTCATGAAGTTTGGCGTTTCCATTCCTGTGGTTGCCCAAAAAATCCAGGATAATATCCGCCAGGCATTATTGAACATGACTGCACTCGATGCAACTGAAGTAAATATCCATGTAGTCGGCGTCCAGTTCGAAAACCAAAAAGTAGAACCTGAAGTAGAACAAGAAGTTTAACCACCGAACCAAAGGCATAATTATGCATGCCTTTGGTTTTTTTGTTGGTTGAGGAAATTTTCCTTCAAAGTTTAGGATTAAGTAATCGACAGTTAGCTAAAGTTCGGATAAAATCTCATGCTGTAGAGGGAAAGCTGTCTGAAGTAGGCCCATGTTCGGACAAAATCTCATGCTGTAGAGGAAAAGCTGTCTGAAGTAGGCCCAAGTTCGGACAGGATTTCGTGCTGTAGAGTGAAAGCTGTCCGAAGTAGGCTCAAGTTCGGACAAAATCTCATGCTGTAGAGGAAAAGCTGTCCGAAGTAGGCCCAGGTTCGGACAAAATCTCGGGGTGTAGAGGAAAAGTTGTCCGAAGTAGGCCCATGTTCGGACAAAATCTCATGCTGTAGAGGAAAAGCTGTCCGAAGTAGGTCCAGGTTCGGACAAAATCTCGTGCTGTAGAGGAAAAGCTGTCCGAAGTAGGCCCAAGTTCGGACAGGATTTCGTGCTGTAGAGTGAAAGCTGTCCGAAGTAGGCCCATGTTCGGACAAAATCTCATGCTGTAGAGGAAAAGCTGTCCGAAGTAGGCCCAGGTTCGGACAAAATCTCGGGGTGTAGAGGAAAAGTTGTCCGAAGCAGCCCCAAGTTCGGACAAAATCTCATGCTGTAGAGGGAAAGTTGTCCAAAGTAGACCCAGGTTCGGACAAAATCTCATGCTGTAGAGGGAAAGCTTTCCGCAGCAGACCCAGGTTCGGACAAAAAAACCGTGCTCACCTGCAAAAGCTGTCAAAACTACTCCCGGGACCTTATCTCACACCGAAATCCCTTAGCTTATAGGAGATATTTTCTTTTGTTTTGATTAACTTTTTTCTAAAAAGTGAAAAATAATAGGAAATCATGCGTAAAGAGATATGATATGCTATTATTTTGTTAGAATCAGACAAGCCGTAAAGGAGCTAAGGAATTAAATGAAAAGAAGAACAGCACGAGAAAAGGCATTACAAGCCTTATTCCAGATTGATATAAGCAAGGTGGAAATTTCAGACGCGATTGAACATGTGCTTGAAGAAGAAGCCGGGGATGATTATTTGAACAAGCTTGTAAACGGCACAGTGGAGCACCAGCAGGAAATTGACGAGGAGATCAAGGTCTACCTGGAAAAGTGGTCCCTCGACCGACTTGCAGCGGTTGACCGTAATCTCCTTCGTCTGGCCGTATACGAGTTGAAGTATTGCAACGAAGAGGTACCGATGAATGTCGTTCTTGATGAAGCGATCGAAATTGCTAAATTATATGGGGATGACCAATCAAGCCGATTTATTAATGGTGTTCTGTCTAAAGTAAAGCAGAGCATATCCTAAAACCATTGGAAGCAGGCAGGTTGGACCTTCCCTGAACACATAGGGGGAGAAAGTATGGCTGCTATTATTATTGATGGAAAAGAAATTGCTAAAAAGAAGAAACTTGAAATCGCCGACCAGGTCCAGGAGTTGAAAAAACAGGGAGTAACTCCAGGCCTGGCTGTGATTCTTGTCGGTGATAACCAGGCATCGAGAACGTATGTCAACAGCAAGCAAAAAACGGCAAGGGAACTTGGTATGCATAATGTCCTGATTGAGTATCCCGTCTCCATTACTGAGCAAGAGCTACTGGCCAAGATAGACGAACTCAATAAGGATGAAGATATTCACGGGATTTTAGTGCAGCTTCCGCTTCCGGATCATATCAGTGAAAAGAACCTGATTGAAGCTATTTCTCCTGAAAAAGATGTTGATGGCTTCCATCCAATCAATATCGGCAGGATGATGACTGGCCAGGATGCTTTTTTACCATGCACGCCATATGGTGTAATGGTCATGATGAATGAAATAGAGATGGATCTTTCCGGGAAGCATGTGGTTGTCGTAGGCAGGAGCAATATTGTCGGCAAGCCTGCAGGGCAACTCTTCTTAAATGAAAATGCAACCGTTACATATTGCCATTCGAGGACAAAAGATTTAAAAGAACATACGAAACAGGCAGATGTAGTCATTGCAGCAGTCGGGAAAGTGGACTTGATTACAGCTGACCATATCAAGCCGGGCGCTGTGGTCATCGATGTTGGCATGAACCGCAATCAGCATGGCAAGCTTTGCGGTGATGTAGCTTATGATGAAGTCAAAGAAAAAGCCGGGTATATCACTCCTGTGCCTGGCGGAGTCGGCCCTATGACCATCGCCATGTTGATGTACAATACATTAAAGTCTGCAAAGAACCATATGAACAGACTTCAAAACTCAAATCTATAAGGCGTGATTCTGTCCATATCTGTTATAAGTTAGAAACTGAAAATCCACTTATGTTAAGTGACGAATCGGGATTCTAAATTTATAATGGGTATGGGCAGTTTTTTTGAGATCAAAGCACCACAAAAGGAGTTTACCAATGGATAATCAGCGTTATCTAACCGTCAACGCGTTAACCAAATACATAAAACGAAAATTTGATGCCGATCCGCATCTTCAGGGCGTTTATATCAAAGGGGAAATTTCCAACTTCAAAAGGCATTCGAGCGGGCATATGTATTTTACCCTCAAGGATGAGAAAGCACGAATACTTGCTGTTATGTTCGCGGGTGCTGCCAGGTCCATGAAGTTCAAGCCTGAGAATGGCATGAAGGTTCTGGTCAGGGGAGATATCTCTGTGTACGAAGGCAGTGGCCAGTACCAGGTATACATAAAAGAAATGAAAACCGATGGTGTGGGCGATTTATTTGTTGCTTATGAGCAGCTGAAGAAGAAGCTTGAGCAAGAAGGGCTTTTTTCTCCAAAATATAAGCAGCCTATTCCGAAATATCCAAAAGCAGTCGGCATTGTTACATCTCCAACTGGGGCAGCAATCCGCGATATATTAACAACGATTAAAAGAAGATATCCTGTTACGAAAGTAATGATTTTCCCAGCCCTTGTTCAGGGAGACCAGGGAGGTCCATCGATTGTGAAGGCAATCGAGAAGGCGAATGCAAGAACAGATATTGATGTTCTGATCATCGGCCGCGGGGGCGGATCGATTGAGGAGCTATGGAATTTTAATGAGGAATCAGTTGCCAGGGCAATTTTCGCCTCGAAAATTCCTATTATTTCAGCAGTCGGCCATGAAACAGACTTCACGATCGCTGACTTTGTCGCAGACATGAGAGCGCCGACGCCAACTGGAGCTGCAGAGCTGGCCGTCCCTCATATCCAGGAGCTCATTGAGAGGGTTATGAACAGGGAAACAAGGCTGATGAGGGCGATGCGGGAAAAAGTATTCTTCCAGCAGGAGCGGTATCAGCGGCTGATCAGGTCATATGCCTTCCGTTATCCTAGGAAGCTTTATGAACAAAAACTTGAACAAGTGGACAAGCTGACGGAATCGCTGACCCGAGGAGCTGGAAAACTGTATTCTTCAAAAAATGATGCGCTTCTTCAGTTGAAACGGAGACTGGAACGAAGTCACCCAGAAGAACTGAGGAAAGTGTCTGCTGAAAGGCATATAAGGACTGCGAGGGCTTTAAACAGGGCCATGACGGCCGTCTTATCTGAAAAGCGAAAAGAGTTCAATGGAATCGTATCTACGCTTGAAGCCTTAAGCCCGTTAAAGATCATGGACCGTGGCTATAGCCTTGCATACACAGAAGATGGGGAACTAATCAAAACGGTCACCCAGGTAAAACCAGAACGGAAAATAAAGGTAAAGCTTTCTGATGGAAGCATTCAATGTGTCGTGACAGATATCAAGGAGAGTGAAAATGATGGCAGATGAAAAAAAACTAAGTTTTGAACAGGCGATGGAGCAACTGGAAACTATAGTTGAAAAACTTGAAGAAGGCGACGTGCCTTTGGAAGAAGCGATCTCTTTTTATAAAGACGGAATGGAATTATCCAAGCTTTGCCATGATAAGCTAAAGAATGTGGAAGAACAACTGGCCCAGATCATTACTGAAGATGGACGGACTGAAGGTTTCTCCATAAATGAGGAGGAATAGTATTGCATCCTGTATCACTTGATTCTTTTTCACAAAAATATAAGACACTCGTAGAGGAACGGCTAAAAGAGGCTGTTGATACCCTGGAGACACCGGAGAATCTTGCCAAGGCAATGCTTTATTCATTGCAGGCAGGCGGGAAAAGAATCCGTCCGCTACTCGTTTTCGCTGTATTGGAGGCATTCGGAAAAGACCCGCAGGATGGACTTGATGCTGCCGCGGCAATTGAAATGGTCCATACCTATTCACTTATTCACGATGATTTGCCGAGTATGGATGATGATGATTTGAGAAGAGGGAAGCCGACGAACCATAAAGTATTCGGTGAAGCGACTGCCATCCTTGCAGGGGACGCTTTACTAACCTTGAGTTTCAACATGCTGGCGGATATCCCTGAGACTGCCGCAACTGCAACGGTTAAGCTTGCCTTGATCAAGGGATTATCAGCTGCCGCTGGTGCTCCGGGTATGGTGGGCGGTCAGGTTGCGGATATGGAAGGGGAAAATAAAGAGCTGACTCTCGATCAGCTTGAATACATCCATATTAATAAAACTGGGAAATTGCTCGAGTACAGTATCATTGCCGGCGCAGAAATTGCCGGGGCAACTGCGGAGCAAAAGAAAGTACTGTCCAAGTTTGCCTATCATATTGGCCTTGCATTTCAGATACGTGATGATATCCTTGACCTTGAGGGTACTGAAGAAATGATCGGCAAGCCGGTGGGCAGCGATACAGCTAACGAAAAAAGTACGTATCCTGCTTTGCTTGGATTAGCAGGAGCTAAAGAAGCGCTTGATTACCATTTGCGAAGCGCGAAAGATTCACTTGCCAAAAGCGGACTTGAGGTAGGGATTCTTGACCAGATCACCGATTTGATTGGACTGCGCAACCATTAGAGCAGTCATTGAGAATAGTACAATAGTGTGCTATAATTGGCTGTTAGCACGGTAGTGTTGACAGTTTTTTTTATAAGATAGGAACGTATAGTTTTCACTTCGAGAATTGTCCAGCTCCAGCGCCTAGCCCCTCGAGTCGCTTGTCTAGTGTCGCCTCCTAGAAACTCCGAAACTTCAACTCCGCCGGCAGAAGCANNTATACATTTCTATTTCGGTCCGCCCGATAAAGTCAAAGAACGACTTCACTGTTCGGCCCTCCGAGGCACACGATGTGATAGACCCGCCAGCCACAGGACGTGGCGTTCTTTGGCGGGCAGCGCTTGTCGGGCTGAACAAGGCGCTTGCGCTTTTCTTATACATAAATCTGAAAATAGACGCCATATTTACAGCTAGTGCTTGAAAACCTTTCTTTACTTAATATATGTTATTACTAACAACTTTTTCAGAATATGATTAAACAACCCGGAATAATAAGTCAGAAATGAAAGTGAGTGGTCCGAAATGGATCTTTTATCAATAAAAGACCCTTCCTTCTTGAAAAATCTTTCGAACAAGGAATTGGAAGAGTTAAGCGGGGAGATTCGGCAGTTTTTAATTGAAAAACTATCAGTTACAGGCGGACACATAGGACCTAACCTCGGTGTTGTCGAATTAACGATTGCCCTTCATAAGTGTTTTGACAGCCCGAAGGATAAATTTCTTTGGGATGTTGGCCACCAATCATACGTACATAAAATCCTCACCGGAAGAGCGTGTCAATTTGATACATTAAGGCAGCATAAAGGACTGTGCGGTTTTCCAAAGATGATTGAAAGTGAGCATGATGTCTGGGAAACAGGCCATAGTTCAACTTCTCTATCAGCTGCTATGGGGATGGCGATTGCCCGAGACTTAAAGAGGGAAAATTCCCACATCGTTCCGATTATCGGTGATGGTGCCCTTACCGGTGGAATGGCTTTAGAGGCCTTGAATCACATCGGGCATGAAAAGAAGAAGCTGATTGTCATTTTGAATGATAACGAAATGTCGATTGCACCTAATGTTGGAGCTTTGCATAGTGTACTTGGCCGCCTACGGACTGCTGGGAAGTACCATTGGGTAAAAGATGAACTTGAATACTTGTTAAAAAAGGTGCCTGCTATTGGCGGTCAGCTCGCAGCGACTGCCGAAAGGATAAAGGACAGCTTAAAATATCTGTTTGTCTCAGGAATCTTTTTCGAGGAATTAGGATTCACCTATCTCGGACCAGTAGATGGTCATGATTACGACGACCTGTTTGAAAACCTTGCATATGCAAAAAAGCAGGAAGGTCCCGTGTTATTGCATGTCATTACGAAAAAGGGTAAGGGATATAACCCTGCGGAAAACGATAAAATTGGCACCTGGCATGGAACCGGACCTTATAAAATGGAGACCGGTGATTTTGTGAAGCCTGAATCGGCACCGCCGCCAGCCTGGAGCAAGCTGGTTAGTGAAACAGTAAGGAAAATCGCGAGGACCGATGAAAGGATCGTGGCTGTGACGCCAGCTATGCCTGTTGGTTCTAAGCTTGAGGGCTTTGCCAGCGAATTCCCTGACAGGATGATTGACGTCGGGATTGCTGAGCAGCATGCGGCTACGTTTGCAGCGGGCCTGGCAACGCAAAATATGAAACCATTCCTGGCGATCTATTCAACCTTCTTGCAGCGGGCTTATGATCAGGTGGTCCATGATATTTGCCGCCAGAACTTGAATGTCTTTATTGGCATTGACCGTGCGGGACTCGTTGGCGCAGATGGAGAAACGCATCAGGGTGTATTTGATATCGCCTTTTTAAGGCACTTGCCTAATATGGTATTGATGATGCCGAAAGATGAAAATGAAGGACAACACATGGTGTACACCGCTTTAAAGTATGACGAAGGCCCGATTGCGATGCGTTATCCACGAGGCAATGGGTTGGGTGTACCGATGGATGAAGAGTTAAAAGAAATCCCGATCGGAACCTGGGAAGTGCTTCGTGAAGGTGAAGATGCAGCCATCCTGACATTCGGAACAACGATTCCAATGGCTATGGAGGCAGCGGAGATTCTTGCTAAGCAGGGGATTTCAGTAAAAGTAGTCAATACCCGTTTTATCAAGCCTCTGGATGAAGAGATGCTCTCGGGCATCCTGAAAGATAACATTCCGATCCTTACCATTGAGGAAGCTGTCCTTCAAGGTGGATTCGGCAGCTTCGTGCTCGAAACATCACATGACCTTGGTTATCAGCATGTAGAAATCGACAGGATGGGTATCCCGGATCAATTCATTGAGCATGGCAGTGTTGATAAACTTCTTAAGGAAATTGGAATGACAACAGAAGATGTCGTCTTGCGAATGCAGAAGCTTGCGAGACAGAAACAAAAAAGGGCGTAGCAAATGAAAATCAAAAAAGAACGATTAGATGTACTGCTTGTTGAACGCGGCCTTGCCGAAACGAGGGAAAAGGCCAAACGGACAATCATGGCGGGGCTCGTCTACTCCAATGAAAACCGACTGGACAAGCCTGGTGAAAAGGTTAGCAGTGACATTCCCCTGACGGTAAAGGGAAATGTCCTGCCATATGTGAGTCGTGGGGGACTGAAGCTTGAAAAGGCATTAAAGGTTTTTAATCTTGATGTCCAAGGAAAAACGCTTCTGGATATCGGGTCTTCGACTGGCGGCTTTACTGATTGTGCCCTTCAAAATGGCGCTGAGATGTCTTATGCCCTGGATGTCGGCTATAACCAGCTTGCCTGGAAGCTGCGACAGGATGAACGTGTCGTCGTAATGGAGCGGACAAACTTCCGCTATGTGAAACCAGAGGACTTGATTAAAGGGATGCCAAATTTCGCAAGCATTGATGTATCTTTCATATCTCTGCGGCTGATCTTGCCTGTGTTAAAAACATTGCTGGTAACTGGCAGCGATGTTGTCGCACTCTTCAAGCCGCAATTTGAGGCCGGAAGAGAACAAGTCGGCAAAAAAGGTATCGTGCGTGACAGGAAAGTCCACGAACAAGTTTTGGACAGGATCATTTCTTTTTCGATAGAAGAGGGCTATGATGTTATGGATTTAAGCTTCTCGCCGATCACAGGCGGTGATGGCAATATCGAATTCCTGCTTCATCTGCAGTGGAATGGCACTGAAGAAGAAAAAGGGAGGCTGTTAATGAAGAACAAGCCTGAAGCAGTCGTGATCGAAGCGCATAATGAACTAAAATCAAAGCAAACCAGCGAAGAAGAATAGGCGGAATTAGCCTGTTCTTTTTTGTGTGATGGTAAAAGACACCTTAATTTTGAAATTTTCTTTTTTAAAATAGCAAGTTCACCACTTCGTCAATTCCAATGATATCTTTTGCCGAAAGTCCACGAATGATTGTACATTCTGTTGAAATCGGCTAACATATGAGTATATGAATGTTTCGGATATATCCAGGGGTGATATGAATGAATAAAGGACAGCGACATATAAAAATCCGTGAATTAATCGCGAGCAAAGATATCGAGACGCAGGATGAACTTGTCGATCGATTGAAAGCTGCCGGTTTTAATGTTACACAGGCGACAGTTTCACGTGACATCAAGGAGCTCCATCTTGTAAAGGTTCCTTTGATTGATGGGAGATACAAATACAGTCTTCCTGCAGATCAGCGTTTCAATCCATTGCAAAAATTAAAAAGGTCGTTAATGGATGCTTTTATCCGAATTGACCAGGCAGGCCATCTTTTAGTAATGAAAACTCTGCCGGGCAATGCCAATGCGATCGGAGCATTGATTGATAATCTCGATTGGGAAGATATTCTTGGGACGATTTGTGGAGATGATACCATCCTGATTATTTGCCGTACTCCAGAGGATACAGAGCAAGTCACAAATCGTTTTCTCGAAATGCTGTAAAAGAGGTGACGTTTCCTTGTTAAACGAATTATCAATACGAAACTTCGCAATAATTGAGTCATTATCCGTTTCTTTTAATAAAGGCCTTACCGTACTTACAGGTGAAACTGGTGCTGGGAAATCCATCATCATTGATGCCGTCCACTTGCTCGTTGGCGGGAGGGGCTCAGCAGAATTCGTCCGACATGGCGAAGATAAAGCTGAAATTGAAGGTTTATTCCATCTGGAAGGCGAAAACCATCCGAGCTATGGAAAAGCAGCTGAGTTTGGCATCGAGATTGAAGATGCGATGATTGTCTTAAGAAGAGATATTTCGGCGAGTGGAAAAAGCGTTTGCCGAATTAATGGCAAACTTGTCACAATCGCAACCCTGCGCGAAGTAGGTTCGACTTTGATTGATATTCATGGTCAGCATGAGCACCAGGAATTGATGGATGAGACAAAGCATATCAATCTGCTTGACCAATTTGGTGCAGATGAAATCCTGCCTGCCCTTCATGAATACCAGCAGGTTTTCCGTTCATATGAACAAACACAGAAAAAACTGAAAAGCTTAAGTGAAAATGAACAGCAAATGGCCCATAGACTTGATTTGATCCAGTTCCAACATGATGAAATCCTCACAGCGGACCTAAAGATGAATGAGGATGAGGAGCTTTTTGAAGAGAAGCGCAAGCTTGGCAACTTCGAAAAAATTTATGAGAGCATTCAGACCAGTTATTCCGCTTTGCAGGGTGAGCAAAAGGGACTTGACTGGGTTGGTTTAGCAATGGATAACCTTCAGAATGCGGCTGATCTGGATCAAGACTACAAAAATGTTGCGGACACTGTTGCGAACAGTTTTTATATGCTGGAAGACGCAGCAAGGACGATCAGGAATGAACTTGATTCTCTTGAATATGATCCGCAGCGGCTGATTGAAATCGATGACAGACTAAATGAAATCAATCAATTGAAGCGTAAATATGGGAAAACGATAGAAGAAATCCTGGAGTATTCCTCGAAAATCGAAGAAGAAATTGAGACGCTGCAAAATAAAGAAGTCCATATTGGCCAGATGGAAAAGGAGCTTGCATCGCTTAAGAAGGATTTGCGTATCGAGGCCAATAACCTGACTCAAACTCGCAGGAAATGGGCGAAAAAACTTACAAAGTTAATCCATAAAGAACTAAAAGAGCTGTATATGGAAAAGACAGTTTTCGACCTAAGAATCGACGCTAATGCTGACCATTTCCATAAGAAGGGTTCTGATAAGGTTGAATTTTATATCTCTACAAATCCAGGCGAACCACTGAAGCCTTTGTCAAAAATTGCATCCGGAGGAGAACTTTCGCGGATCATGCTCGCCCTGAAAAGTATCTTCTCAAAACATCAGGGTGTCACTTCGATTATTTTTGATGAAGTGGACACAGGAGTCAGCGGCCGGGTTGCACAATCGATTGCCGAAAAAATCTATAGTGTATCGGCTGGATCACAGGTTCTGTGCATTTCGCATTTGCCTCAAGTCGCCGCGATGGCAGATACACACCTGTATATCGCAAAAGTCATAAAGAGTGGAAGGACGAAAACATCTGTCACTCCACTTTCTTCCTCTGAAAAAGTAAAGGAAATTGTCAGGATGATCTCAGGGGTTGAAGTTACGGACCTGACGAAACAGCATGCTGAAGAATTGCTGAAGCTTGCCCAGAATATGAAGGCAGTTACATGAAAAGCTATCCATAATGGGTAGCTTTTTTATTTTTATACAGGTTATAAATGCGGGGAGTCGAGGCAAAATTAAAGATGTAGCCATTTTCGATGTGTGTGGACTAGAAGCGAGGAGAGTGAATGGATTTGAAAAAGGATTTTCTCAGAAAATTTATTGGTGGAATTCTCCTTGTTTCATTAATTGCTTTAGGATTTGCAAAACCAGTACATGAATATTTATCTATTCCAGGTGATATAACATTATTCGAGGGGCAAAAGCTTGATTTCCAGGCGAATGCAGTCCAAGTTTCAGCTCCCGTAAAAGACTCAAATATCGCAGTCGATCAAAACGGTGAAACCTTGTCTCTAGAGGCAAAAAGACATGGGAAGGATGAAATGGTCCTTGAACTAGCCGGATTCCCGGTTAAAAAAGTTGATGTCAATGTCTTGAAAGATTTCAAGGTCAGGCCAGGCGGTCAATCAATAGGAGTAAAGCTGAATACGGTTGGTGTCCTTGTGGTCGGGCATCACCAGGTACAGGCTAACGAAGGAAGAGTGTCACCAGGTGAAAAAGCAGGCATAAAAAAAGGCGACATTATTACAGAAATCAATGGACAGCAAATAGAAAAAATGGCCGACGTCGGCCCGTTTGTTAAGCAAGCAGGGGAAGACGGAAAGCCATTAGATGTTGTAATTAAAAGGGAAAATGAAAAAATCAAAACTCAACTACAGCCAGAAAAAGATGTTAATGAAAACACTTATAAGCTTGGGTTGTATATACGCGATTCAGCTGCAGGAATTGGGACGATGACTTTTTATCATCCTCAGACAAAAAAATATGGAGCACTGGGGCATGTCATTTCCGACATGGATACGAAGAAGCCGATCGTCGTTGGTGATGGGCAAATCGTAAGATCTACAGTTACTTCGATTGAAAAAGGCGGTAAAGGCAATCCGGGGGAAAAGCTGGCTCGCTTTTCATCTGACCGGGAAGTAATCGGGAATATCCGAAGGAACAGTCCTTTTGGAATCTTTGGCGAACTGAACAAAGATATTTCAAATGGCGTATTTGATAAACCCCTGCCAATTGCGCTTTCGCATCAAGTGAAAGAAGGTCCGGCGAAAATCCTGACGGTCGTGAATAATGACGAAGTAAACCTTTTTGATATAGAGATTGTCAGCACTATCCCACAGAAATTTCCAGCAACGAAAGGGATGGTCATTAAGGTAACCGACCCGGAACTGTTAGAAAAAACAGGTGGAATTGTCCAGGGAATGAGCGGCAGTCCGATCATCCAGGGAGATAAGCTAGTGGGAGCTGTCACCCACGTCTTTGTAAATGACCCAACAAGTGGATATGGTGTTCATATAGAATGGATGCTGAACGAAGCAGGAATAGACATTTACGAAAAACCAAGAGAGCAGGCAAGTTAATACCGGAATTCGGCGGCGGCAAATAGCCGCCTTTTCTTTGTGTGTGTGCATGATCAATAAAAGGAGACAGCCTGAAAACAAGATTATTCGACAAATTACCAGAAGCTTTTTTGTCAACTAGCGAAATAAGTCGAAAAACAAAGGAAAATGAAGCATTAATAAGAAAATATTACTTTTTTAAGAAAAAATTAAAAATAAGAGGAATTTCTGTTGCATTGTCGAATTAGTCATTTAGAATAGAATTTAGAGAAGATAATGTTTGTGATCATAATTGGATTGAGGAGGAACCAAGTAGTGAACAAAATAAAAGTATGCGTAGTTGATGACAACAGAGAATTAGTAGGTCTTCTTGAGGAATATATTTCCTCTCAGGATGATATGGAGATAGTTGGAGTTGCCCATAATGGCCAGGAATGTTTAGAAATGCTCGAAGATACAGATCCTGATGTCTTGCTTTTAGATATTATTATGCCTCACCTTGATGGTTTGGCGGTCCTGGAGAGACTTCGTGAAATGAAGAAGGGAATCATTCCAAATGTAATCATGCTGACTGCATTTGGCCAGGAAGATGTAACAAAGAAAGCAGTAGACCTTGGGGCATCCTATTTCATTCTCAAGCCGTTCGATATGGAGCAGCTGGCAGGCCATATCCGCCAGGTAAGCGGCAAGGCAAAATCAGTAGCGCGAAAACCATCGTCATCAATTAATTATGGCAGATCGAATGCGGAACAAAAGCCTAAAAACCTTGATGCAAGCATTACGAGCATCATTCATGAAATTGGCGTCCCTGCACATATTAAAGGTTATATGTACTTGCGTGAGGCCATTTCAATGGTATATAACGATATTGAACTACTTGGTTCGATCACAAAAGTCCTCTATCCAGATATCGCCAAGAAATTCAATACAACGGCAAGCCGTGTAGAACGTGCAATCCGCCATGCGATTGAAGTGGCATGGAGCAGAGGGAATATCGATTCCATTTCCTCGCTGTTTGGTTATACTGTTTCAATGACAAAAGCAAAGCCGACAAATTCCGAATTCATCGCAATGGTCGCTGACAAGCTTCGCCTTGAGCATAAAGCTTCTTGAAAGAGTTAGGAAAAAATTAGCTATTTATTCTTAATATTATATGGAACATCTTACTTTATCACGGTCTTACCGTACTAAAGTAAGATGTTTTTATATGCCTGGAAATTGGTAAACCATGAGTATGCATATTATCATGTATATGTAGCGAACGATTACATAAAAAAACGCCTAATAGGCGTTTTGAGAATTATTTTTCTTTTTCTTTTTCAAGTTCCGTTAATTTTTGAATAAGGATATGTTGGGGCATGTGCATGATTTGTTCAATAGGCACTCCGAGTTTTTCGGAAAGCTTAACAGCGGTCTCAGCGGAAATATGTAATGGTCTCATTGTTTATTTACCTCCAAATTGAAAAGATGGGTGTGATGGTTTATGACTCTTATTTTAGCACATCGCGGCTATGCAGCCGAATATCCTGAAAACACTTTGCTGGCATTTAAAGAAGCCGAAAAAGCGGGTGCTGAGGGGCTGGAACTTGATGTCCAGATGACAAGAGACGGTGAGCTAGTTGTGATCCATGATGAAAAGGTTGAACGAACAACCGATGGCTCTGGACTGGTAAAGGACTACAATTTAAAGGATTTAAGAAAATTGGATGCCCGTTTCAAATTCGAAGCTTTACCAAAAAAAGTACCGATTCCTACTTTAGATGAAGTACTGGAATGGCTATCAGCAACCAAAATGGTCTGCAATATTGAATTAAAAAATAGTATCATCCCTTATGAAGGCATGGAAGAAAAGGTCATAAATATGGTTAGGGCTTATGGCTTATCAGACAGGATCATCATTTCATCCTTCAATCATTACAGCATTGTCCACAGCTATTTGCTTGCGCCAGAGATTGAAATCGCACCTTTGCTTTCCGAAGGCTTATACATGCCCTGGATTTACGCACAGTCGATAAAAGCTAAAGGCTTTCATCCTCACTGGCGGGCTGCACCGGATCAAACCGTCAGAGCCTCCCTGGAGAGCGGGATTGAAGTGAGACCATATACTGTAAATAAAGAGACAGAGCTGGAAAGGTTGTTCAAGGTTGATTGCAGTGCGATCATAACAGATGACCCTGCAAAAGCAAGGAGAATAAGGGAAAAAATAAACAGGCCTGAATAAATCAAGGCCTGTTTTGCTTTTTATTGCTATCAGGTATTCGAAAAAATGCCTGGACTTTATTTCTTTTACGATCACGATGCAGGATAAAACCAGCGATGAACCCCAGTCCAGCCAGGAAAAAAAGAAGTCCCGCAAGGAATTGAAGCCACAAATACGGAAATGGCGCCTGCAAGATTCCAAACACCATGTCTCGCATAAGTTTTACCCCTAAAGCAGCAATGACGCCTGGTATCAACATAATGATTAATGCTATGATCCTGATCATTTGGTTTCCCCTCATTATTTGTCCTCTGTTAAAAAGTATACTTAACCCCGTGTTTTTCCGCAATATAAGTTATTCAAAGAGCATTACTTACAGAAGAGTTAGAATACAAAGAAATTTGTCAGCGCATACAAAAAGAATTACAATAATAGTGAAAGATTTTGCAGACTAGAAAATTGGACCCATGAAATATTTTTCCAGATATGTGGTGGATATTATGCAGAAAGTAATGATTGTAGGAGCGGGTAAGGGTGGAACTGCCATCCTGAACATTTTCAAACAGACTGCAGATGTGATAGCTGTGGTTGATCTTAATCCTGACGCCCCCGGAATTCTCGCGGCGCAAAATGCTGGCATCCAAACCGGAACAGATTGGCATCAATATATGTCAGATCATCTGGATATCATCATTGAAGTGACCGGTGAAGAGGAAGTCTTCAAGGAATTAAGGGAAGCCCGCGGTAAAAACACTGTACTGATTCCCGGCAGTGTCGCATTTCTATTGGCGACCCTTTTAGAGGAAAAGGAAGAGTTAATAAAAACTCTCAGAAAAATTACATATGAGCATGACTTGATTTTTAACTCTTCTGGAGATGGCATGGTAGTCATCAATACAGAAGGAATCATAACTTTGTTTAACAAAAGTGCTGAAAAAATTATCGGAACAACAAGAGAACAGGCAGAAGGGCATCATGTTTTAGAAATTATACCAACAAGCAAGCTTCTTAGAATTCTTAACACCAGAAAGACAGAGTCCAACCAGGAATTATTGCTTCCAAATGGGTCGAAAATCATCACTACCAGAATCCCAATTATTGATGAAAATGACCAACTGATTGGAGCGTTCTCTGTTTTTAAGGATATTACAGAAGTTGTGAATCTTGCGGAAGAGATAACAAATTTAAAAGAGATTCAAACAATGCTTCAGGCAATCATAAACTCCAGCGATGAAGCGATTTCTGTAGTAGATGAGGATGGCCGGGGGATTTTGATCAATCCTGCTTATACCAGGATAACCGGACTGAAGGAAGAGGAAGTAATCGGGCAGCCAGCCACCGCTGATATATCCGAAGGCGAGAGCATGCACATGAAAGTCCTAAAGACGAGAAGACCAGTTCGTGGAACAGCGATGAGGGTTGGCCCCAATAAAAAAGAAGTTGTTGTCAACGTAGCCCCGATCATAGTAGATGGGAAGCTAAAGGGAAGTGTCGGGGTTATCCATGATATGTCGGAAATCCAGAGCTTAAATCGGGAGCTGACACGCGCAAGGCAGATTATCAGGACCCTTGAAGCGAAATACTCGTTTGAGGATATTATCGGCCAAGCAGAAGAAATGACGATTCCGATTGAACAAGCGAAGCTCGGGGCGAAAACGCCTGCAACTGTCCTCCTTCGCGGGGAATCAGGAACAGGGAAAGAATTATTTGCACATGCGATTCACAATGCCAGCGACCGCAAGTTCAACAAGTTTATACGTGTCAATTGCGCGGCAATTTCTGAATCGCTGCTGGAAAGCGAACTTTTTGGCTACGAAGAAGGAGCGTTTTCAGGTGCCAAACGGGGCGGTAAACGCGGGTTTTTTGAAGAAGCCAATAACGGCAGTATTTTTCTTGATGAAATCGGTGAATTGCCTGCCAATACACAAGCCAAATTACTCCGGGTTTTACAGGAGAGAGAAATTGTCCGGGTGGGTGGAACGAAACCCCTACCAATCAATGTCAGGGTTATAGCCGCCACAAATATGAACCTTGAAAAAGCGATTGCGAACGGCAGTTTTAGAGAAGACTTATATTATCGTTTGAACAGAATGCCGATTCATATACCGCCTCTCAGAAGAAGGAAAGAAGATATTCCTCTCCTATGTGAAAGGTTGATCCGAAAAATTAATCAAGACTATGGACGTAACGTTGAAGGTGTTTCTGAGGATGCCATTAAAAAGTTGATAGATTATGATTGGCCCGGAAATGTAAGGGAGCTTGAAAATGTCCTTGGTCGCGCAATTATCTTCTTGAGTTATAGTGAAACGATCATCCGTATTGAGCATTTGCCTGAATTGCAGAACAGCCAACTAAAGGATAGTGATGATACGATAGGTCAGTCAATTCCGACTGAACCCCTTGCGCTCCAGTTGGACAAGTACGAAGCGAAGGTAATCAAATCAACTCTTAAGGCTGTAAAAGGGAATAAAACAGCTGCAGCCAAAGTTTTAGGTGTATCAGTCAGAAATTTATATTATAAGCTCGAAAAATATAATATTGAAGCAGATAGCATGCAATAATTTTCACACTCTGCAATTTTTTGCATAATATTTTTGGGCAAAAGTAAAGCGTTTTCAACATTTTAAGTTGGCACAGTTCTTGCATTAATTATTAGCGGTGATGCGAGAAGAACAGAAAGGGTTGAATCATTCATGAAATTAGACTCACTTATCAGCATGGCATCCCAAAATGACAGGAAAACAGTTGCTGTCGCTGCGGCTGAAGATGTTGAGGTATTAGAGGCAGTTGCTCAGGCTGTAAACCTGGAGCTTGCCGATTTTCTTTTATACGGAAACAAGGAAGAAATCAAAAGAATGATTACAGCTAAGCATCCAGAACTTACAGACAGCAAAGGGGTTAAGATCATTTCCGCGCCTAATAATAATACTGCCGCAGAAATGGCCGTGAAAGCAGTCAAATCGAAAGAAGCCAATGTCGTGATGAAAGGGAATATCCCGACTGCTGCGATTTTGAAGGCTGTCCTAAATAAAGAATATGGTCTGAGGACCGGCGCAGTGCTTTCCCACGTGGCTGTATTTGAAGTGCCTGGCTACGATCGATTTACCATCGTTACCGATGCAGCTATGAATATTGCACCAGATCTTGAGCAAAAAGCCCAAATCATCAAGAATGCTGTCAAGGTAGCTCATTCTATAGGGATTGAACTGCCAAAAGTGGCGCCACTCGCAGCGGTTGAAGTGATCAATCCGACCATGCAGGCCACGGTAGATGCAGCTTCATTAACGATGATGAACAAAAGAGGACAAATTCCCGGATGTATCGTGGATGGCCCGCTAGCCCTCGATAATGCGGTTTCACAGCTTGCCGCAGAGCATAAGGGGATAAAAAGTGAGGTCGCCGGCAGGGTTGATATCCTGTTAGTCCCAGCGATCGAGGTAGGAAATGTCCTTTATAAATCATTAATTTACTTTGCCAACGCAAAGGTTGGGGCAGTCATTGCCGGGGCAAAAGCACCAATCGTGTTAACATCCAGGGCGGACACTGCTGAGAGCAAGTTATACTCACTTGCATTGGCGTTATGCTCTGCTTCTAAATAAGTTACATAATCCAGGGGAGGAATTAGAAATGGAAATTTTCAAGTATCTAGAACAGTACGATTATGAGCAGGTTGTATTTTGCCAGGATAAACAGTCAGGATTGAAAGCAATCATTGCAATTCATGATACAACTCTTGGACCAGCTTTGGGCGGAACTCGTATGTGGACTTATGCATCTGAAGAAGCGGCAATCGAGGATGCACTTCGCCTTGCTAAAGGTATGACATACAAGAATGCTGCTGCTGGCCTGAATCTTGGCGGCGGAAAGACAGTTATTATCGGTGATCCGCGCAAGGATAAGAATGAAGAAATGTTCCGTGCTTTCGGCCGCTATATCCAGGGCTTGAATGGAAGATATATCACTGCAGAAGATGTGGGTACTACTGTGGCAGATATGGACTTAATCCATGAGGAAACTGATTATGTAACTGGTATCTCACCAGCATTCGGTTCATCTGGAAATCCTTCCCCGGTAACGGCTTACGGCGTATACAGAGGAATGAAGGCAGCTGCTAAGGAAGCTTTTGGCACTGATTCTCTAGAAGGAAAAACAATCGCAGTTCAAGGTGTGGGCAATGTGGCATATAATCTTTGCCGTCACCTCCATGAAGAAGGCGCACAGCTGATCGTTACTGATATTAACAAGGAAGCAGTACAAAGAGCTGTTGAGGAATTCGGTGCTAAAGCGGTTGAGCCGGATGAAATCTATAGCGTAGACTGTGACATTTACGCACCATGTGCATTAGGTGCTGTAATCAACGACGAAACAATTCCTCAGATCAAAGCGAAGGTTATTGCCGGAGCAGCGAACAACCAGCTTAAGGATACAAAACATGGAGATATCATACATGAAATGGGTATTGTGTACGCACCTGACTATGTCATCAATGCTGGCGGTGTAATCAATGTTGCTGATGAGCTTTACGGCTATAACGCTGAAAGAGCAATGAAAAAGGTTGAAACTATTTACAACAATATCGAAAAAGTAATTGAAATTGCTAAAAGGGATGGAATTCCTACTTATAAAGCGGCTGACCGTATGGCAGAAGAGCGGATTGAAAGAATGCGCAATTCCCGCAGCCAGTTCCTGCAAAACGGCCATCATATCCTTAGCCGCCGTTAATTTAGGCTCATATCGAGATAATTGTTGGTGTTAAACATGGTAACAAATGTTTATCAAGGGTAGGGCAAAGCCTCGAAGTCAATAATAATGGGGTTGAGTTATACAAATTGCAACAATGAATTCGAAAACAGCCTTTAAAAGGTTCCGCAGAGAGCGCTGAATATTTGTTTCGGCGCCTCTGCTGTTTCCTAAATGCTACTGACGTATTGCGGATTTTTGCATTCCGCGAGCAAATTGGAGGTTTAACTGTGCAACAAACAGAACATCGGATTCTAGTTATCAATCCAGGATCTACATCAACGAAAATTGGAGTATTTGACAATGAGGTTTCCGTTTTTGAAAAAACAATCCGTCATGATTCAGCTGTCATCAACTCCTATGAAACCATCATCGACCAATACGAATTCAGGAAGAATACGATACTTGAAACGCTTGATACTGAAGGGATCAACATTTCAAAATTGAGTGCTGTTTGTGGGCGCGGCGGGCTGTTACGGCCAATCGAAGGCGGAACATATGCAGTGAATAATAAGATGCTTGATGACCTGCGAGCAGGTTATTCAGGCCAGCATGCTTCAAATCTGGGAGGTATTCTAGCATATGAAATTGCATCAGGTTTGAATATCCCTTCCTTTATCGTCGACCCGGTCGTGGTCGATGAACTTGATCCGGTTGCGCGTGTATCGGGATTCTCGCTCATTGAACGAAAAAGCATTTTTCATGCATTGAACCAAAAGGCAGTCGCCCGCAGGGTTTCGAAAGAGTTGGGTAAAAAATATGAAGAGCTGAACTTGATTATTACCCATCTTGGAGGGGGTATCACTGTTGGTGCCCATAAAATGGGAAGAGTTGTTGATGTGAATAACGGTCTGCATGGCGATGGCCCATTCAGTCCAGAACGTGCAGGTACAGTACCAGCGGGTGACCTAGTTCAGCTATGTTTTTCCGGTGATTATTTCCGCGAAGAAATAATGAAAAAACTAGTCGGCCAGGGCGGCCTTGTAGGATACCTTGGCACGAATGATGCAGTTAAGGTCGAAAAAATGATCAAGCAAGGAAATGCTAAGGCAAAGCTTATATACGAAGCGATGGCTTACCAGGTAGCAAAGGAAATCGGTTCAGCTAGTGCTGTCCTTGCCGGGAAAGTGGACGCGATTGTACTGACGGGCGGCCTTGCTTACGGCAAAGAGTTCGTCGAGGAAATCTCTGAACGAATTAATTGGATCGCGGACGTTATTGTCCATCCGGGGGAAAACGAACTGCAGGCTCTTGCTGAAGGCGCCCTCCGCATCCTGCGCGATGAAGAAAAAGTAAAAGAATATCCGGGCAGATAAGAATGGCTGGGTTATAACACCAGCCAAAACTTGGAGTGGAAATCATCAATCAAATAAAAATATTAAACCATATATAGAGGAGGGATCCAGATGGCTCAAGAATATGATTTGGTCATTCTTGGAGGCGGTACAGGCGGATACGTAGCAGCAATCAGAGCTTCTCAGCTTGGCTTGAAAACTGCCATCGTTGAAAAAGGAAAGCTTGGTGGAACATGCCTGCATAAAGGCTGTATCCCAAGCAAGGCTTTGCTTCGGAGTGCTGAGGTTTATGCTACCGCAAAGAAAAGCGAAGACTTTGGTGTGACGACAGGTGAAGTTGGTGTCAATTTCGTAAAGGTACAGGAAAGAAAAGAGAAAATCGTCGAGCAGCTGCACCGTGGTGTACAGCACCTGATGAAACAAGGAAAAATCGATGTTTATGAAGGTTTGGGAAGAATCCTGGGTCCATCCATCTTCTCACCTATGCCAGGAACCATTTCTGTGGAGATGAACAATGGCGAAGAAAATGAAATGCTGATCCCTAAGAATGTCATCGTTGCAACAGGATCAAGACCAAGAACATTGCCTGGTCTTGAAGCAGATGGCCAATATGTAATGACTTCAGATGAAGCACTTGTGATGGAGGATCTTCCTAAGTCAATTATTATCGTCGGCGGTGGTGTAATTGGCATTGAATGGGCTTCCATGCTTGCTGACTTTGGATCTGCTGTCACTGTAATTGAGTATGCAGACCGTATTGTTCCAACCGAGGACAAGGAAGTTTCAAGAGAAATGCAGCGCGCAATGAAGAAAAAAGGCGTGAAGATTGTAACGAACGCAAAAGTCTTATCAGAGACCCTGCAAAAAGGCGATGGTGTCAAGATCAGCGCAGAGGTTAAAGGCGAAACGAAAGAATTCACTGCTGAAAAATTGCTTGTCTCTGTTGGGCGCCAGGCAAATGTAGAAGGAATTGGCCTTGAGAATACAGAAATTCAGCTGGAAAGAGGTTTCATCCAGACAAACGAATTTTTCCAGACAAAAGAATCTCATATCTATGCAATTGGCGATGTGATTGGCGGCTTGCAGCTTGCGCACGTGGCATCACATGAGGGGATAGTAGCTGTTGAGCACATTGACAATCAAAATCCACATCCAATCGACTATACGCTCGTCTCAAAATGTATTTACAGCTCTCCAGAGGCGGCCAGCGTTGGACTGACTGAAGATGAAGCAAAAGAAAAAGGTCACGATGTGAAGATAGGCAAATTCTCCTTCAAGGCAATCGGAAAAGCGCTTGTATATGGTGAATCAGATGGTTTTGTGAAAATCGTAGCTGACAAGGAAACCAATGATATTCTTGGTGTCCATATGATCGGCCCGCATGTCACGGATATGATTTCAGAAGCGGGACTTGCAAAGGTTTTAGACGCTACACCATGGGAAATTGCCCATACCATCCATCCTCACCCGACATTGTCCGAGGCAATTGGTGAAGCTGCCCTGGCAGTGGATGGCAAAGCAATCCATTCTTAATTTCTATTTTATAAACAAGAGCTCTTTTCCCTAGAAATGAGCCTTGTACGAACAATTGGGAGGTATAAAGATGGCAGAAAATCGTCACGCTGCACTTGGCTTAAGTGATGAAAAGGTTTTGGAAATGTATGAAACAATGCTGTTGGCACGCCGGCTGGATGAGCGGATGTGGCTATTGAACCGTGCCGGGAAAATTCCGTTTGTCATTTCCTGTCAAGGACAGGAAGCGGCACAGGTAGGAGCTGCTTTTGCTCTAGATCGTGAAAAGGATTATGTGCTTCCATACTACCGTGACATGGGAGTGGTCTTAACTTTTGGCATGACTGCAAAAGACCTGATGCTTTCCGGTTTTGCCAAAGCGGAAGACCCGAACTCTGGTGGCCGCCAGATGCCTGGACACTTCGGTCAAAAGAAGAATAGGATTGTTACAGGTTCTTCACCAGTAACAACACAGGTACCTCATGCTGTTGGAATCGCTCTTGCAGGTAAAATGGAGAAGAAGGACTTGGTAACATTCGTTACGTTTGGGGAAGGTTCATCCAACCAGGGTGATTTTCATGAGGGTGCAAACTTTGCGGGAGTCCATAAGCTTCCTGTCATTTTCATGGTTGAGAACAATAAATATGCGATTTCCATTCCTTACGAGAGGCAAGTTGCAGCCGAGAAGGTTTCCGACCGTGCAATCGGGTATGGCATGCCAGGTGTCACTGTTGATGGAAATGATCCATTAGAAGTTTATAAAGTTGTCAAGGAAGCGGCTGAGCGAGGACGCCGTGGTGAAGGGCCGACTCTTGTCGAGGCTGTATCCTATCGCCTGACCCCACACTCATCAGATGATGACGACAGAAGCTACCGTGCGCCAGATGAAGTTGCACAGGCAAAAACGAAGGACCCTATCATTACCTTCGGCGCTTATTTGAAGGAAAATGGCATCATGAATGATGAAAGTGAAAAGGAAATCAACGATCGAATCATGAAGCTGGTTAATGAAGCAACTGATTATGCTGAAAATGCACCGTATGCGGAGCCTGAACATGCTCTGAAATACGTATATGCTGAAGAGTAAGGGGGAACGAAAATGGCGGTAATTTCTTATATAGATGCAGTGACATTGGCAATCAAAGAAGAGATGGAAAGAGATCCGAGAGTTTTTGTCCTCGGTGAAGATGTTGGAAAAAAAGGCGGAGTATTTAAAGCGACACAAGGTTTGTTTGAGAAGTTTGGAGAAGATCGCGTTATTGATGCTCCGCTTGCAGAATCAGCGATCGCAGGGGTTGGAATTGGTGCTGCAATGTACGGCATGCGTCCAATCGCCGAAATGCAATTCGCAGATTTCATAATGCCGGCTGTAAACCAGATCATTTCTGAGGCAGCAAGAATCCGTTACCGTTCAAACAATGACTGGAGCTGTCCGATGGTCATCCGCGCTCCTTATGGCGGTGGTGTACACGGTGCCCTTTATCATTCTCAGTCTGTTGAGGCTGTGTTTGCGAATCAGCCTGGCTTGAAAATTGTCATGCCCTCCACTCCTTATGATGTAAAAGGATTATTGAAAGCAGCAATCAGAGATGAAGATCCAGTATTATTCTTTGAGCACAAGCGTGCTTACCGACTGATCAAGGGAGAAGTTCCTGAGGATGATTATGTTCTTCCGATTGGCAAAGCAGATGTAAAGCGAGAGGGAGAGGATATCACGGTTATTACTTATGGCCTTGCGGTCCACTTTGCTCTACAGGCTGCTGAAAGACTTGCGAAGGATGGTATTTCTGCTCATATTCTTGACCTTCGAACTGTATATCCATTGGATAAGGAAGCAATTATCGAGGCTGCTTCAAAAACAGGTAAGGTACTTCTTGTGACGGAAGACAACAAGGAAGGCAGCATCATGAGTGAAGTATCTGCAATCATCGCAGAACATTGCCTGTTTGAATTGGACGCACCAATCAAGAGATTGGCAGGACCGGATGTACCAGCAATGCCTTATGCACCAACAATGGAGAAATATTTCATGATCAATCCTGATAAAGTTGAAAAAGCAATGAGAGAACTTGCTGAATTTTAACATATTCATGTTGGAAATAGAATGATTGGAGAAGGAGGGTCAACCTGTGGCAATCGAACAAATCAAAATGCCTCAATTAGGTGAGAGTGTTACCGAGGGAACAATCAGTAAGTGGCTGGTTTCCGTTGGCGACAAAGTAAATAAGTATGATCCACTGGCAGAAGTCATGACCGATAAAGTTAATGCTGAAGTACCATCTTCATTTTCGGGTACAATCAAAGAATTGATTGCAGGTGAAGGGGATACATTGGCAGTTGGGGAAATAATCTGCACAATTGAAATCGAAGGCGGAGCTTCTGAAGAAGCACCAGCAGCTGATGCAGCTTCTTCAGATTCTGCATCTGCATCAAATGCAAGTGCAACTCCAGCACAGACACCTTCAGCGGATGAAGCCAGCAAGGCAAGGTATTCACCTGCAGTATTGAAGCTGGCTCAGGAAAATAACATTGATTTATCCCTGGTCAAGGGAAGTGGAGCTGGCGGAAGGATTACGCGAAAAGATCTTAAGCAAATGATTGAATCCGGTAATATACCTCAAGCCTCTGTTCAGACTAAAACTCCAAAAGAAGCGGCTAAGATTGAAACTACTTTAGCACAGCCTGCAGCACAAACACAGCCAGCAGCACAGGCACAAACAATTGCGCCTGCTCCGTCTGTCCCAGTTTCTGCCGGTGATATTGAAATTCCAGTGACTGGCGTGCGCAAGGCAATTGCAGCTAACATGCTGCGCAGCAAGCATGAAGCTCCGCACGCTTGGACGATGGTAGAAGTGGATGTTACGAATCTTGTAGAGTACAGGAATGGCTTAAAGGACGACTTCAAGAAAAAAGAAGGCTTCAATCTTACTTTCTTTGCTTTCTTCGTGAAGGCAGTTGCCCAGGCATTGAAGGAATTCCCGCAAATCAATTCAATGTGGGCCGGCGATAAGATCATCCAGAAAAAAGATATCAATATTTCCATTGCAGTCGCGACTGATGACGCACTTTTCGTACCCGTCATCAAGAATGCAGACGAAAAAACAATCAAAGGCATTGGCCGTGAAATCAATGAACTTGCTCAAAAGGTACGCGCAGGCAAGCTTCGTTCAGAAGATATGCAAGGCGGAACCTTCACTGTCAACAACACAGGTTCTTTCGGTTCCGTTCAATCAATGGGAATCATCAATTACCCGCAGGCAGCGATTCTCCAGGTAGAATCGATCGTTAAGCGCCCTGTTGTGATGAACAACGGCATGATCGCTGTTCGTGATATGGTGAACCTTTGTCTATCCCTTGATCACCGTGTACTGGATGGCCTGGTATGCGGCCGTTTCCTTGCAAGAGTTAAAGAGATCCTTGAGAATACGTCAAAAGAGACAACATCAATTTATTAATAACTGTAAAGCGTCCAGAAAATCTCTGGGCGTTTTCTTTTTGTTAAGGAAATTATAAAATTATTTAGGTAGGATAACTGCCTGTGGTTTTCTTAATCCAGCTCCAGCGCCTAGCCCCTCGAGTCGCTTGTCTAGTGTCGCCTCCTAGAAACTCCGAAACTTCAACTCCGCCGGCAGAAGCAAAAAGCGCTTCTTTGTCGGAGTCTCCAGTTTCTGCGTTTCTGGACAGTCGGCTATACATTTCTATTTCGAGCCGCCCATTGAAGTCAAAGAACGACTTCATTGGGCGGCTCTCCGAGGCACAGGACGTGCTAGACCCGCCAGCCACACGATGTGGCGTTTCAGGCGGGCAGCGCTTGTCGGGGCTGATCGAGGCGCTTACGCTTTTTGAACTTATACTGCCATCTTATGAAAATGTACTTCGTTGCTAGAAAAGCATTCGTATACTAAAATATAGTAGAGTATAAAAATTAGAATTTTACTACAATTATAGTGAAGGGGGGAAAGCTGTCTGAAATATGGACAGTAAGGTTTATGACGATTGAAAATATGAAAGCTACCTCGTTCAAAGATGCAACTTTTGAAGATTGGCAGGAAAAAGCTGCTGCTTCATTAAAAGGCAAGCCAATTGATTCTCTTTATACGAATACATATGAGGATATTACGCTTAAACCGCTTTATACAAAAGTGGATTTTCCAGATGGACTGGCAGGGGACCTGCCTGGTCAGCCAGATTTTAGAAGAGGCATCCATTCTCTTGGGTACCAGTCAAAATCCTGGCATATTGCAAACCGCGTCTTTTACTCTGATGTTGAAGACTTGAAAGGGAAACTTGATAACGCACTGTCAAAGGGACAAACAGCCATTTCCTTTGATGTAAAAACGGAGTTATTTTCGGATAATCGTTCATTGGTGTCAATTCTCTCTTCCTATAAAAATAAGTATCCTTTAAGCCTGAATGCTGGATTTCTTCAGGCGCCATTGCTTGCAGCTTTGGCTGCTGCCAGTAAGGATTCTGGTGGTGCAGAAAAGCTATCAGGTTTCGCTGCAGCGGATCCTGTTGCCGAAGCGAGTATGATTGGTGGACTGCCAACGGAGGAAAATGAATTTTTCACAGAATGGTCAAAGGTCCTTGAAGAAGCAGCACAGCAATTACCTGAAGTAAAGACAGTCCTGGTCAATACAGTCCCATACCATAACAGCGGCGCTAATGCCGTGCAGGAACTGGCTATTGCTGTTTCTACCGGAGTTTATCTTCTACAAAAGCTGCTTGACAATGGATGGGAATTAAAGAAAGCGTTATCAAAGGTCGTATTCCATTTTGCAATCGGTTCTAACTTCTTCATGGAAACGGCCAAGCTTAGAGCTGCCAGGCTCTTATGGAGTAAAACTGCAGAAGCTTTCGGCGCAGAAAAGGAAGACCGGAAAATGGTCCTATCTGCTGAAACCTCAAAGTTCACAAAAACTATTTTTGATCCTTACGTGAACATGCTTAGGGCTGGAAATGAGGCCTTTGCGGCTGTTTTAGGGGGAATCCAATACCTTCACACGGGAAGTTTTGACGAACCAGCTGGGACTGCGAATCCTTTTTCCGAAAGGGTTGCCCGAAATACACAACTGGTGCTTAAATCTGAAGCGCATCTTGAAAAAGTAGCCGACCCTGCAGGAGGTTCCTGGTATGTCGAGTCATTGACAAAGGAACTGGCAGAAAAAGCCTGGGAGCTATTCCTCGAGGTAGATCGCAGCGGCGGAATTTATGAAGCGCTGAAATCCGGCTGGCTCCAGGAGCAGATTGCGCAGACAGCTGAGGTTCGTGAACAGGATATTTCTACACGTAAAAAGAGCATGATAGGAACAAACGTTTATGCGAACCTTTCGGATGATATAAGTAATCCTGTTGACCAAGAGATACAAAGAGATTATATGATTGATTCTCTTGATGCTATCATAGGTAAAATTGCATCAGATAGCTCTCTCAAAGGTAGTTTTAAAGAGGTGAAACCTAGCTTTACACCGTTAAAATTAAAAAGGTTAGCTGAGCCTTATGAAGAAATGAGATTCAGGGCTAAGAAGCTGAAGAAAAAGGGTGTGCACCCTTCAGTCGGCTTAATTTGCCTGGGTGAGCTGAAGAAGCATAAAGTAAGAGCAGACTTCATTTCCGGTTTATTGTCAGCTGGTGGGATTCATGCTGAAAGAAGCGGGGAAGTGGACTCCAGTTCAGCAGCGATTCAATTTATTCAATCGTCGAATGCACGTCAGTTTGTTATTTGTGGCGATCAGTCTGCCTACAATTCTTTCGGGCCAGAGCTGGCGCAGGAGATTGCAAAGGAGCACAATGTTAAGCTTTACCTGGCAGGCATTCCAGACGAGAAACAAAGCGAATGGAAAACTTCGGGGATTATTGAGTTCCTGCATGTAAGAAGCAATGCAATACAGACTCTATCAGCTATGCTTCAGGAAATGGAGGTAGGCGCAAATGCAAAAGCCTGACTTTACCAAAGTACGTTTGTTTGCTGAGGAAAAGGAAGACAGCAAGGAAAAAGTGGATCAACATATTCAGCAAACCATCGATGATTTGTTATTTGAAACGAACGAGCAAATCAAAGTTAAACCAGTCTACACAAAAGAAGATATAACCTCTTCGGAACATATGGAAGGAATGCCTGGCCTCCCTCCTTTTACAAGGGGACCGTATCCAGCGATGTATGTGAACAGGCCTTGGACCGTAAGGCAATATGCAGGGTTTTCTACTGCGGAAGAAAGCAACGCATTCTACAGGCGAAACCTTGCGATGGGGCAAAAAGGTTTGTCTGTTGCCTTTGACCTGGCAACACACCGGGGCTATGATTCTGACCATCCTCGCGTCGAGGGTGACGTCGGAAAAGCTGGAGTCGCAATTGATTCTATATTAGATATGAAAATTCTTTTTGACGGGATCCCACTCGATCAGATGTCTGTGTCCATGACAATGAATGGTGCGGTCCTGCCAATCATGGCGTTTTTCATCGTGACGGCCGAGGAACAGGGTGTAACACAGGATCAATTATCCGGAACAATTCAGAATGACATCCTGAAGGAGTATATGGTCAGGAACACTTACATATATCCACCGGAAATGTCGATGAAAATCATTGCCGATATTTTCGAGTATACTTCCAAATATATGCCGAAATTCAATTCAATCAGTATTTCAGGCTATCATATGCAGGAAGCTGGTGCTCCCGCGGATATCGAATTGGCGTACACGCTCGCGGATGGTCTTGAATATGTGAGAACTGGCCTTAAGGCTGGCATCGATATTGATTCATTCGCACCACGCTTAAGTTTCTTCTGGGCGATCGGCATGAACTATTTCATGGAAGTAGCCAAAATGAGGGCTGCCCGCTTCATCTGGGCAAAAATGATTAAAACATTCAATCCGAAAAATGAAAAGTCGATGGCCTTGAGGACGCATTCTCAAACCTCAGGTTGGAGTCTTACTGAGCAGGATCCATACAATAATGTCATCCGCACATTAATTGAAGCACATGCAGCAGCCATGGGGCATACTCAATCATTGCACACGAATGCACTTGATGAAGCAATTGCGCTGCCAACTGATTTTTCAGCTCGCATCGCCCGTAATACACAACTATTTCTTCAGGAAGAAACCGGGATTACAAAGGTAATCGATCCATGGGCAGGCAGTTACTATGTTGAAAGCTTGACCAATTCACTCATCGAGCGTGCCTGGGAGCATATCGAAGAAATTGAAGGTCTTGGAGGGATGGCGAAAGCAATTGAAACCGGTCTTCCAAAAATGCGCATCGAAGAAGCTGCGGCAAGGAGACAGGCTCAGATTGACTCTGGAAAAGAAACAATCATCGGCGTAAATAAATTTAAGCTCGATCAGGAGGATCCTCTGGAAATCCTCGATATTGATAATACAGCCGTTCGTGCGAAACAGCTGGAAAGGCTAAAGCAGCTGAAAGAAAAGCGTGATGATGAAAAAGCTGAAGCAGCTTTAAATGATTTAGCCAGGGTCGCAGAAACAGGTGAAGGCAACCTGCTGGAATACGCAGTTAGGGCGGCTCGCGCAAGAGCGACACTTGGGGAAATTTCGGATGCAATCGAAAAAGCGGCTGGAAGGCACAAAGCAGTCATTCGGTCAGTCAGCGGAGTATACAGCACAGCCTTCACAAATGGTGAGGAAATTGCCGAAGTCCAACATATGACGCAGGAGTTTCTTGAAAATGAAGGACGCAGGCCGCGCATCATGATTGCGAAAATGGGACAGGATGGACATGACCGGGGAGCAAAGGTCATTTCAACCGCTTTTGCTGATTTAGGATTTGATGTGGATATTGGTCCACTTTTCCAAACACCTGAAGAAACAGCAATCCAGGCAGTTGAAAATGATGTCCATGCCATCGGAATCAGCTCTTTGGCAGCAGGACATAAAACATTGCTGCCACAACTAGTGAAAGAGCTGAAAAAATTAGGCCGTGAAGATATTGTTGTGATTGTCGGCGGTGTCATCCCGGCTCAGGATTATCAATTCTTGTATGATAATGGAGCAAGTGCGATTTTTGGTCCCGGAACGGTCATTCCTGTTGCGGCGCAGAAGGTTTTACGGACTATTTATGAGCGCCTGGGCTATGAGGAAGTGTCAGGCTAATGGCTGATGAGAAAAAGCCTGAATGGTTCGACCCCGAAAAGGCTGATTATTTTTCAAGTGTAGTGAAGCCTGGAGTGTCGGGCGGAAATGCCGAACAGCCGGCTGCAAAAGCCGGGCGTTTCGTTAAAAAAAAGAATTTACGCAAATGGGATCCAGCTTCCCTTGCTAAAGACATCAAATCAGGAGACAGGACAGCGCTGGCAAAAGGGATCACTTTGATTGAAAGCAATGCGGAGCATGACTTTCAGATGGCCCAGACTCTCTTACAGAAGCTGTTGCCTTACTCCGGACGTTCTATCCGGATTGGCATTACAGGTGTGCCGGGTGCTGGCAAGAGTACTTTTATCGAGAGCTTTGGCAGCTATTTATGCGACATGGGTCATAAAGTTGCTGTCCTTGCGGTGGACCCTACCTCCAGCTTGACTGGAGGCAGCATCCTTGGCGATAAGACGAGGATGGAAAGGTTAGCACGAAATCCAAGAGCATTCATCCGTCCATCACCTTCTGGAGGAAAGCTTGGCGGTGTCCATCGTAAAACACGCGAAACGATGCTATTATGTGAAGCTGCTGGCTTCGATATCATTCTTGTCGAAACGGTCGGCGTTGGGCAGAGTGAGGTCATCGTCAGGGATATGGTCGATTTCTTCATGCTCCTCGTCCTGACAGGTGCTGGCGATGAACTTCAGGGTATGAAGAAAGGAATCATGGAGCTTGCAGATGCAGTCATAGTGAATAAGGCAGATGGTCCAAATGAGCAAACAGCAAAAAAGACTAAAGAAGAGTACAATCGGATTCTCCATTTTCTGCAGCCTGCGACAAAAGGCTGGCAGACAGCAGCAATGACGAGTTCAGCATTACAGAACAAAGGAATTGATGAAATCTGGAATACTATTTCTGACTTTGAGAGTTTTACGAAACAAAGCGGAATCTTTGATGAGAGAAGGAGATTTCAGACAAAAGAGTGGCTGAATGATATGATAATCGATCAGCTTCAGGCAAATTTCTTTCATCACCCAGCAATAAAGAACTTGCTTCCTAAGGTGGAAAATGAAGTCATTTCGGGAAACAGGCCAGTAGCTTCAGGTGTCGAGGAGTTATTAAGAGCTTTTTTTGGAGATGAGAATTAATTTTGCCTGGAACGGAATGAGAATCAACGGACAATTATAACAAACAGCTAAAATAAGAAAGGGCGCACAAAAGTTTAATGTATTTTGGGTGCCCTCTTATTTTTCAAAATTGTATTCTAGAGATATTCATTATGATCAGAACTCAAAAAGCATTTACGTGATCAAGCAAAAAAAAGCGGACAACGGAATGTCCGTTGTCCTTCATCTAGGGAGTTTAGGGGTATGGATCTAGCTGTATTGTTAACTTTCCCGGAATCCATAAGAGTTAAACATACTTTGAAAAATTTATTTTAATTGGTATCATATATTTATGTACTAGTTACTATACAGCAGAGGAGAGATGTATCGATGAGCATGGATTTCAATTTTTTCATGAATGATGTAGTCCGCCAGGCTCGCCAGGAAATTGGTGCAGCTGGATATACAGAATTAACAACGAGCGAAGAAGTAGAACAAGCATTGGCCAAAGAAGGCACAACACTTGTAATGGTAAACTCAGTTTGCGGTTGCGCCGGAGGTATTGCCCGCCCTGCAGCAGCACATGCTGTTCACTATGATAAGCGTCCAGATCATCTTGTGACGGTTTTCGCCGGCCAGGATAAGGAAGCGACAGAAAAAGCACGAAGCTATTTCACTGGCTATCCGCCATCATCCCCATCTTTCGCATTGCTGAAGGACGGGAAACTTTGCACAATGGTCGAACGTCATGAAATCGAAGGCCACGATCCAATGCAAGTCGTAAACAAACTGCAAAATGCATTCGAAGAATATTGCGAAGAAATGTAAGTGCTGAAGAATCCCGTTTTGCCGGGGTTCTTTTTTTATGGATAAAATTCAGGCTATTTATATTTAAAAATATTATTGCATATTTATTAATATGTGTTAAAATACAATTTAGTTAATAAATATTAGTTAATATACAGATATTCAATAGGTTTATAGCTAATATATTAATAAAATTGTATAAAATTACAGAATAGACATTATAGGGGGAAAACAAAAGATGAAAAAGGCAATTTCAGTTTTATTGATGAGCATATTATTATTGGGAGTTCTCGCAGCATGCGGGACAAGCACTGAAAAAACTTCAGGCGAAGGTGGAGAAGAAAAGAAAGTCCTTAAAATGGGTACTTCAGCTGACTATCCGCCATTTGAATATGTAGAAACAGCTACAAGTGATGAAATTATTGGTTTTGATGTAGATCTGGCAAATCTGATTGCAAATGAACTGGGCTATGAAGTAGAAATCAAGGATATGGATTTCAACGGCCTTATTGGTGCGATCCAGGCAGACCGAGTTGACTTTGTCATGGCAGGCATGACTCCAACTCCAGAGCGTAAAGAGAATGTTGACTTCACTGATGTTTACTATACAGCGAAACATATGATCGTTTCTGCAAAAGATAGTAACATTAAATCAATCGAAGATCTAAATGGAAAGACTGTCGGTGTCCAACTTTCTTCTATTCAAGAAGAAGAAGCTGAAAAAATTGCTGAGACTGTGGAAATCAAGATTGAAAAACGCACAAGAATTCCTGAACTAGTCCAGGAAATCAAAGCTGGACGCATTGATGCAGCGATCATTGAGGATACGGTAGCAGTGGGGTATTTCAAGAATAATCCTGACCTTGCTGGATTTACGATTGAAGATGGGAACGAAGAAGAAGCCGGTTCAGCGATTGCCTTCCCTAAAGGAAGCAAGCTGACGGAAGAGTTTAACAAAGTACTTAAAGAAAAAATGGAAAATGGCGAAGTAGACAAATTGATCGTTAAATGGTTTGGCGGAGAAAAGTAAGAATCAAAACAGGCGTTCAGAATGCTTATGTCTTCTGGACGCCTTTCTCCTTCAAGAAATAGATAGAGAGGGCTGTTAAGACTATGAATCTTGATTTTACCGCCATCCTTCCTTCATTGCCATATATACTGAAGGGAATCGGCGTCACTTTAAAAATAGTACTTGTAGCAGGGCTGCTTGGCTTTGCTTTTGGGATTGTCCTGGCAATCTTCAAAATCAGTAAATCAAAGGCACTTAACTGGTTTGCGGATGCTTATACATCAGTTTTCCGCGGAACTCCGTTAATTCTCCAATTGATGATCATCTATTATGGACTGCCCCAGCTTATTGGATTCGAGATTGCCTCCTATACAGCTGCTGTAGCATCATTCTCTTTAAACTCGGCAGCCTATATTTCAGAAATCATCAGGGCAGGGATTTTAGCTGTCGATAAAGGGCAAAAAGAAGCCGCAATGGCACTGGGCGTTCCTGGAGAGAGAATGATGCGTGACATCATCCTGCCTCAGGCGATGAAAAACATCCTGCCGGCATTGATGAATGAATTCATCACTCTTACAAAGGAATCGGCGATAGTGACCGTCATTGCGGTGGATGATATTATGCGCAGGTCATATATTGTCGGCGGAGATCAGTACAGGTTTTTTGAACCGCTAATCTTTGCAGGGCTTATCTATTATGTAATGGTCATTACCTTGACAATGATTGGCAAGGCAGTGGAAAGGAGATTGAGACAAAGTGATTAAAGTACACGGCCTTCATAAATCATTTGGCAAACTAGAAGTCTTGAAAGGCATTTCTACAGAAATAGAAAATGGAGAAGTAGTCGCAATCATCGGCCCATCCGGTTCGGGTAAATCAACATTCCTCCGCTGCCTGAATTTACTCGAGCAGCCGACAAGCGGGCGGATTATGATTGATGGCGATGAAATTACTGATAAGAAAACCAATATCATGAAAGTTCGTGAAAACGTCGGTATGGTATTCCAGCACTTTCACCTCTTTCCGCATATGACCGTATTGCAAAACATCACATACGCGCCAATCAAGGTTAAAGGATTGGCGAAGGCTGAAGCTGAAAGTCACGGAATAGAGCTTCTTAAAAAGGTCGGTCTTTCCGAAAAAGCACATGAATATCCAAACAGACTGTCAGGCGGTCAAAAACAGCGTGTAGCAATTGCCAGAGCCCTTGCGATGGATCCAGAAGTGATGCTCTTTGATGAGCCAACCTCCGCCCTTGATCCTGAAATGGTCAAAGAAGTTCTTGAAGTCATGAAGTCGCTGGCTCACACAGGCATGACAATGGCAATCGTTACCCACGAAATGGGTTTTGCCCGTGAAGTAGCGGACCGTGTGCTGTTCCTTGATGGTGGAGTACTTGTTGAGGATGCACCTCCAGCAGAATTCTTCAGCAGCCCAAAAAGCAGCAGGGCAAAAGAGTTCCTCGAAAAAATGCTATAAGATGGATGCGGTGCTTTTATAAAGCATGACGTATCTGATAAACTAATGGATGATCATATCTTGAAGGTATGATCATCTTTTTATTTCCCGAGTGTAAGGCGGGATTTAAACGGTATAAGTTTTACTGATAGGAGAATAGAATGTGAAATTCAGAATTGGTTATCGGACGTTAAAAACAGCTTTGGGTACGGCGGTTTCAATCATTATTGCCCAGTACCTCGGCTTTGGAAATTATGTGTCTGCAGGTATTTTGACGATTCTTTGTATCCAGGTGACAAAGAAACGCTCACTGCAGGCCTCGTGGCATCGGTTCCTGGCCTGTATCATTGCGATGGCGTTCTCTGCGGTGTTTTTTGAGGGAATTGCTTACCATCCGATTGTCATCGGACTGTTATTGTTATTCTTCATTCCGACTGTAGTCATGTTTAGGGCAAAGGAAGGCGTTGTTTCTAGCAGTGTCATCATCATGCATATCTACTCGGCTGAAAAAGTAACTGGAGAACTTTTATTGAACGAACTGGGGATCATTACGATCGGGATTGGTGTTGCATTGATCATGAATCTATATATGCCAAGTGTCGATAACAAGCTGGAAGAGTACCAAAGAGGCATTGAAGCTCATTTCAAAAAGATTTTCGGTGAAATTGCCCTATACCTTAAAAATCAGGATTCAAGCTGGGATGGCCGGGAGCTTACCGAAACTGCGAGGCTGATTGAGAAGGCAAAGGCACTTGCCATCCAGGACGTAGAAAATCATTTTTTAAGAGATGAAAATTTATATTATCAATATTTTAAAATCAGAGAGAAGCAATTTGAAATCATTGAAAGAGTTCTTCCATCCATCACTTCTATTCCAAAACATGTGGAACAGGCTAATATTGTCGCTGAGTTTATCGAGTCGCTGTCGAAAGGGATTCATCCTGGCAATACAGTACTTATTTACCTGGATAAATTAATGAGGATGAAAACGGAGTTTGAGAATATGGAGCTTCCGAAAACAAGAGAAGAGTTCGAAGCGAGGGCCGCGCTGCTTCATTTTGTTAATGAAATGGAACAATTCCTATTGTTGAAACGGTCATTTAAAGGCTTGAAGACTAGGGAGGATAAAAGTGAGGCTGCCGTGACAAACTAACGGAAATAGACCACGGAGGGATTAACATGCCAGTGTTTATTTCTATGCTTCTAGCAGCGTTCATTTTTTCACCTATTTGGCCGCTGGGTACCAACCCGCTGCCTGGAGATCCATTTGTGATTGTGAATAAGCAGACAAATGAGGTCGCACTGATCAATGAAAACAGAGTCCAGACGGTGGTCAGCGCAGCAACTGGTAAATCAGAGGAGCTGACACCCGAAGGTTTATTTACCGTCACTGTCAAAGCTCCTGAACCATATTACCGGAAAAAGGATATTCCGGGCGGTGATCCCAACAATCCTCTTGGCAGCAGGTGGATTGGATTCGACGCTGAGGATACGGATGGCCGAATATACGGTATACATGGAACGAATGATCCCTCGAGCATCGGCAAAAAAATATCCCAGGGCTGCGTCCGCCTTCAAAATGAGGCGGTTGAGTCATTGTACGATTACATACCATTAGGAACAAAGATCCTGGTTACTTCAACTTCAAAGGATTTTACAGAGCTAGCAAAAGAATATGGAGCAATCAGGGAATGAAAAAGGGCTGTCAATTTAGTTGACAGCCCTTTGATTATTTAAAAGTTATTATAGGAATGTTGATAATCCCATAAGAAGGGTTGAAGCAAGCATAGTAAAGAGCATCACGTATACTACGACCTTCCTGATATTTGGCTTACGCATAATAGAAATCCCCCTTCCAAAGCTTACGCTATCTATCACTATTATTTTACAACCACTTATTGAATTCAACAACCCTTTTTAAGAGATGCATTTTTGTCAAATATTCTCTGATTTTTATGTTAGTGTAGTAGTATAAAACTGAACATGAATAGTATGTCAGCCCTTAATTCGATAATCAATATTTAAATAAGAAGGATTTGTGACATTTTTATAGAATATTAAAATGATTAAATATATTTAAATAGTATTTGGAGGGAATCACATGATTAAAAAGGTCGACCATATCGGCATTGCTGTCAAATCTATTGAGCATGCCCTCCCATTTTATACAGATGTGCTGAAGCTGCCGTTATTGGGGGTTGAGGAAGTAGAAAGTGAGAAGGTCAAAGTAGCTTTTTTAAAAGCCGGGGAAACGAAGCTTGAGCTCTTGGAACCTTTATCTGATGAAAGCGCTATCGCATCCTTTATTAAAAAACGTGGGGAAGGAATTCACCATGTCGCGCTTGGTGTAGAGTCAATCCAGGAAAGAATCAATGATATGAAGGAAAATGGCATCAAAATGATACAGGATGTTCCTAAAAAAGGTGCCGGGGGAGCGCTTGTCGCATTCATGCATCCAAAATCGACAGGAAGCGTTCTTTACGAACTTTGCGAGAAAAACGGGGAGGCTGAATAGAATGCCAGACATCTATGAGAAAATTAATGAACTATATGATCGCCGCAGGGAAATCGAACTAGGCGGCGGTGATGAGCGGATTGAAAAGCAGCATGAAAAAGGAAAGCTGACTGCTCGTGAAAGAATTGAGCTGCTTGTCGATCCAGGAAGTTTTGTTGAATTGAATCCTTTTATTCAGCATCGCAGCACGGATTTTGGGCTGGAAAACCAGAAGGGACCTGGGGATGGCGTTGTAACGGGTTACGGAAAGGTCAATGGCAGGCCGATTTATTTGTTTTCGCAGGATTTCACCGTGTTCGGAGGGGCATTAGGTGAAATGCATGCAAAGAAAATCGCCAATGTCATGGATCTGGCAGCCAAAAATGGTGCCCCATTTGTAGGGTTGAATGATTCCGGCGGAGCAAGGATTCAGGAGGGTGTCGTTTCGCTAGATGGCTACGGACATATTTTCTACCGCAACTCTATTTATTCTGGAGTAATTCCGCAAATTTCCGTGATTATGGGCCCGTGTGCCGGCGGGGCAGTATACTCCCCAGCTATTACGGATTTTGTTTTCATGGTCGAAAAAACGAGCCAGATGTTCATCACCGGTCCAAAAGTAATTGAAACGGTTACCGGGGAGAAGATTTCTGCAGAAGATCTAGGCGGTGCAATTGTCCATAATACGATCAGCGGCAATGCGCATTTCCATGGCCAGTCTGAGGAAGAAACTCTGGAGCAGGTCAGGCTGTTGTTAAGCTATCTGCCGCAAAACTATGAAGAAAAGCCTCCGCGCCTTGAAGCAGATGAAAAGGATGACTATCGTCCAGACTTGACGGATACCATTCCATTTGACGCGGTCCGTCCATATGATGTGCGCAAGGTAATTGAGCAGGTGGTCGACACCGATTCATTCCTTGAAATACAAAAGGATTTCGCAAAAAATATCGTCATCGGTCTTGCAAGGATTAAAGGAGAGGTCGTTGGCCTTGTCTGCAACCAGCCGAAGGTAATGGCAGGCGGACTTGATATCGATTCTTCCGATAAAGCATCACGCTTTATTAGATTCTGTGATTCCTTCAATATTCCGATTATTACATTTGAAGACGTGACTGGTTTCTTCCCAGGCATCAAACAGGAGCATGGAGGCATCATCCGTCATGGCGCGAAAATACTGTATGCTTATTCAGAAGCAACAGTGCCGAAACTAACTGTTATTTTACGAAAAGCATACGGAGGAGCATATGTTGCTTTGAACAGCAAGTCCATTGGTGCCGATCTTGTTTTTGCATGGCCGAATGCTGAGATTGCTGTAATGGGGCCTCAGGGAGCTGCCAATATTATTTTTGCGAAGGAAATCCAGAACAGCGACAATCCTGAACAGACAAGGCAGCAGAAGATCGATGAGTATCGTGAGAAATTTGCGAATCCATATGTCGCTGCAAGCCAGGGGATGGTCGATGATGTTATCGATCCGCGCGAAACGCGAATCAAATTGATTCAGTCGCTTGAAATGCTTCGGACAAAGAAGGAAGACAGACCGGGCAAGAAGCACGGCAACATCCCGCTATAGGATTTCGTATTTGGTGTTGAGATTCGATTAGCGTTATACTCTAATAGTATATACATAATTGGAGGTCGGCTAGGATGATTAATAACGAACGTTTATTGAATGAGTTTTTAGAGCTTGTCCAAATTGACTCTGAAACAAAGTATGAAACTGAAATTGCACGCGTCTTGAAGAAAAAATTCGAGGACCTGGGAGTAGAGGTTTTCGAGGACGATACAACTGCACAAACTGGTCATGGAGCAGGAAACCTGATCTGTACTTTGCAAGGTACAAAAGAAGGTGTAGATACAATCTACTTTACTTCTCATATGGATACTGTCATTCCTGCCAAGGGAGTTAAGCCATCGATTAAGGATGGGTATGTCGTGACTGATGGAACGACAATCCTTGGAGCTGATGATAAGACTGGACTAGCGGTCATGCTTGAGACAATTCGCGTCCTGAAGGAACAATCAATTCCGCATGGAACGATCCAATTCATCATTACTGTCGGAGAAGAATCAGGTCTCGTTGGCGCAAAAGCATTGGATTCTTCTTTAGTAAAAGCGAAATATGGTTATGCACTTGACAGTGATGGCAAGGTTGGAAATATTATTGTTGCAGCGCCAACGCAAGCAAAAGTTGCAGCCGTCATCCATGGTAAAACTGCTCACGCAGGTGTTGCTCCAGAAAAAGGTGTTTCCGCAATCACGATTGCTGCCAAGGCTGTTGCAAGAATGCCGCTTGGCCGCATTGATGAAGAAACTACTGCGAATATCGGCCGTTTTCAGGGTGGTACACAGACAAATATCGTCTGCGACCATGTAGAGATCCTTGCAGAAGCGCGTTCTCTTATCCCTGAAAAGATGGAAGCGCAAGTAGCAAAAATGAAAGAAGCATTCGAATCAGCTGCACAGGAAATGGGCGGAAAGGCAGATGTCGATGTCCAGGTAATGTACCCAGGCTTCAAATTCGGTGAAGGTGATCTGGTCGTTGAACTTGCTAAAAAAGCAGCCGCAAAAATCGGCAGAAGCTCAGAATTGCTGCACAGTGGCGGCGGAAGCGACGCAAATGTCATTGCAGGCTTCGGCATCCCAACCGTCAACCTTGCTGTAGGGTATGAAGAAATCCACACTACAAACGAAAGAATGCCTATCGAAGAGCTCAATAAGCTTGCCGAGATGGTCATCGCATTAATTGAAGAAGTAGCAGCACAATAAGAATTGAAGGGCTTCCTTGTCAGGGAGCCCTTTGTTTATTGGAATATGCACTATGTCTATGTCCAAGAGAAGAGGGATTATAGACATTTCCCAAAGTATGAGCCCTCAAAATGTCCAATGAACAGGGTTTAATAGACATTTTGAAAAGGGTGACTCCTGGAAATGTCCAATAAACGTGGTTTAATAGACATTTTGAAAAGAGTGATCCCTCGAAATGTCCAAAAAACAGGGTTTAATAGACATTTTGAAAAGAGTGATCCCTCGAAATGTCCAATAAACGTGGTTTAATAGACATTTTAAGAAGAGTGAGCTCTCGAAATGTCCAATAAACAGGTTTTAATAGACATTTCGGGAAGAGGAAGGCCGTGAAATGTCCAAGAAACAGGTTTTAATAGACATTTTGGGAAGAGAAAGGCCTCGAAATGTCCAAGAAACAGGTTTTAATAGACATTTTGAGAAGAGTGAGCCACCGAAATGTCCAAAAAACGTGGTTTCATAGACATTTTGAAAAGAATGAGCCATCAAAATGTCCAATAAAGATGCTTTAATAGACATTTTGGAAGATACACGAAATCAAAATGTCCATTAAAACATGCGCATGACTTAAAACTCCTAAAGTTGGACTTGTTGAAACCGATATAATACTTAGAATGGCTTGTATACCAACTACATCATTCATCAGCGAACCATTTAATCTACATACATAGAGTGATAGAAAAATTTTAAAAGGGTGTGGACTCACATGGCTGAGAGCAATAAGACTGTAGTCTTCGAAGCAGGGAATGAAGAATATGCATTTCCGATTCTTTATGTCGTTTCTATTGAAAAAATGGAAGGAATGACAGCAATCCCGCATATGCCTGATTATGTAACAGGAATCACAAAAGTAAGGGGAGAGTTGATTCCGGTCATTGACCTGGAAAAGGTGCTGTACAACCGGGATATTCAAGTTGAAGACAAAACCAGGCTGATTGTGATAGAGACAGCCGAAATTTCAATCGGCGTCCTTGTAAGGGATGCGAAGGAAATCCTTGAAATTCCGGCTGAGAATCTAAAACAGCCGGGCCTTCTCGCATATCAGAAGACAAGCTTCATTACGGGTGTAGCTAATTTTGATAAACGGATGATCATGTTGATCGACCCTGAAACATTGATCCAATCCCTTGAAGGCATCAAAGAAATAAAGGATTATATGCAAAACCAAAAGCAAGAGCTGCATAACTAGAGCAGTTATTTGGGAAAAAATTAAAAAACAAGCTGACCTCTAGGTCAGCTTGTTTTTGTCTATAACTTAAAACTGGAGAATGACTTTCTCAGGTCTTCGGCCATGCTTGACAGCTTGCTGGATGATTCCAAAAGCTCCTGCATCGTTGCATTCTGTTCTTCTGTTGTTGCTGCTACCTGCTCGAGGAATAGCGCGGATCTTGAGGATGCGGTAATCACTTCATTAGCAGATTGTGCCATGGATTCCATCTTTTCATTAGCATTGATGACTGCATGGCTTACCGTGTTGCCCTTTAGGCTTACTTCCTCAATTGATTCGGCGATCTCTGCGAAAATTGTGGCTACTTTCTCCACAAGCTCATTGCCTTTTAGTACGGTTGCCTGGCTTTCATCCATGACGCTTACAGCCTGGTTTGTTTCTTTGCCAGTCTGCTCAAGGATGGTGCGGATACTGTCTGCTGCACCAGCTGACTGTTCAGCGAGTTTGCGAACCTCCTGCGCGACGACACCAAACCCTTTTCCGTGCTCACCGGCCCTGGCTGCTTCAATTGCTGCATTCAAAGCCAGTAAATTAGTTTGATTTGAAATTTCAGTAATGATTTCAATAATTCTATGGATTTCCTGAGAATTGTTTTTCAAAGAGTGGATCACATTCGCTAACTCGGATACTTTGCCATTGATCTGATCCATTTGTTCAGTCACGTTAAACGCATACTGTTTGCCTTCTTCGATTTTATCCTTTGTGCTAGAGGTTGTATAAAGCGTCTCTTTTAAGGATCCGGTAACTTCGATTAATTGTGAAGAGACATTTTCTACCGCTTCATTTGTTCGTTCTGAGATTTTGACTTGTTCGTCAGATGAAGATGCCACCTGCATGATCGATGTTGTAATTTCATTGTTGGCCTCAGTTGTAGCTTCTGCATTAAGTTTTAGGTTCCGGGACATCTCAGTTACCTGGTCGGACGAGGACAGGATGTTTGAAATGGAAGTTTTCAGGTTTCCTGATAGCTGGTTCATGGCAATGATAATTTGTCCAACTTCATCCTTACTCTTTGCTTCCAATGCTTTAACATTTAATTCACCATTAGCGAGTCTTTTGCAATAAGCGACCACATTTTTGAGGTTCTTGCTGATGTTGCGTGACACAAAGTACATGGATACAGATGAAATAATGAATGCAAATATGATAAGGATAAAAGTGTTTCTGATCATCGAAGCTATCGAAGTATAGGTTTCCTTCATGATTTTTGTTCTGTCATCAAGGATCGTTAGCCTGATGGCACTTAACTTTTCGATGTTCATATCACGAATGGTTTCTGCTTTGTTCGTCAAGCTGATCTGGGTATAAATATCAACCTGTTCAAAGTTCTGTTGGAATTCTGAGACAGTCATCAAGATATCTTCTTCCCACACTTTATCCATATGCTGGTCTATTTTCATAATCGCATTAAGTAAAGTTTTTGCCTCTTTTGATTTCACATATTTTTGCAGCTTTTTTGATGAAGCACTAAATTGCTCAGCCTCTTTTTCATACGCCGTAAGCAGCTCCGGTTTTGGTTCAGTTATGTAGTCTGTAATAATAATATATTTCTGGCGGAAAGAAGATCCCATTTCACTTATCATAATCGCATAATCACTTTTTTCCTCGGCAAGGTTGATTGCATTCTGCAGGTTAGATAAAACAGTCGTCAAATAAATGAAGCTACCTAGAAAAATAACCATTATAAACGCGAAAACGGTTGCATACTTTCTGCCAATGGACCAATGCTGCATAAAAATTCCCCCATCTTTTCTATATCCTTATGATTATTTATCGGGTATTCCATCAAAATATTTAACGTTTTGCCGCTTTTCTTCACACAATGTTCAAAACTCGACTCTACCCTTAAAGAATCTCAATATAAGTAATGAGATCGTTTTTTTGATACACTAGAAGGGAACGTATATTTGGGAAGTGGGATCATGAAAGAAATGTATCCGAAAAACGGCAAAGTCATTTTGCATGTTGATATGAATAGCTTTTATGCCTCAGTAGAAATGGCTTACGATCCTGAATTGAAGGGCAAGCCATTGGCTATTGCCGGCAATCCAGAAGAAAGACGCGGAATAATTGTCACGTGCAGTTATGAAGCAAGGAAGTTCGGGGTCAAGACAACAATGCCTTTATGGGAAGCCAAGAAGCTATGCCCTGACTTAATCATAAAAAAACCCAATTTTGACAGATACCGTACAGCATCCGCTGCCATGTTCGATCTCTTGCGCCAGTACACAGATGTCGTCGAACCTGTTTCCATTGATGAAGGATATATGGATATAACGGAATGCTCCGACCTCGGAGCGCCTCTGGAAATAGCTGAAAGTATCCAAAAAAGAATCCTTGAACAGTTGGACCTGCCGTGCAGCATAGGTGTTGCCCCAAATAAATTTCTGGCTAAAACAGCTTCGGATATGAAGAAGCCAATGGGAATCACCGTCTTAAGAAAGCGTGACATCCCAAGGATCCTGTGGCCTCTCGAGGTCGGGGAAATGCATGGAGTAGGAACAAAAACAGCGGACAAACTAAAAAGTATTGGAATCCATACAATAGGCGGATTGGCGGCAGCAAATGAAATTCAGCTTAAAGGACTGCTGGGAATCAACGGATTAAGATTAAAAGAAAGAGCCAATGGCCAGGACAACCGCCAAGTGGATCCTGATTCTGTGTACGATTTTAAAAGCATCGGCAATTCGACTACACTGCCACGCGATATTTCGAATCAGCATGAGCTCCTGAAAGTTCTGGATAGACTGTCTGAGCAAGTAGCTGCCAGGATGAAGAGGAAGGAAGCGGTCGCCACAACCATTAGTGTAATGATCCGGTTCAAGGACAGGAAGACGATCACCCGAAGCCAGAAACTGCAGAATCCTGTATCTAAGCAGGAAGAAATAGCCACGGCAGCCAAAACGCTTTTTCTGAAGCACTGGAATGGAGATTCTATCCGGCTGCTAGGGATTACGGGCACCGACTTGCTTGAAGCGGACAAAGCAGTCAAGCAGCTCGACCTATTCTCCTATGAGCAGGATGCAAAAAAGGAACCTTTACTCAATACGATGAGCCAGTTGCGTGAGAAATACGGCAAAAATATCATTGAGAGTGCTGGCTCACAGGTGAAAAAGCCTCCGACTAAGGAGAATACTGGGGCAGGGACGAGTTTTAATAAGGATTTCCTCCAGGACCGCAGAAGAAGTAATGAGAGTGAGAAAAAAGATTTTTAATGGAGGTTTATCAGCTTCAGCTTAAGTCAAAATATAGAGGAACAAACCAGATTGTTTGCAACCTCATATGTCCATTGTTAAATTAATGAGTATGATTTAAAAAAACAGTTTCATAAAGGAGGAAGCAGAACTATGTCAAAACAGCAAATCGGTGTCATTGGTCTCGCTGTCATGGGGAAAAACCTGGCGATGAATATCGAAAGCAGAGGTTATTCTGTATCTGTATATAATCGATCGAGGGAAAAGACAGATGAAATGCTTGAGGAAACGAAAGGCACGAATATCGTCGGAACTTATACGATTGAGGAGTTTGTTCAATCGATTGAAAAACCACGAAAGATCCTTTTGATGGTCAAAGCTGGCGCAGCGACGGACGCGACCATCGAGCAATTGAAGCCTCATCTGGAAAAGGGAGATATCATCATTGACGGTGGTAATACATATTTTGCTGATACTCAGCGCCGAAACAAGGAATTGAGCGAGCTTGGGTTCCACTTCATCGGTACAGGTGTATCAGGAGGGGAGGAAGGTGCACTTCACGGACCTTCCATCATGCCTGGCGGACAAAAAGAAGCATATGACCTGGTTGCGCCGATTTTTCAGGATATATCTGCAAAAGTTAATGGTGAAGCATGCACGACTTACATTGGGCCGGATGGAGCAGGCCATTATGTAAAAATGGTTCATAACGGAATCGAATACGGCGACATGCAGCTGATTTCTGAATCCTACTTCATGTTGAAGCATGTTCTTGGATTAAGTGCCCAAGAGCTGCATGAAGTGTTTGCAGAATGGAATAAAGGTGAGCTTGACAGCTATTTGATCGAAATAACGGCTGATATTTTTACAAAGAAAGATGACGAGACAGGCAAGCCGCTTGTTGACATGATTCTAGATACTGCTGGCCAAAAGGGTACAGGAAAATGGACAAGCCAGAGTGCGCTTGATCTGGGAGTACCGCTGCCAATCATCACAGAATCGGTTTTCGCCCGCTTTATTTCTGCAATGAAGCAAGAGCGAGTGGAAGCTAGTAAAGTACTCTCTGGACCAGAAACATCGCCATTCAATGGTGACCGTGAGGCATTCATTGAATCAATCCGCAAGGCTCTTTACTTGAGCAAAATTTGTTCTTACGCGCAGGGGTTCGCGCAAATGAGAGCGGCGTCCGAAGAGTACGGATGGGATTTGAGTTATGGCGATATCGCGATGATCTTCCGTGGAGGCTGCATTATCAGAGCGCAGTTCCTGCAAAAAATCAAGGAAGCATATGACCGCGACCCTAATCTGAAAAACCTGCTGCTTGATCCATATTTCAAGGAAATTGCAGATAGCTACCAGCAGTCGTTACGTGAAATTATCTCAGCGGCTGTTATGAACGGAATTCCAGTGCCAAGCTTCTCTGCTGCCCTTTCATACTTTGACAGCTATAGAACAGAAACATTGCCGGCCAACCTGATTCAGGCCCAGCGCGATTATTTCGGAGCCCATACTTATCAGCGCATCGATAAAGAAGGTATTTTCCACACTGAATGGATGGAATAAGAACGCAGCACAGCGAATTCAATATTCGCTGTGTTTTTTTTACGCTCTTTTCTCAAAATTTGTTGCTATTGAATACAAAATCGTATATCTAGGTTAAAATCGGCTTTAGGATTTTAACAACAATCTTTACGAAGCCTTTTTTATTAGTAATTTTATTCATTCAGGGAGGGTTTTCAAAAGGCCCAGTCGAAACCTTTAAATGTGGTATTTAAGATTGGAGGGAAAGAGTATGGCAGAAAGTTATCGAGTTCTTGAAGGCGCAGAACCGTTTTATTTTGAGGGGAATTCGGTAGGTATATTGGTTTCCCATGGTTTTACCGGTTCTACACAGAGCATGCGGCCCCTGGGTGAGGCATATGCAGCTGCGGGTTATACCGTTTGCGGACCGCGATTAAGAGGTCATGGTACACATCATGAAGACATGGAACAAACAACATATCAAGATTGGATCGCATCGATTGAAGAAGGGTTTCAATGGTTAAAAGAGCGTTGTGATACGATCTTTGTGACTGGGCTGTCAATGGGCGGCAAGCTGACCTTGTATATGGCTGAAAACCATCAAGATATCAGAGGGATTGTCCTGATTAATGCGGCCATTGATATACCGGCAATGGAGCCAGTCCTCCAGCTGGAAGGAACACGATTCCTGGACGCTATCGGTTCTGACATCAAGAAGCCGGGAGTAACGGAGCTTGCATACGAAAAAACCCCGGTTCAATCAGTTAAAGAAATATTGCCATTTATGAAAACTGTAAAAGAAGATCTTTCGAAGGTTCTTTGTCCAGCCTTAATTTTTGTTTCCGACGAAGACCATGTTGTCCCGCCTGATAATTCACAAACCATTTATGATCTCATCAGCTCAGAAACAAAATTGATCCATCATATGAAAGAAAGCTACCATGTTGCTACATTGGATAACGACCAGCAAGTAATCATTGATAAAACGCTCGATTTCATTAAAAAACAACTTTAGAAGGTAAGTGAATGTAGTTGGCTTGCGGGCTCTGCCGCAAGCTTTTTTATTCTAAGTCCAGCTTTACAAATAATAAAAAACATTCATGAATCTGAATAAGAAGTTCTTTTATCTCCTTTTAGCCAGGTCCGCATGCAGAGCCAGGCAATTAAACTCCATAATACCAGTAAACTCTCCAATGAAAAAATGTACCATGGATAAGGTCCGAGTAAATCCATGAAGCTGGGACTTTGCGGTTTATGGCGTAAAAACCAGTAATTCCCGTCAGCTGCCTTATTGATGAACAGGATTGCTGGCAGCAGCAGATTAATAAAGAGAACAACTTTTATCACAGAACTGAAGGTTGGGTAATAACCTTTCGCCCATAGGAAATAAAGGGTCACCCAGACAATCATCAAATGGGCATAGAAAAAGTGAAAAAAACGGAAATGGGGAAAGTCATAGGTTAATGCAGGTGTGATGATGGCTTGTGTAGCTCCTAATAAAGCGATGAAAAACAAAAGCTCGAAAAATATTTTTTTCCTGGTCAGTAATAAACCTATTGCGAGCAAAAGGCCAATATTGCATAATTCAAGCGGCATTGACCGCCCTATTTTCCAGACAGCATGCTTGTACATCCAAAGATGATTGGTGATCTCAATTAAGATTAAGGACAATGCTGTTACCAGCTCCGCTTTCCTCCATCTTTCATCACTTAATTTTTTTCGGTTAGCAAAAATGATAGTATTAACCAAAACACAGATAACCAATATCGTATAATGACTCGCAGAAAACATATCGAAATTGAAGTCTTGATTACTGTGACCAAACCACTCCATGTTTTCACCTCTACTTTGAAAATAGAACAAACATAAGTTATCCCTTTTAGGTTTCTTTTATGTAGACTCTATTCGAAAAGCTTGCATCTTGCCCAACAAAAGTATGGCGAGATCAGAAGCTCCTTGGGCGAAAAAGTGAAACTAAATTTTACTTGATTCGTAAAAGTAACTATATCTTATAAAAGGGAGTTGGAATACATGAAAGGAAATGGTTGCATTAAGTGCGGAAGCACAGATGCAGGTCAGAAGGATGTGGCAATGACGGGAACGGGCTTGTCCAAGATGTTTGATATCCAGAATAACCAGTTCACTGTCGTGTACTGCAGGAATTGCGGATACTCGGAGTTTTACAACAAGGAAGCATCTGCCGGATCCAATCTCCTGGATTTCTTTTTCGGAGGCTGAGTAGTGCTTTACTTCAGCTAAAGAAATACAAAGAATCCCGCCTGGTTACCTGGCGGGATTTCTGGTTGTTAAGGAAATTATAAAATTATTTAGGTGTGGATAACTGCATGTAGTTTTCTTAATCCAGCTCCAGCGCCTAGCCCCTCGAGTCGCTTGTCCAGTGTCGCCTCCTAGAAACTCCNNATTTCTATTTCGAGCCGCCCATTGAAGTCAAAAAACGACTTCATTGGGCGGCTCTCCAGCGCTTGTCGGGGCTGAACGAGGCGCTTGCGCTTTTTGTTCTCGTATTAACAGTTTTCTACATCAATTTCAGTGATTGGCCACCAGAAGAATCCATCTTGCTCCAGAAGCTTGTCTGCAGCGTCGGGACCCATGGAGCCAGATGCATAGTTCGGGAATGATGGTTCCTTTGTGTTTTCCCAGACTTCTGAAATATTATCAACAAAGCTCCACGACAATGCGACTTCATCCCAGTGTGTAAAGTTCGTGGCGTCGCCGCGCAATGAATCAAATAGGAGTTTTTCATATGCTTCCGGTGTGTTCAGCCCGTCAATGCCTTTATTGGCATAATTCAATTTTACAGGTGTAGCGTCTGTACCCTGGCCAGATTTCTTGGCGTTCAAGTGAAGCGTGATTCCTTCTTCAGGCTGGATATGAATGACAAGAAGATTTGGATTGACCATTTTTTCTGGCCGATAATACAGATCCATCGGGATATCTTTGAATTGGATCACAATTTTAGTTGACTTGGCCTTCATTCTTTTTCCTGTACGGATATAGAATGGGACTCCAGCCCAGCGGAAATTATCAATCATCAGCTTACCAGCGACAAATGTCTCCGTATTGGATTCAGGATTGACCATTTCTTCCTGGCGGTATGCAGGGACATCTGTTTCGTTCATTCTGCCTTTATCATATTGGCCGCGAACAAAATATTCATTGACTTCCTCGCCTTTTACAGGACGAAGAGCACGGAACACTCTTACTTTTTCTGAACGGATTTCATATGTCGTCAGCTTGATAGGGGGTTCCATCGCAAGCAAGGAAACCATCTGCAGCATATGGTTCTGGACCATATCCCTTAGAGCGCCGCTTTTCTCGTAATATCGTCCTCGTTCTTCGACTCCAAGCGTTTCGCTTGATGTCACCTGAATATTGGAAATGTAACGGTTATTCCAGAGTGGTTCGAACATCGCATTTGCGAAACGGATTACCTCAATGTTTTGAACCATTTCCTTGCCTAGATAATGATCAATCCGATAGATTTCATCTTCAGAAAAAGCCTTGCGAATTTGCTTGTTCAACACTTTTGCAGATTCAAGGTCATGCCCGAATGGTTTTTCGATGACAAGGCGTTTGAACCCGGATACGTCAGTAAGCTTATCCTTCTTCAAATGTTCAGCAATCGTTCCAAAAAATTCAGGTGCCATCGCCAGGTAGAAAATTCTATTGCCATCAAGTCCATAATGGCTGTCCAGCTCTTCCGCAAGCTTTCCAAGAGCGAGATAGGAACTTGAATCAGTAACGTCATGGGAATGATAATAGAACTTGGAAACGAATTCGTCGATGTCAGCTTCTGTTTCCCCATTTTCCTTCACGGAATCTTTTACCCTCAGCTGGAACTCTTCATTTGAAAGGGAACGGCGGGCAACACCGACGACCGCGAATTTGTCCAGTTTTCCTTTTTCAAACAAATTATAGAGGGAAGGAAACAGTTTACGGTTTGCCAGGTCTCCCGTAGCCCCGAAGATCATGATTAAGGCTGTTGGTTTTTCGGTTTGTGCCACAATATAGAACCTCTCTTTTATGTGAATTTAAAAGTATGTATAAAAAACACTCTACAAATACAAAATTTTAGCCCTTTCGAGAACAATTAGCAACTGTTTAAACTGCACTTAGTGTTCTTCCAATTGCTTGGAACTATCCCCGATTGAGTTAAATCCAGCGTTTGGTTTAGATGAATAATGGCAGTTGTGATATATTGAAATGAATAATACCTGCCTGTAAGGATTGCAGGCATTTGGTACAGGAGGATATCAGGAATATGGATGTTTTTTTTCTTGGAACAGGGTCGGGCGTCCCAGCCAAGCTGAGGAATGTGACCTCAATCGCACTGAAATTGCTGGAGGAGCGGGGAGCTGTCTGGCTGTTTGACTGTGGAGAAGCAACCCAGCATCAAATTTTACATACAAGTATCAAGCCGCGGAGGATTGAAAAAATCTTCATTACACACTTGCACGGAGACCATATTTATGGCCTGCCTGGGTTGCTGTCGAGCCGTTCCTTCCAGGGAGGAGAGTCGCTGGTTACGGTGTATGGACCTCCTGGAATTAAAGAGTATATTGAGGTATCTTTGAAAATTAGTAAATCCTACTTGAAATATCCGATTGAAATCATCGAGCTGCAGGAAGGCATCATTTTTGAAGATAAGCAGTTTATCGTTGAAGCAAAACTTTTGGAGCATGGAATTCCCTCATATGGGTACAGAGTAAAGGAAAAAGATCGTCCCGGGACTCTTCTTGCCGACAAGCTTGAAGCAGCAGGGGTAAAACCAGGACCTGAATACAGGAAAATCAAGAACGGAGAAGAAGTCATCTTGGACGATGGAAGAGTCATCGATCCTGCTGAATTTGTCGGCCCCCCGCAGAAAGGAAGGATTGTCACGATTTTGGGTGACACAAGAATTTGTGAAAATGCTCAACTGCTTGCCCAAAATGCAAATCTTCTCGTCCATGAAGCGACTTTTTCAGCAGATGAAGGGACCCTTGCCTATGAGTATTTTCATTCGACCACTCTGCAGGCCGCAGAGACAGCATTGAATGCTGGTGTGAAAAAACTGTGCCTGACCCATATTAGCTCCAGGTATGACCGCAATGACTGGAAGGAGCTTGAAAAGGAAGCACGAACAGTATTTGCCAACACTGTTGTCTCAGAAGATTTTATGGAAATTACCGTACCTCATGAACATGACTGAAATAAGGGGTGTTTTGATTGAAAACAATCTATCTTGTACGTCATGCAAGTGCGGCTGGCCAGCCTGTAGACTCTCCACTGACTGAAAAGGGCAGGAAACAGGCGCTGGCACTAGTTGACTTTTTCAAACGAAAAGAAATAGATATCATCTATTGCAGCCCTTTTAAAAGAGCTGTCGATACAATTAAACCTCTTTCTGATTCAAGGAAGATAAAAGTTCTCGAAGATGACCGGCTCGGTGAAAGAGTGCTGAGTACAGTCAATTTTGAGGACTGGCGTGATAAGCTAAAGCAAACCTTTGAAGATTTTGAGCTTGTTTTTGAAGGAGGAGAATCCCATTCAGCTGCGATGAATCGTGCGAAATCACTGATTGAGGATTTATTATGTTCGGAACATGACCACATTTTGCTAGTCAGCCATGGTAACATGACCACATTGCTCATGCGGTATTTCAATGAAAGTTTCGGATACGACTGCCTGATGGAAATGACGAATCCGGATGTATTCGAACTTGTCGTTTCCAGTGAAAAAACGATGTTAAATAGGATATGGGATGACCGAATTTAGATTCTTTTAGTTTAAAAAAGAACCCAGAGGAAATTGGAAAGTGGTGGAACCATTTCCATTGAACCAACAACAGTAATACTGGGGGAATTATTTTGGAGTTTTTGCTTTTGTTCGGTCTTCATCTATTTATCATGGGATCACTTGTCCTATTGTTTAGTGGCATCATTACATTTCTTTTACCAAGGATGCATTTCCTCATCACGATTTCACTATTCGGAGCAGCTGGTTTTTTATATGCCGTCATCTTTGAAGTAATGGGTCTTGCGATATTCGCAGTTTTCTTCAATATGATTCTATCCTTGACCGCAGTTGGCCTTGTCAAATTAGGGTTTTACTTCAAGAAGGTTGCCGAACGCCAGGGTGAGAAAATAGCCTAACAGTAAAAACCAGGAGATTTCCTGGTTTTTTTTTATGGTTAAGGAATTTGTATAGTTATTGAGGTGTGGATAACTTCATGAAGATTTCTTAATCCAGCTCCAGCGCCTAGCCCCTCGAGTCGCTTCGGTCCGCCCATTGAAGTCAAAGAACGACTTCACTGGTCGGCCCTCCAGCGCTTGTCGGGGCTGAACGAGGCGCTTGCGCTTTTTGTTATTTTGTTTGACAATCAAACGGTCATTTGAATAAGATATAATCAAATGATCATTTGAATGAGTGGGGTGAGCAAATTGAAGGAGCAGGATGTCTGCCAGGTCAATTGCGTCCATGACGATAAAGTAGAGCAGGTGTCAGCAGAACTGAAAGAACAAAATACTTCTGCAGCAGCAAAAATTTTCAAAGCTTTATCAGATGAAACTAGGATTAAAATCGCATACTCACTATATGTAGGGAATGAGCTTTGTGTTTGTGATGTAGCTGCAGTCGTCAACTCTTCGACAGCAACTGCTTCACACCATTTGAGGTTGTTGAAAAATCTTGGGCTTGCTAAATACCGGAAGGAAGGCAAGCTTGTTTATTATTCACTGGTCGATGACCATGTAAAGCAATTGATTCACCTGGCGTTTGAACATCAAAAGGAGATGGAGTTTAATGACTGAAGCAGCGCAATCTGGCGAGAAAACAATCTATCGGGTACAAGGCTTCACCTGAGCAAGCTGTGCCGGAAAGTTCGAAGAGAACGTAAAGCACCTGGATGGTGTTTTTGATGCAAAAGTTAATTTTGGCGCTTCCAAGCTGACTGTTTTCGGTAAAGCCTCCATTGAAGAACTGGAGGAGGCTGGGGCATTTGAGAATCTGCGGCTCTACCATGATAAAGCAGAGATGATCCCTGAAAAAAAGAGGCCGTTCTGGCAGGAAAACGCAACGGTACTGATCAGCTTATTGATGATCGTTGCCGCTTATTTTTTCCAGTTTAATTATGGTGAAGAAAGCTTGCCCGCCATCCTATTATTTTTAGGAGCAATTATCGTAGGTGGCTTCTCCTTATTTAAAAGTGGGATAAAGAATCTTCTCAAACTCGATTTTGACATGAGGGCCCTGATGACTGTAGCCATCATCGGCGCTGCCATCATTGGTGAATGGAGCGAGGGTGCCGTCGTTGTCATTTTGTTTGCGATTAGTGAAGTGCTAGAGAGATATTCAATGGATAAGGCAAGAGCTTCTATTCGTTCGTTAATGGATATCGCACCAAAAGAAGCACTGGTCCGGCGTAATGGCAGGGAATACAGCGTTAATGTAAATGAAATAAAAGTCGGCGACATCATGATAGTAAAACCAGGCGAGAAAATTGCCATGGATGGGGAAGTGATCTCTGGATTCTCGGCTGTCAACCAGGCGGCGATTACAGGAGAATCTGTACCAGCTGATAAGAATGTTGGCGATGAGGTGTTTGCCGGTACTCTCAATGGAGAGGGTCTAATTGAGGTCGAAATCACTAAATTGGTCGATGATACCACAATCGCAAAAATCATTCACCTTGTCGAAGAGGCACAGGCGGAAAAGGCTCCTTCGCAGGCCTTCGTTGACCGCTTTGCCAAGTATTACACGCCAATAATTATCCTTGTCGCATTCTTGGTCGCTATTGTACCGCCACTTTTCTTCGGTGCAGGTTGGAGTGAGTGGATTTATCAAGGCTTGGCCGTCCTCGTTGTCGGCTGTCCGTGTGCACTGGTCATTTCAACGCCAGTTTCAATAGTCACTGCGATTGGCAATGCCGCAAAACATGGTGTGCTTGTAAAGGGTGGCATCCATCTTGAGGAAATGGGTGCACTGAAAGCAATCGCTTTTGATAAGACTGGGACGCTGACAAAAGGAGTGCCGGCTGTTACGGATTTCAAAATGGTATCAGGCGAAGATTCAAGCGGCCTTTATGCAGTAATTGCCGCCCTTGAAAATAAATCACAGCATCCACTTGCTTCTGCAATTGTCCGGAAGGCAGCAGCAGACTCAGTGCCATACATGGATATTGTAGTAGAAGATTTCACATCCGTAACCGGTAAAGGATTAAAAGGAACTGTTGCCGGAGTTACTTATTATATCGGCAGCCCTAAATACCTTGGGGAAATGGTTCAAGGCGGAATCCCGGTTGCGGTAGCTGAAGAAATTTCACGCCTGCAGACTGATGGCAAAACAGTGATGGTTGCCGGAGTTGATTCTAGAGTACTTGCTTTGATCGCGGTTGCCGACGAAGTAAGAGAGTCGAGCAGGGAAGTCGTTTCCCGTCTGCATGAGCTTGGTATTGAAAAGACCATCATGCTGACTGGTGACAACAAAGGAACAGCAGAAGCGATTGGCAGCCAGGCTGGTGTGTCGGATATAGAATCCGATATGCTTCCTGAAGATAAGCTTAATTTTATAAAAGACTTGCAGAAAAACCATGGAAAAGTCGCAATGGTCGGAGATGGCATTAATGATGCTCCTGCACTTGCCGCGGCGACAGTTGGAGTAGCGATGGGCGGAGCCGGTACCGATACGGCACTTGAAACGGCGGATATCGCCCTGATGGCAGATGACTTGAAAAAGCTGCCGTTCACGATTAAGTTAAGCCGAAAAACCCTCGCAATCATCAAACAAAATATCGGCTTCTCAATTGGCGTGAAATTGCTGGCACTGCTGTTGGTCATTCCAGGCTGGCTAACTCTGTGGATCGCGATTTTCGCCGACATGGGCGCAACCCTGATTGTCACTCTGAATGGCCTGAGGCTTTTGAGAGTAAAAGATAAATAAAGTTGCACATTACTGATTCAGGCTGGAGGATTCCCATGAATAATTCCTGGAATAAGCTCATTTACAAAGGCTGGGCCCCAATCTACGATAGATTCTTCAATGCTGGCCCATTTTCGAAAGCAAGAAACGTACTGTTCAACGACATCGAGTTTCGTCCGGGGGACAGAGTACTGGTCGTAGGGGTAGGCACTGGGGCAGACATCGAGAGATTACCCTATGACCAATTGGAGATTACGGCAATCGATTACTCAGAGGATATGCTGCAGAGAGCAAAAGACAAATTCAGGGACTCTTCGATAACCTTTTTAAAAATGGATGCCCAACAGCTTGAATTTGAACATGCATCATTCGATTATGTGATCGGAAGCTTGATATTATCAGTAGTCCCCGACAGCAAAAAGGCGTTCGCCGAAATGATCAGAGTTTGCCGCAGGGAAGGACTGGTGGTCGTGTTCGATAAATTTGCACAGCCTGGCAAAAGCCTCTCTTTTGTTAAAAAAGTGTTTAGAGATGTCATTAAACTGCTTGGCACCGACATCGGGGTATCATTTGAGGAAATCAGCTCAACAGAAAGAGCCAGAGTTAAGCTGATTTCAGATGAAGGAGTTATGTTCGGGGACATGTACCGCAGGATTTTGCTGGAGAAAGTCTGTTAAGAAGATGCTTCCATATTAGAAGAGGCTGTTTGCATAACAGCTTCTTTTTCTATGGTGTTAATATATTAAATCGCACAGGCTATGACGGACAGAAATTCACGGCAAACGCAAGAAAGTGTCCGTCATAAAGGCTATGACGGACAGAAATTCATGAAAAATACAAAAAAATGTCCGTCATTCATATTAAATTAAAAAGGTACAAAGCAAAAAAGAGGCCTCCCAAGCAATACTCTGGGAAACCTCTTTAGCAATCTTGATTGTTCAATCTTAAAAAATCCATCCTCGTTCATATTGCTTTGGTGATTCGATGCTTGTTCCAAGCTCCTTAGCTGCTGTCCTTGGCCAGTATGGATCTCGCAGGAGTTCGCGGGCGATGAAAATCAGATCGGCCCGATCATTCTGGAGGATTTCTTCTGCCTGGATTCCTGTTGTGATCAATCCCACCGCTCCGGTAGTAATATTAGCTTCATGCTTGATTCTTTCAGCAAATTTAACCTGGTAGCCTGGATAGGCATGGATTCTTGCTGGTACGACTGCGCCTGAACTGACATCAATCAAGTCAACTCCCAGTTCTTTTAGCGATGCGCCAATTGTTACATAATCATCAACAGTCAAGCCTTCTTCATGATAATCATATGCAGAAACCCGGACAAACAGAGGTCCATCCCACACTGTTTTTACCTCTTCAAGAACTTCCCTGAGGAAGCGGAAACGGTTTTCGGCTGAGCCGCCGTATTCGTCCTCACGTTTATTCGTAAGAGGGGAGAGGAACTGGTTGATCAAATATCCATGTGCAGCGTGAATTTCGATTACATCGAAGCCAGCACGCTTTGACCTTTCAGCAGCCATCCTGAACGCCTCGACAGTTTCCTTGATTTCTTCAACCGTCATAGCCTTCGGTTCTTTATACTTCTCGTCAAAAGCTATAGCAGAAGGAGCGATAATTTCATCACGCAATGCTGCTTTCCGGCCGGCATGTGCCAGTTGGATACCAGCTGCGGCACCGCTTTGCTTGATTTGTTGAGTCAATTTTGTCAGGCCGGATACATGCTCATCGCTCCAGATTCCCAAATCCTGATGGGATATCCTGCCCTGAGGTGTAACCGCAGTTGCTTCAAGGATGATCAGGCCCACTTGCCCGACAGCCCGGCTTACATAGTGGGTCATATGAAAGTCCGTGACAAGCCCATCTTCTTTTTCGCATGAGTACATACACATCGGAGCCATGACAATCCTATTTTTTAGTGTAAGATCTTTAATTTTATAAGGGGAAAATAATTTCTTTTCCAATCCAGAAGCCTCCTTTTATTTCGTTAACCAAAATATAATTCAAGTATAACAGGGCTTTCTGTGGAAAGGAAAAATTGTACTCACCGCAATGTGTTTTTTCTTAATTCCGCAAGCGTATATTTTGTTCCGCGCCAGATAATGCCGCCTCTTTTAAAAGTCAGGTAGCTTGCTCTCAGGATGGAGAAAATGAACAGCAGGGCCGTAAAGGGCAGGACAAGGAACAGCCATGGTGAAAATCGGGTCATTTTCCTTGTTACCATCACATACAGAAAAGCCAAGAATACGAGATTAACAGCACTTAAAATAGCTATTGCCTGATTTTTTGAAAAAAGAGTGAAAAAAGGCACGACCTGGGACACAAAGACACCGAACACCGAGAATAGCACCATGCTGATCCGGTAATGGAGGCCGGCAAATGTGTTCTTCTCAAGGCCTGCTAATGCATCTCTTAAGCTTTGATACCATTCCACTTCAATGAGCGTCATCGCTGTGACAATCCGCTGCTTGAGACCCATGCGCTTTACCAGCATTCCCAGCTGCAAATCATCATCAGGGCGCATCTTTATATATTCATGAGTGCCAACTTTTTCATAGGCCGACCTGGTGATCATATTGAATGCACCAATGCCGACCCCAGTTTTCGAACGCGGATTATTGCCGAGCCACGGTCTTTTATAATAGGAAAAGCCAAACAAGAAGAACGCAACGAAGGCCTTCAGCCAGAATGGCTTTGCACTAAGGTTAGGAGCCGCGGTCAAATGATCGAGGCTGTGTTTCTGAAAATAACCAATCGCTTTTGAAAAAGCCTCGGGACTATACAAAACATCAGCGTCTGTAAATAAAATCAGGTTGCCTGACGCGAGCTGGTAGCCTTTATGGAGAGCGTGGTTCTTGCCGAGCCAGCCTTCTGGCAAGCTATCGATATGAATCACTTTGATTCTTGAATCCAGCCTTACTAAGCTCTCCATCACTTTACCAGTACCATCCTCGGATCGGTCATTAACAAGAATCCACTCGGTATTTTTGTAGGTTTGGTTCAGCTGGGTACGAATGCTTTGTAAGATATGTTCTTCCTCATTCCTGGCAGCCACGATCACGCTGAGGAGTGGTCCCTGGCCGGCAGCTTCAGCTTTTTCGAGGGAGTCCAATTTCCTGAAACCAATCAAAGCGTCAATCGTCGCTGCAATCCAAATGACCAGAGTTAAAGAAAGTAAAATGATAAGCACCTTGCACACGTCCCTGCTGTTTTTCTCCATTGTAGAGAAACATAGGGCCAAAATGCAATTTTAGAGCGGGCGGTTTGCGGCTGCAAGTTCATTGCCAAGCAGTTGGCCAAGCCTTTTTGATTGGGCTGTGGCTTCTTTGATGCAGGATACGAAAGCAGTTTGGACGCCATGCTGCTCAAGGATGCTGATGCCTGCTTCAGTCGTACCGCCCGGGCTGGTCACCTCAAAGCGGAGCTGGGCAGGCTCCTTATCCGACTTTGTCAGCATTTCTGCTGCACCCAGCAGCGTCTGGATAATCAGCTGTTTCGCGGTTTGCTTTTCAAGACCGATTTCAGCGGCGCTTTTCTCCATCGCTTCGACAAGGTAATAAATATAGGCTGGTCCGCTTCCTGATAGGCCTGTGACGGCGTCAAGCTGAGATTCCTCAACGTTTGTTGTCAGGCCGATCGTGTTAAAAAGCTCCTGCACGATCATCTTTTGCGCTTCACTCACATGGGAATTCACTGCCAGGGCAGTTGCCGATTTGCCAATCGCGGCCGAGGTGTTCGGCATTGCCCTTACCACGGCCAATGATTTATCAGCAGCAGTTTCAATAGCGTCAATTGAAACCCCGGCGAGGACGGAAATCACAAGCATACCTTCAGACAGATAAGATTTGATCTCCTCGATCGCCACTGCTGCATCCTTTGGTTTCATCGCCAGGACGACTGCATCCGCGTCTTTAAAAAGCATTCCTAAGTCATATGTCGTTTTGATTCCATATTTCTGCTCCAGAGTTTTCAATCTGTCAGTATCCTGTTTATTTGTCACCCAAATTTGCTCTCCCGGAAGAAGCCCGCTTGCCCCTATCCCGGAAATCATTGCTTCCGCCATCGATCCTGCTCCAACAAAAACAAGCTTCTTCATCAAATTCGCCTCCATAAGTTTGTGTTTTCTGTTATTGAAATACAAAAAGGCCCTTCATCCATAAAAGGACGAAAGGCCATGCTCCCGTGGTACCACCTTCATTCACTTCTTCGGCCAACGCCAAAAAAGTGCAGCTCAACATCCGTTAACGCCGGTATACGTCCAGGTTTGCCTGGCAGCTCGCAAGGTAGGGTTCAACATGAAGAGGGCCGCGGAGCCTTTCAGCCGGTGGACTCCACTCTCTCACACCATTCCTGTCTACTCGTCTTGCTCAAATGCTTTTTAAGATTTTACGAAATTTTAATAGTGATTATGCAAGAAAGACAACCCTTATGTCAAGAGGAAGTTGATTAATTTTTAGTTTTTTCTGAAAATAAAATGTGAAAATAATGACATTTGCCCGCTTTAAAGGTAAACTTAATTTTATATTGAAAAAATACCAGGATCAATAAAGTTGAATGATTTCTTGAACGAATAATCACTTTACCTTATAGAAAAATAATGTTTTGGGGTGTATAGATACTATGACTGAATGGAAAGATGGAATTGCCAAACTGACTTTGCCGACTCCTTTCCCGGTCGGTGATGTGAATGCTTATTTGATTAAAGGAGACAGGTTGACACTTGTTGATGCCGGAACGAAAACAGAGGAGTCCTTGGAGTCGTTCAAGGCGCAGCTGGCCGATTTAAACCTGAAGCCGGAGGACATTGAGCAGGTGATCCTGACCCACGATCATCCTGATCACGTGGGAATGCTGGACTATTTATCACCAGGTCTTGATGTATATGGCCATCGCCTGAATGAAAGGTGGATCAACAGAACCCTGGAATTCGAGAAGGAGCATAAAGAATTTTATGAGAAATTCTTTTTACAACTGGCAATACCAGAGCAATATTTTGTGCCATCGATGAAAGTAATGAAGAAGACATTGGTATTTTCTTGTAATCGCTCATTGACAGGTACTATCAGGGAAAATGATATTCCGCCGGCACTGCCAGGGTGGAGAGTGATCGAGACACCGGGACATGCCCAGAGCCATATCGTGCTATTGCGTGAAAAAGACGGTACAATGATTGCCGGGGATACTATTCTTGCTGGAATCTCGCCCAATCCATTACTTGAGCCGCCGCTTCCTGGCGAAACTGACAGGCCGAAGCCATTGGTTCAATATAACTCGTCACTTAAAAAACTGCAGCAGTACCCGGTTGGACTGGTATACACCGGACATGGAACGGAGATAACAGAATTGCAAAGCCTGATTGAAAAAAGGCTTGCACGTCAGCATGATCGGGCCATGCAGGTAAGAGGAATGCTTGAGGGCAGGGAACTGACTGCATTTGAGGTTTGTAAAATGCTCTTCCCGACAGTCTATGAGCGTGAATTGAATTTAACTATTTCTGAAACCGTCGGACAGCTTGATTATTTACAATCCCTGGACTCCATTTCAGCCAGGGAAGAAGGAACCTCCTTCGTTTATACAGCAAAATGAGGTGAAAGTGGATGCCATCTTTAAAAGGTAAAAATATTATTATTACCGGTGCTTCCGGGGGAATCGGAGTCGAGATTGCCAAGCTTTGTGCGGCACGTGGCGCGAACCTTGTCATTCTCGCCCGGAGTATCGATAAACTTGAGAGTTTAAAAAAGGAATTACAATCAAAGTATGCCATCAATGTCCATGCCCAGCAGCTGGATGTGTCGGACCCTGAAGCAATCAAGCGGGTTTTCTCAGAAGTGCTTACTGACATCCGCTATGTTGATATATTGGTCAACAATGCTGGCTTTGGTATTTTTGATTATGCACACGAAGCGAAAATTGAAGATATCAAAACGATGTTCGACGTCAATGTCGTCGGCTTGATGGCATGCACCTCGATGGTACTGCCTGCTATGAAGCAGAGAAGAAGCGGCCATATCATTAACATTGCTTCCCAGGCAGGCAAGATTGCCACGCCGAAATCAAGTGTATATTCAGCGACAAAGCATGCGGTGCTTGGCTATACGAACAGCTTGCGAATGGAAGTTGCTGATGACAATATCTTAGTCACCGCAGTCAATCCCGGTCCAATCGCTACCAACTTCTTTGAGGTCGCAGATAAACAGGGAACCTACGTCAAAAATGTTAAACGTTTTATGCTGCAGCCTGAATACGTGGCAAAACAAGTAGTCAATCGCATGATGACGAGAACACGTGAAATCAATCTGCCCCGCTGGATGAGCCCAGGAAGCATTGTCTATACACTGTTTCCTCGCACATTCGAACTTTTTGGCAAAAGAGTTTTTAATCAGAAATAACTTTAGAATCAATTTTTTTAGTTACTCTCGAAATATCCTGGAAATATCTTCGTAGACCGCCTCGTAAATTTTTGGCGGTTTTTTTAATTTAGTAAAACTTTTTTCCAGCTTCAAGGTCTAATAGATAGATACAAAGTCAGGGGGAGACATTTTGGAGCTTCAAGAACTCGTACAGAGAGCTAAGAAAGGCGATGAAGCGGCTTTTTACGAATTGATGCAACTTCATAAAGTACGCCTATACCGAATTGCCCTCAGTTATCTGAGAAATAGTGAGGATGCAGTCGAAGCGCTGCAGGAGGTCACTTACAGGGCGTTCCGTTCGATTCAGAAGGTGAAGGAGCCGCATTATTTTACGACTTGGCTGACAAGGATCCTGATAAACTACTGCAATGATGAATTAAAGAAGAGGAAGAAAATGCTCGTCAGCGATGATCTCATCAGCCTGATGGGATTTGAGCACCAGTCCAGCTGGCTTGAGGTCGAGGAAGTCATCGGCAAACTTGATTCCAAAACGAGGCAGGTCATCGAACTGAAATACGTGCATGATTTTAAGATCAAAGAAATTGCCGAGATACTGGAATGCCCTGAAGGCACCGTGAAGACTTGGCTAAACAAAGGGCTGAAAGAGCTTCGCGGACAGCTCGAAGATAAGGGGGGATTAGGCTATGCTTAATGCCGAGGAGAAAAAGCTGAGCAAGGCACAGTCCGCGATTGAGAATATTGAAATTCCTGAACTCCAGCTGGATCAGGCTATCGCTGCCGGAATCAGCAAGGGAAAAAGGAAGCGGAAGAAAAACCTTTTGTACATGAGAACATTAGCGTCAGCAGCAATTCTGATTTTTGCTTTCACAGCGATGCTCCGGACGTCAGAGACATTTGCTTCGTTTGTCACCGCGATTCCGGGGATGGAGAAGATTGTGGAGCTGGTCCGGAATGATAAAGGACTGACTGCAGCCGTTGAAAATGATTTCGCTCAGAAAATCGGAGTATCTGATGAACATGACGGTCTTAAGGTTACATTGGATTCGGTGATTGTCGATGAGCAGATGATGGTGATTTTCTATAAAATTGATTCTTCAGGCGGGCACAAGGAGATTTCGGTTGAAAACCTGAGGCTGACGGACAGTACTGGAAATAACCTTGAAGAAACAGTATCTTCGTTCGGCGGCTGGGTAGAGGATTCACAGAATAACGATGAGCTGCTTCAGGCAACATACGAATTTTACGGGACGAAACTGCCTGAAAACCTGCAGCTGAGCATTGAACTCGCCGAAGGAAGGACAGAGGATGGCCAGCCCCTGGCCAAGCTTGCTGATACATGGGTGCTTCCATTCTCGATTGATAAAGATGCTTTCCTGGATAAAAAAGAAGTATTTGAGGTGAACGAAACAGTCGAGTTTGAAGGCCAGAAAATCACGATTGAAAAAGTGTCTATTTACCCAACGAGAATTGGGGTGACGGCCCATTTTGATGAAGGAAATTCAAAACAGATTTTTGGATTTGAAGACCTGACACTGGTTGATGAAACTGGTGAAGAATGGGCCGCGACCAATAATGGAACCACTGCCCGCCATATGGATGAGTATTCAAAGGAGTTTTTCTTGCAAAGTAACTTTTTCAAAAAACCAGAAGAGCTTCACTTGCGCTTCAATTCCCTGCGAGCAATGGATAAAGACGAGGCAGAAATCATTGTTGATCCCGATAAGATGGAAATCCTGAAGGCTCCAAGCGACGGCCGATTGCAGAAAGTGGGCAGGGAAGGGAACAACTTGTTGCTCAATTTCCGCAGAGGCTCTGAAGCAGGGCTTGGAAATCTATTACTTGATCAGGCAGTTGACCAAAGCGGCGATAAAATTGGTGATGGCTCACAAGCTGTCAGATGGAGCGGCGAAGGTGGATTTGTTGAAGTCTTGTTCCCTTATTTCGGTGAAGAAGCAGCACCAGGCCCGATTACCTTAAAGTTGAATGATTATCCCGCAACAATTAAAGGCGAGGCGAATATTAGATTAAAATAATCAAAGGCTGTCCCTGTTTAGCAGGGCAGCCTTTTCGCTCAACTAGTCCGAAGTTGGTCGATGTTCGGACAGCTTTCCTGGCACCTCCTCCAAAGCTGTCCGAAGTGGTTCGATGATCGGACAGCTTTTCTGGCTTTTCCCCCAAACCTGTCTGAAGTGGTTCGATGTTCTGACTTTTCGATTCTGTGTTTTTTTATGTAGCCAAAAATTCATACACCGCATCATTGATGATGTCATGCAAATCAGCTTCAGGCTCCTCATTTTTCTGTTTCACAATCCTTATATAGATTTCATCGAACTCTGCCTCGCCAAACGGCAGTGAATCATCATGCCGGTACTGCACGAAGCATTTCTGAACCATTTTGCGAATGAGTTTTTTATCCATGAAAAAGCACCTCTCCATCTGATTATACTGGGAATTCACCCTCAAAACACCATCCGGAAAAATCTCCAGACCTGGTATGAGTCGCCATTTTCGCCTTAATTAAGTCAGTCACCCGGAAAATTACCATTGAAACCGAACGCATATTCGCTTAACATAGTGGGTATAATGAAACGGAACAGATGTTCTTATTGTTAGTTGAGACTCACGCGGAAAGGAGAAAGGAAACATGGTCGATTACAGCGAAATGCCGCAAAGTAAAATTTTATGTGTGGATATGAAGAGCTTTTATGCGAGCTGTGCTGCCGTGATGCTTGGCCTTGATCCGCTTGACTGCTATCTGGCTGTCGTTGGGAACCTTGACCGGCCGGGAAGCGTCGTCCTCGCAGCCTCACCGCGTTTGAAAAAGGAGTTTGGCATCAAGACTGGATCACGAAAATTTGAAATTCCCGATGATCCGCGAATTATTGTCGTTGATCCGCAGATGTCCACCTACCTGCGAATCTCCACTGAAATCTCTCGCGTATTCAACCGCTATGTTCCAAAGGAAGCGATCCATACCTACAGTGTCGATGAAAGCTTCATAAAAGTGGATGGGGCCTCTAGGCTTTGGGGTGATGCAGCTTCAATCGCAAAAAAAATCAAGGATGATATCGAGCGCGAGTTCCAGCTTCCCTGCGCGATTGGAATTGGGCCGAACATGCTGATGTCGAAGCTCTGCCTTGATCTTGATGCCAAAAAGAAAGGCATTGCTGAATGGACCTATGACGATGTCCAGACGAAGCTATGGAACGTTTCGCCGCTCAGGGAGATGTGGGGAATTGGCCGCCGCGTCGAGAAAACACTGAACAGCATGGGGATTTTCACAGTCGGCCAGCTGGCCCGCTATGACCTTGAGAAACTGGAGAAAAAATTTGGTATAATGGGCAATCAGCTATACTGGCACGCATGGGGAATCGATTTTTCGGATATTGGTGCCCCGATCATGGAAGGGCAGGTCAGCTTTGGAAAAAGCCAGATTCTGCTTCGTGATTACAAGGAAGAAGAGGAAATCAAGCATGTCATCCTCGAAATGAGCGAGGAAGTCGCACGCAGGGCAAGGAGCCATGGGAAAGCAGGCCGGACCATCAGCTTCGGGATCGGCTATAGCCAGGATGAATTCGGCGGAGGCTTCCACCGCTCAAGGACAATTGAGGAGCCAACAAATATCACAATGGACCTGTATCGTGTCTGCCTCAAGCTTTTTGCCGAAAACTACACCGGAAAGACGGTGCGAAGCATTTCAATTTCACTCGGGAACCTTGTCACCGACAGCGAATTCCAATTGAATCTATTTGAAAAAAACGGCTGGAAAAAGAAAGAGCTTGGTTATGCAATGGACCGGATCCGCAGCCGCTACGGCTCGTCAGCGCTCTTAAGGGCGGTATCGTATACGGCAGCCGGAACAGCAAGGCATCGCGCTGCACTTGTTGGCGGGCATAAGGGTTGATAAAGGAGGAGAGCAAGATGATTCGCGACCGCGGAAGAATTAAATGGACGTCAATGATGCTTCCTGAGCATGTCAAGATGCTGCGAGACTGGGCACAGGAGGACGAATATGAAAAGGAAAAGCAGCTGGATGAACAGCAGCTTGAACTATTGAACGAAACAATCCTCGAAGCGATGGAGTATAACCGACCGCTCAGCATCACCTATTTCAGGCAAAGAAAATATGAATTGGTGATCGGGAAAATCCATTATTGGAATGAGCTTGGGCAGAAGCTCCATATTGTCGACAGATTCGAAGAAATCCATCGTATCGGGATTTCCCATATTGCTGATGTAAGGCTTGCGGATGAGTGGTAGTTGATTCACTGGAAAAATCCCTGTCACCCTGTTTAATAAAGGTCAACAGAAAGTTCCCCATAAAAAGAGCAATGGGATTGCCCATTGCCCTCAAAAAATTATTCCGTTTCATCAGCTTGCGGTGCACGCACGACTGATTCGAATTTCCCTTTATGCGAAGCATCGCAAAACGGCATGTTTTTGCTCATGCCACAGCGGCAAAGCGAGAACGCAGGCTTCGTTTCATATTTATTGCCGGCACCATCCAGCAGCTCAACATCACCGGAAATCCTTAATGAACCATTATCATTCACCTTTATTGTTACTTTTGACAAAATAAGCACCCCTTTCAAGTGTCACAATTATCTTTGATAGTAAAAGTTAATCGGGGAAATTGCAAGACTATTTTAAAATTGGCCAAGGGCTGTAAAACGAAAAAAACGTCTTCATATGGTAAAATGGGAAATCGGAAAGGGAGTGCAGTCATGAAAATTAAAATCACCGAAGCAGCGTTAAACAAACTGCAAGAAAAGGTTTCAGGAAAACAAGGGTATTTAAAATTGAAATATGATATAGATGGATGCGGCTGTGCAGTAAGTGGGGTAGCTGCCCTTTGGTTTGAAAGCGAACATTATGAGGAAGAAAACAAGATAGAGACAGGCGGAATTCCAATCTATATGGAAAAAGCCAAGGAAGTCTTTTTTGCTGAAGAAATGACGATCGATTTTAAGGATGCAGCAGGATGTTTCCAATTAAAGAGTCCGAATGAATACCTGAATCCAAGAATGAGCTTCCATGATAAAAGGAAGTTATGAGTTTACAAAAAATTGAAAAAAAGGTTAAATAAGAGAGAGGTATGTAGAAATACATAGAAGTTTGACGCGAAGGCAGGGGAGAAAGATGGGGAAATTGTGGAGGTCAGCCATATTGATATTGTGCATGCTCGTGCTGTCATCGTGCGCCTATAAGACTGCAGGAGAAGCAATCCAAAACGATATTCCGTTCAACATCAAACAAATCGTCCACAAGGAAAAAGTGGATGATGGATGGCTCATCTTATACACAACAGAGCAAAAAGAAGGCTCAAACACATTCGACGCACTGGCAGCAGCCTATATCAAAGGCAGCGAAAAAGAAGGCTGGGAAAATGCGGGACATAACCACTGGACTTATTATAAAAATGATTTCATAATCCTGTATGCCGACACTTTCACAACCTTTAAAGAAGACGGAACATTGGATACGAAGATTCCCGTGATTTTTGGGAAAGTCGTGAATCCTGATATCAAAACCATCGAAGCCGCAGGACCAGATGGCAAGTTTACCAAAATAGAAATCTTTGAAAAAGAAAACGAACGCTATTATTACGCAATAGGCGATTACAAAGAAGTCAGGGCACTGGACGCCGCAGACAAGGAAATCGATCGTCAGGGTAAAAAACAGTAAAAAGATTGGCTCGTCCGGGGATGAGCCAATCTTTTTTTTTGTCAAAGGACAAGTGACAAGGTCTATCGGACAAACAGAAGCGGGACCAGAAGGAAAGTGTCCGATAGAAAGGCTCTATCGGACAAACAGAAGCGGGACCAGAAGGAAAGTGTCCAATAGAAGGGCTCTATCGGACAAACAGAAGCGGGACCAAAAGGAAAGTGTCCGATAAAAGGGCTCTATCGGACAAACGGAAGCGGGACCAGAAGGAAAGTGTCCGATAGAAGGGCTCTATCGGACAAACAGAAGCGGGACCAAAAGGAAAGTGTCCGATAGAAGGGCTCTATCGGAAATACGGAAGCGGGATCAGAAGGAAAGTGTCCGATAGAAAACCTCTAACGGACAATCTCAAGCCCGGAAAGAAAAAAGTGTCCGATAGATTTATGCGTAATCATAAAAACAGTCACCAATAGCCTATTGGTGACATAACGTTACTGATCAACAACAACAGTATCGTCAACTGCATTCCGTTCCTGAACAAATCCGTATTCAACAAGAAATTCATCGAGCACTTTTTCATATTGTTCTCGGTTTTCGCTGTAGGATTGAGCATGGAGGCCATTTTCGGCCATGAATAATTTTTTCGCTCCTTTTTTTTGTTCGAACAAAGCTTCAGTCATCGATGGTAAAATGAAGTCGTCCTTGCGGCTATGGATGAAAAGGATCGGGTTTTTAATATTTTCGATAACTGCAATCGGAGATACCTGACTCAAAGAATATTTATCACGGATGCGGACGAACATACTGGCGACTGGCAGCAATAGTTTTGGCGGCAAAAATTTAACCTCTTCTTTGATGCGGTAAGCAAGCTGTTCGCTGAAGTCAGAGAATGGACAATCTGCAACATAAAAATCAGCTCCGTCTTCAATCATGCCGGCATAAAGGAGCAGGGTAGCGGCTCCCATTGACTCCCCGTGGATGCCAAGAAGTAGATCTAGACCTTTCACATCCCTCAGCCAGTCTACCACCGATTTCAGGTCGAATTTTTCATAATATCCGTAGCTGGTGGTCTTCCCGCCGGACTCCCCATGGCGGCGGTGGTCGTAGATAACCGCATTGAAGCCCCTGTTCAAAAACAAGTTCATATATTTCACGGAATTCGTCTTGCTCTGGGTAACCCCGTGGGCAATGATGATATAACGGTTTGTGTCATGCGGTTCAACCAAGACGGCCTTTAATGAGTAACCAAAGGACGAAGGAATGGTAACTTCCGTTTTGGGCAGTAAATCATATTCATCAGGCACGAGATGCCCAGCTTTCGTTTCCCGATTGAAGATTTCTTCGTCATCTTTCCTTCGTAAGAACATGACTTTATTGGATATAAAAACCCCGAGTGAGGTCAGGACAAACAAAAAAGAAAATAGCACGCGGAACGCTCTTCTCAAGCTCAACCCTCCGATAATTCGTTTTCTTTATTTTACCATTAGTCTTGGTAGTACAAACATTAAAAAGACCGCCGAATCAGGCGGTCCAACATCTTATTGCTGTGAATTTTGGCGCTTTGTTGGGTGAATCGCTTTTTCAAGATCCTCGGCGGCAATTTGCTGTTTTACTGTATCTGCGTTTGGCTTGCCTTGCTGGCTGTAGCCTTTGTCACGTTTTTGGCTCATGCAATATGCTCCCTTCTTCAAGATAACCTCATCTAATAAGATGGATTCAAGAGTGGAAGCTTATGCAAAAAGTTTAAACTGTAACAGAATTCAGCTTGAAATAGGTGCTCTCAATCGGCCTTGAGATATGAGGCTGGATCAGCTCGATGGCCTTGAGCATTTTTTTAAGGCTGACGCCGGTGTCAATTCCCATCCTGTGAAGCATATAGACGACATCCTCCGTAGCAGCGTTGCCTGCAGCACCTGGGGCGAACGGGCATCCGCCCAGACCGCCGGCAGAAGTGTCGAACCGGGTGATCCCTGCCTGGAGAGCGGCAAAAATATTCGACAGTGCCAGCTTTCTTGTATCATGGAAATGCGCAGTCAGCAGCACAACCGGGTAGGCATCCTTCAATTTGGAAAATAAAGAATAGGATTCATGGGGTGCCGCCATGCCGATCGTATCTGCGACGCTCAATTCATCGACCCCAGCCTCAACGAATTCACCGCATAGTGCAAGGACTTCACCTTCGTCAATCTTGCCTTCATAAGGACAATAAAAAGCAGTTGAGATGCATGCACGCACAAAATAATCCTTCGACTTAAGCTCTGCAATCAATGGCAGAACCTCAGCAAGGCTCTCGGCTGTCGATTTGTTGATATTCTTTTGGTTAAAGGTATTGCTGACTCCGACGAACACAGCGACCGCTTTGCAGTCAGTCATATAGACTCGTTCAACTCCCTTTTTATTGGGAGCAAGGACGATATTCCTGGTGGTGCTGTCAAGGCAGTCAGCAACGATCTCTGCGGCATCGCCCATTTGTGGCACCCATTTTGGGGATACGAAGGAAGTGAGTTCCATCTCTTTGACTCCGGCATCCTTCAAGGAACTGATAAAGGCTTTTTTTACATCCGTAGGAACAAAATTCTTTTCATTTTGAAGCCCGTCTCTCGGGCCAACTTCAATTATTTCAACCTTCTCGGGAAGTTGCAGCATTTGATATAACCCTCCTCTTAAGATATCTTAATTGTAAATAGAATATTTTTAAAAATGCAAGAATAAATAAAATTTTGATAAAATAAAAGGGATTTTATTAAAAGCAATAGAAGTAAATAAGATGTGAGAACCAGAGAAAGGGTGAGCAGTTTGAGCAAGAATGAAGCAGTAATCGTAGCTGCTGTAAGAACGGCAATTGGCAGCTTTAATGGCAGTTTGAAGAATATTTCCGCACCAGATCTAGGTGCCGCGGTAATTAAAGATGCATTGAAGCAGGCGGGCGTTGAGCCCGGTCAGGTAGATGAAATCATCATGGGCAATGTCCTTCAGGCTGGATTAGGGCAAAATCCTGCAAGACAGGCAGCGATTAAGGCGGGCATTCCTGAAAGCGCTTCCTCTATGACAATCAATAAGGTGTGCGGATCGGGCCTGAAGGCAGTACATCTGGCAGCGCAGGCCATCATAGCGGGTGATGCGGAAGTCGTCGTGGCTGGCGGAATGGAAAATATGAGCCAGGCTCCATACTTATTGAAAAACGCCCGTGACGGCTTTAAGATGGGTGACCAGAAGCTTGTCGACAGCATGACTTCCGACGGACTCACGTGTGCTTTCAATGACTATCATATGGGTGTCACAGCAGAAAACCTATGCTCACGTTATGATATCGGACGAGGAGAACAGGACGAATTTGCGGCAGCCAGCCAGGAAAAGGCAGCAAAAGCAATCGAAGAAGGCAAGTTCATGGATGAAATCGTTCCAATCGAAATTCCGCAGCGAAAAGGTGATCCGGTCGTTTTTGATACGGATGAGTATCCGAAAAAAGGGACAACAGCGGAGAAGCTTGGCGGCTTGCGTCCGGCATTCAAAAAGGATGGCAGTGTAACAGCGGGGAACGCGTCAGGAATCAATGATGGAGCTGCAGCCCTTGTTGTCATGAGCCGGGCAAAGGCGGAAGAACTTGGCCTGAAACCACTCGTGGTTATCAGGGCGAACGCAAGTGCTGGTGTTGATCCGAGCGTCATGGGCATTGGTCCAGTTGACGCAGTCAAGAAAGCCTTGAATAAAGCAGGCATGACTATGGACGAGATGGAACTGATCGAGGCAAATGAAGCTTTTGCAGCACAGTCACTAGCTGTTGATCGTGAACTGAAATTCAACAAGGATATCCTGAACGTGAATGGCGGTGCGATTGCGCTGGGCCATCCAATCGGGGCAAGTGGAGCCAGGATCCTTGTTACACTGATCCATGAAATGAAGCGCCGTAATGCGAAGACCGGTCTTGCTACCCTATGCATAGGCGGAGGACAGGGTGTTGCGACAGTTGTCGAGCTCGCTTAAACCTAGTAATCTTTTAACTTTTTTTTGAAATCTTGCACTGGCATTAGCCCGTGCTACCTATAGTCAAAGGGGGATTAATGATGAAAACAATTTGCACATCCTTTCAAGATGCCGTTACTGGGATCCATGATGGTGCAACCTTGATGGTTGGCGGCTTTGGTCTCTGCGGAATCCCGGAAAATGCCATACTGGCACTTGTTGAAAAAGGGGTAAAAGACCTGACAGTCATTTCAAATAACTGTGGTGTCGACGATTGGGGACTTGGACTGCTGCTAAAGAACAAGCAGATTAAGAAAATGGTAGGTTCCTATGTTGGGGAAAATAAAGAGTTCGAAAGACAGGTATTATCTGGTGAAATCGAAGTCGAATTGATTCCACAAGGAACCCTGGCTGAAAAAATCAGGGCAGGCGGTGCAGGAATCCCAGCTTTCTACACGCCGGCAGGAGTGGGAACACCGATCGCGGAAGGAAAAGAAACCCGCATGTTCAATGGCAAAGAGTATCTCCTTGAAGAGTCGCTGACTGCGGATTTTAGCATCGTCCGTGCCTGGAAAGGCGATAAAATGGGGAACCTTGTTTATCATAAAACGGCGAGGAACTTCAATCCAATGATTGCAGCGGCCGGCAGGGTAACGATTGCCGAAGTCGAGAATTTATATGAAGTAGGAGAATTAGATCCGAAAAGTATCCATACTCCAAGCATTTATGTCCAGACACTGATTGAGGGCAATCAGGAGAAACGGATTGAAAGGCTGACAGTGAGAAGTTAACTCTGGCTGATCATGAAAGGAGAAGGCATATGATAAAAAATAAAGGGAATGTCCGGGAAAAAATCGCGCGCCGGGCGGAAAAAGAAATCGAAAATGGTTTTTACGTTAACCTTGGCATCGGGATGCCGACATTGGTGGCAAATTTCATTTCCGACGATAAGCAGGTTGTCCTTCAGTCCGAAAACGGCTTGCTTGGGATTGGACCTTATCCAGCCGAGGACAGCGTCGATCCAGATTTGATCAACGCAGGCAAAGAAACAGTTACGGCAATTCCAGGTGCTGCGTATTTTGATTCGGCTGAGTCTTTCGCAATGATCCGCGGAGGACACATCAATATCGCCATCCTTGGCGGAATGGAAGTCTCTGAAGCCGGCGATCTTGCTAACTGGATGATTCCAGGAAAGATGATCAAAGGTATGGGCGGTGCAATGGACCTTGTCCACGGAGCACAAAAAATCATCGTCATCATGGAGCATGTGAACAAGAGTGGTGATGCGAAAATCCTTAAAGAATGCAGCCTTCCATTGACAGGAAAAGGTGTTGTCAACCGGATCATCACAGATATGGCTGTCATAGACGTAACACCTTTCGGGCTGAAGCTGGTTGAAGTAGCTTCCGGTTACACAGTCGACGATGTCATCAAATCAACGGAACCTGAACTCCAGGTAGACGACTCAGTCGTCTTAGACGCATATTGATAAAACGGGAACGTCCTTAAAAAGGCGTTCCTTTTGCTTTAAAGAGCAGCAAACTCAGAAAAATTTTAATTGTTAGCATCCGATGGTATAATTTCATCACAAGTGTTTGTAGTAAATTTAATTTATATTTTATAAGCCCTGTTGATTGGAGTGGAAGGCGCGTAGACTCCTGCGGGCTTAGCTGGTCAGGTGAGACCCCGCAGGAGCAAAGCGACGAGGAGGCTCAGCGCCAGCCCCGCGGAAAGCGAAGCGACTGGAACGGAAATCAACAGACTAGTTTAACCATCCAAAATAGGGCTCTGAGAATTTAAATCAAGTTATCAAAAACATAGAACCGAGGGATCGACAATGAAAAAGAAACAAAAACGCCAGCAGAAACAAGTAAAGAAGGAGGAAAAGCCAGCAACACTGGGCGATCTCCTGAACCAGGATATCATGCAAAAGCTAAAAGATCAGCAACAACAATTAAAGGAAGAAGAAGAGAAGAAAAAGCAGGCTGAATTGGAGCGCAAGAAGGAAGAGAAGCGTTTGAGGGAGAAAAACAAATCGTTTGAAGAATTGCTCACCGAAAGCGACATGGATTGGAAGAAATTCAAATGATCCGTAGAAGAGTGGAAGTAGTTCCATATAATCCTGAGTGGAAAACGCTTTTTGAATATGAGAAGCAGCTTCTTGAGTCCATCTTTTTACCGATAGAAGTTGAAGTCTACCATATCGGCAGTACATCTGTCCCCGGCCTTAGCGCCAAGCCGATCATAGACATCATGTTAGCAGCTGACAGACTTGAGCAAGTTGAAAAGGCAACACCTGCCATAGAGGCTGCTGGCTATGAGGCGAAGGGGGAGAATGGCATCCCGGGGCGGCGCTATTTTCAAAAACATGATGAAAACGGGATACGCAAAGTCCATTTGCACTCTTTTGAAAAAGGCAGCCGCCAATTATACAGGCATCTTGTATTCCGTGATTACTTAAGGTCTCATCCTCAGGAAGCCAGCAAATACGCTGATGTAAAAGAAAAAGCTGCCCGGAAATATGAATTCGACATCGATTCCTACATAGCTGAAAAATCTCCGACTGTGAAAGAGATTGAACAAAAAGCGATGGAATGGAGGCCGGTCAAATAACAAATGTTTTGCTTCTTGTGCTAAAGGGCAATTAGGTAAAAAAAGCAAAGGAGCAAAGCATTGTTACTTATTACTTTCATATTGGCGGCCGGATTCGTTTCAATCCATTTATTTTCAAGATATTTACCTTTCCTCGATAATGTACCTCGAAGCAGACTGCTTTCAGCTGCAGGAGGTATTTCTGTATCATATGTATTCATCCACCTGCTACCTGAGCTGAATAAACATAACCAGGTCCTCGACAGGAATTTCCAATCTGGTGCACTGGAGTTCTTCGAAAACCATACATATATTGTAGCGATGATTGGTTTGGCTATTTTTTATGGGCTAGAACGGATGGTAAAAACCTCAAAGAAAAAACAGCAAGAGGAAAATAACCTGGATCGGGCTTCCAAGGGTGTGTTTTGGATTCATATCTTCTCATTTTTCCTTTATAACAGTTTGATAGGATATTTGCTGCTTCATGGAGAACAGGAAACGGTAACGGGGCTGGTCTTTTATTTTATCGCACTTGCCGTCCATTTCATCACCAGCGATCATGCGCTTAGGGAGGCGCACAAGGAATTATATGATCGAACAGGAAGGTGGCTTCTTGCTGCCGCCATATTGGCAGGCTGGGCAATCGGCATCACCTGGAAAGTGAGTGAAAACATTATTGCCGTGCTTTTTGCCCTGCTGGCAGGAGGCGTCATTTTAAATGTAATGAAAGAGGAGCTCCCGGAGGAAAGGGAGAGTAACTTTTGGGCCTTTGCCGCTGGACTCGCAGGTTATACACTCTTGTTGATGCTGGGATAAATTTAAAGTGGAATCGTCTGGGTTAAATAGTCATACGAAAAAAAGGAACACATTCGCATGAATAGCGAATGTGTTCCTTTTTTGGCTCTTATCTGTGCTGGTCGTATTTATTTGCTTTCGTAATAGCTTTTATTAAATCGATTTCCTCTGGAGGCAGGAAAGCGGAACTCGCAGCTCTGGCATTTTCCCTGATTTGTTCAGGTGTGCTAGCCCCTGCTACAACAGAAGCTACTGCAGGGTGTGCTAAATTATACTGGATAGCAACTTCTGCAAGGGATCTAGTTAAAGCAAGCTTCTCTTTCAATAAAGGAAGGACCTCTTCCAAATCTTCATAGCTGTAATCTAGATACCCTTTAGGAGATGCTTTCTCGAGCATTTTGTCACTAAGCAGGCCTTTAGCTACCGTGCCTCTCGTTACTACACTGATATTTTTATCATGAAGGAGCGGCAGCACCTCTTCTTCAGGACGGCGGTCAAGTATGCTGTATTGCATCATAACAGAAACAATGTTTGATTTTTGCGCATATTCACGAATGACATTCGGCCTGATGGACGAGATTCCATAATATTTGATATAGCCTTCATCTTTTAATTCTTCAAAGGCGTCGATTGTTTCATCAATATTATCTTCGATTGTGCCGCCATGCAGCTGATAAAGGTCAATGTAATCGGTATTCAGTCTTTTCAAGCTTTGCTTGACAGCTTCTTTTATATAAGCCTTTGAAGGATCCCAGGTCCAGCTGTCTTTGGCAGCTGTCCAGCGGTTGCCAGCCTTTGTAGCGATGACGACATCCTCCCTGACGTTCTTCAGGACTTGTCCGACTATCTTTTCATTCTCCCCGAAGTCATACAAATCAGCAGTATCAAAGTAGTTGATCCCTTCTTCGAGGGCAGCTTCGACCACATCTTGTGCCTTTGAATAATCTGTACCAAGCGACATGCAGCCAAGGCCAATTTCACTGACCAACAAATCAGATGTACCCAGTTTCCGTTTTTTCATTAAAATCACTCCGTTCCAATGTTGATTCCATCTTAACGGAAAAAAAGAAGAGTATTCAACTATTCTGGACGGCGTATCGGCTGATTGACTGTCTCAACCCAATCTTTTACAAGCTCATGCTTTTTGCCATACTCCTTTAAAATACGCTTGACTTCCCACGCCTTGCCGGCAAGAGTGAATCCACGGCCATGAACGTATATTTTCATGCGTCTGCTCCTTTCAGATAAGTATGATAAAATGTATGAGAATCTAATATGTGATTAGAACAGGAGTGGACATGTATGAAATCTCTTGAAGAAAAAACGTTGAAATCGGAGAAGATTTTTACAGGTAAGGTCATCAGCCTGCAGGTAGACGATGTAGAATTGCCGAATGGAAAAACGTCAAAAAGGGAGATCGTCAAGCACCCAGGAGCGGTCGCGGTCATTCCGGTAACAGCTGATCATAAAATCGTCATGGTCGAACAATATCGGAAGGCTCTAGAAAGGACGATTGTCGAAATCCCGGCAGGAAAGCTTGAGGCAGGCGAGAAGCCAGAAATTTGTGCTGCCCGCGAGCTTGAGGAAGAGACAGGCTATGAATGCGCTAAATTGGAATGGCTGATTTCCTTCTACACGTCCCCAGGTTTCGCAGATGAAATCATTCATGTATATAAAGCAACAGGATTAACTAAAAAAGCTAACCCGGCAGCAGCAGATGAGGATGAATTTGTTAACCTGATGGAGATTACTCTAGAAGAGGCGATCCAGCTTGTGAAAGAACAAAAGATTCTCGACGCAAAAACAGCATATGCAGTACAGCATATGCAATTGCATGAGGTATTGGGTAAGTAGATGCAGGAATACTTCGTAGATCTTCACATTCATATAGGCAGGACGAAATCAGGCCGAGCTGTTAAAATCACCGGAGCAAAATCTCTGACATTCAGCAATATCATCCGGCACGCAAGGGACTATAAAGGGTTGAATATGATTGGGGTCATTGACAGCCATTCACCTGAAGTTCTTGAAGAAATGGAAGATTTGCTTACTGCGGGTGAGTTAGTGGAACATCCTGAAGGTGGTTTGAATTATGGCGGGATGAGTGTCATCCTTGGCTCAGAGCTTGAAATCAATGATGAAAGCACCCGGGGTCCCATCCATGTGCTATGCTATCTTCCAAGTTTGCAAAGAATGAGGATTTTTTCAAGCTGGCTGGAGAACCATTTGAAAAATATTCACCTAAGCTCCCAGAGAGTTTATGTTTCTGGCCGTGTCTTGCAAAAGAAGGTTAAAGAACTGGGGGGTATCTTTATTCCTGCTCATGTATTTACACCCTTCAAAAGCTTATACGGAAAAGGAGTCAAAGATTCTCTTTCAGAAGTTTTTGATGCAGACCTGATTGATGGGATTGAATTAGGCTTAAGCTCGGATACGAATATGGCAGACCAGCTGGCAGAGCTTCACCGTTTTCCGTTTGTTACAAATTCCGATGCCCACTCCCTTGCAAAAATTGCGAGAGAATACCAGAAAATTGAAATGGCTGAGCCATCTTTTCGTGAGCTGGGACTTGCGTTAAAACAAATAGAAGGCCGGGGTATCAAAGCGAATTATGGCCTGGATCCGCAGCTTGGAAAGTATCACCGTACAGTCTGTGCAGAATGCATGGCATATAATCCAGCATATGATCAAGCGTGCTCTGAATGCGGATCTTTCAAAAAGGTAAAAGGTGTTGCTGACAGAATCCAGGAATTAAAGTCCTCAGAAGGAAATCTGGAAGAAAGGCCGCCTTATATCCACCAGGTGCCCCTCGAGTTCATTCCAGGCCTTGGACCGAAAATGCTAGAAAAGCTGATGGATCATTTCGGTACAGAAATGGCCGTCCTACATTCCGTGCCGCTCGATTCTTTGAAACAGGTCATTCCTGAAAAAACAGCTCTAACCATAGATAGAGCAAGAACAGGGCAACTCTCCTTTTACGCAGGCGGGGGCGGCAAATACGGTAAAATATCAGATTAAATTAATCCGGTCCATGAGGCCGGATTTTTGTTTTCTTTTAGGAAATTATTATAAAATTTTTAGTTGTGGATAATTAGATGTAGTCTTTCTAATCTAGCTTCAGCGCCTAGCCCCTCGAGTCGCTTCGGTCCGCCCAATGAAGTCAAAGAACGACTTCACCGGTCGGCCCTCCAGCGCTTGTCGGGGCTGAACGAGGCGCTTACGCTTTTTGTTCCTATTAAGTTAGAAATAGAAGGTTTGCAGTCATAGACTCCTTGTCCCTGCATATGATGATAGTAACCAATATGCAGGAGGAAAAGAGATGAAGAAACGAAGGTACCAGGACGTCGCAGTAACCCATTTAAGAGAATATTCCTCAATCTATCTTTTTGTCATTGTCCTGTTTTTGATGGGGGTCATTTTTGGGGCCGTAATCGTGAACAGCCTCAGCTTCACTCAAAAAGAGGATTTATTCTATTATTTATCGCAGTTTTTTGGCCAGGCTGCTTCCGGAAAAGTAGCAGACGGAAAGGATTTGTTTTTGCAAAGCTTTTTGCACAATGGAAAATTCATCGGGCTAATCTGGATTCTCGGAGTTTCCATCATAGGACTGCCCGTCATACTGATTCTCCTTTTCATGAAAGGAATGGTTGTTGGCTTCACAGTAGGCTTTCTTGTCAACCAAATGCAATGGGACGGATTTCTGTTATCCTTTGTTTCCATCCTGCCGCAAAACTTCATCATTATACCAGTATTCATTATTACAGCAGCAATGGCGGTGACTTTTTCAATGAAAATGATCAGAAATCAGTTCATGAAGAAAATCAACCAGCCAATTATGCCGCAGTTCTTTAGATATATTTTTTCTTTTGTCGCTGCACTCGTATTTCTGGCGGTAGCTGCGGGGGTCGAGGCATATTTATCACCGGCCCTTTTGAAGGCGGTAATTAACTCAATTAATTAAAAATATTTTTAAATGATAATGACTATTGTTTCTTATTTGTAATAATTTTATTTTGAATCTCATTACCCTTCTGGTATAATATAAGAACAGTGGCGGGGGAGTGAGAGTTATCGAAATGGAAAACAGAATTGAGAGAATCAAGAAACAGCTGCATTCGTCCAGCTATAAATTAACGCCGCAGCGTGAAGCTACCGTTCGCGTCTTGCTTGAACATGAAGAAGACCACTTGAGTGCGGAAGATGTTTATTTGCTTGTCAAAGAGAAATCTCCTGAAATCGGTTTGGCAACAGTATACCGGACACTTGAACTGCTGACTGAACTGAAAATTGTTGATAAAATCAACTTTGGAGATGGTGTATCCCGTTACGATCTCCGCCAGGAAGGCGCTGCCCATTTCCACCACCATCTAGTCTGCATCGAATGCGGAGCAGTGGATGAAATCCAGGACGACCTTCTTGAAGATGTTGAAGAGATCGTTGAAAGAGACTGGAAATTTAAAATTAAGGACCACCGTTTGACTTTCCATGGTATTTGCCATAGATGCCAGGAAAAAGAACCGGCTGAAACTGAATGATCCCAAGACCCTTTTTCCAATGGAGAAAGGGTTTTTTATTTTTCTATTAGATTTGCACCAGGATCAGGTATAATTCTTGTCCAAATTGGCATACAGATTAGTAATTAAGTAAAGTCGAATAGAACATGAGACAACTTTGATTATGGCTCTGTTATAAATTAATTTTAAAAATCTACAGCCTTGTTAACTGAGCCTTTAAAAAAAGACGGAATCGATTGTTCTACGTGTCGAGTTGGAGGCAAGAAAAATGAAATCTTGGTTCGGTTTGGTCATGCACACCTTTAAGGTGTTTATATTATTCACTGGATGCACAATCTTATTTTATTATGGTATCATGTGGATTAACGAAGAGTATGAAAGCTATCATCGATATGACGCGCCAGAGGGAGCAGCCATAAAGGTGTCAGGTACTTTTGACGAAGAAAAAGGAAGTATGCTTGAAAGGCTGATACTGTTTTATCTGAATGGGGAGTAATAAACATGGAAGATAGGCTCGATGACTTTATCCACTTTTTAGTTGTTGAAAAGGGACTTTCAAAGAACACAATTGTGTCCTATAAACGAGATTTGAATAGTTATATCACATATCTGAAGAATGTTGAACAGCTTGGAGACTTAAATGGCGTGCAGCGTCCGCAGATTGTTCATTTTCTGGGTCATTTGAAAGACGCCGGCAAATCATCAAAAACATTGGCAAGACATATTGCCTCGATCAGGGCTTTCCATCATTTCCTGCTGCGAGAAAAGGCCGTTGACCATGATCCAACTGTGCACATTGAGAGTCCACAGCATGAACGATCCTTGCCAAAGGTGTTGAGCATGGAAGAGGTCGAGACCCTTCTCGACAGCCCGAAGCTGACAGACCATTTTGGCTATCGTGATAAGGCAATGCTGGAAATGATGTATGCTACGGGTATCCGGGTGAGTGAGCTGATTGGCCTAACGTTATCTGATGTCCATCTGACAATGGGGTTTGTCCGCTGCATGGGAAAAGGCAGCAAGGAAAGGATCATCCCTATTGGCAAGACAGCTTCTGATGCAATCGAGCAATACCTGGAAAAGGGCAGGCCAAAACTGGTATCCAAAAAACATAAGGATGACTCTTTGTTTTTGAATCACCATGGAAAAGGTCTATCACGGCAGGGCTTTTGGAAGATCCTCAAGCGCCTTGCGACAGAAGCGGGTATTGAAAAAGAATTGACTCCGCACACAATGCGCCATTCATTTGCCACCCATCTGCTTGAAAATGGGGCCGACCTTCGCGCTGTGCAAGAAATGCTCGGCCATGCGGACATCTCGACGACCCAAATTTATACGCATGTAACGAAGACGAGGTTAAAGGACGTTTATACAAAGTTCCATCCTCGTGCATAACTGTCTGCTTCTATGCACCTGGGGGTTACATAGCAGCATGTTTTCTCAATAGGTTAGTAGTTTCATAGAATTGTCATAAAAGGCCGGCTAAAAGTCGGCTTTTTTTCTTGTGTTTTTATTTTTATTTAGTACAATGGAGATGTCAGACTTCTGACAAATGTAAACGCAAGCATTCGATTAACTGAAATAAAAAAGGGTATCATAAAATTGTAAAAAAGGTTGTAACGCATTCACACTTTTAAGGAGGAGAAGGAATGTCGAATACATATAAAAGAGTATTTTTAGTCGTTATGGATTCAGTCGGGATTGGAGAAGCCCCAGACGCGGAAAAGTTTGGAGATAAAGGTTCCAATACATTAGGGCATATCGGAGAAAAAATGAACGGATTGAATATGCCTAACATGGGAAAGCTCGGTCTCAGCAATATTGAGGAAATCAAAGGTATCGCACCTGCAGAAAAGCCAATGGCCTTTTATACAAAGATGGAAGAAGCTTCTAATGGCAAAGATACAATGACTGGCCACTGGGAGATTATGGGCTTGAATATCCAAACGCCATTCCAGGTGTTTCCTGATGGGTTCCCGGATGAGTTGATATCTGAGCTAGAATCACGTACTGGCAGGAAGGTCATCGGCAACAAACCGGCAAGCGGAACAGAAATCCTTGTCGAGCTTGGCGAAGAGCATATGAAGACAGGGGCGTTAATCGTCTATACATCTGCTGACTCGGTTCTGCAAATCGCTGCGCATGAAGAAATCGTTCCTATTGAAGAGCTTTATGATATTTGTAAAATTGCAAGGGAATTGACACTTGATGAAAAATACATGGTCGGAAGAGTCATCGCAAGACCATTTACCGGTGAACCAGGGGACTTCAAACGTACATCCAACCGCCATGACTATGCGCTGAAGCCATTTGGCAGAACAGTTATGAATGAATTGAAGGATTCAGGCCTTGATGTACTGGCGATCGGTAAAATCTCGGATATCTATGACGGTGAAGGCGTGACAGAATCTCTTCGTACAGTGTCAAATATGGACGGAATGGATAAATTGCTCCAAACGTTGGATCAGGATTTTACAGGATTAAGCTTCCTGAATCTTGTTGATTTTGATGCTTTATTCGGACATCGTCGCGATCCGGAAGGCTATGGTAAGGCACTGGAAGAATATGATGCCCGCCTTCCTGAGGTATTTGAGAAATTGAAAGAGGATGACCTTCTCATCATTACGGCTGACCACGGAAATGATCCGGTTCATTACGGAACAGACCATACACGTGAATACGTGCCGCTCCTCGTTTACTCAAAGGGAATGAATGAAGGAAAAGAACTGCCTGTCCGTAAAACATTTGCTGACATTGGTGCTACTGTTGCGGAAAACTTTAATGTGAAAATGCCTGAACACGGAACAAGCTTCCTGAAGGAATTAAAATAAGGAGAGGATTTTATGGATTACAATCAAATTCAAAATGCAGTATCTTTTATCAATGACAAGCTTAAGGAGCAGCCGAAAATCGGATTGATTCTCGGTTCTGGGCTTGGTGTTCTTGCTGAAGATATTGAAAACCAGGTTAAGATTCCTTATAACGAAATCCCGGGATTCCCGGTTTCCACTGTAGAAGGCCACGCAGGTCAGCTGGTTTGCGGACAGCTCAGCGGTGTGGAAGTAATCGTGATGCAAGGGCGTTTCCATTATTATGAAGGCTACAGTATGGATAAAGTTACCTTCCCGGTTCGAGTTATGAAAGAACTTGGAATTGCTAAACTGATCGTTACGAACGCAGCCGGCGGTGTGAATGAAAGCTTTGAGCCAGGCGACTTGATGATCATTACAGACCATATCAACAATATGGGAACAAATCCGCTTATTGGGCCAAACGATTCACGTTTCGGCGTGCGCTTCCCGGATATGAGTGAAGCATATTCAAAGAATTTAAGAGGGATTGCGAAAGAGGTTGCTGACAAGAACAAATTGACGATTAAAGAGGGAGTATATGTCGGAAATCCTGGACCAGTTTACGAAACACCTGCAGAAGTAAGGATGATCCGTACAATGGGCGGAGATGCAGTCGGAATGTCCACAGTACCAGAAGTCATCGTTGCGAGACATTCAGGACTTGAAGTGCTCGGTATTTCTTGTATCTCAAATATGGCAGCTGGGATCCTGGACCAGCCGTTAAGCCATGATGAGGTAATCGAAACGACTGAAAAGGTGAAGTCTAGCTTCCTTTTACTAGTAAATGAAATTGTAAAAACGTTAGGAAATCAGTAATCAATAGCTTCTTGGCTAAATAATGATAAGTGGTGATAATGATGAGAATGGTTGACGTTATTGAAAAAAAACGTGACGGGCATGAATTATCAACTGAAGAAATTCAATTTTTTGTTGATGGATATACAGATGGCTCAATTCCTGATTACCAGGTAAGTGCGCTGACAATGGCGATTTTCTTCAAGGGAATGACGGAAAAAGAACGTGCTGACCTTACGATGGCGATGGTGAAGTCTGGTGACCAGATTGACCTTTCTGCCATTGAAGGAGTTAAGGTCGACAAGCATTCTACCGGCGGTGTAGGCGACACGACAACTCTTGTATTAGGGCCATTAGTTGCAGCTGTAGGTGTTCCGGTCGCAAAAATGTCTGGGCGCGGCCTAGGCCATACGGGCGGAACAATCGACAAGCTGGAATCCGTTGAAGGCTTCCATGTCGAAATCGACAATGACGAATTCATCAATCTCGTAAATAAAAATAAAATTGCAGTAATCGGCCAAAGCGGAAATTTAACTCCGGCTGATAAAAAGCTGTATTCATTGCGTGATGTAACAGCTACTGTTGACAGCATCCCATTGATTGCAAGCTCCATCATGAGCAAGAAAATCGCTGCTGGAGCTGATGCGATCGTTCTGGATGTTAAAACAGGTGCAGGTGCATTCATGAAAACACTCGATGATTCCCGCGAACTGGCAAAGGCAATGGTGCGCATTGGAAATAATGTCGGCCGCAGGACAATGGCTGTTATTTCAGACATGAGCCAGCCATTGGGATATGCAATCGGTAATGCTTTAGAGGTTAAGGAAGCAATCGATACATTGAAAGGTGAAGGTCCAGAAGACCTGACAGAACTTTGCTTGACACTCGGAAGCCACATGGTATTCCTGGCTGGAAAAGCTGAGTCCCTTGGAGAAGCACGCAGCAAATTAGAAGAAGTGATCAAAAACGGATCTGCTCTTGAAACGTTCAAGGTATTCCTGGAATCTCAGGGTGGCGATGCTTCTGTTGTTGATGATCCAAGCAGGCTTCCACAAGCAAAATACACCTTCGAACTTGAAGCAAAAGAAGCAGGCTATGTTGCTGAAATCGTTGCTGACGAAGTGGGAACTGCCGCAATGCTGCTTGGTGCAGGAAGAGCTACAAAGGAATCAGAAATCGATTTGGCCGTAGGTTTGGTATTGCGCAAGAAAATCGGCGACAAAGTCGAAAAAGGCGACTCTCTTTTAACTATTTACAGCAACTTCGAGGATGTAAACGAAGTGAAAGAAATGCTGTATGAAAATATTAAGGTTTCAAGTGAACATGTTGATGCACCGATTTTGGTTCATGAAGAAATTACAGAATAAATAGTGTAGACAAAAGCGAAGAGGGGACTCTTCGCTTTTTTTGTGTGCAAAAATATCGGTTTTATATACCTTGTTTGTATAAAAATGGATTCATTGGAAAAAATAGACCTTATAAAGATAGGAGGGTTATGGCCATGAAGCTGAGAAAGTTAACGAGTTTACTGCTTGTTTTTATGATGGGCGCAGCAATTATCTCCCCAAAAGGATATGCGAATGAAGGAGACACTGGACTCGCCAATGATGCCAGTTCGGCTATTTTGATTGAACGGGATACAGGTCAGGTACTATTTGATAAAAACAGTCATGAAAAGCTGCCGCCAGCCAGCATGACTAAAATCATGACGATGCTTTTAATCATGGAAGCGCTCGATGAAGGAAGGCTAAAAATGGACGAAAAGGTCCGTGCCAGTGAATATGCCGCATCAATGGGTGGATCTCAAATCTTCCTTGAGCCAGGAGAAGAAATGACAGTTGAGCAGTTGCTGAAAGGAATAGCAATTGGATCTGGAAACGATGCGTCAGTTGCAATGGCTGAGCGTATTGGCGGCTCAGAAGAGGCATTCGTAAAAATGATGAATGATAAATTAAAGGAACTTGGCCTGAAAAATACAGTGTTCAAAAATACCACTGGATTGCCTGTCGATGGCCATTACAGCTCGGCATATGATATGGCAATGATGGCAAAAGAATTGTTGAAATACGAAAAAATCACCAAGTTTACTGGAACATATGAAGATTATCTCCGTGAGGATTCTGATAAGAAATTCTGGCTAGTCAATACGAATAAGCTTGTTCGTTTTTACCCTGGGGTAGATGGCCTGAAAACAGGCTTTACGAATGAAGCGAAATATTGCCTTACTGCTACTGCAGAAAAGGATGGCATGCGTGCGATTGCTGTTGTGTTTGGAGCACCTACCTCCAAGGCCAGGAATGCACAGGTAACGAAGATGCTGGACTATGCGTTCAGTCAATACCAGACCCATCCTATGTTCAAGAAAGGTCATCCACTAGGAAAGGCAGCAATCAGCAAAGGTGATAAGAAGACAATAAATGCCGTTACATCTGAAAGTGTCTCTCTCCTAACCAAAAAAGGAGCAGACATAAAAGACGTAAAGCAGAAAATCACTATGAATAAAAGTCTTAAAGCGCCAGTCGAAAAAGGAGACCGAGTTGGCACTTTGAAGCTGGTAAAAGACGGCAAGACCCTTGCGGAAACGCCTCTGGTTGCAGATGCAAAGGTGGAAAAAGCAAGCTGGTGGGTACTGTATAAACGCTCATTCGGGATGTTTACGAGGGCTGGAAACCAGCAATAGTGAAAATTCCCTCGCGGAATTGTCGAAAACACTGCTATTCCATCTAGTTTTAGCGAATAGACACTAGTTTTGTTCTTTAGAAGGATTTGGCTTAGTCAATGGAGAAATTGACTCACTATACCAGATAAGGAGGCTTTGGATAGTGAGTCTTAACATTGATATTGAAGTGAAGCATGACGTCTTATTGATTCGAGTTAGTGGTGAATTAGATCACCATACTGCAGACCAGCTTCGCGAGCAGGCAACAAAAGCCCTTGAAAACGAAGAAGTCCGCCATATTGTCTTGAACCTCGAACACCTCACCTTTATGGATAGTTCGGGTCTAGGGGTAGTTTTAGGAAGGTATAAACAAATCAAGCAGCTTCATGGAGAGATGGTAGTATGCGCAATTTCTCCGCCAATCAAGAGGTTATTTGACATGTCGGGTTTATTCAAGATTATCCGTCTTGATCCGTCAGAAGAATATGCATTAGAGAGATTGGGGGTTGCTTGATACATGAAGAATGAAATGAATATTCATTTTAGCGCATTAAGCCAAAATGAATCTTTTGCCCGCGTGACGGTCGCTGCATTCATTGCACAGCTGGACCCAACGATGGATGAACTGACCGAAATAAAGACGGTAGTCTCGGAAGCGGTAACGAATGCTATCATTCACGGATACGAAAGTAATCCAGACGGAAAAGTGTTTATTTCTGTGATGATTCAGGATGGAACGGTGGAAATGCTGATTAAAGACGAAGGAATAGGGATTCCAGATATCGATGAAGCCATGCAGCCACTTTATACATCCAAGCCTGAACTCGAAAGGTCCGGTATGGGTTTTACAATTATGGAAAATTTCATGGACGAAGTACAAGTGAGATCAGAGCCCGGCTTTGGGACAGAGATTCGTTTGAAAAAGCACCTGTCAAAGAGCAAAGCGCTGTGCAATTAAGGGAGTTCTGCCTATGGATGTGGAGGTAAAAAAGGATAATAGCCAAACGTATCTTAAGGACCATGAAGTCAAAGAACTGATTTTGAGAAGCCAGCAAGGGGACCAGGCCGCAAGGGACCTAATCGTCCAGAAAAACATGCGACTCGTATGGTCTGTCGTCCAACGGTTCCTCAACAGGGGATATGAACCTGACGACCTATTCCAGATAGGCAGCATCGGCCTCTTGAAGTCAGTTGATAAATTTGACCTCTCGTATGATGTGAAGTTTTCGACGTATGCCGTTCCAATGATCATTGGTGAAATTCAGCGTTTCATCAGGGATGACGGTACCGTGAAAGTAAGCAGGTCACTAAAAGAAACAGGCAATAAAATCAGGAAAGCGAAGGATGAGCTTTCCAAAACATTGGGCAGGGTCCCAACTGTCAATGAAATTGCCGAGTTTCTGGAAATTTCGCCTGAAGATGTGATCATGGCACAGGAAGCAAGCCGCACTCCTGCGTCCATCCATGAAACGGTTTACGAAAACGACGGCGACCCAATCACTCTTCTTGATCAAATTGACAATGGGGAAGAGGGCCGCTGGTTTGATAAAATCGCATTAAAAGAGGCAATAAACGAACTGGACGAACGGGAAAGACTGATCGTGTATTTGAGATATTATAAGGATCAAACCCAATCCGAGGTTGCAGTCCGACTGGGAATCTCCCAGGTCCAGGTCTCACGTCTCGAAAAGAAAATACTGCAGCAAATGAAAGGCCGTATGGATCTTTGAATCCATATGGCTTTTTTGCGTTTTTCTACTCGTTCTAGGATATTGGCACCCGGAATGCTGGGATTCTGGAAAAAGAGGTCACCAATAAAGCGTATTGGCGCCCTAAAAACCTGAGATTCCAGAAAAGAGGTCACCAATGGAGCGTATTGGCGCCCTAAAAACCTGAGGTTTCAGAAAAGAGGTCACCAATGGAGCGTATTGGTGCCCTAAAAACCTAAGATTCCAGAAAAGAGGTCACCAATGAAGCGTATTGGTGACCTAAAAACCTAAGATTCCAGAAAAGAGGTCACCAATAAAGCGTATTGGTGACCTAAAAACCTAAGATTCCAGAAAAGAGGTCACCAATAAAGCATATTGGCGCCCTAAAAAACCAAAATCTCGAAAAAAGAGGTCACCAATAACTTAGAGGTCTCTAAAAATAAGGATTATGAAAAATGAAGTCTTAAATGTGGCTTGCCACCTTAACCAATTATTGGGCATCATGAAAAAACGGGAGGAATCCATACTAAATATACGAGGAAAACAATGTGTTGGAAGTGAATCTGATGGAAAAAACGATTTATATCCGCATGCGAAATCGCGTCCAGGTCAAGCCTGAGGAATCACTTTTGTTAAAGGATATAGCGCAGATCATTGCCAGTGAGGATATTTATGAGGAATTGGCAGCACTACAGGTCCTTAAAGTTACGCCTAAGGATCATATCCACATTGTTGATGTCATGAAGGTCATTGAATTTATCACCGGGATTTACAGGGATCATGAGGTTCAGGCTGTTGGGCCGCCGCAAACGATTATCGAGGTGATTTACAAGAAAAAAGGAATGTCGATTCCATTTTTTATCCTCGTCTGGTTCCTGTTGTTTTTTGGTGCAGCATTGACCATTATGAATTTCCATGAGGATGTTAGTATGCAAACGGTCCATGAGCGTCTTTATTACATTATGACAGGAGAAGAAGTTGAGAAGCCGCTATTATTCCAAATTCCTTATTCAATCGGAATTGGGGTTGGCATGATCTTATTTTTTAACCATGTATTTAAAAAGAGATTGAATGAAGAGCCCAGTCCTCTTGAAGTTGAAATGTTCAACTACCAGCAATCGCTTGACCAGTATGTAATCTTGCATGAAAACAAGGAAAGCGTGAAGCATATAGATGACGATTAGTATCTTATTCATAATTCTTGTTGGACTGGCGAGTGGGCTAGCGGTAGGATCTGGTTTTGTTGCGTTTTTGTCCGTCCTAGGAGTCATACCCAGACTTACACAGCTCACGAAGACGATGAAATTGATTTCCTGGTATGAATGGGCTGTTGTCCTGGGAGCCCTATTGGGAACTGTCGGCAGCTTAAGGGATCCGCTTCTCAGTTTTTCTCCACTGGTTACCATTCCGCTTGGATTGGCGGGTGGCATATTTGTGGGTATGCTGGCTGCGGCTTTGACAGAGGTCCTGAATGTACTTCCGATCCTCGCTAAAAGAGTCAGGGTGGATGACAAACTTGAGAATTTGCTCATGGCGATAGTGCTGGGAAAGGTATTCGGATCATTATTTCATTGGATTTACTTTGTAGGACGTTAAAAAGCTTTGTAGAATGCTTCATATTCCAGCAACCACCTTAATAAAGAAAAAGAGCTGCAGAAAGGACGGCAAAGAATGGCCGAAAAAAGGAAGGTAATTTTAATTACAGATGGTGATGATTATGCCCGGCGTGCGGTTGAGAGTGTGGCTGCAGATGTCGGCGGGCGGTGCATCTCTCTTTCACATGGAAACCCTTCTGTCCTTTCTGGGCCACAGCTAGTTAAATTGATCAAGAAAGCAGCCAAGGATCCAGTTTTGGTCATGTTTGATGATAGTGGTTTTCTTGGAGAAGGAGCAGGAGAGAAAGCGCTGAAATATGTAGCTGAGCATAAGGACATTGAGGTTCTGGGGGCGATTGCCGTAGCGTCAAAAACGCATATGGCGGAATGGAGCCGTGTGGATTTTTGTATAGACCGGGATGGTGAACTCACGCCATATGGTGTTGATAAACATGGAGTGCCAGAACTTGAGATTGGAAGGATTAATGGAGACACTGTGTACTGTTTGGATACGCTTAATGTCCCCCTAATAATCGGGATAGGTGATATCGGTAAAATGGCAAGGCGCGACCACTATAAAATAGGTTCACCCATAACGAAGAAAGCAGTGGAAATCATCCTTGAAAGGAGCGGATTCTATGCCAGAGAAGAATGACAAGCTGCCAATCCCGCGATCATTGGACGAAGCTGAAAAGTATATGAAAGAACACGTTGGTCTTGGAGACAGTTTTGACCTTGGGGTCAGGAAGCTGAAAATCCTGAAGAAGAATGTCCATTTTTATTATGTGAATGGGTTGTGCGATACAAGCTTCATCGTACATATCGTTGAAGAGCTAGTGGATATAAATGATAACGAAAAACTTTCAACCCATCTGCAGGAGATTGTTGAGAATAGAATCACCCACCAATCTGTTGAGAAGATTAAAACGATGGATGAGCTTGTCGACCAGGTTCTTTCTGGACTTATTGTCATATTAGTTGAAGGTGAATCAATCGGACTGGTAGTCGATGTCAGGAGCTATCCCGGAAGGCAGCCTCAGGAGCCTGATACAGAAAAGGTAGTGCGCGGATCTCGTGATGGCTTTGTGGAAAATATCATTGTCAATACTGCCTTAACCAGAAGGCGGATCAGGGATGAAAATCTGCGTTTTGAAATGATGAAGGTAGGCGAAAGGTCAAAATCAGATGTTGCGGTTGCCTATATAAAAGATATAGCGAATCCAGGCTTGATTGATGTCATCAAAAAGGAACTTAATTCAATCAAAATAGATGGTATTACAATGGCAGATAAAACAATCGAGGAATTCCTTGTAAAACAGGGATATAATCCTTACCCGCTCGTAAGGTATACGGAACGGGCCGATGTAGCAGCGACACATCTCCTAGAAGGACATGTACTAATTTATGTGGATACGTCTCCGAGTGTCATCATTACGCCAACGACCTATTTTCATCATCTTCAACATGCTGAAGAGTACAGACAATCACCTGGTGTCGGCACAATGGTTCGCTGGATACGATTCCTTGGAGTGCTTGCATCACTGTTGCTTTTGCCGTTATGGTATTTATTTGTGCAGAATCCAGACCTGCTTCCAGATAAAATTTCATTTATCGGACCTAATGAAGATTCAAATATTCCGATTTTCTTGCAAATCATGCTTGCAGATGGAGGCATTGAGTTCCTTAGGATGGCGGCCATCCATACGCCGACGCCTCTCTCCACAGCAATGGGTTTAATCGCTGCAGTCCTGATCGGTCAAATCGCAATCGATGTAGGGATGTTCGTGCCAGAAGTAATCCTTTATGTAGCTGTGGCAGCCATCGGTACTTATGCAACGCCAAGTTACGAATTGAGTATAGCGAACAAAATAGGCAGGATTTTCCTGTTAATAATGACTGCTATATTTCATGTGCCGGGATTTGTGGCAGGTACCACTGTTTGGCTGCTGCTGCTTGCTAATATAAAATCCTTGAACACTCCTTACCTATGGCCTTTCATTCCATTTCATCCTATCGCATTTATGCAGATTTTGATCAGGAGAGCTGTGCCAGGATCAAAAATCCGGCCAAGCATCGTCCATGCAAGGAACCGCTACAAACAGCCATCAAAATCCTGATCATGTTTCAATTGCGCGTTCGCTCAAATTATGATAAAGTGTTTTTAATTTACTAAAGACTTAAAGCGAAAAATAAATAGACAGTTCATCAGTGAACTGTCTATTTATTTATTATTCATGGATAAGCGTTATCGTACCTTAGCAGGTAAAAGTTTATGCTGAAATAACAGAACAATAAGAAAACAAGCTTAAATCAAATGATAGGCAAGGGATGAGGGACTACATGGAATTTCATGGAACTGCAAAGGTTAACCGACTAGGGCATTTGGAAATTGGCGGAGTCGATACAATCGAATTAGCTGAAAAATATGGAACCCCGCTGTATGTTTATGACGTTGCCTTGATCAGGGAGCGTGCAAGAGCTTTTAAAAGGACTTTCGAGAAGGCTGGAATTACCGCTCAAGTAGCGTATGCGAGCAAAGCTTTTTCAACCGTAGCGATGGTGCAGTTAGCTGCGGAGGAGAACCTTTCGCTTGATGTCGTTTCTGGGGGAGAGCTCTATACGGCGCTGGCTGCGGGTTTCCCTACAGGAAGGATCCATTTCCATGGAAACAATAAAAGCCGGGAAGAGCTGGTAATGGCTCTTGAGAATAATGTCGGCTGTATCGTAGTCGATAACTTTTATGAACTCAACATGCTGAAGGATATTTGCAAAGAGAAGAATACTGCAGTCAAAGTTCTGCTACGAGTTACACCTGGTATTGAAGCACATACACATGATTATATTTTAACTGGCCAGGAAGACTCAAAATTTGGATTTGATTTACAGAATGGACAGGCTGATGCGGCTATGAAGCTTTGCCTTAATGACAAGAATATCGATGTTCTCGGTCTGCATTGCCATATAGGTTCACAGATTTTCGAAACAACAGGTTTCATCCTTGCTGCACAGAAGATTTTTGAAAAACTGAATCAATGGAAAAAGGACCTGTCTTTCGACTCGACAGTCCTCAATCTTGGCGGTGGATTTGGGATTCGCTATACAGACGAGGATGACCCTATTCCAGCAGCACAATATGTAGAAGAGATTATTGCTGAGGTCAAAAAGCAAGCTTCTCACTATTCAATGAATGTTCCGGAAATCTGGATCGAGCCAGGACGTTCTCTTGTTGGGGATGCCGGTACCACCCTTTACCGCATCGGTTCTAGAAAGGATGTTCCGAATGTCCGCCAGTACGTAGCTGTCGATGGCGGAATGAGTGATAATATTCGCCCGGCATTGTACCAGGCTAAATACGAAGCAGTCCTTGCAAACAGGGTAATGGACAAACCAGAAGAGACCGTAGCAATTGCCGGGAAGTGTTGTGAATCGGGAGATATGCTAATCTGGGATCTTCCGCTGCCAAAGTCTGGTGACCAGGATCTTCTGGCTGTTTTTTGTACGGGTGCCTACGGCTATTCAATGGCCAATAACTATAATCGGCTTCCAAGGCCTGCGGTTGTTTTCCTGGAGGATTCCAAGGATACACTGGTTGTCCGCCGCGAAACATTTGAAGACATGGTGAAATTGGATCTCCCCTTTAAAGAAAAGGTGAAAAATTAAGCTGCTTTCCCGCAGCTTTTTTTATCTGGTTTTATTGGTGTTTTGTCATATTGGCTAAATGCCCGGTCTTATTGTAGAATTACAGATTGGGAGGGATTCCGGTTTGAAAAAGAACAACTGGCTGTTATTTGTGTTATTATTGTTGATGTCTGTTGGGTGGGGAGCCTACTACTGGTTTTTTATCGTACCAGGACAATAGCCTGCAGAAAAAGATTTGAAGTATCCGTTCAGATTATGTATGATATTATCATTCAATTAAAATGCAGAACCATAATTGACGAAAAAACATATAGTATCAAAAAGATGTTTTAACATTTGATTTTTTGTAGCCTTCTCTTTACGGGGAGCTAAGGTTTAAGTTGGATGAAAAATGGAAAAAATGGTTTTGTTATCATTCCATTATTACTGTCAAACCACAATGAGGGATTTCTATGTTAATTCGATATAAAAAGGCATTTGAAAAGATTGCGATGGGATTGCTATCCTTCATGCCAAATGAGAAGGATCTGAAAAAACTTCAGCAGACGATGAGGAATTATGAAACCGATGATTCCTGGCAGCTGTTTTTATGGAAAGAAGGCGAAGATATCATCGGGCTGCTGGGTGTTAACTTCACTGAAGATAAAATGATGCAGCTTCTTCACATCTCAGTGAATCCTTCACACCGCCATCAGGGGATTGGAAGGCGTATGGTCAATTCCCTCCAGGAGATGTTTCCTGAATGGACAACAGTTGCAAATGCTGAGACGGCTTCATTTTTTGAAAAGTGCAGCGAGGAAGATAATAGCGTAGAAGGCAGTGGATGTTAAATCCAGCTGCCTTTTTATTTTTCCCTGCCCTTCCTTTCCTCGAGGGCCATCTGCCGGTCGGAAATGACATCATTTCGATCCCTTGTTGAGTGCCGATGGACCAAGTCTGAATTTTGCAGATTACTGCTTGTTCCCCAAGTAAAACCGTTATGTCTGCACTCATCATAGCAAAGTCTTTTAAGCTCGGTGTCGCTTATAGGCAGATTAAAGCTGGTGTATGGAAGGTTGCTAAGCAAGTTGTTTTTTCTTTTAGACAGTGTTTCTGTCAATAGCTCGGGGTCGATTCCTAACCGGGCTGTTGCTTCTTTTGTATCTGAAAAGATTTCCTCTGCTTTAGTTAAGGTCCTTATTGCGCCAGGGAAATTATTGCGGCGATGGTGGTAAGTTGACACAGCCAAAAGGATTAAGGCTACCCAGATAGATTTTTTATTGCCAGCGTCTGTTGCTTTCCAATATTCTTCTAAAATCTCATGGCATTCAAAATAATCCCTGTCTCCGTGGAAATGAGCAAGATATTGTATATAGGATGCTGGATATTTTGACATATAATTACCTCCGATCATGTACCTCTAGCTTAGCATAAATTCCATAAAAGGCTGAAACAAGAAGAGGATATGCAAAACAGCAAACCTAAAAAGGCCCGGCTGTTGCCGGGCATTTAGTCATTGCTTTTTAAATTGCCTTACCCTATAACCAGGCTGCACCAACGATGATGAGCAAAATGAAAAGCACGACGATTAAAGCAAATCCAGCTCCGTGTCCATAACCTTTTTTATCTGACATTTAACATTACCTCCTATTAGTGAAATAGCCTAATATACAATTTCAGCATATGCAGGTACGAAGAGAAGGGTTTGGGCGGAAGCTTGTATTTTTTAGGAAGAACTAGATATTTGTACTTATAAATTAGTAATGGATAACATGTAGGTTATCTACTATACTTATATAATGATGCAGTTCATTATAGGAATTTTGGTGGGAAATAATGCAATATAACGTGAAAATCGAGGCCTTTGAGGGCCCATTGGACTTACTTCTGCACTTGATCAATACTTTGGAGATTGATATTTATGATATACCTGTTGCGGAAATAACTGAACAATATTTAATGTATATCCATGCGATGAAGGAATTGCAGCTCGATGTCGCAAGTGAATATCTCGTAATGGCAGCGACCCTGTTAGCAATCAAAAGCAAGATGCTCCTTCCTAAGCATGAAGAAGAACTGGAAGATGAATTTGACTTTGATCATGAAGAAGATCCGCGAAATGAACTCGTGGAAAGGTTGATTGAATATAAGAAATTCAAAGAGGCAGCCAGTGACCTGAAATCCCTTGAGGAGGAGCGGGGTTTGATGTATACCAAACCTCCAAGTGACCTAACGGATTATGCCGAAGAAGTTAAAGGTGACAATACTAATCTTGAGATATCTTTGTATGACATGCTTGGTGCATTTCAAAAACTTTTAAGAAGAAAAAAGTTGCAAAGGCCACTATCGACCAAAATCGCCCGTCAGGAAATTTCCATAGAAAAAAGGATGGACGAAGTCTTAAGCTTCCTGAAAAAAAACGGCACAAGGAAAAAGTTTTATGACTTGTTTCCCAAATCTGACCGTGAGCATATTGTCGTTACTTTCCTGGCAATTCTTGAGCTTATCAAACGGAAAGAAATCGATGTCGAACAGGAACAAAACTTTGCTGAAATATATATGACAGCCAGAAAGGAGTAAGAGCGTGGGAATAGTGAAGTGGAAAGGGATATTAGAGAGCCTTCTTTTTGCAGCTGGTGATGAAGGGTTGAGCCTGAAGCAGATAACATCTGTGCTTGAAGTTGATGAAATCCAGGCAACTGAAATTGTTACTGAACTCCAGCAGGATTATGAAAGTGACGAAAACCGCGGTATAACAATCGTCCAACTGGCAGGAGTATATCAGCTGGCTACGAAAAAAGAGCATGCTGATTATTTAAAGAAGCTTGTCGAATCACCAGGGGCGGCGCATCTGTCGCAAGCAGCGCTTGAGACTTTGGCAATTGTAGCTTATAAGCAGCCGATTACAAGAGCAGAGATTGAAGAGATTCGCGGAGTGAAAACGGAAAGGCCGCTCCATACTCTGTCTTCCAGGGCTTTGATTAAAGAAGTTGGAAGAGCAGAAGGAACGGGAAGGGCGATTTTATATGGAACGACAAAAGAATTTCTTGATTATTTCGGCTTGAAAAATATTAATGAACTGCCTCCTCTGCCGGATCATATTGAGGATGACGAATTGCATGATGATGCGGATCTATTCTTTGAGAAATTCCAGGAAACAATGGAAACAGATCAATAGCTTTTGTGCACAAAGTTTGGAATTTATGATAAAATCAAAATAATTATTTGGAAATGCTTTAACTGGATGCCAAATTGCTGGCTTCGATGGGAAAGCATTTCTTTTCTACATAGGAATTAAAGAAGAATGAATGTCCAACGGGAGGAATACCATGCTTATAAAGCAATGTATTGGTCATGAACTTGAAAAAGAAAAATCAAACACCTCGGAGGATTTTTTCAACCGAAGCGAAGTGACTTTTGTGGAAGATGGCAAGGAGAAAACCCTGCATGTCCTCTATGTAAGGTATTTTGATGAGTTGGCAGGAAGTATCACTCCATTTGAACAGGATCCAATCTTCAAGGCCGGCAGTAAGGAAGTATATATGAGGGATTTGGTAGCACTTGCTGCGTTATTGAAAAATCCGGGATATCGCCATCGGAAAAGGGTATATATAAATCAACAGAGAGAGTTTGCGGATATTTTCAAAGGATTGGATTATAGCAAGCTTCCTGAAGTATTTGAAGGTATCGAGCAAAAAGGCAGCTTTGAAGTGCGCTCTCCCTTGGATTATATTGTCCAGCCTGTATAGAGCAAGGCTCTTTCCGTAAACTTTGTTGCCTTTTCTCAGCTTCATTGGATTCTTGATTGCGGGAAATCACCCAATAGAGACCCTATTTCAGGAATGAATCGTAAGCTAGAATTCATGGGAAAGCAACTACCACCTAAAAAAAGTTATGGTAAAAATCCATTGGGGGTGTCAATTTGGGGAATACAATAGTTAAAACACAAATCGAGGAAGTAAGGGAATTTCTTTCAGACACAGTAGTGAAGCTGGAGAACTACCTGAATGAAACAACTCTTGAAGTGCTAAAACAAGGGCAGCAGGCAGACGAAGAATACTATAAAACGATTCTTTCAAGCCTCCGCAAGCTGGCTGTTTACTGTGAGGAAGGATTTGATGCCTGCAAGGTGATCCTTCAGGCAGAGGTATTTTCAAAACCAGCAGCTGAAAAAACTTTATACCGAATCTACTATCAATGCATTGAAGAATTCTTCTCTCCTAAAAGTGATGCATGGTATGAAGACAGCAGGGCTGCCTATACAGGAAAGAATGCCATCAAATTCAGACAACCAGTGTCAACTGGAGTAAACGAACTGATGGTCAGCCTCGAAAGCGGTTTTCAAAGAATCCGCGAAGAACTGGAATATTACGAGACAGATTACCGTACAAAAATGCTCCAATCAAGATAACGCAACCCAGGGAACAGCTATTTTTTAGCTGTTCCTTTTTTCATGTCTGTAATTAAGGAGATATATCCATCGTTGGCAGCATTCACGTTTTTGTGTCATAACACTCCTTGTCCTGCATAAACTTGTACAAACTGCCAAAGGAGACGAGGGTCTGTCAATGAAAAGGACTTGGATGAAATTAATGTTTATCGCCACTCTGTTGGTATACTGCATTCCTCAAACAGCGCAGGCTTCTGTTTCGGTAAGTGCCAGAAGCGCGGTTTTGATAGAACAGGAATCTGGCAGGGTATTATTTGAAAAAGACGCGCACAGAGTAAGCAGGATTGCCAGTATAACTAAAATCATGACGGCCATCCTTGCAATAGAATCTGGCAAATTGGATGAAAAGGTGAAAGTGAGCGAGAATGCTGTCCGTACTGAAGGATCCTCAATTTACCTGAAGCCCGGAGAAAAAATAAGGCTTGAGGATTTGGTGTATGGATTAATGCTGAGGTCGGGCAATGATGCTGCTGTCGCGATCGCGGAACATGTAGGCGGCAGTCTGGATGGATTTGCGTACCTGATGAACGAAAAAGCGCAGCAAATCGGCATGAAAAATACTCATTTTGCCAATCCGCACGGGTTGGATGACCACGAAGACCACGTGTCCACAGCCTATGACATGGCTATTCTGACACGCTATGCAATGGAGAATGAGATCTACAAGGAAATTTCCGGTACAAAGGTACACAGGGCTCCTAATCCAACAGAAACATGGGACAGGGTATGGAAAAATAAAAACAGGCTGCTGACAGAGAAATATAAGTATAGTACTGGCGGGAAAACCGGATATACAAAGCGGGCGAAGAGAACTTTAGTCTCCACAGCTCAAAAGGACGATTTTGGGTTAATCGCAGTTACACTTAATGCACCTGATGATTGGAATGACCATATCCAGATGTTTGAAACAGCCTTTTCAAATTATGATATCGCAGAGATACTCTCCAAAGGTAAAGTGAAAGGGATAAAGGATTCGCATTATAAAAATAAAGTTTACCTGGACCATTCATTTGTTTACCCGCTAACTTCAGAAGAAGAAGACATGATCAAAGTAGAATACAGATTGAAAAAGGCGTCGCCAAACGAGGAGGATAAGCGAAGTTCGATTGCAGGCCGGGCAAATGTCTACTTGGATGATAAGCAGATTGCAAGTTTGCCTGTTTATTACAAAGAGGAGGCAAAAGAGAACAAGTCCTTCTTCGGTCTTTTTAAGAACCTTTTCACATCAATAGCAGGGATCAAGAATCATGGTTAATTACATCTGGGTGGTTATGATCTTAATTGGTCTTGGCTTTGCAATGGTGAATGGCACGATGGCTGAAGTGAACGAAGCAGTTTTTAGCGGTGCAAAGGAAGCTATCACCCTGAGTATCGGTCTTATTAGCATCCTTGTATTTTGGCTTGGCATGATGAGGATTGCGGAGGATTCCGGCCTATTATCAAAGCTTTCCACTTTATTTAAACCATTGATTTCAAAGTTGTTCCCTGAAGTCCCTTCCAATCACCCGGCAATGGGCTATATACTGTCAAACATGATTGCCAACATGTTCGGGCTTGGGAACGCAGCAACACCTCTTGGGATCAAAGCAATGGAAGAACTGAAAGAGCTGAATGATGGGAAAAATGAAGCGAGCAGATCGATGATTACTTTTCTTGCGATCAATACAGCGAGCATCACCCTCATTCCAACCACAGTTATCGCGATAAGGATGAATTATGATTCCGCCAATCCAACAGATATCGTTGGACCAACTCTTGTGGCAACTGCTGTCTCTGCTGTTGCAGCGATATTAATTGACCGTTTCTTTTATTACAGAAGAATTAAAAAGGGGTAAATCTAAATGGAAATTGTATCTGCCATATCATTATGGTTCATCCCTGTCATGATAGCTTTTATCCTGATTTATGGAACTTATAAAAAAGTCCAAACATATGAAAGTTTTGTAGAAGGCGGTAAGGAAGGTATCAAAATGGCCGTTTCCATCATGCCATTTCTTGTCGGGATGATGGTGGCCATTGCAGTTTTTCGCGCGTCAGGGGCACTTGATGTTATGGTGAATTGGATTCGGCCAGGACTGGAGATGGTAGGAATCCCTGCTGAAATTGTACCGCTAGCGCTGATCCGGCCAATTTCAGGAACAGCGGCGCTCGGAATTACGAGCGACCTGATTGCGGTACATGGTCCGGACTCTTTTATTGGAACACTCGCTGCCACACTCCAAGGAAGCACGGACACGACGTTTTATGTCCTTACCGTATATTTCGGCGCTGTAGGCATTAAAAAAATGGGAGATGCACTCAAAGTTGGATTACTTGCAGATGCAGTCGCAATTATAACAGCTATAATCGTCGTTACTTTCATGTTCTGATCAGTTCTTGCAATCGTAGAGTGTGAATTCATATTTTTAACAAGAAGAAGATACCTCCTGCAGGTATCTTCTTTATTTTGGGGGGCCGACTGTTCAACTAGACGAATTGACATAGTAAGCGTAGGATACGGAAATCAACAGCCTCGTTTAGCTGTGGGTTATGATCACAATCTTTTTTTATACTCTTAAAAACCTGCCGAATCAGGTATCACAAAATGAACTAATATTAGTATAAAATAATATTGCATTATGTTTACAAAACGAACTTTAGTAGAAGTTGTTCTCGCCTCGTTTTTTGCTTTTCGTCTATAATCTACCATCCGCATTTTGAACAGTTTCGGGGCTCTTTTCTTGCAGCACCTTAACTGGCAATGCATGAGAAATCGTAAAAATCCAGAAGCCGATTTTTACTTTTGACTGTGAAAGCAAAATAGTTGACGAAAAGAGCCTTTGTTAAAGAACAATTAACTTTCCCTATTTATTTTTCGCTTTTTCCACCATTGCTTACTTTGAAAACAGCGAGACTTATGTCATAATTCATAAGGATGGATTAGATATTAATATTAACCATAGTTAATTGATATTAAATAGGAGTGACCTTATGGAAAGACTGCAAAAAGTTATTGCTCATGCAGGAATAGCATCGAGAAGAAAAGCCGAGGAAATGATCCTCGAAGGAAGAGTCAAGGTAAACGGAAGTGTTGTCAAAGAACTTGGCCGAAAGGTAACCCCATCTGACAGAGTAGAAGTGGATGGAGTCCAGATTGAAGGGGAAGAACCTGTCTATTTCTTGTTCTATAAACCCCGCGGTGTTATTTCAAGTGTACAAGATGATAAAGGCCGGAAGGTTGTTACCGACTTTTTCCAAACAATCGAACAAAGGATTTATCCAGTTGGGCGCCTTGATTATGATACATCGGGTCTGCTTTTGCTGACGAACGATGGAGAATTCGCAAACTTGCTCATGCATCCAAGCAATGAAATTGATAAGATGTATGTGGCAAAGGTTAAAGGTATTCCTTCAAAGGAAAAGCTGACTAGCCTGGCTCGAGGAGTCATGCTCGAAGATGGAAAAACAGCGCCGGCAAGGATTAAATTGCTGAGTGTTGATAAAAAGAAGGATACAGCAATTGTTGAAATCACAATCCATGAGGGACGGAATAGACAAGTCAGAAGAATGTTCGATGCAATCGGGCACCCTGTTTTGAAACTTAAAAGAGAAAAATACGGTTTCCTGACGCTGAATGGCTTAAGGACTGGGGAGATCAGGGAGCTTACACATCATGAAGTAAAGCAGCTTCGTGTCCTGGCGATGAAAAAGTCTTAGGTTTACTAACATGGGTGTAGTTGAAATGGTATAATGAAGGAGAAATACGGTGGGAGGTTTAGGGGATGAAAAAGAAACGTCTGATCACTAGAACGATTATTCTCGCGGTTATGGCTCTGGCTGTTGGCTATACTTTGTATGCTAACATGAATAAGGATAAAAACCAGAAGATTGTGATTGGAAAACCTGCTCCTGATTTTGTCCTTGTTGATATGGAAGGCAATAAACACAGACTTTCCGAGTATAAAGGACAAGGAGTTTTCCTTAATTTTTGGGCAACATGGTGCAAACCATGCGAGCGAGAGATGCCTTATATCGAAAATCAGTACCAGCAGTTCAAGGATCAGGGTGTTCAGGTCCTGGCAATTGACTCCGGTGAATCAGAACTTGCTGTTAATAGGTTCATTGAGCGAAAAGGCATGACTTTTCCGGTTATGATTGACGATGGACCAGTCCAGGCAGCATATGGGATCAATCCGTTGCCAATTACCTTCTTGATTGACAAAGAAGGCAAAGTGGTGAAAAGCCATACAGGGGAACTAAATGAAGAAACAGTCCGTGATTTCATGGAACAGATAAAACCTTAAAGTAAGGGGAACAGGGAGTTTTTACTATGAACGAGGTAAAATGTGAGTGCGGCCATATAAATCCGCAGGGAACGATCCTATGTGAATCTTGCGGAAGAGTGCTGGAAGAAAAAGAAAAAGAGAAGCAGCTAGCTGATATGCGCTATGAAGGAAGTGCGCGCCGTTCACAAACGTATAACAAGACAATCATCGATAAAATATGGAATTTCTTCTCGTCCGTCAAAGTTGGGGTATGGCTGATCGTCATCCTCTTAATCGCGTCCTCTCTAGGTACGATTTTTCCTCAGGAAATGTACATCCCTCCTGTAATGCCTGCATGGGAATATTATGAAGAGCAATACGGATGGCTGGGGAAACTTTATTATGATCTCGGGTTCCATAACCTTTACAGTTCCTGGTGGTACCTGCTTTTAATCGCTGCGCTTGGGATATCACTCGTTATCGCTAGTCTCGACAGGGTAGTTCCATTATACAGATCCCTGAAAAACCAGCGAGTATCGAGACATGAAAGCTTTTTAAAGCGCCAGAGAATGTTCAGCATTTCAGATGCTGTGCTGACAGATGAAGCAGCAGGGAAAATCAAAGAAAATTTAACAAAAAAACGGTATAAGCTGCGTGAGGAGAATGGAGATATCCTCGCGGAGAAAAATCGTTTTTCTCGTTGGGGTCCCTATGTAAACCACCTTGGCCTGATCATCTTTTTGATAGGGGGCATGCTCAGGTTCGTGCCTGGGATGTATGTGGACGAAATCCTCTGGCTAAGAGAAGGCGAGACAAAAGCAATTCCTGGGACCGAAGGACACTATTATCTGAAAAACAATCAATTTATCTTTGAAGTATATGATAAAGATAAAGATGAAGAAGTCTTCCAGGATGCGATCAACAAAGCAGGGACGGTAGTTAAAAACTATCAGACTGATGCTACTTTATATCAGAGACAGGGAGAAATTGTCCCGGGTGAAAAACCTGAGCTTGAAAAGATTCGTGACCATGCTATCCAGGTTAATAAGCCTCTGAAAGTCGATGGTTTTGCCTTGTATCAGGTAGATTATAAGCTTGATGAAATGAGCAAAATGGCTTTTAAACTAGAAAATAAAGAAACAGGGGATCAGTTTGGTGATGTGACTGTAGACTTATATGACCCAGAAATGAAATACGATCTAGGAAATGGGTACAAAGTCGAAGTGATGAGCTATTTCCCGGATTTTGAGTTTAATGAAGACGGGGAGCCTGCGACAAAGTCACGCATTCCGAATAACCCTGCGTTCATCTTCAAGATGTTCAGCCCAGAAAAGCCTGAAGGTGAAGTCAGTTTCGTAGCCATCAGGCAGAACCTTGAGCCATTGGGTGAAAATGATTACAAGATGACATTTAACGGGATCGAAACGAAGAATGTTACGGCTCTGACTGTCAGAAAAGACCACACTCTTTGGATCATTGGGCTTGGAGGATTAATATTCATGATCGGTGTAATCCAGGGTGCATATTGGAATCATCGACGTGTATGGTTGAGAAGAGTAAATAATCAGGTATGGATTGCCGCACATACAAACAAAAACTGGCATGGCATAAAAAGGGAGCTTGAAGATGTCTTTTCCGATTCAGGAATAGCCGCTCCTGAAGACCAGGTGTCAGAAGAAAAGAAGGAGTAAGGAGGGAATATAATGGTTGAGTTGAGTTCTAACTTTCTGTTTGCAGCATTTATCCTCTATCTAGTCGGTATTTTGTTTTTCGGGGGAGCTATTAAGGATAAAAGGCATGCTGACAAAAAAAACACACCTAACAAATGGGCGAAGATTGGGCTAGTTGTAACGATTGCGGGTTTCCTATCCCAGTTGACATTTTTCATTTTAAGATGGATTGCTTCCGGACACGCGCCGGTCAGCAATCTGTTCGAATTCACGACATTCTTCGGCATGTCATTGGTAGGGGCATTTATCGTCATTTATTTCATGTATAAAACACCATTGCTGGGACTGTTCACTTTGCCTGTAGCTGCTTTGATCATTGCCTATGGAAGCATGTTCCCAAGGGACGTAACCCCATTGATTCCGGCACTGCAAAGTTACTGGCTCCATATTCACGTTACGACGACAGCGATCGGACAAGCAATCCTGGCAATCAGTTTTGCTGCTGGTCTGATTTATCTCGTTAGAAGTGTTGATCAGACGAAGAAAACCAAAAGTACATTATGGCTTGAAGTTGTCTTGTTTGGCTTGATCAGCACGCTTGGCTTCGTATTCGTTTCCAGTTTCTTTGCAGCAACAGATTATTCAGCGAATTTTAACTATATCAACAAGGATGGCCAGCCTGCTACTGAGGAATTTACAATTCCTGCTCTTGTTGGACCCCATCAGTATGAGTTGACAAACAAAGATCGTTTTGAACCATTGTTCGAGACACCTGCAATCATCAGTGCAAAGAAATTGAATACTGTTATTTGGTCGCTCATAGCGGGTATAGTATTATATGTATTACTAAGACTCGTCCTGCGCAAGCGCGTTGCTGCTGCATTGCAGCCGTTGACGAAGAATATTAATATGGATCTCGTCGATGAGATTGGCTATCGCTCGGTTTTAATCGGCTTCCCGGTTTTCACTCTTGGCGGTCTGATTTTTGCAATGATTTGGGCCCAGATTGCCTGGACTCGCTTCTGGGGCTGGGATCCAAAGGAAGTGTGGGCATTGATAACCTGGCTTTTCTACGCGGCTTTCCTGCACCTGCGCCTTTCAAAAGGATGGCATGGCGAGAAATCGGCATGGCTAGCGGTCATCGGTTTTATCATTATTATGTTCAACCTGGTAGCAGTTAACCTTGTTATCGCAGGTCTGCATTCTTATGCAGGTTCCTAATTTGTGTCAATTTTATGACTGCCTTCACTGTCTTAAGTGAAGGCCTTTTTTAAAAAATCATGGCAAGTAAACGCATGTTTATGTAAAATAATCGCAGGGAGGGATATATTTTATGGAAAAAGACGTGAAGATTTTAGTAGTGGATGATGAAGAAAGAATTAGACGATTGTTGAAAATGTATCTTGAAAGAGAGAACTATATAATTGAAGAAGCAGAAGATGGAAATGAAGCGTTGGCAAAAGCGCTTGCCAACGATTATGACGTAATCCTTCTTGATTTGATGATGCCTGGGAAAGATGGAATCGAAGTTTGTCGTGACCTTCGTGAAAAGAAGTCAACTCCTGTTATCATGCTAACCGCAAAAGGCGAGGAAGTGAACAGGGTCCAAGGCTTCGAGGTAGGTACTGATGATTATATCGTCAAGCCGTTCAGCCCTCGTGAAGTTGTCCTGAGAGTCAAAGCTATGCTCCGCCGTTCATCGAGCACAAGCTACTTGCAGACAGAGACAACTGCTAAAGATGTAATTGTTTTCCCTCATTTAACCATTGATAATGATGCCCATAGGGTTTTGGCAGATGGCAAAGAAGTCAGCTTGACGCCTAAGGAATATGAACTGCTTTACTTCCTGGCGAAAGCGCCTGATAAAGTTTTTGATCGGGAGCAATTATTGAAAGAAGTTTGGCATTATGAATTTTTCGGTGATTTACGAACGGTTGATACACATGTTAAAAGATTGCGCGAGAAGCTGAACAAAGTATCTGAACAGGCTGCGAAAATGATCGTGACAGTCTGGGGGGTTGGCTACAAGTTCGAGGTAGTCAATGAATGATGTTTTGGCGCAGTGTAGTAGGTAAACTTTGGATTACCATCCTTTTGCTGGTTTCATTTGTGTTATTCATCTTGACAGTGATGCTGATGGAATTTTTTGAAAACTATCACATTAATGAAACCAGAAAAGGAATGACCAATACTGCAGAGAAAATAGCCAGGGTACTGGAAGACCATCCTGGCCAGGAGGAACAACTAGGTCTTGAAATTGCATGGGAAATGGTCGACGATGACTCTAGAGTGACTGTCATTAAAGATAAGGATACTTATTTTTACTCACCTGATGGAGAAGATACAGCACATGTACCGATTTCATTTTTTATGAATGACCGGGATCTCTCTGCGGTTTTTAAGGATGATAAAACTGTAGATATCATTTCTTCTATGCCAGGTATTTCAAACGAGGTTGATGATACTCAGTATTTAATGATCGGTGTTCCGCTTGACCAGTTTGAGCAAGGGAACGGGGCCGTATTCATTTATCAGTCACTTGAGGTGATGGAAGAGACGACCAGGCTGACAACGAAGTTCATCTTGCTTGCAGCGGGCGTGGCAATAGTCCTTACGACAATCTTTGCTTTCTTCCTGTCCACCAGGATCACTGCACCTTTGCGTAAAATGAGGGAGGCAGCCTTTGAAGTCGCCAGAGGCAAGTTTGACACAAAAGTACCAATCCTCACTCATGATGAAATAGGGGAATTAGCAACTGCCTTCAATCAGATGGGCAGACAGCTGAAATTCAACATGAACGCATTGAGTCAGGAAAAAGAACAACTGACAAGCATCCTTAGCAGCATGGCAGATGGAGTGATCACTTTCAATCGTGATGGTACAATCCTGATTACGAATCCGCCTGCTGAAGTATTCCTGAGATACTGGTATTATGAGCAGGGCCTGGCTTCTGAGAATACAGATGCCGTCCCTTCTGAAGTCATGGAGTTATTCCAGCTGGCAGTCAATACGGAAAAAGAGCAGGTTGGTGAGATCACTGCCCAGGGAAGAACCTGGGTAATCATTGTCAGCCCGCTGTATAATAAAAGATTCATCCGCGGGGCTGTTGCTGTAGTCCGGGATATGACTGATGAACGAAAACTCGACAAGATGAGGGAAGATTTCATCGCCAATGTTTCACACGAATTAAGAACGCCGATTTCGATGATGCAAGGTTATAGTGAAGCGATCGTCGATGACATCGCTCAAACGGATGAAGAAAAGAAGGAAATGGCTAAAGTCATTTACGATGAGTCACTGCGAATGGGCCGCCTTGTTAATGAACTTCTTGACTTAGCCCGTATGGAAGCAGGTCATATTCTTCTAAACGTTGAATCCGTCGAAATTAATCCATATGTAAATCGAATTATCCGTAAATTCCATGGTTTGGCGAAGGAAAAGGGAATTGAGTTATCTGTCCAGTTTGATTCAGAAGAACAAGATTTCCGTTTTGATCCAGACCGCATCGAACAGGTCCTGACCAACTTGATCGATAATGCTATAAGGCACGTCCCTGATTCGGCATCCGTCGTCATTGGTGGAAGAACCGATGAAAAAGGATTATATTTTGAGGTGAGCGACCAGGGGCCTGGTATCCCTGAGGAAGATTTACCATTCTTGTTCGAGAGGTTTTATAAAGGCGATAAATCCAGGACTCGCGGTGTATCCGGCACCGGGCTTGGACTAGCAATTGCCAAGAATATTATCGACGCACATCGAGGAAATATCTCGGTAAAAAGCAAACTCGGACAAGGAACGACATTTTCCTTTTTCATCCCTCGAAATATTGAATAACTTGCCGACTATTCTTGATTCACGAGGAACAATGAATAAGTCCATCCCGATTTGTGGGTGGGCTTTTTTGTGTTTTTAAACATGGGAATTTCTTTAGAAACCCGCTATCGGACAAACTGAAGTGGAATAGAGGGGTTATTGTCCAATAGAGCGCCTCTATCGGACAAACACAAAGGGAATCAGGGGGAAAAGTGTCCGTTAGAATGCCCCTATCGGACAAACGCTAAGAGAATCAGGGAAAAAGTGTCCGTTAAAACGTCTCTATCGGACAAACAGAAGCAGAATTCAGAGGAAAGTGTCCGTTAGAACACCTCTATCGGTCAAACGTAAAGGGAATCATGGAAAAAGTGTCCGTTAGTACCCTCCATCAGAATTATTTATTCCATAGCCTACCTTATTCAGGTAATTCACTTTAATATAACGTAACTTCATCAAATATTTTGTCCTCGAAAATTCCTTCCATTTCCATTCTAAAAATAATATAGTTAATATGAAACTTTTATTAATACTTTACGACTAATCTAATGAATACGGAGGCGAATAGAGCTATGAACTCCGTTTTTGATGAATTGTATCAAAAATATCATCATGACGTTTTTCAATTTTTATTTTATATGGTTAAAAGCAGGGAGCTGGCTGAAGACCTTGTACAGGAAGTATACATTCGCGTTTTGAAGGCATACAACCGGTTTGAAGGAAAGAGCAGTGAGAAGACATGGCTGTTTTCGATTGCCAAAAATGTCGCGATCGATCACTTCCGCAAACAGAAAGGCTGGAAGCAGCGATTGCTTGAATCCTTTGATATGTCTGCCCGCCAGGTAAGGGACGACCAGCCCCTTCCTGAAGAAATGGCACTCCAAAGTGAAGAGATTCAAATGATGTACAAGTGCCTTGACCAATGCACGGTTGACCAGCGAATGGTCATCATCATGCGCTATATACATGAGTTAACGATCAGCGAAACAGCAGAAGCTTTATCATGGACGGAAAGTAAGGTAAAGACGACTCAGCACCGTGCTTTGAAGACATTGAAAAAGCTGATGGAAGAAATGATTGAAAAGGAAGGGATGACTAGTGAAAAAGTCACAGCTAAGCGATAAGCAGCTAGAAGAAATCCTCGGCCAAATGCCTAAGGTTAAAGATCATCGCGACTCTCGTGACATTTATCAGAATATCGCTCATCGTGTTGAAAAAAGAAAGACAATGCCGACATGGGTTATTCCGGGTGCTGCGCTGGCAGCCGTACTTTTCCTTGCATTCATCCTTTCACCAGGGTTGATGGGTGTGAACCACTCCGCCGATAAAAGCATTGAAAGCAACTCTGCTTCTGATGCCAAGTCATTCATGGAGATGGATACAGCTGTCAGGGATGATACGGCAAATGAAAGTGCCAGCCAGGAGGAGAGCACTCTCATGATGGATGCAGCCGATGGTGAGGCTGAAGAAAAGAGCAAAGAATTCGCTGCGATGGATAAAGCTAATCCTTATGACGGCCTGATTTCTTTATATGCAGAAGAGGTAGACACCGAGACATCCGAAATTCTTACTTATGCAATTCCTGACGACCAGGCGATGAGGATCGTTCCAGTTACGGTAACGACACCGAAGGAAGAAGGCAAGTCCTGGATTGACAACTATACAGAAACGATGCCGAAGCTAATGGAAAAGGAATGGGGATTGACCGATTACTATCCAATGGACGCTGCCTGGAACTTTGATGAAGCGACTAAGACATTGACAATGGATGTTAAACAAAATAATCCCTACCGAGATGGCAGCACTGCAAACGTCATATTCATCGATTCAATGACTCAAAATTTCTCAGGTGCAGGAATAGATAAAATGGTTCTGTCGACAGAGGGAAAACCAGGGCTTGAACTAAGCAACATCGGCTTGTTGGAGGAGCTTCCGCTCAACGCAGAAACAAAAAAGAGGCGGGCGTACTTGTTTTTGACTGTGGAGGGGGTACAGAACCCGTACCTTGTACCGACAAAAGAACAGCATGAATCTATAGGGAAAGCATTTGAGCAAATGTGGAAAGGGGATGGATACCTTTCAGCATCACTTCCGGAAATTTTCAGCCTGGCAGAAACCAATAAATCCGAAAATGATATCTTAGAGATTACAATCGACAAGAATACAACCCTGGATGAAAGTTATCTGCCCAATCTTGAGGCAATTTTAATGACAGCGAGTGAATTTGATTACTCTGGTGTCAGATTCACAAATGCAAACATCGATCAGCTTGGACCTTTCAATCTGAACGAAGTTCTCCCGCTCCCACTCGCTCCAAACAAGAAAAATATTAACTAGAAGAAAGGCCATCTGGTCTTTCTTTTTTTGTGCATTGAAGTAGAACTCTCGATAGCTTTACATAAACAAATTTTCCTTCTTTTGCATAAAAAAGCAGTTTACCACCAATTATAACGAATGTGCTTTTTTTAGCTGCTGCTTTTCCAGCCATACAGTTCTAATTTCGTACAGGCTGTCATAGGGATGGAAAGGGAGTAAAAAGTTAAGGAGGAAGAAAATGCAGGATTACATAAAGCGTTTACTCATTGCTGGGTTAATGGCACTCTGTATCAGCTTGCTATTTCTTGGCGGAAAGCACTCTCAGGCAGAAATGCTCGATATAAAGGAATTGACTTCAGATTGGGTTTGGCCGGCTGAGGGGGTCGTTACGGATTTATATGGAACACGTCATGGCCACCACAAGGGAATTGACATTGCAGGTGAATTCAAAACACCTATACATAGTGTTGATAAAGGAGTAGTAACAAAGTCATATTATTCGGGTTCGTATGGACATGTTGTGTTCATTAAGCATGACAACAATCTGGAAACTGTATACGCCCATTTGAACAAAAGGAATGTTAAGGAAGGACAGGTCGTTCAGCAAGGTGATATTATCGGCCTGATGGGAAACACAGGGGATTCTTCTGGTGTTCATCTTCATTTTGAAATCCATGAAGAAAAATGGACATATGGAAAGGAAAATGCCATGGACCCTGTATTGGCTTTGGGAGAAGCAGCTATAGGACAACCAGTAGTAGCTATGGAGCAAAAACGTAATGAAGTGTCGCTGGCAACAATCGCGAAGCTGCGTCTGAACGATGATACATTCATTAATCAAGGTGAGAATGTAAGCGCTGAAAATGTGAAAATAAATGGACCGGATACCGTGGCTGCCGTCCTGCCGCCAAAAGAGAAACAGGTAAATCATACCGTCCAAAGAGGAGAGACTCTCTGGTCAATAGCACGACAATATAACACATCGGTAGAAGCGATCAAGCAAAAGAATGACATAAATAATAGCCACATCTCTCAAGGTGATATTTTAGTAATTGTGAAATCAGATGATCAGAGTTATGTCGTTGAAGCAGGGGATACACTGCACTCTATCGCGAGAAAGACGAACACCACTATTGAAAAATTAAAAGCCCTGAACAATCTGACATCTGACACGATACGACCTCAGCAAATATTAATAACCCGATAATCTAGCCTTGTACCGGTTATTATCTGAAAGTATAATAGGTAAAACGGTCACAAAGGGGATGGGCACTATGCTGACGGATTACCACAACCATTTGGAAAGAGGCACATTGACGCTTGATTATTTGAAACAGTTTACTGATACAGCCAATGAAAAGAGGATCCAGCATTTCGGGATTTCTGAGCATGCATATCACTTTTATCAGACTGCTGATATTTTACGCAACAGCTGGGTGGATGAACGCAGATTCTATGATATGGCAGATTACGTCGATCTTTTCGAGCAAGCGTGGAGAAACGAAATTGACGTTAAAATGTCGATCGAAATGGACTACACTCCTGGCAAGCATAAGGAGATGGAGCAGTTCATCAAGAGCTATGACTTCGATTATGTAATTGGATCGATCCATTGGATTGGTGATTTTGGGATTGATCTTGCCGAGTATCGAAAAGAGTGGGACAGAAGAGATGTTTATGAGGTTTATCGAAGGTATTTTGACCAGGTAGTAACTCTGGCGCAATCAAATCTGTTTGATATAATCGGGCATATCGATCTTGTGAAGATTTTTAAATATGTCCCTGAGGATGAAAGTTTCCTATTGGAACAGTATGATAGGGCAACAACGGCGTTGGCCCAATCCAAGACCTGTGTGGAAATAAGCACTGCAGGATTAAGGAAGCCTACTCAGACTTTATATCCCGATAAAAGGCTTTTGCAGATGTGCTTTGATAAGAATATACCGATTGTCTTGTCATCGGATGCCCATGTACCTGAGCATGTCGGTGCTGATTTTGATCAGGCTCTGACGCTTGCCAGGCTTGTGGGTTACGAAGAAATTATCACCTTCTCAAAAGGAGAACGAAAATCATATCCTTTGGGTTGAAAAACAAACAGGCCTCACTGTAGGGAGGCCTGTTTGTTCAGAGTATAATACTGTTGATCGTAACAATGTCCTGCAGTGATTTCAGCTTTTCGACCATTTCATCTGGCAGTGGTCTGTCAAAAGAGAGGACCATGATAGCCTCGCCGCCAGCCTCTTTTCTGCCGACTTGCATTGTCGCGATATTCACACCGTGGTCTCCCAGGACCTTTCCTACATGCCCAATTACACCAGGACGGTCCATATGCTGGATGTACAAAAGGTTTCCTGATGGATGGAAATCAATATTAAAGCCGTCCAGGCTGACAATTCGTGGCCCGTAATGCTCGATGTATGTTCCTCTAGCTGTAAAAGTTTCTCCGTCTCCGCTGGCTTTTACTGTTATGGTATTTGCGTAACCAAATGAATTCCCAGTCACTTTTTCCCCCACCATGATACCGCGTTCTTTTGCGATGTGGATTGCATTCACTTCGTTTACTTTCACATCAATGCGGTTTTCGAAGAACCCTGCCAGCAGTGCCTTTGTTAAAAAGGACGTTTCGAGTTCCGCCGCAGTACCAGAATAGGTGGCGGTCAATTCACTGATTCCTTTATTGTGACATTCTGAGACAATCTTGCCCATTTCTTTCGCAAGCTGGTGATAAGGCTGGATCTTTTCATAGATCTCTTTAGACATCGCTGGGAGATTGATTGAGTTGGCAACAGGTTTATTTTCAAAATAAGTACTGATTTCTCTGGCGACCTGGGTAGCAACATTCAATTGCGCTTCTTTTGTTGAGGCTCCTAGGTGTGGGGTGGTGATGACAGAATCAAGTTTCAGCAATGGGTGGTCCCCTGGGGGTTCAGTTTCAAATACATCCAGTGCAGCACCGGCGACATGGCCCTTTTCAATGTAGTGGGCAAGAGCAATCTCATCAATTATTCCACCTCTCGCACAATTGAGGAGGTAAACCCCTTTTTTAGTTTGACTCAATGTCTTTTCATTAAGAAGTCCTTTTGTTTCTTTCGTCAAAGGTGTGTGGACCGAGATGATATCCGTTTCAGCGAGGACCTCATCGAAGGTGGATAGTTGGACGCCTAAAACCTCTGCTCGTTCCATCGTCAGGAATGGGTCGTAGACCTTAACTGACATTCCGAAAGCCCTGGCCCTTTTTGCGAGCTCAGAACCAATCCTTCCCAAACCCACGATTCCTAATGTTTTTCCGTATAGCTCATTGCCAATATATTGATTTCTTTTCCATTCTCCATTTTTTACAGAGGCATGTGCCTGGGGGATGTTTCTCATTAAGGCGGACATCATTGCAAATGTATGCTCTGCGGTTGAAATGGTATTTCCATCCGGGGCATTGACGACGATAATTCCTCTTTTTGTCGCTTCAGCAACATCGATATTATCGACTCCGACTCCTGCCCGGCCGACGAGCTTCAACGATGGCATTCTGTCGAGCAGTTCTGAGGTGACTTTCGTTGCGCTCCTGACGATCAGGGCATCGATTTTTTGTAGATCTATACTCTCAGAGTCAACACTCCCGATATGTACCTGGATACCATCCTGTTCTAATAATGGCTGTAAGCCTTCTTCTTTTATTGAATCTGCCGCTAAAACCTGGAACATCCATTCTCACTCCCTTTGTTAAAGTGGTAATTTTCTGATTATTTTACAAGACGAATATTCTTTTGTCAAATTGTATAATTGTTCATGAATAGAATGAAAGCGCAAACAAAATCTATTGATTAATACTAAATATATTCAGTTATTCCGAATTTATCAGGAGTTTAGTATTAAAATTATAAATGTGTCACGAACGGAATGCATTTAACTCATCTCTGTCAAAAAAACGTCACAAGCAGACACCTTCACAAATTATCTTTTTTTCAGTATAATGAACTTGTTAAATTAAATATGGTCTATCTTCGGGGCAGGGTGAAATTCCCGATCGGCGGTAATAAGATTGATTCTTTAAGCCCGCGAGCCTGTATGGGCAGGATTTGGTGCGATTCCAAAGCCGACAGTATAGTCTGGATGGGAGAAGATGGAGGTTCTGCAGACGTTCAAAAAATGCAGGTTTTGAATGTTTATTAAGCATGCCCTTCACAAAACTCCCTCAAGTATTGAACTTGAGGGTTTATTTGTTAGGGTGTGTGATTGCTGAACCTTTCTTCTTTATGTGAGATGGATCTCTATAAGGAGAGAGGAAAAATGAAAAAATTTAGTGTTAAAGCAATGGTTTCAATTGGTATGCTGAGCAGTATCTCTTATGTATTGATGCTGCTGAATTTTCCGCTGCCGCCGTTTCCAAAATTTTTAATGGTCGATTTCAGCGATATTCCTGCATTAATTGCTGCGTTGATTTTTGGTCCGGTAGCCGGTATTTTAGTAGAATTCTTAAAGAATACGCTGGATTATTTCATGACAGGCAGTGATACGGGAGTTCCAGTAGGCCATGCTGCCAACTTTGTTGCAGGAGTATTATTCATTCTGCCAACTTACTATATTTATCAACGGATGAAAACCAATAGGGGAATGACATTTGCATTAGTGGCTGGGACAGCAAGTATGGCTATCCTGATGAGTGTCCTTAACTACTACGTCTTCCTTCCTGCATACACATTGTTTTTGAACATGCCAGCAATGTCGGGACCGGAAGCGCGAGCCATGATTGTTGCAGGGATTCTACCATTCAATTTCGTTAAAGGTATACTGATGTCTGTCATATTCATGCTGATGTTCACAAGGATGAAAACATGGATTGAGAGACAGCAAACATTCAAAAGTGCATAAACTCATATGAGATCTTATACAAAAGCAACGGCCTGCACCGTTGCTTTTTAATTTATAACGATTAGTAATTACTCACTCTGAGCTATCCACGCAAATGTTTTAGTACGTGGTAGATAAAAAGCAAGCATATCGAAACTCTTTAAAATAGGCTCTTTTCTCAAACTTTGTTGCTGTTGAAAACAAAATAGGATTCAGACTTCTTTTTTTCGTAAAGTTGACTCTTTTTATGAGAAAAGAGCATGCAAACTTAGTACCGACCTGCAAAATGGCTTTTTATTACGTTAAAATCGGCTTTAGGATTTTAACAACAATCTTTACGAAAACAGCGTTAAAACAAAAAAATTCCCGCTTATTAGCGGGAATTATGTATTTCTTTATTCGAACTTAGTAGCATCTCCGTTAAATGGCTCATCTGCAACTTTGATTGAGTCAGTTGGGCAGCCTTCGAATGCGTCCATCATGTCGTCAATTAATACATCAGGAATCTCAACGATACCTTCATTTTCATCAAGAGTTACGAATGCGATGCCTTCATCGTCGTAATCGTAGATATCTGGAGCAGCTGCACCGCAAGCTCCGCATGCAATACAAGTTTCTTTGTCAACAATTGTGTACTTAGCCATGATATAATTCCTCCCAAGTGTTTAACAATAATATGCTGTTCTCACCTAAATAGTGAAAACGTATTCCTCATATCTATTGTAAAACTGTATCGCCAACATTTCAATAAAAAAAGTATTGAGAATGCTTATCACACAAGGCATTGAATGGTTTTTTCGTTGAAAATAAAACATTTTACGAGATATTTTCATGTTAAAATAATGTTATATTATTTTTCTGCTATAGTGGGCGCCGAATATTATCGTGCCCTTTGCTTAATTTTTCATTCAAAGGTGATGTTATGGGGATAACGTATTTGGAGACAGTTGTTTTATCAATATTGAAAAGAATCAATGGTGAAAGAACCATCTATTCGTTATTTCATCTTTTACAGGGAAAGCGATCCTCTCAGACGATTCAGGACGCTCATTTATACAAAATAACCCCATATTTTCATACATATCCCTCAGTTACCCGTGAGGGACTAGAAAAAATGATTAACCAACTGCAGAATAGAGGGCTGTTAGAGGAAATAGCAGATACCAAGGTAATATTAACAGGAAAGGGCGAAGCCACCCTGGAACAGAAGTTGTTGGAATACAGGCTTCCTGACTATCTAAATGGCTGGAAATATCACCAGGTGACTGATTCTTTTTGGGAGAGGCTAACGCTGCTTATTCAGGTGAGTTCAAACCTGATTAATCATGAGCGCTCCTTTATACCTGTGAGGAATAAGCGGGAAACCCTTACTTGGGTAAAACAATACATTAAGCAACAAAATGAAGATCGATTTAAGCTGGCAGAAAGGCTGTATGGTGAACTTGCATCTGCGCTGGAAAATGAAAAGACGAAGCCGGAGCTTGTTGTTATAAGGTTGACAGGCTACAGGAAAATTGGATTGACGACTATGCAGGCTGCCGAATGGATTGGACTCGAACCTGCTCACTATCATTTTGAATTCCTGAATTGCTTGCATGCAATGTTTAATAAGGTGCTGGAGAATTCACAAGGCTACCCTTTACTTAATGGATTGATCAAGAAGGCAGAGAGTAATGTTCCTTTGACGATTTCGACAGATAAGACATATAAATTAATGCAGAAGGGTTATACCTTGGAAGAGATAGCGGCTGTCCGCAACCTAAAACAAAGCACCATTGAAGATCATGTTGTGGAGATTGCTCTTTCTATCAAGGAATTCGATATAGACCACTATGTTCCTTTGATTAAAAAGGAAAGCATTCTACAGGCGGCAAAGCGGAATTCTGCTAAAAAGTTAAAGCAAATCAAGGAACAAGTGGCTGATGCTTCTTATTTTGAAATCAGGCTTGTTCTTGCTAAATATGGTGATGTGGAATGGAGTTAAAAAGATATTTAAAAAAGTATTTTAAGTTCGAGGAGTTCCGTCCAGGGCAGGAAGAAACGATTGAATCCGTTTTAAAAAGACAACATACGATTTCTATGTTGCCAACTGGAACGGGAAAGTCCCTGTGCTACCAACTTCCAGGCTATCTAGTGCACGGGCCGGTCTTGATTGTTTCACCGCTGCTGTCACTAATGCAGGATCAGGTAGAACAAATGATGGCAATGGGTGAAAAGAGAGTAATTGCCTTGAATTCCTTTTTGTCACCACAGCAAAAGGCTAAAGCCCTTGAAGAACTCGAAAGGTATCGGTTTATCTTCATATCTCCAGAAATGCTGGGAATTGAATCTGTATTGAATCGGATCAGGAAATTGTCTGTATCACTGTTCGTTGTGGATGAGGCACACTGTATCTCTCAATGGGGATATGATTTTAGGCCGGACTACCTCAAGCTTGGAGAATTCAGGGAGAAGCTGGGACAACCATTGACGCTTGCGCTAACAGCTACAGCGTCAAAGGAAGTTCGAAAGGATATTGCCGAAAAGCTCCATTTAGAAGAATGGAATGAGGTTGTCTATTCTGTTGACCGCCCTGCTATTTCGCTAGCTTTGGAATTTGCATCTGCCTTTCAGGATAAGCTGGACCGGACAGTTGAGCTGGTGAAGTATTTAAAGGGGCCGGGGATCATTTATTTTTCCAGCAAAAAAGTCGTCGAGCAAACTGCAGTGCATATGAGAGAAAAAGGAATCAAGAATGCCATGGCATATCATGGGGGCCTGGATACGGAAAGCCGGGTCCTCATACAGCAGCAATTCCTCAATGGTCAACTTGACGTCATATGTGCTACCAGTGCTTTTGGAATGGGAATTAATAAAGAAAATGTCCGATTTGTGATTCATTTCCACATGCCTATGCAAATTGAGTCCTATCTTCAGGAGATAGGAAGAGCAGCAAGAGATGGCCGCGATTCAATTGCCATCCTGCTGTACTCGCCAGGTGACGAACAATTGGCCTACCAGCTCGCTGAAGGTGAGCTCCCTGATCAATATCAGATTGAAAGATTGTTTGCTTATTTAATCGATAACCGTATTCTTTATAAAAATCTTTCAGACCTCGCCGAAGAGCTATCAATGATATGCGGCTTCACTGAAATTCAATGGAGGGTCGTCGAAGATTACCTGTCTAATATAGGCGCGCTGGATTATAAAGAAGATAAACAAAGTCTTCTCCAAATGATCGAAAACCGCTTGAAGGTAAAAAATACAAAAATTAAGAAGATGCTCGGTTGGGTTCATACAAAGGAATGTAAGAGGAAAGTTATTTTGGAAATGTTCGGCGACGAATTGCAGGAACGGCCACAGAATTGCTGCATCAGCTGTGGATTAGATATGGACCATTATAAAGAAACCGAACCATCCAGTGAACAATCGCTAGTTGCGTTGGACTGGAAGCAGGAATTGGCTTCAATCCTATTGATGAGAGAGCGGATATAATGAAAGATGAATATAAGGAAACAGTGGCAGGACTTACTGAAAAAGAACTGCTTTTCCACTTAGTTGCTACGCAAATTTTACTATTAACGATTTCAACTATATTAGGTATGATATTGTTTGATAGCTTTACTGATCTCAAAGAATTATTTATTTGGGCCGATTGGAACATTTTATTGATCGGGGTAGTTGCTGGTCTGGCAGTCGTGGCTTTGGACTTTATCCTTATGAAATATCTGCCAAAGTCGTACTACGACGATGGCGGCTTGAACGAAAGAATATTTAAGAATAGAAGTGTATTCCAAATCATGCTCATTGCTGCGATGGTAGCAATCAGTGAGGAAATCCTTTTTAGGGGAGTCATTCAGACAAACACTGGGTTAATCATATCTAGCCTGATTTTCGCAGTCGTTCATTACCGCTATCTGTTTAATTGGTTTTTGTTTACTAATATTATTTTATTGAGTTTCTTGATTGGCTATATTTATATGATGACAAATAATCTTGTTGTGACCATCGTGATGCATTTTATCATTGATTTTATTTTAGGATTGATCATTAAATTCAGGACTCAAGCAACAATTGGGGGTACAGACAGTGAATAAGGAAAAACCTATCAGGGACCAGGCGGAGCGGCTGAGAAAAAGGGTAGAGCGCAAATCCGGGCATACTGTTGAAAAAAAGGAATCCCTTCCTCCAAGAAGAGAGATGCACAGGCAAAAACAGAAAAAAACCAGGGTTAAAGTAAAGTATCCTGTCATCAGGTTGATGGCTCTGTTTTTCATCCTGCTGCCTATTACTTTTTTCAGCATTATCTCGTATTTGGATGGCACAAAGATGCCTTTGAATAAGTCTCTGGAACGTGCCGGAGTGGAAATGATCAATGTTGAAAGTCAGGATGATGGTAAAGGTGTGGGCCAAGTAGAAGACGAAGACCAAGAAGCACCATCTTATGAAGAAATTACTGATCCAGAGGAAATCGATGTTGTGGCAGCCGGGCCTGCTCCAACAAGCAGCGGGGATAAAAACACTGCCGAAGCTCCTGGAGACAGTGACGATAAAGAAAGCGGGAAAATCACAGTTCCAGCTTCTGCCGAGTCTGAGAATGAACCAGCAGACACAGAAGGCACCAAAGCTACAGGTGAAGGCGAATCCGCAACCAGTGAAAAGGTCCTTTATCATACAGTCAAACCGAATGAAACATTATTCAGAGTAGCGATGACATATTATAAATCCCAGGAAGGCATCCCAATCATTAAAAAAGCAAACAACATCCAGGGAAATGAAATTCAGGCAGGACAAGTATTAAAGATACCCGTAAAAAATTAGTCAGAGTGACAAAGAGCTTATTAATATTTGCTGTCTTTTAGATTTTCTTGAGAATTAAGCGAAAAAGCCGGATTCAGTCCATATTAATGGAATTGGTCCGGTTTTTCTTGTTTTCAATCTTATTTTTGGATCACGATATCATAACTCCATGGACAAGTTCATAAAAATTATAAAAGGCTGTTTTTGTAAAGATTGTTGTTAGTATTCTTAAGCCGATTATAATAGCCATTTTATAGTTGGGTATTAAGTGTACAAACTGCTTTTCACAAAAATAAGCTTTAATTTTTTGTGAAGAGACATAGGTAATTCAATCCTATTTTGTTGTCAATAGCAACAAAGTTTGTGAAAAGAGCTTTATAAAAAGGGGAGGGGCTTGCCGTGGAACTGGAAATCGAGAATCTGGATGATCGAACGGACCCAGCAACTAAAAGGATGCTACAGAATGTAATTGACCGAAAGAAAAAGTTTGACCGGTATAAATCCCGGCATCTTATGTCGGTATGGGTGACGATTGGATTGATATCTGTTTATTTCTACTATCTTTATATTACAGTGTTAAAGCCGTATTCTTATTCTTTCGCTGAGATTTTTTCTGTGTATGTCAAGAATTCCGCAAATTTATATTTCCTCATATTGACGGTTGGGACATATGGCTTGATGATCCTGTTTAAGGAGAAACGTGAAAAGGCAGAGAAAGAATACCAGGCGCTTCGTTGTGAAATAGTAGACCGAAGTAAGGATTTATGGAAAAAAGAAGAAGAGTGGAAGAACCGGCATATAGTATTTGATATGATGAAGAAAAAGTTTGATATCAATTTGTTTCACGAAAATAAATAGAAGCATCCAAAACGGATGCTTCAGTTTACTTTAGTTAGAATACTCTCTTTTTCCCTTGTTCGTCCTTGAGTATCTCAACTGCTTCACGGAAGCGCTGGGAGTGGATGATTTCGCGTTCCCTGAGGTATCGTAATCCATCATTCAGGTCAGGGTCATCGCTCATATTGATGATCCATTGATACGTAGCCCTTGCTTTTTCTTCCGCAGCGATATCTTCATATAGATCTGCGATTGGGTCGCCTTTAGCAGCGATGTAGGATGCAGTCCACGGAACCCCAGCAGCATTATGATAGAATAGAGCGCTGTCATGGTTAGCGTAGTGCGCGTCAAGTCCAGCCTGTTTCATTTGTTCTGGTGTTGCGTCCTTAGTCAGCTTGTAAATCATTGTGGCAATCATTTCTAAGTGAGCGAACTCTTCTGTACCAATATCAGTCAATAATCCGATTACCTTATCTGGAATTGTGTAACGCTGGTTTAAGTATCTCAGTGCTGCAGCAAGCTCCCCATCAGCTCCGCCATATTGCTCCACGAGGAATTTAGCGAGCATGGGGTTACAGGTGCTAACTTTTACGGGATACTGTAATTTTTTTTCATAAAGCCACATGTTCCTTACCCCCTCCTAATTGGAATCTAGATTTGCCATGGCCAAGGACCGTCATCCCAATTCCAGGGATAACCTGAATAGCTGTTGCCGAATTGCTGGAGAGGTCCATACATACTTTCAACGACCTTTTTTAGCCGCCGTCTTTCTTTAGCGAACTGATTGAATTGGTTGATAGCTTCATAATCCTCTGGATGTGTATCTAAGTACAAGGTGAGGTCCACGAGAACAAAATCTACAGCCTGGAGTTCTTCCATGGCAGCATAAAATTCCTTTGGCAATTGCTTCATGAGTGATCATCCTCCCTTGGAGCTTCGTATGGCGAATACCAAGGATCATAAAAAACCTTCCACAGTGTCCCTGTTCTTAATGCTTGCATTGGAGTGAACTGTTCTAGATTGGGCGGCTGAAAGCCCAGAAATAAATTTGGCGGTGTAGAGTACGTTTTTGCCTTAATAGGCGGACAAGGGTCGAAGGGACTGGCGTACGGATACCATACTCTTCTATGTGTAGACAAACTAAGCCCTCCTCTAAATGAACTTCATTTCATTTTATGAGCAAAATTTCATTTCATGTTAAATTTATCTGGCAGGCAGGGATTTTAATTAATCTGGAGAATTATATATATATGGCAGTACTTTAAATTTGAGGTGAGTTGAATGTTTGTTAAAAGTATTATGATACCGAAGTACAAATGCATTACTGTACAACAGGATGAGACATTGCAAAGTGTGTTAGAAAAATTGGATGGTAATGAGATTGATGGAGTTCCAGTTTTGGATGGTGACAAATATGTAGGCGTCGTCACGAGACATGGAATTTATCAGGAATTCTTCAATACCGGTGGACAAAAAGAAGAATTTCTACAAAGTAAATATGCGAAAGACATCCTGACTCTGCAGGATCAAATCCTTCATGGCATTGAGGTTTTCGAAACAACGTTAGTAAAATTGAAAGATATTCCGTTAATGGCGGTAATAGATGAGAATGGAAAATTTCAGGGAGCTGTAACCCGCTCAGATGCTCTGGACCAGTTCCAGAGTGCTTTTGGTGTCCATCGAGAGGGTGTAAGGATTGCGTTTACTTCCGTCGAAACGGAAGGCCGTATCGCAAGGCTGGCTGATATTGCTCACCAGTTCCATGAGCATATTATCTCGCTGGTTACTTTTGATGAGACAGACAAGCTCGTCCGCAGAATTGTCATGAAAGTAGAAAAGAAAGACAACATTGACAAGTTTGTCAAGAAGCTGGAAGAGTCAGGATTCCGCATTCTTGATATTCATGAAGTTTGATTTTTTCTATACGGAAATAAAGACAAGGGCCTTTCATACATTGTGTATGGGAGGTTTTTGTATGCTTTGGAAGGTTTTAAGGATGGTCATTGGACTGCTTTGCGGTTACCTCTTTGTCATTTCGCTGTCAGCTATAATTCCTTTTCAATCTGGGGAGCTCCTGGGTGAGTTTATTTTAAATCCATTTGAATTCCTGGTAGGAGCAGTGTCTCTTGTATTCGGAATGTATGCAATTGGAGGATTGATCAGGGATGGGGGAGTTGCTGTCATAAGTGCATATAGAGGAAATAAAAACATAGTACCTGATATAATTTTAGCAATTACCTGTCTAGGCTCATTTTTTCTGCTATCACACTTAGGAGCTTGGCAGACGGCAGTTTTTTTCGTTTTCTGCTTGCTTTATGGTATGATGTCATTTAGCTCACCAGAGGACACAAATGAAAGCTAGATAAAGTAGTGCGGGAGGCAGAAATGGATTTAATTTATTTTATACTTGGAATGCTGCTGATCGGCAGCTTCCTTCTACTATATATGTATCGCCAGGCCTTTACAGACAGAGTGCTGAAGCAGGAAATCCAGTTGAAGGGATTTCCGGAAAGCTTTGGGTCTGTCAAAATCTTTTTTATATCAGATATCCATAAGCGGATTATTCAAGATTCAATAATCAGTGAGGTGAAAGGAAAGGCCGACCTTGTGGTTATTGGAGGCGATCTCGCGGAAAAAGGCGTTCCTTTGGAGAGGGTGTCTGCCAATATAGAAAAATTAAAAACGATTGCCCCGGTATTCTTCGTCTGGGGGAACAATGATTATGAATTCAACTCACATGAACTAGACTCACTTCTTTACCACTTGGGTGTTAAAGTACTAGACAATACAGCAGTGAAATTTGAATCGAGTACCGGGGATGTATTGCATATTTTAGGTATTGATGATTTAAGTCTTGGTAAAAGCAGGCTGGACTTGGCAATTCGTGATGCAGGAGAAGAAGGATTCCGGATCCTTGTAAGCCACAACCCCGCCATCGTCAACAGTCTCAAGCCAGAACACAATATTAGCCTCGTTTTAAGCGGACATACCCATGGGGGGCAGATCAGGATATTCGGGTTCGGTCCTTATGAATTAGGCGGTATTAAAATGAAGAATGGTGCAACGGTGCTTACGAGCAATGGATATGGCACAACGGCTGTGCCTTTTAGACTTGGAGCCAGAGCTGAAACCCATCTACTTACATTGGTTACGGATTCCAATACAGAAGATTGAGGTTTTACAGAGGTACAGCAGCGCGGCTATAATCGGTAGTACAGGTAATAACGGAGGTATTAGGATGGGGAACGGCGCAGGAAAATATAATATTAAAGCAGTATCCAAAATGCTTGGTATTCAGCCCGGGACACTCAGGGCTTGGGAGAGAAGATATCAGATGATTGCCCCTGTCAGAAACGAATCCGGTCATCGATTGTATACAGAGGAGCATGTAGAAATTTTGCAATGGCTAATCTCAAAAATAAATCAAGGCTTTACCATCAGCCAGGCTGTGTCTTTGCTTGAAAACTCAGCTTTATCAATGGAAAAGGCTGAAGTGCCTAAAAGGGACATGGTAGATGAAATTGGAGACAAGCTGTTGAGTGCACTTCTTGAGTTCAATAGTTCCAGAGCTCATGAATTGATTAACCAGGCCTTCAGTATATTTACAATTGACAAAACTGTTATTGATTTATTAGGTCCGATTTTGATTAAGGTGGGCGATTTGTGGGAAGAGGGAAGTATAACGACTGCACATGAGCATTTTGCTTCGTCATTTATACGTTCGAGAATAGAAGGATTATCAAATTCATTTCCGCACAATGCCTTCCTGCCAAAGTCAATTGCTGTATGCGGACCTGGAGAAAGACATGAACTGGGTTTATTAATCTATACATTGTACCTAAGGCGAAAAGGATTTGAGGTAGTCTTCCTTGGCACAAGCCTTGCTGAGAATGATCTTGAGGCAGTGCTGGAAAAGGTGAAACCCAAGTTCCTTTTCTTGTCTTGCACTCTTGATGAAAATAGAGAGGCAACTTTGAAGCTTGCCAAAGAGATTAATAAAATCCATCCAGATCTTATTATTGGGCTCGGTGGTATAGCGATTGACTCCATGCCGTTAGAGCAGCAGGAACAATATCAAGAAAACATTGTAGGCATGACAAGAGCGGAATGGGAAAAATGGTTGAAAAAGCGCATTGATCAATTTAAATAACTCACCAACCTGCGATAATTTCATAAACTAAAATAAGAGCTTTGTCGATGGCAGGGGGCATGAATATGCGCTTGGAACGATTAACCAACAATAAAATTAAGATTTTCCTTACGATAGATGATTTATCCGACCGGGGTTTGACCAAAGAGGATATATGGAAGGATTCGTTGAAGTGGCATCAGCTTTTTCACGATATGCTCGAGGAAGCCAGCGAAGAATTCGATTTGGATATCATCGGTTCAGTTGCAGTGGAAATTTTTTCGTTGCATGCCCAGGGGATGGTCATGATCGTCACAATGATCGAACAGGATGAAGACGAAGAGCAGTTTGATGATGGGATTATAGAAATGCAGGTAACGGTCGATGGAAGCGAAGACATTTTGTTTGAATTCGAAAATATCGAGGACGTGATCCAGCTGGCAAAAAGACTTTTGGACGCCGGAATTGACGGAGGCAGCCTGCATTTCATGAATGACCATTATTATTTGCTCATGAATGGTATATTGCCTGATGAGACCAATAAAACAGTGTCATTAATGGCAGAATACGGAGTTCCATCAATATTGAGCATCCACAGACTGCTTGAATATGGGAACGAGATTATGGAAGAACGTGCAGTCGAAAGCCTTGTCCATTATTTTATGAAATAATGGATGGGCTTCGGCTTTTTTTATGGAAATATTGTGTTATACAAGGGCTGTTAGAATTGGGTTTTTTTAGGAAAAAACATGCCTGATTGCTAAGGTAGGATTTTTATTGAGTTATCCTCGAATCTGACTCTTATAATACAGTCATTTAACCTAGGAATGTCTTATTATTCAGTAAATTTATTATCAAGTCAATAATAATAAGGGCTTGAATGGTAGCGTTTTCATTTAATAATCAAAAAATGCGGAAAACTGTTTTTTTCTTCTTGCATAAAATAACCAAAGGTGTATACTAATCCATGAAAGCAGACAACATCCGCAAAAGTGATTTAGGAGGTTTATCAATGGTAGCCGCAAACGGTAATGAAAATCCAAATAAAGAAGACAAACATGACGTCTTACGATCTACACAAACTGTTATTCACAAGGCTTTGGAAAAACTCGGATACCCTGATGAGGTTTTTGAGCTTTTAAAGGAGCCGCTCAGGATGATGACAGTGAAAATCCCTGTCAGAATGGATGACGGATCTGTTAAAGTCTTTACTGGCTACCGGGCGCAGCACAATGATGCAGTGGGTCCAACAAAGGGAGGAATACGTTTCCATCCAAACGTAACGGAGAAAGAGGTAAAAGCCTTATCAATCTGGATGAGCTTGAAATGTGGCATTGTCGATCTGCCGTATGGCGGCGGAAAAGGCGGGATTGTTTGTGATCCTCGCGACATGTCGTTCAGGGAACTGGAAAGATTGAGCCGGGGATATGTCCGTGCGATCAGCCAGATCGTAGGACCAACAAAAGATATCCCGGCACCTGATGTTTTCACGAACTCACAGATTATGGCTTGGATGATGGATGAATATAGCCGTATAGATGAATTTAACTCTCCAGGATTCATTACAGGCAAGCCGCTGGTACTCGGTGGTTCACATGGTCGTGAATCAGCAACAGCAAAAGGGGTTACGATTTGTATCCGCGAAGCTGCAAAGAAAAAGGGAATCGAGCTTGAAGGCGCAAGAGTGGTTGTCCAGGGATTTGGAAATGCCGGAAGCTACTTGGCCAAGTTCATGCATGATGCTGGTGCGAAGATCATCGGTATTTCAGATGCATACGGCGCGCTGCATGACCCAGACGGACTCGACGTCGATTACCTGCTAGATCGTCGTGACAGTTTTGGTACGGTAACCAAACTATTCAATAATACAATTACAAATAAAGAATTATTGGAACTTGATTGTGATATTCTTGTTCCAGCTGCGATAGAAAATCAGATTACCGAAGAAAATGCCCACAATATCAGGGCTAGTATCGTCGTTGAGGCTGCAAATGGGCCAACAACGCTGGAAGCAACAGAAATCCTTACAGAACGCGGCATCCTGCTTGTGCCGGACGTCCTTGCCTCCGCTGGTGGAGTAACCGTTTCTTACTTTGAATGGGTACAAAACAATCAGGGCTATTATTGGACGGAAGAAGAAGTCGAAGATAAGCTTGAAAAGGTCATGGTGAAATCCTTTGACAGCATCTATGATACAGCCCAGACACGAAGAGTAGACATGAGGCTTGCTGCTTATATGGTCGGTGTCCGCAAAATGGCTGAAGCTAGCCGCTTCAGAGGCTGGATTTAACATAAGAAAAGGGTTCTTCGTTGAATCTTATGATGAAATCTCCTATCATTTAATGATGGGAGATTTTTTATATATCAGCTTTTACGGTTTATATAGATCCAGAAGGAGTGATTTGGCAACATGAAGAAAGAAGAAGTCATTATTGTCGGAGGAGGCCCATGTGGTCTTGCTGCCGCGATTGCATTGAAGAATAAGGGCTTGAATCCGCTTATCATCGAAAAAGGAAATATCGTGAATGCGATTTATAATTATCCAACACACCAGACTTTTTTCAGCAGCAGTGAAAAGCTTGCGATTGGCGATGTACCCTTCATTACCGAGAACCTTAAACCAAAGCGTAATCAGGCGCTTGTTTATTACCGGGAAGTCGTCAAGCGGGAAAAGCTTAGAATCAACAAATATGAAAGGGTAACAGAAATAGTAAAAAAACAAGAGTCCGGCTTTGAGGTGACAACTGATAAACAGGTATACTCCTCGCAAAATATCGTCATCGCAACCGGTTATTATGATAATCCTAATTTCATGGGTATCCCTGGCGAAGAGCTTGAGAAGGTCTCACACTACTTCAAGGAGGCACATCCTTTCTTTGACATGGATGTTGCAGTCATTGGCGGAAAAAACTCAAGCGTTGATGCCGCGATAGAGCTTGAGAAGGCGGGGGCGCGAGTGACAGTTCTATATCGTGGAGCGGAATATTCGCCAAGCATTAAACCGTGGGTGCTGCCAGAATTTGAGGCACTAGTTAAATCGGGCGTTGTTGATATGATATTTAGTGCAGAAGTCAAAGAAATCACTGAAGACTCCATTGTTTATGATCATGAAGGCAAAACGGTGGAATTGAAAAATGACCATGTTTTCGCTTTGACTGGATATCGGCCGGACCACGCCTTTCTTAAGAAAATGGGTGTGGAAATTGAAACAGAAACGGGTCGGCCATATTTTAACTCTGAGACAATGGAAACAAATGTACCAGGAATATTTATTGCAGGAGTCATTGCGGCCGGGAATAATGCAAACGAAATATTCATTGAAAATGGACGCTTCCATGGCGGACAGATTGCAGAAGCAATATCAAGTAGAGTTTAGATTGGTAGTAGGAATCAATGTAAGAAAAAGCGGTGTCCGAATGGCACCGCTTTGTTTACGGAGAAATATCCTTGCCCTTATACAGAGTTACCGCTTGCTATAAAGATGGTGAAAATCGTGCCCTTATGGAGAGGTCTCGCATGTTATAAGGATACTATAAAGAGGGAATCGTGCCCTTATGGAGAGTTTTCAAATGATATAAGGATACGATAAGAAGACAATCCCGCCATTATGAAGAACATTCGCTTCATATAAGGAAACATTTAGAAGCTAAACGTGCTCTTATGAGATTATCCAATGTCCATAAGGGTACATTTCCTTTTTTTTTATCACTGAACAAAACCAAAAGCGATGCCTGCACACATACAGGCACCGCTTTTTTCATATATTATCCTGATTGCTCCATTTTTTAGAACATGAACATTTCATTAATATCATCCATCTTTTCAGTCTTGGCCAGAGCAACCAGCAGTTTGATCCTTGCTTTCTGTCCATTCAGGCCGTTTGAGAAAATGACACCCAATTCCTTTAGGTGCTTTCCTCCGCCTTCATAGCCATAAACATCCTGGACAATGCCGGCAAAGCTCCTGGAAACAATGACGACAGGAATATTGTTTTTAATGAACTCTTTTACACCCTCAAGTGCTGCTGGTGGAAGATTGCCTTGTCCAAGTGCTTCAATCACGACTCCATCAACTTTTAATTCGAGTAACGCTTTGAGTAGGGATGAGTCCATTCCCGCATGCGCTTTTATCAGTGACACGTTCTTATTGATGTACTGAACAGGATAGTTTTCATGTTTAGTTGGAGTGTGGTGGAAAAGAACACCCCTTTTTGTCACAATGCCAATCGGGCCGTATTGCGGGCTTTGAAAGGTTGAGATATTGCTAGTATGCGTTTTGGTGACGTTCACTGCCGTATGGATCTCGTCATTCAGGACAACAAGGACACCCTTGCCTTTTGCATCTGGGCTGGAAGCAACGCTTATGGACGATATTAAATTATAGAGTCCATCAGAGCCGATTTCATTGCTTGACCGCATGGCGCCAGTAACGACGACCGGGAAGCTGGTCTGGCAGGTGAGGTCCAGGAAATAGGCTGTCTCTTCAAGTGTATCTGTTCCATGGGTAATTACGGCTCCGTCGATATTGCCTTTTTTATCATAGTCCTCCAGGATGAATTTTAACTCCATCATCTCTTTTGGTGTAATATGTGGAGAAGGCAAATTGAAGGCTTCTTCTACAACAAGGTCAGCCAAACTGGATAAATGATCGGTTCCTTGTGTCAAAGGGTTATTTGTCCCTGGTTTTACTGCTCCACTTGTATCCTCGCTCATTGAAATGGTACCGCCAGTATGAATCAATAAAATATTCTTCTTCAAAACTATTACCTCCGAAAGACCAGTGAGAAAGAATAATAATCCATTTTCTTTCTTCTAATTACATGATACGATTAAAAAAACAAATTGAAAAGAGGACAGCATATGCTGGGAATAGTTACTGCCGGGGTAGCTCCGGGTCTGGCGCTGTTAAGTTATTTTTATTTAAGGGACCAATATGGGTCAGAGCCGCTATCCCTGGTGTTTAAAATGTTTATATTCGGTGCATTGCTTGTATTTCCGCTTATGTTCATTCAATATGTACTCTCTGCCGAGGGATTGTTCCAGGATGACTTTATTAAAGCATTTGGGACGGTTGGCCTTTTAGAAGAATTTTTTAAATGGTTTATCCTCTATTACGCGATTTTCCAGCATATTTCCTTTGATGAACCATATGATGGAGTCATCTACAGTGTGGCTGTGTCCCTGGGCTTCGCATCGGCTGAAAATATTTTTTATCTGCTCGCTAATGGTCTTCAGGACGCAATTGGCAGGGCGCTGTTGCCTGTTTCGAGCCATGCGCTCTTTGGGGTTATCATGGGTTACTATATAGGTAAGGCCAAGTTTTCACCAGGGGTTCAAAAGAAATGGATCATGCTCTCCTTAACAGTGCCTGTTCTTCTGCACGGGATGTATGATTTTATCCTGATGACCAGGGAGAACTGGTTCGTGTTTATGGTTCCATTTATGATATTCCTTTGGTGGCTAGGTCTGCGAAAAGTAAAGAAGGCGAGAACCTTGACTCTGCAGCATATTGAGAAGCAATATCCAATCTGAGAAACTCTTCATTCTTAAAAAATGGAGGGTTTTTTTGTTTTGTGGAATAAAAGTCAACTCTTGACAAAAAATAAGATTAATCTTTTAAGTTCACATCTTTGGGGGTTGCATTCAATGAAGAATTATCGGTCTATCTTGAAGGTGATGGCCGCATTGGCTTTAATCATGTCTTTTGTACAATTTAGCGAAGTGGATCAAAGGGCTGAGGCCTTTACGAGTCAAGTGCTGCAGCAGGGTTCTACAGGAGAGGATGTAATAGAACTCCAATCACGTCTCAAGCATATTGGTTTTTATAATGGCAAGATCGACGGGGTATTTGGATGGGGTACCTACTGGGCTCTAAGGAATTTCCAATACGAATTCGGTCTGGAAATCGATGGAGTTGCAGGATGGGTAACAAAACTTAAGCTTGCGAAGGCGACGCCAAATGCGAAAATTGCCTGGGGCGGCGAAAAAACAGGCGGGGGTACAGCTGGTGGCGGCACTCAAACCCAGTCCGCACCAAAAGCAGCAGCTGCAACAAATACACCAAATGGATTCTCGCAGAATGATATTCAGCTTATGGCTAATGCGGTCTATGGAGAAGCCAGGGGTGAACCGTATACCGGACAGGTAGCAGTCGCAGCGGTAATATTGAATCGCGTAGACAGTGCCACATTCCCGAATACAGTATCCGGCGTTATTTTCGAACCGAGGGCGTTCACAGCCGTGGCTGATGGCCAAATCTGGCTGACGCCAAATGAGACTGCGAAAAAAGCTGTCCTTGATGCAATCAATGGCTGGGACCCTACTGGCAATGCGATGTACTATTTTAATCCCGATACAGCAACCAGCGCCTGGATATGGGGACGGCCGCAGATCAAGAAGATTGGGAAACATATTTTTTGTAAATAGGGGTGAGTTGAATTGCTAAGAGGAATAGCCATAGCAGTCCTTGTTGTAGGAATTGCCGGAACCGCATTCTGGGGTTATCAGGAGCACAGGGAAAAAACAGCAGTACTGATCAATGCGGAAAACAATTATCAAAGAGCTTTTCATGACTTGACATATCAAATTGATTTACTGAACGATAAAATTGGTACAACACTTGCGATGAACTCAAGAAGTTCATTATCGCCTCAATTGGCGGAAGTATGGAAGATTACTTCACAAGCCCATAGTGATGTAGGCCAGCTTCCATTGACGCTTTTGCCTTTCAATAAAACGGAAGAGTTTTTAGCGAATATTGGGAACTTCAGTTATAAAGCAGCGATTCGTGATCTGGATAAAGAACCATTAACAGAAAAAGAATATTCGACGTTAAAGACCCTGTATGAGCAATCAGGTGAAATTCAGCAGGATTTAAGGAAAGTCCAGCATATGGTGCTGGAAAACAATCTTCGCTGGATGGATGTAGAGCTAGCCCTTGCAACGGATAAGGGACAAACTGATAATACCATCATTGATGGGTTCAAGACTGTTGAAAAAACAGTAGAAGGCTATTCAGAAACAGATTTTGGGCCGGCACAGATCAATCTTCAGAAAAAGGACGAAAACTTTAAAAAGCTGCCTGGAGAAAAGATATCAAAAGAAAAAGCGGTCCAGATTACCAAACAATACACCCCGGTCAAAAATGGCGGTAAAGTAAAAGTGACGGAGAGCGGCAAAGGATCGGATTATGGATTTTTCAGTGTGACGATCCAAAACCCCGAAACAAATCTGCAAGCAAGTATGGATATAACGAAAAAGGGTGGCTATCCAATCTGGTTCCTGCTTGATCGGGATGTAAAGAATCAAAAGCTTAGTCTCAATGACGCTTCCAATAAGGCAATTGCCTTTTTAAAGGATCATAACTTCGAAAACCTCGATCTCTTCGAAAGTGCTCAATATGATAACATTGGAGTTTTTACATTTGTAGGGAACCAGGACGGCGTAAGGATTTATCCAGATGCAATCAATATGAAAGTCGCATTGGATAACGGAGATGTAATCGGCTTCTCAGCTGAGGATTATTTGAAATCCCATAAAGCAAGAGAAATCCCGCAAGCAGGCATTGAAATAGAAGAGGCAAAAAAGAAAGTCAATCCAAATCTCAAGGTTATGGATGAGAAAAAAGCAATAATCCTGAACGACCTGAATGAAGAGGTGTTATGCTATGAATTCACCGGAGTTCTCGGCAATGATACCTTCAGGATTTATATCAATGCAGAAGACGGTACAGAAGAAAAAGTAGAAAAACTTCATAACGCTGAACAAGTGTATGAAGACGTTGTTTAAGGGGAAGCCAGGCGCTTTCCCTTTTTTTATTTTAGGCTCTGTTAAAGCCCAATGTTGTTTTAATGACCTGTTGATTGTAGTGGAAGGCGCGTAGACTCCTGCGGGATGAGCAAGTCATGGGGAGACCCCGCAGGCGCATAAAACGCCGAGGAGGCTCCCCGACTGCCCGCGGAAAGCGAAGCGCCTGGAACGAAAATCAACAGCATATTTTATCAGAGCCTTATTTTAGAGCACTGACATAAGGTTCTTTTCAACGGTGTTTCTGAACAGGTTTTGCAATTATAACCTTAATGCGGTTTTTACTTATTGTTGAGAAAGCTACAAAGATTTGAATAGAGAATTGTAAAAATAATCCATTAAAGGACTATTGCACCAGATTAGTCCGCCATGTCATAATAAACATGAGAATATATAGAGAGAACAGTTTACCAAACAACAAAAATTTAAAACAGCATAGACAGAAGTGGGGAAGTGGATTAGCTATGATAAAAATCGGTGATAACATAATCCTTGAATATAAGTATTCCGACAGTTTTGAGCAGTACAAGTGTAAACTGGTTGAGAGTAAAGGAAATGATCTGTATATTGATTATCCTGTAAATTTGACTACTAACAGAACAGTGTTCTTGCTTGAGGGTACACCTTTGAAAGCTAATTTTGTAACCGAATCAGGTTCTCATTATTATTTTGACACAGAGGTTAAAGGAAGAATAAAGCTTAACATCCCAATGGTGATTCTTTCATATCCCGGAAAGGAACGTCTTATCAAGGTCCAGAGAAGGCAATTCGTCAGGGTGGAAACCTCAGTGGACGTTGCTGTTTACGCAGGCAAGGGAGAATTTGCTCCATTTACAACTGTCACCGACGATATCAGTGCAGGAGGGGCTGCATTGCTGATTGATAAAAACAGCAGTTTGAAACAGGATATGGAGATTGGATGCTGGTTTGCCCTTCCTATGCAAAATGGAGAATTCGAATACAGGAAGTTCCGTGGAAAGGTTGTCCGGATCATCGATGGTCTAGGACATATGAACAAAGCTTCTGTTCAATTTTTTGACTCATCGGGCACCGACAGGCAGGTGCTTCTAAGGTTCTGCTTCGAAAGACAGCTTGAAATGAAGAAAAAAGGTCTTCCAGTCTAAAGGAATAAATACCTGGAAATGCTCCAATACTAGAATAAAAGTTTTTACAGGAGCATGATAGATGAAAACATTTGAAAGAATCTTAATCAAGATCGCTATCATTCAATTTATTTTTTTGGTTATTGCCCAAGTTTTTTTTCATGAATTCAATGCTTTCCCAGAACTAAAACAAATTACTCAATACGAGGGAGTTACGGACAATAATCATTCAGAAGTCCTGAATACATTCAGGAGCAAAGAGTAAGCGGGTGTTGAACCTGCTTACTCTTTATTTTTTAAAATAAGGAAATTTTAAAATACCAAAGCCTGGAATATTCCTCTAATGAAAGGGGTACAGGGCAAGTTTTGAAAAGTGCCTTAAAAAAAGTGTTGAATGAAGAGGATTAAAAGATTTTTGTGTTAAAATATAAGAGTATATCAAGTAACAACTAGAAGGGTACCAGGAGGAAATATGAGTAGACGAATTTCAATTGCCATAGACGGTCCTGCAGCTGCAGGGAAAAGTACGGTTGCCAAAATTGCAGCCGAAAAACTGACGTATATATACATCGATACAGGTGCGATGTACAGAGCACTTACATACAAGGCTTTGAACAAAGGAGCCAGCCTGGACAACGAAGCAGAGTTGATGGAGATCTTAAATAATACATCAATTGAGCTGATGCCTGGAGAATCAGGCCAAAAGGTTTTGCTTGACGGGATCGAGGTCACCAATGAGATTAGGAGTGCGGAAGTTACCAATCAAGTCTCATATGTAGCGGTCCATGAACTTGTCAGGAAAGAGATGGTCAAACGCCAGCAGCAGTTTGCAGTTGATGGCGGTGTGGTGATGGACGGAAGGGATATCGGCACCCATGTATTGCCGAATGCCGAGGTGAAGGTGTTTTTGCTTGCAAGTGTTGAGGAGAGGGCACAGCGCCGACATGCAGAAAATATCCAGAAAGGATTCCCGTCTGATCTCGAAAAGCTGAAAGAAGAAATTGCCGCCCGTGACAAGATTGATTCGGAGCGGGAAGTAGCCCCTTTGAAAAAGGCAGATGATGCAATTGAAATTGATACAACTTCTTTGTCGATTGCAGATGTGGTAGACAAAATCATGGGTTTGGCGCTTGAAAGGATCGGATAAAATTGACGGTTTATTCATTTGCAAGGTCTTTAGTAAATACAGTATTAAAACCAATTTATCGTATTGAGGTGATTGGCAGAGAAAATATCCCTGCTGATGGCGGAGTGTTGTTATGTGCCAATCATATTGATAATCTAGATCCCCTGGCAGTCGGGATTACTGCTTCCCGTCCTGTCTATTTCATGGCGAAGGAAGAGCTTTTCGCTGTCCCTGTACTTGGGAAAATTGTTCCTCACCTGAATGCGTTCCCTGTCAAAAGGGGTATGAGTGACAGGGAAGCTTTAAGGAAAGGCCTCGGAATTTTAAAGGATGGAAAGGTTTTAGGATTGTTTCCAGAGGGAACAAGAAGCAAGACAGGTGAATTGGGCAAGGGACTTGCAGGAGCAGGCTTCTTTGCGCTCCGCTCTGATACTCATGTCGTTCCATGCGCAATCATCGGTCCATACAAAGCATTCAAGAAATTGAAGGTGGTATATGGAAAGCCTATCGATATGGTATCAATCAAGGAAAAAAAGCTAAATGCAGAACAGACAACTGACTTGATCATGAGTGAAATCCAGGAACTTATTAACAAATATAAGTAATGTTTCTTGCTTGACAAAAATGTCTGTTTGTAAGAAGTTATTAAGAAGAGATATTTTTAGAATTTTCACTTAGTGACTATTTAATGTGTTTTTTTAAGTGGCTTTTTGCCACAAAGCATATATTTGCAGCAGTCATGGATTAAGGAGGAGTACATATGTCAGAAGATATGAATCAAATCGAGGTAAAAAATTTTGAGGCTGGCGACCGTGTCAAAGGCCAGGTAACGAAAGTGGAAGAAAAGCAAGTTTTAGTAGATATCGAAGGAAGCAAGCTAGATGGCATTATCCCGATTAGCGAACTATCAAGCCTTCATGTTGAAAAAGCCGAAGATGCAGTATCTGTCGGTGACGAGCTGGAGCTTGAAGTCCAAAAAGTCGAGGAAGAAGCTTTAATTCTCTCAAAGAGAAAAGTAGATGCTGAGAAAGCTTGGGAAGAACTTAAAGGCAAGTTTGAAAGTGGAGAAGTTTTCGAGGCAGAAGTAAAAGATGTCGTTAAGGGCGGCCTGGTAGTTGACCTTGGCGTTCGCGGATTTGTTCCTGCATCTCTTGTGGAATCCCACTTTGTGGAAGATTTCTCCGATTACAAAGGAAAAACGCTCAGCTTCAAAATCGTAGAGCTTGACCAGGAGAAGAACCGCCTGATCCTTTCTCACCGCGCTGTCGTGGAAGAAGAGCAAGGACAGAAGAAACAGGACTTACTTGCGGCCATCCAGTCTGGACAGGTTATTGATGGCACAGTACAAAGAATTACCGACTTTGGTGCTTTTGTGGATATCGGTGGAGTTGATGGCCTTGTCCATATTTCACAGCTGTCTCATGAACATGTTGAAAAGCCATCTGATGTTGTTCAGGAAGGCCAGCAGGTTCAAGTTAAAGTATTGAGCGTTGATCGTGATAATGAGCGGATATCACTTTCAATCAAAGAAACCCTGCCTGGACCATGGTCAGACATTGATGAGAAAGCTCCTAAGGGCAGCACTCTAGAAGGCACTGTGAAACGTCTGGTTTCTTATGGTGCATTTGTCGAAGTATTCCCTGGGGTTGAGGGCCTTGTCCATATTTCGCAAATTTCTCATAAGCATATCGGTACACCGCATGAAGTCCTTCAAGAAGGGCAGACTGTAAAAGTAAAGGTACTTGACGTAAACAAGCAAGATCAAAGGCTATCACTTAGCATGAAAGAGTTCGAGGAAAGAGAAAGCAATGAAGCTTTTGATTATGAACTTCCTGAAGAAACTAAAGGTTTCAGCTTAGGTGATATGATCGGAGACAAGCTAAAGAATCTTAAACAGTAATGGTGATAAATAGTGTCAAGATCAAAACGTAAATGGGACCATATACAATATGCCCTGGAAACAGGCCAGAAGCGGCTAACCGGTTTTGACGATATTAAGTTTGTAAACCAAAGCTTGCCTGGATCGAATCTTGATTCAGTAAAATTTGAAACTAGAATTGGCGAACTTTCTTTAAGTTCGCCAATTTTTATAAATGCGATGACAGGCGGCGGCGGGGAGAGAACTTACCGTATCAACCGTGAATTGGCTGTAGCGGCAAGAGAGACAGGATCTGCGATTGCAGTTGGATCTCAAATGGCTGCACTGAAGGATCCGGACGAACGAAGAAGTTATGAAGTGGTCAGGAAAATGCACCCTGACGGTATTATCCTTGCCAATCTGGGCAGTGAGGCAACTGTCAGACAGGCAAAAATCGCAATCGATATGCTTCAGGCAGATGCGCTGCAAATTCACTTGAATGTAGTTCAGGAATTGACCATGCCTGAGGGAGACAGAAATTTTGACGGTGCATTAACGAGGATTATTGAAATCCAACAGAGTGTGGGAGTTCCGGTCATCGTCAAAGAAGTTGGTTTCGGCATAAGTGCCGAGGCAGCAGCCGAGCTGTTCTCATCAGGAATACGCTATGTTGATATTGGCGGATTTGGGGGTACCAATTTTGCGGAAATTGAAAATAAGCGGAGGAACCGTTTGTTGACGTTTTTCGAGGATTGGGGAATTCCGACTGCGGCCTCAATAATTGAAACAAAATCTGCATTGCCAGAACTTTCCGTTATCGCTTCTGGAGGAATACAGACTAGCCTTGATATTGTTAAAGCACTTGCATTAGGTGCCGATGGTGCTGCAATGGCTGGTTACTTGTTAAAGACCTTGATGGAAAATGGAACGGATGAACTAATCAGGGAAATTCATCTGTTAAAAGAGGAAATTGCTGTCATTATGACAGCGCTAGGTGTACATAAGATTGAGGAGCTCAAAAACGTACCTTTGGTCATATCAGGAGATACGCATCATTGGCTCGAACAGAGAGGTATTGATACAAAACGTTTTGCTAGAAGGAAAAAATTTGATCTATGAATTGTAACAGAAGGGCCTCTGCTTTTGCAGAGGCCCTTCTGTTTGTTGATTGACTGGAACGCATGGTACTAATTTTAGCTGTACTTGCCGTCATTCATGGAACGAGCTTCTTCAGGGCTTTGCATCTTAGCTGCTCCTGGGTAGTGCAGTGCCTGGTCACGGTCAGACTCCACTCGTCCGCTCTTTTTAAGTTTCTTTTCCTGTCTGTCTTTGCCCATAACATTCCCTCCTGGTCATTAAAATAAGAGCATTACAGAGATTTGTCCTGATAACAAACAAACAGACCTATTCCGGTTATTGTCCATTAATCCAGAACAGTTTTCCAGCTGTGAAAAAAGGTACTGCTTTTCTTAACATGGAACAGGTAAAAAACTTTATGCAAAAAAGATTAAATTACATAAGTGATTACCATAATGGAAATGATAGGAGGGGTTGAATGGAAGGGTTGTACTTTTACTGGATGGCATGGATAGGTTGGATTTGGACTACTTTCTTCATGAATAAAGATAATCCGCTTCGGTGGAAATGGACTGTTATGTTGCTCGCCGTCATTTTTGCGGCGCCATTTACAGTTGATGTTCTTATTTTTGAGCTCCACCTATCTGCTTTTGTGATTGCCTTTTTTATTTTTTTGGAAACAAGGCGAAAAAAGACAGGTTCATTTTTATATTTATTTTTATCTTCATTTATTATTATGCTTGCCTACACGAGTTTTTTATTGTTCGAATTATTCGACCCGGTATGGGTGTTATTCGATCGGAAAATTATGCTTGGAGCAGCAGGTTTTTATCTGGCAGTCCTGTTACATAAAGATAGACATGATCGTATATTGGCTTTGATTTCTGGCTTTTTGCAGGGTGATATATTATTTTCTGCGATTCTATGGAAATTTAATTTTCCATATGCTGCTGCATCAATGGTTTTTATGGACATATTGTTCATATCTTTAGGGCTGCTTCTTGCCTGGTCAGCTATCGAATCGATCATTGCGGTTATGTCGGGAAGTTCAATAAACCAAGTTGAAGGGGAGGAACAAAAGACTTCATGAATGAATACACGTTACCAATCGTATTCGGAATAGCAATAGGGACGTTATCGAGACTTTTTATGCTGAGGACCGATTATCGTCAATATCCAACGTATTTGCATGGGAAAATCATTCATGTAGCTCTTGGGTTCATTGCAGCAGGACTTGGCACGGTTGCAGGCCCAGCAATCATGGAGGAGGAATTCACAGCGATTACCTTCTTGACCCTGGCAGCGTCACAATTCAGGGAAGTCAGGAATATGGAGCGAAATACGCTTACCGAACTTGATAGCTATGAACTCGTTTCCCGGGGAAAGACCTATATCGAGGGAATTGCGATTGCTTTTGAAAGCCGCAATTACCTGGTGATTTTCACCTCGCTCGTCAGCACGCTCGCATATTTGATTTTTAACATATGGGGTGGAATCATTGCCGCGATCATCGCGATGCTTATTTCCCATAAGCTGATGTCAGGCGGAAAGCTGAGGGATATTGTTGAAATTGAGTACATGGAACCAAGATTTGATGGGGCAGGCCTTTATGTTGATAATATTTATATTATGAATATCGGTCTTCCTGAAAGGCAGAAAGAGGTACTTCGTTATGGTATGGGTTTTATCTTAAAGCCCAAAAACATGAATGCCCGTTCCACCATTGCGAACCTGGGACAAAGGCAGGCAGTGCTGCATGATTTGTCAACCGCGCTTGGAGTTTATCGTGATTCAGGAACACCTGCACTGGTTCCGCTGGCCAAAAGGGATCTGGATGATGGCAGAGTAGGAGTGTTCGTTCTGCCCCAGGAACGTGATATCGAGCGTGCGATAACGGTGATTGGTGATGTGCCAACACTGGAGAATGCCATAAGGATGCCTTCTGAAAAAAAGAGCAATGAAGGGAGTGGGGCTTAATGATGCTTGAGAAATTCGTTCTTGCCGCCATCACAACCAACCCTAAAAAAATACCATCTGGAACCGCTGTTTTTCATTGCGATTCAAAAGAAGAAATGGAGAAGGTCGCTGCAAACCTCGAAGCCATCCTGGATGGAATCGCACATGCCCTGACGGAGGACCTTTATATTATCGTAAAACACTGACAAGAAATGTTTTCATTGCCTGTTTAAGGTATCTTTTGATAAACTGATTAAGCCAGACCCTTCTGTATATCAAGAAGGGTTTATTTTATCAGTGTCTTGAAGGCATTAAATTAATAATGAGAACTATAGAATTTTGAGTTTGAAATTGTTATGGCTCAGGTCATTGACCTGCACAATAGAATTTTGAAAGGGTGATGTTCATGACGAAACCAGTGGTAGCTATCGTTGGGCGTCCGAATGTCGGCAAGTCTACGATTTTTAACCGAATCGTTGGTGAACGTATTTCGATCGTTGAAGATATTCCTGGAGTAACGAGGGATCGTATATACAGTTCAGCTGAATGGCTGACACATGATTTTAATATTATTGATACTGGCGGGATAGATTTAGGGGACGAGCCGTTTTTGGATCAAATCCGCCAGCAGGCTGAAATTGCCATTGATGAGGCAGATGTTATCATTTTTCTTGTAAACGGCAGAGAGGGAGTAACATCAGCTGATGAGGAAGTAGCAAAAATCCTTTATCGCTCCAACAAGCCAGTGGTCCTTGCGGTTAATAAAATTGACAATCCGGATATGAGAGACATGATTTACGACTTTTATGCTCTTGGATTTGGAGAACCTTTCCCGATTTCTGGTTCACACGGGCTTGGTCTGGGTGATCTGCTTGATGAAGCGGCTAAGCATTTTCCAAAGGATAAGGTAGACGAATATGATAAAGATGCGATTAAGTTTTCATTGATCGGCCGCCCAAATGTCGGGAAGTCTTCTTTGACGAATGCAATTCTAGGAGAAGATCGCGTAATTGTAAGTGACATTGCAGGTACGACCAGGGATGCTATTGACTCGCAAGTGACTTATGATGGGCAAAAATATGTAATTATTGACACAGCGGGGATGCGCAAAAAGGGTAAGGTATACGAAACGACCGAAAAGTACAGTGTTCTAAGGGCTTTAAGGGCGATCGAGCGATCAGACGTTGTCCTTGTGGTCATTGATGCTGAAGAGGGCATTATCGAGCAGGATAAGCACATTGCCGGGTATGCTGAAGAAGCTGGGCGTGCGGTCATCATAGTGGTTAACAAATGGGATGCAATTGAGAAAGATGAAAAGACAATGAAGGAATTTGAGGAGAAAATACGTGCCCATTTCAAATTCCTGAGCTATGCACCAATCGTCTTCTTATCAGCAAAAACTAAGAAACGAATCCATACATTGATGCCGATGATTAATACGGCAAGTGAAAATCATGCAATGAGAGTGCAGACAAACATCCTGAATGAGGTCATTATGGATGCTATAGCGATGAATCCTACTCCAACAGACAAAGGGAAGAGGCTTAAGATTTATTACGCCACACAGGTTTCAGTAAAGCCGCCTACTTTTGTTGTCTTTGTCAATGAACCGGAATTATTGCATTTTTCTTATGAGCGATTCCTTGAAAACAGGATCAGGGATGCCTTTGACTTCACAGGCACACCAATCAAGATTTTTGCAAGACAAAGAAAATAATCTAAAGGTTGTGGTTTAAATGGAAAGGAAGAGAGAGAAAGTAGCTGTTCTTGGTGCCGGTAGCTGGGGAACGGCTTTGGCAATGGTCCTTGCCGACAATGGGCATGAGGTTCGTCTTTGGGGGCACAATCCAGTGCAAATTGATGAAATCAATCAACACCATACCAACAAGAAGTACCTTCCTGAAATTAAGCTGCCTGCAACCATCATTGGCTATTCTTCACTTCAAGAGGCGTTGGCTGGAATCAAAACGGTCATTATGGCAGTTCCAACGAAAGCGATTCGCGAAGTGATCAGGAAGATGACAGAGGTTACTTCTGAAGCCCTGGTAATTGTCCACGTCAGTAAAGGGATTGAACCAGATTCCTTGCTTCGTATTTCTGAAATGATTGAAGAAGAAATGCCTGAGGGCTTATTAGAAACCGTTGTAGTCTTATCTGGTCCAAGTCATGCGGAAGAGGTGAGCCTGCGCCATCCGACGACGGTCACTGTATCCTCGAAAAATATGGGAGCGGCCGAAAAAATCCAGGATTTGTTTATCAACAACAACTTCAGAGTTTATACAAATCCGGATTTAATCGGTGTGGAAATTGGCGGGGCACTTAAGAATATTATTGCTCTTGCTGCCGGTATTTCAGATGGATTAGGTTACGGAGATAATGCCAAGGCTGCTTTAATCACCAGAGGGCTTGCTGAAATAGCGCGTCTTGGTGTTAAAATGGGCGCCAGCCCGTTGACTTTTTCAGGATTGACAGGGATAGGAGATTTGATTGTCACTTGTACAAGCGTCCATTCCAGGAACTGGCGGGCTGGAAATCTGCTTGGCAAGGGCCAGAACCTTGACGAGGTCCTTGAGAACATGGGGATGGTCGTAGAAGGTGTAAGGACGACAAAGGCGGCATATCAGCTTGCTGAAAAACATGGAGTCAATATGCCGATTACAAATGCGTTATATAATATCCTTTTCAATGACGTCAATCCGAAGGACGCAGTTGATGGGTTGATGTCCCGAGAGAAAACCCACGAGATGGAAGACCTGGCTGATATCCTCGGAGGTAAAATCTAAGTTAGAAAAAATTTTCTCATGAATAATATTGCCAATATAGGCATTCGAGGATGCGATTTCTTCTATACTTGCATAAGATGCAACGAAGCAAACTGGTGGTTTGAACTGGGTGTTAGGGTATTTAGTCATGTGAGCTGAGGTAAAGTTGTCCGCCCCTTCTTTACTTCAGCTTTTTTTTTGCTTACATAAAGGGTCTTATCTCAAACTTTGTTGCTTTTGAATACAAAATAGGATTTCAAGATCTGTTTTTTTTTCGTAAAGTTGACTCTTTTTATGAGAAAAGAGCATGCAAACTTAGTACCGACCTGCAAAATGGCTTACGTTAAAATCGGCTTTAAGATTTTAACAACAATCTTTACGAAAACAGCGTTCATAAAAGATTTTTTTGTTTGAATAATTGCTGCATATGATATAATACTTCTCGGAAAAGGGAGGGGTTTATTTTGTCACCCGCATTATTGAAAATGTATATTTCTTTTGTTGGCATGGGCAGCATGATTCTGTCTTTGTTTGCCATCTATTTAAGCCGTTATAAGTTAAAAGGTTTCTTTAAAATTGCAACGGCGATCATAGCCTATATGCTGATGATTTTAGCAGGGCTGATAATCTTTTTTGTTGTTTTCAGCGGTCCGACGAGCGAATAAAATACATAGGATTAAAGGGTTGGGATCAATGAACAAAATCCGTATTTTAATGCCAGTCATCCTGGTATTACTCACATTGACTGGTTGTATGTATCCGGAAGAAAAACTTGTGCAGAATCAGGTACCGTATAAGGACCAGCTGGACAGTGTCCAGTCTGCAGTTGACCAGTACAAGGAAGCGAATGGCGGCTTGCTGCCAATCAAGACAAAGGATGCTGAGACACCGATTTATCAAAAGTATCCAATAGACTTTAAGAAAATCGTTCCAAGATTTATTGCCGAGTCGCCAGGCAATGCATATGAAAATGGCGGCTTGTTTCAATATGTCCTAATTGATGCAGAAACAGATCCAACAGTGAAGCTGCTCGACTTGAGAATGGCAGAGACAATTCGTGAAATTAAAATGAGAATCAATGCATCTGGATATCCACCTTTCAAGGAGCAGATTGCAGAGAATGTATATACTCTTGATTTTAAAAAAATTGGCTATAAAGAAGAACCTGTAGTGGTAAGTCCGTTCACAAACCAGAACCTGCACTTTATCATTTCGACTGATGGCGAAATTTATGTAGATTATCGGAGTGACCTCTACCAGGCTATTAAATCGTCAAAGAAAGAGTTTGCGGAGGGTGAGGATATCCGAAACATTCTCGTAGATAATTCCATGTTCGTACCAGCATATTCTTTGCCATATACCATCGATAAGGAGACCAATGAACCGGTCTTTTTAGTGAAGGAATAAAATAGGAAGTTTATAGGTTCATCACTTTTATGGGTGAACAGCGGCTTGCGCATTTCTAATAAATTAGTCATAACCCTGTTTCTGCAAAATATATTGTAGAAGTAGGGTTTTTTTGTCTTTAAAAAGATATCGATTGTTCTCATAAATGGGAATTGAAGAAGTCTTTTTTGAAATTAAAATTAAGGGGGTAAAAAAATAAAAAATTGTCATATTGATATAGGACAACATCATAAATATATACTGTCCCAGATTACTAATTTGGATGAATTTATTCCCACTAACTCTATGATCGGGAGGGGATCACTTGGAAAAGGTAGATATTTTTAAGGATATTGCCGAGAGGACTGGCGGCGATATTTACCTGGGGGTTGTAGGTGCGGTCCGCACTGGAAAATCCACTTTTATTAAAAAATTCATGGAACTGGTGGTTTTACCTAATATCAATAACGAGGCTGAAAGAGCCAGAGCGCTTGATGAGCTGCCTCAGAGTGCAGCGGGTAAAACAATCATGACCACTGAACCGAAATTCGTGCCTAACCAGGCGGCATCCGTGCACGTTGATGATGGTCTGGATGTAAATATCAGGCTCGTAGATTGCGTAGGGTATACAGTTCCGGGAGCAAAGGGGTATGAGGATGAGAATGGGCCAAGGATGATCAATACGCCTTGGTATGAAGAACCAATCCCTTTCCATGAAGCAGCAGAAATTGGAACAAGGAAGGTTATTCAGGAACACTCAACACTCGGTGTCGTCATTACGACAGATGGGACAATTGGGGAAATCCCAAGACAAGATTATATTGAGGCAGAGGAAAGAGTAATTGAGGAACTAAAGGAAGTCGGCAAGCCGTTCATCATGGTGATCAACAGCGCCCAGCCGTATCATCCAAGTACTGAAACACTTCGTTCCCAATTGGCTGATAAATATGATATCCCTGTGCTTGCAATGAGTGTAGAAAGCATGCGGGAATCAGATGTTCTAAGTGTGATGAGGGAAGCACTTTACGAATTCCCTGTCCTAGAAGTGAACGTCAATCTGCCAAGCTGGGTAATGGTGCTCCGCGAAAACCACTGGTTGCGTGAGAGCTATCAGGAAGCTGTCAAGGAGACTGTGAAGGACATTAAGAGGCTGCGTGATGTTGATAGAGTCGTACATCAATTCAGCGATTTTGAGTACATTGACAGGGCTGGACTGGCGGGTATCGAAATGGGCCAGGGTATAGCAGAAATCGACCTGTATGCTCCGGATGACCTGTATGACGAGATTTTAAAAGAAATCGTAGGTGTCGAGATCCGCGGCAAGGATCACTTGCTTGAGCTAATGCAGGAGTTTGCTTACGCAAAAACAGAGTTTGACCAGATTTCTGATGCGCTTAAAATGGTTAAGCAGACAGGATATGGCATCGCTTCACCTTCACTGACGGACATGAGCCTGGAAGAGCCAGAAATCATCCGCCAGGGGGCGCGTTTCGGTGTTCGATTAAGAGCGGTAGCTCCTTCAATCCATATGATCAAAGTGGACGTAGAATCCGAATTCTCGCCAATTATTGGCACTGAAAAACAAAGTGAAGAGCTCGTTCGCTATTTGATGCAGGATTTTGAAGATGACCCGCTGTCAATCTGGAATTCTGATATCTTTGGAAGAAGCTTAAGCTCAATCGTTAGAGAAGGAATTTCGGCAAAATTGAGCCTGATGCCAGAAAATGCACGATATAAATTAAAAGAGACGCTGGAAAGAATCATCAACGAAGGTTCCGGTGGATTAATAGCAATCATATTATAATTTGGACTCCTTTTGGGAGTCTTTTTGTTTTGTTGCCGGAGACATGGATTTTTTCTCTATTTAATTGATTTACAAGCAAATTTGGAGTGAAATTAATCTTCTAATATAACTTCCTTTCAGTAAATTACCAGTAAAGACATTGTTGACTGCTTGCGAAATCAGAAGAAAAGGCATAAAATTCATTATTGTATGTTTGATACTCCCTGGTACGGGTAATAAATGAGGGTCAACATATTACAAATATGTTTCAAAGAAGAAAAGATTCCCATTATTTCTTGAAATTATCTTGATAAGAGTAAAACATTGTGATAATCTTTTAACAGAATTAGCGTTGTAGCTTACAAACCCTTATATAACAGGGTTTCAAGCGATTTAAGGTTTCTTTATCATAGTTTTTTTAAAACTATGATAATAAAATCTTCCAGCAACGTATAGAATTCATATGTTTTGTTTAGAAATGTAGTAAGATGCTTTATTTCTGAGCAATGGGATCTCTTTGGGAGGAGGTGAATGGCATGAACAAAACAGAACTTATCAATGCAGTTGCAGAAGCTAGTGAGCTTTCTAAGAAGGATGCAACAAAAGCAGTTGACGCTGTTTTTGATTCAATCTTAAATGCATTAAAAGATGGAGACAAAGTACAATTAATCGGTTTTGGTAACTTCGAAGTTCGTGAGCGCGCTGCCCGTAAAGGACGCAACCCACAAACTGGTGATGAAATCGAAATCTCTGCAAGCAAGGTGCCTGCTTTCAAACCTGGCAAAGCGCTTAAGGATGCAGTGAAATAATTACATACGACGCACTGAGCGTATGCTAAACCCTAAAGGCCGCGACCTGTTCGCGGCCTTTCTCTATGTGTGCGCCCAGCATGGGT
>NZ_JAGGQU010000017.1 GCF_018613155.1 Bacillus sp. ISL-55 | reverse complement strand
CCGGTTGGTATGTTAGTTCTATTTTAGAGTGAAATTTCTGAAAAATCAAGTTATTTTAACAAAAAGCGCAAGCGCCTTGGTCAGCCCCGACAAGCGCTGGAGGGCCTGACAGTGAAGTCGTTCTTTGACTTCATTGGCAGGACCGAAATCGAAAAGTATAGCCGACTGCCCAGAAACGCAGAAACTGGAGACTCCGACAAAGAAGCGCTTTTTGCTTCTGCCGGCGGAGTTGAAGTTTCGGAGTTTCTAGGAGGCGAAACTAGACAAGCGACTCGAGGGGCTAGGCGCTGTAGCTGGACAATTCTCAAAGTGCTATTTTATTTCTTACATAACTAAAATGGCTGCGCAGAATATGCGCAGTTTTTCTTTAGCCCTTTTTATGATTTCGGTACCTCCATTCAATTAATGATTACTCTTCACTCAAGATTGTAATGACATCATAGGTTGAATCGGTAAGCTTAATTGTAACAGTACCATGCTGCTTTGTGAAATAAACATCAATCCAGGCTTCATTCAGCATCTCCACTAAATCCGGATCAGGTTTAACTGAATTTGATTTGAAGATTACTGCTAGCTGAGGATCAAGATGCTCGATCAGCAAATCTGAAAAAGATCCTTTTGCAGCAAAAAACGGCAATTTGACAATATTGACATTCTTCAAAGGTTCTGCAAGAAATGCTTGTTCAGAAGCATGACTAGCTGAACTAATATAAAAAATTTGATGATGAAAAAATTGAAAAGAAATATCTGTGCCTTCGTTCTCTTCACTGCCATCGAAAATGACTTCTGCAGTCAATCCTGGCATTAGCTTTAACAATTCTCCCTGCTTCCAGCTTTGGATTTTCACTTCAGTCGGGATTGAGGCTCCTGCCAGAACCTGATTACCAGCTTTCCCTGTAAATATCCTGCGGACATTATATTTCTGGATTAATTGATCAAGGTTTTCCTGGCCGGCATTCGCAGTCAAAATAATTGTCGATAAATCATTCACATGGAAAAGAGCAAGCAGCCGCTCAAGCTCTTTGATTGTGCCACTGCCACCAGTATTCACAAGTATATTCTCGCCATTAGCATGCTGAATCAGTGCTGCCTCTCCATCGCTTAATGCTAAGAATGTGAAAGCCAATTCGTTTCTTTTCAGATTGACATCTACACCTTCAACCTCAACGGGAGCAGAAGGAGATTCATACGGGAAATAATACCAATTCATAAATGCCAGAATTGCCAATAACAGCTTCATGTACACTCCTCCAATTACTTCTAGCTTTAGAGTGCGTCATTTAGCTGAAATTATAAAAAGCTTTTTTAAAAACGCTGTTTTCGTATAGATTGTTGTTAAAATCCTAAAGCCGATTTTAACGTAATAATAAGCCGTTTTGCAGGTCGGTACTAAGTTTGCATGCTCTTTTCTCATAAGAAGCGTCAACTTTAGGAAGGGATATAGGTGATTCAATTCAATTTTGTTTTCAATAGCAACAAAGTTTGAGAAAAGAGCGTAAAAAAATATGTTCAAAGTTGGCCTTTCGCGTAACAGTACTAAAGCCAATCATGAATCATATCGACTATTTCTGTTATGGATCCTTTTTCCACCGGAACGTCAGGTACCGATTGTAAAAAGGCACTTCCGTATGATGTGGTAACAAGCCTGCGGTCAAAGATTAGAATCAGGCCTCTATCGTTGGATGTACGGATTAGTCTTCCAAACCCTTGTTTAAATCTCAGGACGGCTTCAGGGAGGGACAATTCAGAGAATGGGCTGCCACCGTTTTCCTTGATCAAAGCACACTTTGCAGCTGTTATAGGTTCATCTGGTGGTGTGAATGGAAGTCTCACGATTATCAAGCATGATAGATCCTCACCCGGAATATCAACACCTTCCCAGAAACTGCTGGTCCCGAATAGAATCGCTTTATCGAACCGTTTGAAGTTCCTTGTCAGTCTTGTCCTGCTGCCTGCAGTAATCCCCTGGGCTATCAAAATAAACTCTTCAAGGAGGCCGCTCTCCTTTATTAATTCATAAGCCTTTTTCAACATCTCATGCGATGTGAACAAAATCAGCATCCGGCCTTTAGTTGCTTCTGCAATCGAGATGATATGTTCCGTAATGGCCGCGACATAGTCATCATTAGATACAGACTTAATATCCGGCAAGTCATCAGGCACAATGAGCTTGACCTGAGACTCATAGGAAAATGGCGATGGAATTTGCTTTTCCATCAGTATAGTTCGCAGTCCCAATTCCTTTTTGATAAACGTGAAGGAATTATTAACAGAGAGAGTTGCTGATGTAACAACTACACTTCTTTTTTTCGCAAAAAATTGTTCAGCCAAATAATCTGATACATAAACAGGGCGGGAAAAAATTGTTGTTGAATTTTGCAAAGCCCTCGTATCTGCCTCAATCCATCTCACATAACCGCTTTCGTCCATAAAAAGGGTTCGAGCCGTAATCCGGATTTTTTCCAAATCTTCTGTAATCGAAACAACCTCTTCAAGGATTGATTGCTGCACGCCTGTATAGCGATGAGGGCTTTTTCCCGCCTCATCCAGCCTTCCTTCCAAAGCGGTGATTAAATCCTTTAAGTGAAAATAAAATCTTTCTGCGGTTGTTTTCAATGCAGTCCATATCCGGTTATCTCTGTCCGGAACCATGCTTGCATTCAATTTGCTTCCATACGATTTATTCCTCAGCGCTTTTCTTGCATAAGTTCCTGCAAGCTTGAACAGTTCTTCTGCTTCATATACCAAATCAGATATCAACTGATTGATTTCAAACGTATGTAGCCTGCTGCTTCCCAAGTCGCCGTTATTATTGTTAAGGACTGTCTCCAACTTATAGAACAACTGGTTTTGGTCATATAAACCAAGCTGATTAAGCACTAGCCTGACAGCCAGATAATCCAGTGACTTGCCAAAATACTTTCCTGCGGCCTTTTCGAATTGATGACCTTCATCAAGTACAACATAGTCATAAGCCGGAAGCGGACCCTTCTCTGAAACAAGGTCAGCCAGAAGCATTGAATGGTTAGTGATCAAAATATCCGCATTATGGGCTTTTTCGATTGCCCTTTGATAAAAATCATAATCCTCCCAGTGCTTCGTCTTGAGGAAAAGCGCGCGTTCATTTTTCACTTTACTCCAGAAGAGCATGCCCCCACTAGACAAATTGAGTTCATCATAGTCTCCCGTTTCTGTTTGCGTAAGCCAAACAAGGATCTGCATTTTTGTAAGGGCTGTATCGTAATTCTCCTCTACCTCCCTCAGGGAATGCTCAAACCGGGCCATGCTTATATAGTTGTTCCTGCCTTTAATCAACGATGCATTTATGGTTGTTCCCAAAACCTGTCCCAGTTTTGGGATGTCATTGAATAAAAGCTGTTCCTGAAGCTGTGTTGTGTAGGTACTGATTACTACCGGATTATTACTCTCCAATGAAAAAATTGCTGCTGGAATCAAATAACCAAGGGACTTTCCTACACCCGTTCCCGCTTCGATCAAAGCATGGCCATCTTTTGAGAATGCTTCACGAACGCAGTCCATCATCTCGAACTGTCCATGCCTGATCTCATAGCCTGAAAATGCCTTTTGGAGTAAAGACATCTTTTTCTCCACTGATTCAGGATACGCAATAGCACCTTGGTTCATTTTGCGGATCACCGCTCTCTTTTTCAAGGCAATCCCACGGTAAACCTCAAGATGTTCAGGTAAAATCTCCAGACTGCTCTCCTTCACACTCAAAACTTCATCAAAAATTAAGTGAAGGTCACTCTTAAGTCCCTCCGAAAGCTTTGCCAGTTCCTTGACTGTGACCATGGGCAGCGCTTTTATATCCTTAAGCATGATCAGGAGCAACTCTGCAGTCACTTGGGCATCACTATCTGCCTGGTGAGGGCGGTCATGATGCAAACCCTCCCTTGCTGCCAAATCAGTCAGTTTATAACTGTCAGCAGTCGGATACAGAATTCTTGCCATTTCCACAGTATCTATAACAGGACCATAAAATCCTTCCTGACCTGAATTTAATAATTCTTCTTGTAAAAAGGAAAGATCAAATAAAACATTATGAGCCACAAAATAAGCATCTTCAAGCATATCAGAAACCTGCGGAGCGATCTCTTCAAATAATGGAGCATCCTTTACCATCGAATCAGAAATTCCTGTCAGCTCTTCAATGAATGCAGGGATCTCCTGCAATGGATTGACAAGCGAGGAAAACCGGCCAGTAATCTTGCCATCCTCAATGATCACTGCTCCAAATTGTATAATACGGTCACCCTTTTTAGGGGAATTGCCCGTTGTTTCTAAATCTACAACCACAAATTTTTGGCTCATTCTTCAATACACCTCTAACATTCAGTCAAACAAAAACGTATCATAAAAATTGTGAAAGTGAAAGCGGGATAGTGTCTTAGCGATATCCCACAGCATCCATTGGTACACTTTTTCCCTCTGGACATTCAATTTAATGGTCAATAGCTTCCAATGGAACGTTATGCATCCACATTCAAAGTCCCTATCTAACAGTGTAGTCCTATTATGACCAAATCAAATACAATTAGATTTTACTTTTCAACCTTGCCAGGCAAAAAATCCTGTCATCCCGCTGTATGTAATTCTTCTTGGATGATTTCTGAAAATCTCACCAATTTCCCTTTAAGGACATGGAAAAGAGTTTACAAAGTAACGATATGAAAAAACTCCCGACAGTACGGGAGTTTTCTTGTTTTATAGGAATACCGTTCTTTCAGGTTCAGCATGAAGCATTTCTACTATACGGTTATTCTCATCCATCAACGCTACTTTCGGCTGGTGGGACGGAACCTTCTCTTCAGGGACAAGTGCATAGGAAATGATGATTACAACATCCCCCTCATGGACTAGACGGGCTGCGGCACCATTCAGGCACACTACTCCGCTCCCTCTTTCCCCCGCAATTATATAAGTTTCAAAACGCGCGCCATTATTATTATTGACGATTTGGACCTTTTCATTGGCAACCATACCAACTGCGTCCAGAATATCGCTGTCAATTGTGATGCTGCCGACATAGTTCAAATTGGCTTCAGTTACTCTAGCTCGATGTATTTTAGCATTCATCATGGTGCGGAACATGGAATATAATCCCCCTATATAAGTTATTTTACCTCTAAATCTATGATGGTATTGTCAATCAGTCTTGCTTTCGAGAATTTCACCGCAAGGGCAATGATGACTTTCCCCTTCAAAGTATCCAATTCCTCCAGCTCTGGGTAGGAATAGATCTCTACATAATCAACTTTACCTGTCGTTTTCTCATGGATATGATGTCTCATCATTCCAGCAATTTCATCCGGATTTCTTTCGCCTCTCTCAATGGCGCGTCTTGCCATCTCCAGACTGCTGTTAAGTTCAATTGCCTGCTGTCTTTCTTCTTCGCTTAAATAGACATTTCTCGAACTTTTCGCAAGCCCATCTTCTTCACGTACTGTTTCAACTGGAATCAATTCGATCGGAAAATTGAAATCCTTGATCAGGCCATCGACCACTGCGACCTGCTGGGCATCCTTGAGGCCAAAATATGCCCTCGCAGGCTGGATGATATTAAACAGCTTGATTAAGACAGTTGCTACACCATCAAAATGCCCAGGCCTTGATTTGCCGCAAAGGACATCTGTCCGGTCAACAACAGATACTTTTACCGAAGCATTATCTGGATACATTTCTTCAGCAGAAGGATAGAAAATATAATCGACTCCCTGTTCCTCCGCAATTTTATGGTCGCGTTCAAAATCACGTGGATAGGCATCCAGGTCCTCTGTAGGACCAAATTGGAGCGGGTTCACGAAAATGCTCAGGACAACAACATCATTCTCCGTACGCGCCCTCTTCATCAATGATATATGGCCTTCATGCAGGAACCCCATCGTTGGCACATATCCAAGGGATTTACCTTCAGATATTAATTTTTGCATCTGTTCCTGCATCTCGGTGATTGTTCTAATGATTTTCATTCTTTTCCCCCGTACAATGCCTTCAATTCTTCTTCTTTCATAGTAAAGCTATGTTTATCTTCCGGGAAAGCCTTATGTCTTACTTCTGAAACATAGGCACTGAGCCCGGAAGAGATCAATTCATTTACATTGGTATATTGTTTCACGAATTTTGGTACCCTGTCCACACCATATGTGATGATATCGTGGTATACAAGTACCTGTCCGTCAACCTCCGCTCCAGCCCCGATCCCTATCGTCGGGATTGTGAGGGACTGGCTGACCTGTTCAGCAAGCTGTTTAGGAACGCATTCAAGCACAACAGCAAAGGCGCCTGCCTCTTCGCATTTTTTTGCGTCATCAATCAGTTTTTTTGCCGCATCGGCGCTCTTCCCCTGTACTTTATATCCACCGATTACCCCGACAGACTGCGGAGTGAGACCAAGATGCGCTACTACAGGAACTCCTGCCTTAGTCAGTGCGTTTATATGGTCAAGGACCTCATCAGCACCCTCTAATTTGACAGCATTCGCCCCTGTTTCCTGCATGATTCTCGCACTGTTTATAAGAGTGTCCTTGATTGACAGATGATAACTCATAAATGGCAAATCGACAACAATGAATGTATTGCCTGCTCCTCGCTTAACAGCTTTCGAATGGTGGATCATGTCCTCCATGGTCACTGGTATAGTCGAGTCATAACCGAGCACGACCATTCCAAGGGAATCACCAACGAGGATCATATCAGCCTCAGCCTGTTCTGCATGCTTGGCTGAAGGATAATCATAGGCTGTCACCATGACGATCTTGTTGCCTGTTTGCTTCATTTTCAAGAAATCAGTTGTTTGTTTCATTTTCGTTCCTCCCTTTTTCTGAAGAGGAGATAAAACAATCCATCAATGCCAGACACTAAAAAAGGGCCCATCTATGCCAGAAGGACCCTTTGAAGCCTGTACTTGTTTCATCCCTCTGTCCCAGTCCGCTACCGGATCCAGGCAGAACTATTTTTTTATTATTTAAATCAACAAGGTGCAGTTCTCTCGATACCGCCCAGATTGATTATAGCAAATGACTGCTTTTTTGGCTACATTACTGAATTAACCTTCAATATGGATATCCGCGGAATATATGTTATGAATTTCCCCTGCTGAATCCTCAATCAAAAGAACTCCGTCTTCAGTAATCCCGGTGGCTTTCCCTTTGATCTCTCCAGTCAGGGTCCTTGCAGTGATCTGTTTACCGATGCTTATAGCGTAGCTTTCCCACATGAGCTTTATCGGAAAAAAGCCTTTTTCGAGATAAAGTAAATACAATTTTTCTAATTTTTCAAGTATCGTCCTGATCAACTTTTCCCTGTCTATGATTTTTTCAGATTCAATGGCGAGCGACGAAGCGATTGTCCGGATATCTTCAGGAAAATCTTCAATGCCTGTATTGACATTGATGCCGATTCCAATGATGATCGAATTAATCCGATCTGATTCAGCCTGGAGCTCGGTAAGAATACCAGTAATTTTCTTATCGTTGATGAGAATATCATTCGGCCATTTTATTTCAGGCAATAAGCCTGTTACTTCCTCTATTGCCTGCACAACGCCGACCGCAGTGATCAAAGTCAGCTGCGGAGCCTTCGGGATAGGAATCTTCGGCCTGAGGATGATGCTCATCCATATTCCTGAATATTTGGGAGAATGCCATTTGCGGTCCATCCTTCCTCTTCCCGCAGTTTGCTCTTCGGCAATCACCACAGTTCCCTCATCAGCATTATCATAAGCTAGTTTATATGCAATTTTTTGAGTGGATTCTACGCTGTCATGATAGTGCAAATTCCTGCCAAGAAATTTTGTGTTTAAACCAAGGGTTATTTTATCTGCAGACATATTGTCAGGGATTGAAATAATTTTGTATCCTTTTCTTCTGACCGCCTCAAATTCAAAGCCTTCTTTGCGAAGCTCCTCGATATGCTTCCACACCGCCGTACGTGTGCAGCCCGCAATGTCAGCCAGATGTTGGCCTGATAGATATTCAGTTTCATTCCTCGTAAAGGCATCGATCAATTTTTTTCTGATCTCAGATTGGACGCGTTCAGCCATTCCTTTATTTTCTCCTTCTCATTTGGCACGATGCCATAGATGACAGAACGTTCGATTTCCTCGAGAAATTCGCGCAGCCAGGGACCAGGCTGTTTATCCAACCAACCCATAACATCATTCCCAGTTACGTTCAATTCTTTTCGATGCTTGATCGGAAGCCGCTCATGCAATTCCCTGATTTCATCGGTGCTGCCAACAATATCTTGCAGGGACGCAAACACTATTTCAGCGCTAATTGCATTTTCCAACCCTGCTTTATAAACCGCTTCCAGGTCCCATTCATTTTCAAGTCGATGCAATAACAGCGCATGAATTTGTTTAATTCGTTTAATCCTTTGGACTGGAAGCTTCCACTCTCTAAGAAAATCTTCAATTTTTTTATCTTTCAAACCTAATTCAAACACCAGCAGGACCCATGATTCCTGCAATTGGAAATCCTCTTTTAGATGTCTTGAAAAGCGTATTACTTCATCGCAATGACCTTTCAATCCTGGCAAAAATTGAATCATGCCACTATTCCCCAGCAACTGGACTGCTTCGCTCCGGCCAGGCCCCTTAAGCAATTTTTCAAATTCAACAGTTTTGCGTTCCACCGCTATGTTCTCCAGCAGGTGACAGTAATTAGTAAGCGATTCTAAAGTCTGTTTTCCGATCGAAAAAGATAATTGCGACTGGAATCTAACAGCCCTAAGCATCCTCAATGCATCTTCACCGAAACGTTCATCGGGATTGCCTACTGTCACAATTTCTTTTTTGTTTATCGCTTCTTTGCCCGCAAAGGGATCGATAATATTCCCTTCTTTGTCCATAGCCATTGCGTTCATAGTGAAATCACGACGCTGCAGATCCTCATTTAATGACCGAATGAAAGAAACCTTATCTGGCCTGCGGAAATCTGTGTAGTTTTCTTCCGAACGGAATGTCGTTATTTCATAATGTTCGCCTTTATAATGGGCGAGAATTGTTCCATGTTCAATTCCCACATCAGTGGTTTTAGGGAAGATCCGTTTTAACTCTTCAGGTAACGCTGAGGTTGCGATATCAACATCGGATATTTCACGGCCGAGGATATGATCCCTGACAGAGCCGCCGACAAAATATGCTTCATACCCCGCATTCTCTATTAATTTAAGGACAGGCACTGCCTGCATGAAAGGCTGGCCTATCATTGTTGATCCTGCCCAACGATATTATAGTAGATGCTTTCGTATTCAGATACGATTTGTTCAGCACTGAAGCTTTTTTCTGCCCTTTCTACCGATTTCTCAGCAAAACGCTTGTGGCTTTCAGGGCTTGAAAGTATATCAACAGCTTTTTCCGTTATCTCTTCGATATTTCCTAATTCGCATATGTAACCAGTCTCTCCGTCCACAATAACTTCCGGAATCCCTCCTACATTTGTACCGATACATGGTACCCCGCAAGCCATTGCTTCTAGTGCTACCAATCCGAAGCTTTCCTTTTCTGAGAGAAGAAGCATCAAATCACTTAATGAGTATAGTTCCTCTACCCTCTCCTGTTTTCCAAGGAGCAGGACTTTGTCGCGAATCCCCAGCTCACTGGCGAGATTGCATACATTTTTCATTTCTGGTCCATCTCCAACAAGCAAGAGCTTGGCCGGCATTTTTTCTGCGATGCCCGCGAATGTTTTGATTACATCCTGAACTCTTTTAACAGGGCGGAAATTGGATACATGGATGACCACTTTTTCTTCAGGAAGGATTCCATATTCCTTCCTTAGTTGTGAGGAATCTGTCCGTTTATTGATACGAGTGTCAATGAAGTTGTACACACAGCCAATTTCCTTATCGGGTTTGATCAAGTCATAAGTCTGCTGGATAAGCGAATTGGACACCGCTGTAACGTAATCCGATTTTTCAATCCCGAACCGTATGGCATCAGTGAGTGACAGATCGTATCCAAGTACAGTAATATCTGTACCGTGAAGCGTTGTGACAATCTTCAGATCCCTCCCGCTCATCTGGCGAGCCAGTATAGCACATACAGCATGAGGAATGGCATAATGGACGTGAAGTACATCTAAATTTTCCAAAACTGCGACTTCTGCAATCTTGCTGGCCAAAGCAATATCATATGGTGGGTATTGAAAGACTGAATATTGATTGACCTCAACCTCATGAGAATAAATATTTCGGTACATTTTTTTCAGGCGAAAGGGAAGGCTCGAGGAAATGAAGTGAATCTCATGACCTTTTTCCGCCAGCAGCTTGCCTAGTTCAGTTGCGACAACACCGGAACCACCTACAGTCGGGTAGCAAGTGATGCCTATTTTAAGTTTCTTCATTTTCCTTCCCCTAACAAATCCTTGTGGATTAACAATGGTTTTTTGGACATAAAGCCTTCAGCATATGCAACGCCGGCTTCCTTGCCGAATAATTTCTCTCGTGCTTCAACTGTTTCAATGTAGCCGTTCACAAGCGGGGTGTCAAAAGTGCCTGCCCCTTTCATGAATTGGCTTTCATAAGCATTCAGGGCATTGATTTTAAGATGGATATAATCCGATACATCAACTAGAAAATCTGGTTTATGGAACCCATTGATCATATAAAAATATAAAGCTTTTGCCCTGTGTGGCTTTAGTCCGCCGTCTTCATCATATTTTCTTACTGCTGCCGAAAAGACCGCCTCCTCAACAAGGCGTGCACAGCTGCCATGGTCAGGATGACGGTCATCAAAATAGGGTGCAAAAACTATATCCGGAGTATTCCGCCTGATCACTCTAACAATTTTCCTTATGTATTCTTCCTTTAAAAATAAGCCTCTGTCCGGCAAGTCCAGTTCTTCCCTCATCTTCACTCCAAGAATGCCGGCCGCTTCTTTTGCTTCACGGCTCCTGATCTCTACTGTTCCGTTTGAAGACATCTCTGCTTTTGTCAAATCACAAATCCCGATAGATTTTCCTTCAGCAGCAAATTTTGCGATTGTCCCGCCCATTCCGATTTCAACATCATCAGCATGGGCACCAAACGCCAGTATATCAAGCTTCATTGCTTCCATTTTCATCACCAGTTTCTTCTTTCACTATATTTCGCCAATCAAGATCTCCTCTTTCAATTCCTTTTACAAGAATCTCAGCTGTTCCCATATTGGTCGCCAGCGGAACAGAATATACATCACATAAGCTAACGAGAGCAGTCACATCAGGTTCATGCGGCTGAGCAGTCAATGGATCCCTGAAAAAAAACACCGCATCTATAAGGTTATTGGCGATCCGTGCGCCAATCTCCTGGTCACCGCCAAGAGGACCCGATTGAAACCTTGTCACTTCCAAACCCGTTGCTTCAATGATCCTCAACCCTGTTGTCCCTGTTGCAAATATCGTATGCTCTTCAAAAATCTCCTTATAAGCGACAGCGAAACCCACCAGATCATCTTTCTTTTTATCATGTGCAATTAAGGCAATGTTCATGGTTTCTCCCCTATTCTATGATATTCTCTAATCCGTAAACAAAAGCATCCATTTTCATGACTGTATCCACTGCAAGCTTGACTCCAGACATAAAGGAGCTTCGATTGTAAGAATCATGGCGGATGGTCAATGTCTGTCCGTCAGCACCGAATAAAACCTGCTGGTGGGCAATCAGTCCAGGAAGCCTTACTGAATGTATGTGCATACCTTCATAATCCGCACCTCGGGCACCTTGAATTGTTTCCTTTTCGTCAGTATGTCCCTGTGTTTTCGGTTCACGTACATCAGATATCATTTGTGCTGTTTTTACTGCTGTACCAGAAGGCGCATCGAGCTTCTGGTCGTGGTGCAGCTCAATGATTTCAACATCATTGAAATACTTGGCAGCCATTTGCGAGAATTTCATCATCAAAACGGCCCCGACTGCAAAGTTTGGAGCGATGATACAGCCTGTTTCCTGTTCTGCGCACAGCTGTTCAAGTTCTTCAAGATCCTCCTTACTGAACCCTGTAGTACCTACCACTGGACGAACTTTATATTTCAATGCGGTCTTTGTATGGAACATGCCTACTTCAGGTGTTGTCAGGTCAATCAGAACATCTGGCTCAACATCCTGGAGACATTTCTCGAAATCCGTATAAATTAAGGCATCACTCTCTGGAAAGCCCTCGAGCTCCCCAATCTTCATTCCTTCATATTTTCTGTCAACTACTCCTGCGAGTTCATATGTATCCGTACCGACCACCAGATTGACAGCCTCTTTACCCATTCTTCCTCTTGGTCCTGCAATAACAATCTTTACTTTATCCATATATTTAGTCTCCTTTAGCTGTCTTTTCTCGTCCAGCGGTCTTTGTCCCTTGTATTGAACTTTTCCATAACCATGTTATGTGCTTCTTCCAGGTCTATATTTAAAGAGTTGGCAAAACAAATCATCACAAAAAGCATATCTCCAAGCTCTTCTTCAATTGTCTTTTCTTTTTCATCGTTCTTCTTTGGCTTTTCGCCGTAATAATGGTTGACCTCACGAGCCAGCTCCCCGAGTTCCTCGGTCATGCGTGCAGTCAGTGCAAGCGGACTAAAGTAACCTTCTTTAAATTGGCTTATATAGGTATCCACTTCCTGCTGGAGTTCTTTCATCGTTTTTTTTCCACTCAAGAAACTCACCCAACCTTTTTATGTATGTTTATCTATATCGATGTTAGCTTAATGGAGGTACTTTGACAAATATTTTTATTTCAAACTAATTATAGGCAATCACTAATAAAGCTTTTTAAGCTAATATCCTCATCACAATTCAGGACTTGAAACATAGAAAATTGCGACTCTTTATGCCCCTCCTGTAAAAGATTGCCCTTGTTGGTTATATTTTATATAATATAAGCGCTTTATCAGGTAATTTTAGTCGTACTAATTAGGAGGCATTAATTGTGCTTAACAGCTTAAAAATCAAAAACATCTTTTTCATTTTACTCGGTGCGGCTATTTTCTCATTCGGCCTTGTTCATTTCAATATGCAGAATAACCTCGCAGAAGGTGGTTTCACCGGAATTACCCTTTTGCTTTACTTCGTATTTGGGTGGTCTCCTTCCATTACTAACTTATTATTGAACTTGCCGCTCTTTTTCATAGGCTGGAAGCTGCTTGGCCGGAGTGTCTTTATTTATACAATCATAGGCACAGTAGCCGTCTCTATTTTTCTTGGCATATTCCAAAAATATCAAATCGAGATGCCATTATATGAAGACTTGTTTTTAGCGGCCTTATTTGCAGGTGTGTTCATTGGTATTGGTCTTGGTATCATATTCCGTTACGGAGGAACGACGGGCGGAGTCGATATAATCGCCAGACTTGCACAGAAGTATTTCGGGTGGACAATGGGACGGACAATGTTCATGTTTGACTTTGGCGTCATAACACTTTCACTTATTACATATTTGGATTACAGGGAGGCCATGTATACTCTTGTCGTCGTCTTTGTAGGGGCAAGGGTGATCGATTTTATGCAGGAAGGTTCATACGCTGCCAGAGGAGCTATGATCATCTCAGAGAAAAACGAGGATATCGCAGCCAAAATCATGAAGGAAATGGACCGCGGGGTCACCAGCCTAAAAGCTATAGGCTCTTATACTAAATCAGAAAGAGATGTTTTATACTGCGTGGTCGCCAAGAATGAAATCGTCCGATTGAAAAGTGTCATTAATTCAGTAGACCCACATGCATTTGTTTCGGTCACAGTAGTCCACGATGTACTGGGTGAAGGATTTACGCTTGATGAAAATAAACTTCCTTTGGAAAGATAAAAAAAAAATCCGGATATGTCCGGATTTTTTTTTATTCTTCACTCGTCATGCCTGTGTAAATCATTACTAAACGCACCAGTTCAAGTACCGCAACAGCAGCTGCAGCTACATAGGTCAAAGCTGCGGCATTCAATACTTTCTTCGTTTCTCTTTCTTCATCATTCCTAATGATCCCAGCTGAAACCACCTGTTCCATTGCACGGTTCGATGCATTGAATTCAACCGGCAAAGTTACCAATTGGAATACAACAGCCGAAGCCATGAACAGGATACCTAGTAAAAGCAATCCGCTTAATTGAGCAAAAATCCCAATCAGGATCAGAATCCAGGAAAAGTTTGAACCCAAGCTTGCCACTGGAACAAGCGCATGGCGGAATCTAAGGAAGGAATAGTCCTCAGCATCCTGAATTGCATGGCCTACTTCGTGAGCAGCAATTGCAGCGGCTGCGACTGAATGGCCAAAAAAGTTATCTGAAGACAAACGTACAACCTTTGAACGAGGGTCGTAGTGGTCACTTAAATAACCTCTGGTTTCTTCGACACCAACATTGTACAAACCGTTATCATCAAGAATTTTACGAGCCACCTCTGCACCCGTCATATGGGACGAAGAAGCCACCTGCGAATATTTCTTGTATGCCCCTTTTACCTTCAATTGAGCCCATAGCGGGATCAAAATAATTAACGCAAAATAGATTATTATAGACATCTAGTACCTCCCCTTACATCTCATGATGTTATCACTATTTTATAAATACTAGAATAAGGTGTCAATTCTTATGTTCTTTTTGGACATTTTTCTTTTTATCATGATCGCCTTTATATTTTCTCCAGCCTACGTAGGACAATGTAAGGATGATGATACTTCCAGTAGAAATCATTACCCACCACAGAGATGGGTCTGCTTCATCCTCCGTCATTTCGTCAAAGATGTTTTGCAAGTCCGACTCAAGCCCTTCAAGTTCTTCCTGGCTGGAAGCCTCTTGCAATACCTGAGGGCGGTACTGATCGATAAAGCTGACTCTAGCATCAACTTTCTGGACTCTTTCCGGGTTGATGTCAATCTTCAGGCTGGGATATATCACATTGTATAAAGAAAGGAATGAATTAAGGTTCGCATGAAATTGGTCATTGTCTCCCTCATACGCAGCAGTCTTCATATCATTGAAAACAGTCATGATGGGCCCTTCCATCTCTGTCCATAATGGCTGGTGTGTAGAAGCAATTGCGTCAATTATAAGCCTGAACTTTGTAACTCTGTTCATCCTTTCAGCATGTCCCAGATCTGCGTTTGCTACCGCCTCAACTGCTTCATCATGTGCTACAGTAATAATCCGCAGTTCATCCATAGTGAATGGCCGTCCATCTCCTGTTACCAGCAAGAATTCTTCTGAAAAATGATTCAGCAATCTGTTAGCATCATCATAACGGTGCAGCTTCACCATCTGCAGTGCTTGGTCTGATATATTGTCCAGCTCTTCAACAGGCGACTGTGTTTCTGCGTATGCTGCAAACGGCGCAATCAATAAAAAAAGCACCGAAATGAATATAAGATATTTTGCTCTCATTCCTGTCCCCCCTCTAAATACTATTAAAATGTATGAGAAGGTGGACAAGGTTAGACCAAAATTCAGGGGTTATCTTTACCTTTTTAGTGAAAGTGTGAATCGGTCTGGCCTAAGGGCGAAGTAATAGCCAACGGCGATTGAGAACATACTTAACCAAAATGTAAAGTACCCGATCTGGTCCATATACAAATCTAGTGTATGGTACCTTGGCATCATTTCAAAAACATAATCAATGATTTCATTATGAAGAAGTACAACTGCAGCTACAATCAAATGCCATGGTTTTATTCGATAAAAAGGAGCATATAAGACTCCTTCCACCGCCATCGCAAAATGGGATGCCATCAGCATAAGACCAATCCAATCAAGCTGACCAGAAACAAAGAATACCATTAAATTCATCACTACCGCCCAAAGGCCATACTTGACCAGGCTAACGATAGCCAATGCTTCCATAAGCGCCCAGTTTTTCCCCATCAGGAATGCCCCTAAAACGAAGACGAAGAACAAGCTTGCAGTCGGGCTATCCGGTACGAAAAGAAGAAATTGCGGTGGCGTATCGACAAGCTGCCACTTGTACCAATAATACCCGTAAGCAGTCCCCAAAACATTCACCCAAAATAACAGCCATAATACAGTTCTATTCCCAAGTAAAGGGTATAATATTTTAATCATTTTGACGATCTCCAATCCAAGTTTTCTATCACTATTATTACAGTTTATAGAAAATAAGCCAAGTTTTCCTTGCCTGATTTTACAGAGGTGTTATTCAAAAGTTTTCACTTTAATGATTTTCATTTTCCCTTCCCTGTGGAGTGGTTATCTTGCAAAAACACATTTGCATATGTACGTTCAAGGTCCAGCATGTAAACTGCTGGATAAGCACAAAAAAGAACCTGCAAGTTTCCTTACAGGTTCTTTGACATATTACTCGCTAAGACCGTCGATGAATTCAGCAAGAGTCTGAAGTTCCTCGTCGGTTCCTTTGAAGACTGCAGGCATGTTTCCTTTACCATTCTTGGCAACATCAGCAATTTCTTCAGCATTCATTTTTGTATCTAACAAACTTGGCGCTGTAGCACCACTGGCTAGTTCGCCGCCATGGCAGGAAGTACAAGTTTGCGCCTGTGCAAGTTTGTATCCATCAGAGTTCTTGTCGATTTCGACATCCACAATCTGTCCCTGCTTCTTAGCTGCTTCCCAGTCATGATGGGCAACAGATTCCCAAGTAAGGTAGAAAACTGAAGCAAGCGACAAAAGCATAAAAGCAGTCGCAAGCGGACGCTTTGATGGACGGCGTTCTGGTCCGCGGTCTATAAATGGCGCAAGCAATAAGGCACCGAATGCAAGTCCTGGGATAACCATAGCCCCAATTACGGTATATGGACCAGAAGCATAAGAATATTTAAGCAATTGATATAAGAATAAGAAATACCAGTCTGGCAATGGAATATACGCTGTATCTGTAGGATCGGCAATCCTCTCAAGCGGAGATGGGTGAGCTATTGTCAAGCTCAAGTATCCGATTAGGAAGACCGCACCAACCATCCATTCCTTTAACAGGAAGTTAGGCCAAAACGCTTCCGTTTTGCCAGGGTATTCCGAGTAGTCCTTCGGAATATTAGGCTTACGTTCTGCAGGGACACGTGAGTCACCCACGAACTTCATACCTTTACCACGATGCATCGAGCAATCCCCTCCTTTTTCCGTATCATTGGGCGAAACTCAATTCGCACAATCTTTTCATTCGAATTTTACAATGGACCAGAAATACCTTGCTTACGAATCATCAGGAAGTGAGCTCCCATTAAGCCTAATAATGCAGCAGGCAGGAAGAATACGTGAATCGCGAAGAAACGTGTCAAGGTTTGAGCACCAACGATCGTTGAGTGTCCAGAAAGCAATATTTTAATGTATGGCCCAATCAATGGGACAGCATCTGCAATCTGCAATGTAACCTTTGTTGCGAATAATGCTTTCATATCCCATGGAAGCAAGTATCCAGTCAATCCAAGAGCTAACATTACGAAGAAAATTAATACTCCGACAACCCAGTTCAATTCACGAGGTTTCTTATAAGCGCCCTGGAAGAACACGCGAAGCGTATGTAAGAACATCATAACGATGACAAGACTCGCTCCCCAGTGATGCATACCGCGGACAATTTGTCCAAACGCTACCTGGTTTTGAAGATAATAAACAGATTCCCATGCATTCTTGATGTCCGGCACATAATACATTGTCAGGAACATTCCGGAAAGAATCTGAATGACAGTGATGAAAAACGTCAGACCGCCAAAGCAATACACGAACGCAGAAAAGTGATGCGCCGGGTTAACGTGCTCAGGAACCTCATGGTCTGCGATATCGCGCCACAAAGGCGTAATATCTAAACGCTCATCTACCCAATCGTAAATTTTGTTTAACAAAGATTACGCCCCCTTTCGTGGTTCGGCTTTTCCTACATAAAGGAACCCGTCTTTTTCTTTTGTTGGATATACATCCAATGGTGCCAACGGCGGTGTGCCCTTTACGTTTGTTCCATCCTTTTCGTAAAGGCCGTAGTGGCAAGGACAGAAAAATCTGTTTTCATTTTGCTTATCAGTATTCCAGTCTACAACACAACCAAGGTGCTTACACACTGGTGACAGGGCAATAATCTCCCCGCCTTCGTTCTTGAATACCCAAGCAGTTCCAGTTTCTTCAGATTCATACCACGCATCTTTTTGTGTGAAGCTAAAGTTTACTTTTTGCGGTTCATTTGTAATATCTGCGATTTTCAATGGAGTCGCGATAAAATCTCCCGCATCTTCACCCTTAAGTACAGGATCAACGGCAAATCGGACCATTGGCATCAGCATCCCTGCAGCCATGAAACCGCCTACACCTGTTAGAGTATAGTTTAAGAATTGACGTCTTGAAACTCGATGCTTACTCACGCTATTCCCCCCTCTATTCCCAAGTTAAGTCCCCAACGGACATAATTTAAACACATTTTAAAACTAGGACATAACCATGATATATCAATCTGATTACAAAATCAATATAATACTATGTTGAAAACATTTTTCTCAGTGATAAAAATAACACTGAATTATTCTTCTTCCCATTTCTCTGTAAACAAAGATAATAATTGCTTTACCTGATCACCCACTATGGCAACTTTTTGCTGCTCCTGCATATGCTCCAGAGACAAGGACGGCAGCCACAGAACGTTTCCACTCAATTCTTTTTCCTGCTGCCTCCAGCGGCTGTCGGAAGTCACATAAAAAATATGTTTGAATTGCTTGTCCAAAAGAGTGTTCTCCCAATCCTTTAATGCATTCAAGCTTCCCTCATTTTCCTTTATGTATACAAAATCGGGCAAAAGGAAGATTCGGCCCCGAAACTGCTTCTCCAGTTGCGATGTAAGTATTGAAATAAATTCCGCCATCGAAGCATTTTGTTTCATATTTTCACCAAAAGAAACTGGCAATAGCGACACGATGGCCGTGTCTACATATTCTGCTGCATTCTGGTACATCTCTACATCTGCTGATACCCATCTCATAAAACCAACTCCATCATTCTATTAGGCCCCGGTCATTTAACATAGGATACTCTACGACTGAAAGCCCGCCATTCAATCCTTACCTATAATATCACGATTAATAAGCGTTTTCGAATGGTTTGTCAGGTTTGGACTTTTCCGGGCCGCTCCATTGCGTTTTATCCTGAGTAAGGGTTGGTTCGGACATTTCAATGGTCACTCCCTGGTGGTTTTGGCCGAAGTGAGGGCAAGTTCAGACACTTCTGCGATTCTTCCTTGTAACTTTGTCCGAAGCAGGACCGGGTTCGAACATTTCAACGGATCTTCCTTTGAGTTTTGTCCGAAGTAGGTTCAGGTTCGACCATTTCAACGGACCTTCTCTTGAGTTTTGTCCGAAGTAGAATCAAGTTTGACCATTTCAACAGACCTTCCCTTGAGTTTTGTCCGAAGTAGGTTCAGGTTCGACCATTTCAACAGACCTTCCTTTGAGTTTTGTCCGAAGTAGGTTCAGGTTCAACCATTTCAATGGACCTTCCCTTCAGTTTTGTCTGAAGTAGGACCTGGTTCGGACATTTCAATGGACCTTCCTTTGAGTTTTGTCTGAAGTTGCATAAGGTTCGACCATTTCAACGAACTTTCCCTTCAGTTTTGTTCGAAGTAGGATCAAGTTCGACCATTTCAATAGACCTTCGCTTGAGTTTTGTCCGAAGTTGCATAAGGTTCGACCATTTCAACGGACCTTCCCTTGAGTTTTGTCTGAAGTAGGATCAAGTTCGGACATTTCGACGGATCTTCACTCTTGCTTTGTCCGAAGCATGGTTTCAATCCTTTTCGCCAGCCCGTACTGTCCTTGTCCAAAAGAGCATAATTTTGCTCAAATCAGCGACACAAGTGCTAATAACAGGCAAAATAAAAAGCCTGCTATCAAAAGCAAGCTATAACGAATTGACTGCGCCCAATCTTTTTAATTGTTCTGTGAGATGTTCGAAGGCTTCCTGGTCCTGGCTGTCCAGTGCTTCATCAATCATGGTAAGCAGTTTGTCTTTTTGGAATTTTTGAATGCTCTCTTCAAGGAATCTCTCTGCTACCATCTTGTCACTTTCACTGATTTGGAGCTGGCCTGGAACATAAGGGTTTTCTTCCAGGACGGCCGCAAACTGGTGGGCTTTGTTTGAAGCGTGGAAATTCAATTGGATGTAAATTTCTTCTTCCCTGTTCAAGCGAATGTCGTGGAAAGACTTTTCAGCATCTGTCGTCATCACGTTTTCTTTGAAGAACCGGAAAGGTACTTCATCCACGCAATGGGTCGACATCACTAATCCCCTTGGACAATATTGTGCATTTTCCACAAAGTGCACTTTTTCCATCAGCTGGTCATGGCTCATCAAGTAGTTAAGGATCCAAACGCATTCCCGCCTTTTAAGCTGGTAATGGTTTAAAAACCAGCGGATAAAATCCTTTTTCTCGTTGACAGATACAGGGGTTGTCATTTTTGAATCCCTCCTCTGCATAACTCAAATTTTTTGTTAGGTTACTGATTCTCCGTCATGCGTTCTAACAATTCACGGTATTCTTCATTGCCAGGTTCTTTTTCAACTAGCTTACTAAAAATTTCGGCGGCGTCGGCCATTTTTCCTTCTTCAATTAAAAAATAACCATAGTCTGTCAAAAATTCTTTGTTGTCTTTAAAGAAAGTATATGCGAGTTGGTATTTGTTTAATGACTGTGAAAAATCTTCAATTTGCTGGTAAGCAACTGCCTCGTCCCAAAGAATTTGTGGTTCTTCTTCTTCTTCGTGGATGTCAGCTGCCCGCACTAGCTCAAGTACATCTTCATAGCGTTCCTGCTTGAGCAGAAGTTTGTTCAGGACAAGGACTCCTTCCATGAATCCTGGATCAAGAGCGATTGCTTCACGAAGCAATTTTTCGGCAGCTTCTTCATCGGGAATTTTGAGTGCTATTTTCCCGCCATAAAAGTATAAATCCTTATTGAACTCATCCTGCTCGATTCCCTGCTTCACTGCATCGAATGCCTCTTCGACTAGTTCTTCCCGCTCATAAGCTTTGGCAAGATAGAGGTAAAGGGAGTGGTATTCAGGGTCAAGAGCTTTTAGTTCCTCAAACTTATCGATTGCTGTTTTATTATAGCCTGCCTGCAAGGCTGTAAAAGCAAAGCCGAACAATGTATTAATTTCCAGTTTTTGCTCAAGTGCTACTTCGTAAAATCGGAGTGCTTCCTCAAACGATCCGCCTGCACTTAACGCTTCGGCCATTCGCTGGTTAATGTTCACTCCGCCAATCTCTTCATGTGACTTAAGAACCGTTTCGTAATACTGGATTGCTTCAACAAGTTTTCCCTGGGAAGCGTACAGCTCACCAAGAGCAAAATCGATGACAGGCTCATCCGGTAAAAGCTTTTTAGCTTGAAGCAGCTTTTTTTCACTCACTTCAAACAGACCTTCCATCTGATACAAGTCAGCCAATAGAAGCAGTGCCTGAGGAAAAGAAGGGTCTTCTTCGTCAACTTTTTCAAGCGAAAGCATTGCCTCTTCCTCTTTGCCCATCTCGATCCGGGTTTCAGCGAGCAAAACATGGAGTTCGCCTTCATTCGGATAATTCTTCAATAAACTCTCGATTAATGCCTCCGTTTCTTCCATGAAACCAAAGCGGAAAAACTCCTCAGAGAGCAGGAATTTTTCTTCGTCGCTGCCATTTTCGAGAATTCTTTGATAAGCAGCCATTGCTTTTTCAAGCTGTCCATTTTCGATATAATTTGTAATTTCTTCTACTGCGACCATCTCTATCATCCTATCCTTACCTTAGGCTAATCTATATTTGACAGTTTACATACAGCTGTCAAACCAGCAATGCCTGAAGAGTTATTAGTAATTGTCTGTAAAAAATCCTGGTGTCCTAATTATAACATTCTCTCCCTTTCCTGGCCGATAATAAACCTCGGCACCCGCACGAATGACCTTGCCCTTGTCCACAGTCACCGCCAGATGCTTCGATTGAAAAAATAACCCGTGCTCATCACGGTATTTTGTTTCGGGGCTTCTGGTATAGAGATTATAGCTGAGTTCTCCGCCATTATGCAGATTTGATTTTTCCGGGAAGATTCCGGTCTTCTTTAAAATCGACCTCGACACAGGGCCTGGATTCGCTAAATCTTCATACACAGCAGGAACCTTCTCTTTTTTCATCAATTCGTTCCAGACATTGAGCTGCAGCTGCCTCCCTTTTTTATGCTTGCTTTCAGGAAAGATTGGAATGATTGGACAGTTATAAGGAAACAGCGCTTCCTTGATCCATCCCCATGGCATCGTATCCAGAGTGTTCATCTCGTCAATCTCCAGAAAAATCGCTGGGACTTTCATCTTCTTACACTTCCGGATGAATCCGGGATTCAGCAACCGGGGCGGAATGCTGACGCCCAGAACAAAATCGATAGGGCTATCTAACAAATCACTTTTCGCCTGCTTAAGCTTTTCTACGAGCTGCCGTTCAAATTGGATCTTTACTGCTGTGAATACAACGGTGCTGCCCTTTAGAATGAAATTATTCAGGTAATATTCTTTTCTCTCTTTAAAAGATTCTTTTATAGGGAGGTTCGTATCAAAGAGGACATGGGTTGGGGTCATTATATAGTTGTCAGCGTCCATCCTCATGTAGTTATATCGTTCAAATTTGGATGTTGTCGATATGATTCTTTGGTCCTCCACCAGCAAACTTGTATCAGTGAAAGCTTGTCCCTTCAAGAGATGGACATTATCTATAATGTAAGCCATAAAACCACTCCTTTATCAGTCTTATGACAAACTATGCAGAAATTCCGAGAATATAACGACAGCAGTCCTTTTTATAGCGTAGGCAACATTATTAATAGACAGAAGGCCATCCATTTATCATGGTTGGCCTTCAAAGCAATACTTAATTTATTTTTTTACCAGCGAATACAAGTCATCAAAAAAACCAGGGTAAGAAACAGCAATCGCTTCGCTTTGTTCAAGTGTGACATCCCTTTTGCAAAGCAGGGCAGCGATGGACAGCATCATTCCAATCCGGTGGTCGCCATGTGCTGATACAGTTCCTCCTTCGAGGCTTTGTTTCCCATGTATAACCATTCCATCATCCGTAGCCTCGATGTTGGCTCCAAGTTTCTTGAGTTCATTCACAACAGTATCAATTCGATTTGTTTCCTTTACCTTTAATTCCCCTGCATCCTTAATGATCGTAGTTCCCTCTGCTTGCGTTGCCAGCAAAGCAATGACCGGGATTTCATCGATTAATCTAGGAATCAGATCACCTTCTACAATTGTACTATTCAGCTTAGAATATTTAATTCTAATATCCCCAGCAGGTTCAGCTGCTTCACTTTCGTATGGTTCAATAATGAAATCTGCTCCCATTGCGCTAAGCACATCGACTATTCCCGTTCTTGTCGGGTTTAAACCGACATTCCGGAGTATAATGTCACTCCCGGGAACGATTGCGGCAGCCACAAGAAAAAAGGCAGCAGATGAAATGTCACCAGGTACATTTATATGTGTTCCCTTCAGCATTTGTCCGCCAGTTACCTTTACAGCATCGCCATCACGTTCTACATTGCCGTCAAACTGATTGATCATGCGCTCTGTATGATCCCTTGTTTTCACTGGCTCAATAACGATTGTCTCACCTTCAGCCTGCAATCCGGCAAGGAGGATCGCCGACTTCACCTGTGCGCTTGCAACAGGCAGTTCATATGTAATTCCGTGCAGTTTTTGGCCTTGCACCGTCAGCGGAGTGAATTCGCCATTATTCCTTCCCATAATACTTGCACCCATTTTGCCGAGAGGAAGGGTCACTCTAGTCATCGGCCTTCTGGCAATGGATTCATCACCTTCAAGGGTTGAGGTGAATGGCAATCCCGAAAGGATTCCCATCATCAGCCTGATGGTTGTTCCGGAATTTCCAACGTACAGTTTATTCTCAGGCTGATTCAACCCGTCCGCACCTTTTCCGGTTACCGTTACATTGCTCCCATCCCGGACAATATCAACACCAAGCTGGCGGAAGCAGGAAATCGTGCTTAAACAGTCCTCTCCTGGCAGGAAGTTTTCGATACGGGTTATTCCATTGGCAATGGAGCCGAACATGACTGCTCTGTGCGATATTGATTTATCGCCAGGTACTTTAACCTGACCTTCCAATGTGGTTCTATTTGTCAAAAGTGTTTTTACGGACATATTTCTGCTCCTTCAGTCTACTTTCCAAGAGACATATCATAGTCTGTATTTTTTTCGATGCATTCCTTGGCCCTGGCACGGTCCTCAGGTGTCTGGAAGCTGATCACCAGGACGCCATATATATCTTCACGAGTTTCTATGATTCTTATATTTGTGATACTGATATTTTCAACAGCCAGGTACCCTGTGATTTCAGAAATCACCCCTGGATAGTCAGGAACATCTACGAAAAGGTCATAAAAACTAGGAATAGCTCCTTTGTCGCTTACAGGAAGACCATCCCGGTATGTTTTTGCTGATTCAAAGAATTCATAGATGCTATCACTATCATTAGTAACCAATAATTCTTTTACGCGCCCCATTTCACCCTGCCAGTCAGTTAACAGAGAGATAAGGACATCACGGTTCTGAAGAAGAATATCTCTCCACATCCGCGGACTGCTTGAAGCGATTCGTGTGATATCCCTGAAACCGCCAGCCGCCAGGCGGTTGATGAGGGGATTCCCGTCCTCCGCCCTTGATGCCTGGTGAACAAGGGAAGCAGCTATGATATGCGGGAAATGGCTGACCACACCTGTAAGATAATCATGCTCTTCAGGAGACACATCGAGGAATTTGGCCCTCGTTCCAGCAAGCCATGCTTTTAGTCGGTCCACCGTTTCTTTTCTGATCATTGTATCTGCTGTCAGAAGATAGAATGCATTTTCAAACAGGATTTTCTTCGCTGCAGCTACACCACTTTTATGAGACCCAGCCATTGGATGCCCGCCAATGAATGCAACTCCTTTTTCTCTCAAGCAGGATGCTTTCATTGCAGTGGACCCCTTCGTACTGCCTGTGTCGGTAACAATGACTTCCTCTTTCAGTTTCAATGAAGCTAATGATTCAATGACGCTTCCGGTGGTTAATACCGGAGTCGCTATAATGATTAAATCCGCCTTCGGAGCTTCCATTTCAATACTTCCAGCTGCCCGATCAATGACACCCAGCATCATGGCCAGGTCCATTTGATCTCCATCAGCATCAAAGCCGATGAGCTCTGCCCCAGGATGCTGAGATTTAATACACATCGCCAGAGAGCCGCCAATTAAACCAAGACCAATGATCAATACGCGGCCTTCCATAAGTTCCACACCCTTATTTAGATATTACAGTATCAACATTCAAAAATTCTTTAATGATCTCAATTACACCCAGGTTTTGCTCCTTTGAGCCAATTGTAATCCTTACACAAGTAGGGAATCCGAGCGCTGTACCGGAACGGACGATATAACCTCTTTCAAGCAGGAATTGAAATACCTCCTGACCGTCCCTTTTAAAATCAATCAAGATGAAATTCCCCTGTGACGGATAATAACTCAATCCAGCACCATCACAAAATTGGTAAAATTGCTCTAAACCAGTTTGGTTTTCTCTTTTGCATTTTTCAACAAAATCCTGGTCTTCAAGTGCTGCAATGGCGGCAGCTTGTGCCAATGAGTTTACATTGAATGGCTCCCTGACAGGCTCAAGTGCTGAAATAGTGTCCACATGGGCAACTCCATAACCAACCCTGAAGCTGGCAAGCCCATATATTTTTGAAAAAGTTCTTAGGATAATTAAGTTTTGGTATTGCCTAAGCAATCTCAAAGAATCATGAAAATCTTCCGCGGTCACATATTCGAAATAGGCTTCATCCAGTACGACAAGCACATGACTTGGCACACGTGCCATAAACGCTGTCAACTGTTCTTCGGTTATATAAACCCCTGTTGGATTATTCGGAGAGCACAGCCAGACAACTGTGGTCCGATCATCAATAGCAGCAGCCATCCTATCCAGATCATGTGCGCCATCTATCAATGGGATTTCTATTATTTCACAGCCCTCGATAATACCATTGTGTCTATACTGAGGAAAAGTTGGTGCAGCCATCACAGTTTTCGTCCCAGGTGTGAGCAGACCCCTGGCAATCATCTGGATAATTTCATCTGATCCGTTGCCAAGAATGATCTCCCCTTCTTTTACCCCCAGATGGTCTGCCAGATGGGTACGAAGTTCTGTCGCATATCCATCTGGATATATTGAGAATTTGCCAGCATAGTCCCTGATTTCGTTCTTTACTTTTTCCGAAGATCCAAACGGATTCTCATTTGAAGCCAATTTAACAATCTCTGATAAACCATACTGCCTTTTCACTTCTGAAATAGATTTACCAGGCTGGTATGGTTTTAGCTTTAAAAGCTGCTCTTTCCATCTCATCTTATCCACCTCGACTATTCTACTCTTTAATACTCTATCTAATTAAAGCGATAAAGAACATATATTTATCATACACTGTTTGACGCTCAGAAAAAAGTATAAAATTACAGATCAGGTCTAAGTCCAGAAGCACCCTCAAGATAAATGTGCTTGACCTCTTCCTGTGTTATTTCAGTGTTGAAATGGATCATGATTCTGATACACTTCTGTAGCGAGCCGGGGACGGATAATTCTTGCATGCACATAACTGGAACATAGGTCCAGCCTGCCAAATTCCTTAAGGCCCTTGCCGGAAAGGCTGTATCAACATCATCGGTTGCTGAAATGAAGATTGAAGCAACTTCATCCGGAGCGATATTATTAGAAACGATAGCTTCTTTTAAAAGCCTTTCAGTCGCAGAAATGATTTCCTGCTCATCATTCTCGTTTACTGTAATAGCTCCTCTTACTCCCCTAATCATCTTACTCCCCCTTTTCTACAAACTTCTTCAGGTTCATCATCAATACTTTTTCCTCTATTTCAATGAGTGCAGGAACTCCAATTCTCTCTAGTAAAACGAAACGAATTGAATTATTTACAGCTTTTTTATCCTGTTTCATTCTCTCGATCAGCTGCACATGAGAAAGGCCGGCTGGGATCGAAGTTTCGTATCCAAGATCCTTAAGCCAGATTTTGAATGCTTCTATATTAAAATCAAGCCCAAGCAATTGTGTGCTTAATTGAAGGGCAAATAGCATGCCAATGGCTACAGCCTCTCCATGAGTCACCTTACCATATCCTGCTTCGGCTTCAATTGCGTGGCCAAGAGTGTGCCCAAAATTCAAAAAAGCACGGATTCCGGTTTCTCTTTCATCCTCTGCAATAACAGAACCTTTCACTTGAATTCCTTTTGTCAAAAACTCAAGCAACTGTGAGTCATTTATTTTATCCAAAGTCTGAATTTCTTCTCTAAGCCAGCAATAGAAGTTTTCATCACTTATCAACGAGTGCTTGATTACTTCAGCAAAGCCAGATCGGACTTCATGTTCAGGAAGTGTCTGGAGAAAATCTATGTCATAAATGACCGCTTCAGGTTGATGAAATGCTCCAATCATGTTCTTGCCTAATGGATGGTTGACCGCTACTTTCCCTCCAACCGCACTGTCATGGGCAAGTATAGTGGTCGGGACTTGTATGAAACGAATCCCTCTCATATAGGTAGCGGCGACAAATCCTGCTAAATCTCCTACTGCCCCTCCACCGAAGGAGATAATCAGCGATTTCCTGTCAAGTTTATTTTCAAGCGCTGAAGAAAGGCAGTCTTTATATACATCGAAAGTTTTCGCATGTTCTCCTGATGGGACAATCTTCTCAAAAATCCCTTCCAGAGCAGTACGTTCATAAAATGAATCAAGATGATGCTTTGCCACAGTTTCATCTGTAATGACCAAGATAGATGTGTAACTGTCTTCAGTGCCTTGAATAATATCGCTTAATTGCCGTATAGCACCTTTTCCGATGAGTACTGGATAGGATTTTGTGCTTGTATGGATATTCACTTGCTGCATCTTTAAAAATCCCTCGCAGTCCTTCTTTGCTCCTCAATCGATGCTTTCAGTGTGTCAAATCTGTCGGCATAAAATTGATCGACGATAGCAGAAGCAAGCTCCCAGGCAACAACGCTTTCGGCAACCACTGCTGCTGCAGGGACAGCACATGCATCAGAGCGTTCAATGCTCGCGGCAAAAGGTTCCTTTGACTCGATATCGACACTCATCAATGGCTTGTAAAGAGTCGGGATTGGTTTCATTACCCCTCGGACAACAATTGGCATACCCGTTGTCATCCCGCCTTCAAGACCCCCTAGCCGGTTCGTTTTCCGATAGTATCCGCGTTCCTCTTCCCAGGCTATCTCATCATGGACCTGGCTGCCAGGCCTGCTGGCAGCTTCGAAACCGATCCCAATCTCAACTCCCTTGAAAGCATTGATGCTCATAATGGCACCAGCAAGCTTCCCATCAAGCTTGCGGTCATAATGTACATAGCTGCCCACTCCAGCAGGCATTCCCTCTGCAATCACCTCGACAACACCGCCAATAGAGTCTCCATTTTGCTTAGCGTCATCAATTGCTGCCATCATTTTCGCTGCTGCATCTGAATCGAAGCATCTGACTGGAGAAGCTTCTGTTGTTTCTTTAAGCTGTTCGAGTGATGTGAAGTCTTGCTTTTCTGCTTTTACTCCGCCTATTTCAACCACATGAGCAACTAACTCGATACCCAGCAGTGACAGCAGTTTCTTTGCGGCAGCACCTGCTGCGACTCTGACTGTCGTTTCTCGGGCAGATGAACGTTCAAGAACATTTCTCATATCTCGATGTCCATATTTAATCGCGCCATTTAAGTCTGCATGACCAGGACGGGGACGGGAAATGACCCTTTTCACTTCATCAGCGGATTGGTCATCAAGCGGTTCCTGACCCATAATCCCGGTCCAATGCTTCCAATCATTATTTTCAACAACCAAAGCTATCGGCGAACCTAATGTCTTTCCGTGCCGAATTCCTGAGGTGATCTGCACCTGATCCTTTTCGATTTGCATCCTTCTTCCGCGGCCATAGCCTTTCTGCCGGCGCGCCAGCTCCATGTTTATATCTTCTGCTACTAGCGGCATGCCTGCTGGCATCCCCTCAATAATGGTTGTTAGCTGCGGTCCATGTGATTCTCCCGCTGTTAAATATCTCATATACTTTCTCCCTTCAACTCGCTAAAGGATTTGTTTTACTATATCATACAGTTCAACAGAAATAAATTAAAAATTTCGAAATATGTATCATTCCTTTTCAAGAATGAAGTCATTTTATCATGAAGCATGTTGACTCGCAAAAACAATCTTCCGTTACTCAAGCCTTAAACTTTGCCTGCAGAAATTGAATCCCCTACTTTCGGGAAAAAAAGCAAGAAGGAGCACGGAATCCCGGCTCCTCCATTTATTTCTTCCTGTAAAAGAAAGTTTCTGCAGTTTCAAAATCATATGTACCTGGATTGAAGATCTGTTCAGTGCTTCCAACAAACAGAATCCCTCCCGGCCTTAATGCCTGGCTGAATTTATGGTAAATGCTTTCCTTGGCCTCTTCGGTAAAATAAATGAGGACATTTCGGCAGACAATCAGGTCAAACGGACCACCGAAACGATCGGCAAGCAAATTTTGCTTTTTAAACGTAACCGTCTTCTTAATGGCATCTTCCACCGTATAATAGGAACCATCCTGCCGGAAAAATTTTTCAACCATTTCCCGAGGGGCTTCATTCAGCGATCTTTCTGCATAAACTCCTCGCCTTGCTTTAGCCAGGACGTTGTCATCAATATCAGTCGCCAGGATCTGGATTCTCGATAATGGCATATGTTTTGAAAGCACCATTGCCAATGTATAAGGCTCTTCCCCAGTGGAACAAGCTGCACTCCAGATTTTCGGGTTCGGATTTCTGCTTAACAACTCAGGAACTATCGATTGATCGAGGACTTCCCACCTCTTTGCGTTTCTATAAAACTCGGATACATTGATTGTCATCCGATCCAGAAATTCATTCATGAGCTGCTCGTCTTTATCAAGTACCTGAAAGAATTCCTTGAAAGATGAATAGCCTTTCTTTTGATAGAGTGAAGTCAGCCTTCTTTTCATCTGGGCTTCTTTGTATAGAGCAAGGTTTATACCTGTCTTTTGGTGGATTCTCGAGATAAAGTGTTCGTAGTCTTGAGGCATCATTTTGCTCCTTATTTTTACTAGAAAAAGTTGGACATTTTCATTATATCGAAAAATAGGATTTTGGGTGATATATTTTTTTACATCTCTAAAAAGCTCGCCTGTCATCTTTAAAAGAATGGCTTAGTTAAAAAGGTCTGTTGATTTTCGTTCCAGGCGCTTCGCTTTCCGCGGGGAAGAATTATGAAAAATCCCTAATGCCGGATTTTTCAAAGATCAAATTCTTCCTTGCAGTCCGGGAGCCTCCTCGGCGCTTCAAGCGCCTGTGGGGTCTCCCGTGACTTGCTCATCCCGCAGGACTTTGAAGAGCTTCCTCGAACCTTCCCACGCACGATGGAAATGCGTAAGCATTTTTGGAGGAGTCTTCGCGCCTTCCACTACAATCAACAGGAGTTAAAAACAACATTTAGCTCTAACAAAGCCAAAAGAAAAAGGACACTTGCTTTTCACAAGTGTCCGGAGTTTATTTAAAAGATAAGCCGCTTACGCTTTTCTTTGTCCAGGTCCAGCGCCTAGCCGCTTACGCTTTCTTAGTAAACCCACTCGTTGATTAATTTGCTGTATTCAGCCAGTTCTTCTTGTTTGAAGAATAGTCCGATTTCACGCTCAGCGCTTTCTGGTGAGTCAGATCCGTGAATGACGTTCTTGCCAACAGTCACGCCGTATTCACCGCGGATTGTTCCTGGAGCTGCATCTTTAGGGTTAGTAGCACCCATCATCTGGCGTGCAGTAGCAATTACATTCTCGCCCTGCCATACCATAGCAAATACTGGTCCTGAAGTGATGAAGTCTACCAATTCACCGAAGAATGGACGCTCTTTATGTTCGCCATAATGCTCTTCAGCAAGTTCTCTTGGGATGTTCATAAGTTTTGCGCCAACTAGCTGGAAGCCTTTCTTTTCGAAACGAGCTACAACTTCACCGATCAGGTTGCGTTGTACTCCGTCAGGCTTGACCATCAAATAAGTCTTTTCCATGAGTTCCACTCCTATTTCTTATATGTATGTGAACCGCTTACAAAAGCAATCCTTAGAAATAGTATCATTTTTTTGAAAAATTCGCAACTTGCTAATACTTGCGTTTTCCAATGAATTTGGCAATGTCCCGCAATGACTTCTTTGCTTTATTAGATGGGAGCTCTTCAAGGATTTCAAGAGCTTTATCCAGATAGCGGTCACTGATCGCCAGTGACTTTTCAATCGCTCCTGACTCCTGTACGAGCTTCAGGATTTCATTTAGTTCTTCTCTTTGCATACCTTCATGCACAGTCCTGATCCGGCTTTTAATATACTCATCCTGCATTGCATACAGAACTGGGAGAGTTATATTTCCCTGGAGAAGATCTCCGCCAGCCGGCTTTCCAAGCTCCTTTTCTGTACCCGTGAAATCCAGCACATCATCAGTAATCTGGAAGGACATGCCGACATAGTAGCCAAACTTATACAATTTATGATGGTCCTGCTCCGGAACACCGGCCACCACGGCACCAAGCTGGCAGCTCGCGGCAATAAGAAGAGCCGTCTTCCGCTTGATCCGCAGTAAATAATTACGCAGATTTTGATCGAAATTATATTTATCTTTTATTTGTTCGATTTCCCCCACACTTAGTTCGACTATAGTATCAGAGAGAATCTGGTGTGCTTTTGGATTTTCAATATCTGTCATTAGCTCCAGTGCCCTGGCAAAAATGTAATCCCCGGTATACATCGCAATCCTGTTATCCCATTTCGCTTTGATTGTCGCCTGCCCTCTACGCAATTCAGCATCGTCGATGACATCATCGTGTACAAGGGAAGCCATATGGATAAGCTCCAGGGAGACTGCGACATCCTTGATGATTTCAATATCATAATTTCCGAATTTACCGCCAAGGAGAACAAAAACGGGCCTGATCCGTTTCCCGCCAGCCTTAAGCAAATGAAGACTAGCCTGTCTGAGCAGCTGGGAATCCGCCTGGATTGCTTCTTCCAGCTCTCTTTCAATCAATGTCAAATCAGAATTCAAATATGTATATAATAGCTTCATCTTCATATTTATCCACCCAGCTTTTACATCCTCGATATCCATTGATCTAACTGCTGCATTTTCCATTCCCGCAGCCTCAATGCAATCAGGAGATTTCTTATATGCTTGGAGCTTTCCATCCTGCCCAGCTAATTGATTACTTTCTTTTGGAACCAACCTAAATCCAGATCGCCGTTAATCGGCAACGAAGCGGCAACACTAAATTAAAACAGGCTGACCTTCCTTGCCGAGCGAAAAAGAAAAGGGCAGCCATTGCCTATTGAATATAGTATCAGAATGTACAATCACCTGAAAGAATGGTCCAGCTCCAGCGCATTGCCAGCCTTCGACCTAGAGACGGCTTCGAATATCAGGAGAAGCCGATCAAGGTTTACCAGTAAGCTAGCACTTTTCTTATTTGCGGCCGATATGCACGGCTGCTACTCCACCGCTATACGGTTTATATTCAACGTTTACGAACCCTGCCTCAGAGAACATTTTCGCTAGTTCTTTCATGCCTGGAAAATCCTTTGCAGATTCCTGGAGCCAGGAATACTCGTCATAGCTCTTCGCGAACAGTTTCCCGAACATTGGCATGATAAACCTGAAGTACACTCTGTAAGCCTGTTTAAAACCTGGCATTGTAGGCTGGGAAGTTTCCAGGCATACTGCCATACCGCCAGGCTTTAGGACTCTGTACATTTCACGAAGCACCTTATTGTAATCCGGGACATTCCTCAATCCAAAACCAATTGTGACATAGTCAAAGCTATTATCCTCAAAAGGGAGCTCCATTGCGTTACCATGGATTAGCGCTGCCTGCTCCAAGTTGCGGGCCTGCAATTTCTCTTCGCCAATCTTCAGCATATTTTTGCTGAAATCCAGTCCCACCACTTCGCCATCTTTTCCAGCAGCTTCTGCAAGCGCAATTGTCCAATCAGCGGTACCACAGCAAACATCAAGTGCTTTGGCTCCTTTTGGGACATTCATCTTCTTCATTGTGTCATTGCGCCATTTAATATGCTGCTGAAAACTGATGACAGAATTCATCTGGTCATAATTTTCATAGATTTTTTCAAAGACTCCATGAACACGTTGTTCTTTCGATTGCTGCATTGCATTACCCTTCTTCCGCGAAATTTTTAGACATGGTCTGGTGCTGCCCGGAGATCAGGTCTAACTGTTCCATCAGCAAGCTGTTCATCTCTGGCAGCTTCTTTAACGCCCCATTAATCTTCGTCATTGAAAATTCAATATATCGTGTGCAAATTGTTAAAAGGTATTTTTGCTGTTCAGAAGAAATTTCAGTTGTGCTCTGGTCTATTTTTGGTAAAGCAACTTTTTTCAACGCATTGAAAACCAGCGAACTGCCATTTTTAATGAACTTCGTTTCTTCAGATAGCATCCTTTTGACAAAAAGCCAATTAGAAGCGAATTCAAACCACTCTGCCGCATCAAAATGATCAGCAACCTTGCCTAAAAGAGCCGACTCGATTAATTTTACACTTTCCATTAATTTATCAATCGCTTCGGTTTCTTTTTGATACAGCGATATTTTATGCTCATTGACTTCTTTTACACCTGAAGCCAATCGCTTGATCATTTCTATATCTTCCATATCAGCCAGCAGCTTGTAATATAGTCCGCTGAAATAAATCCCAGCTAGAACTGTCAACTGTCGGCGCTTATGGGTTTCATCCTCTTCACCTGGTTGTGAATTGTGTACATGCTCATGGGTATCAAGGGCAATTTGCAGGAGCATTGCGGTCACAGTGTAATTCTTTGCTCTATCCTGGTCTACTTCCTGCTGTTCGAGCATGTATGTAAGCAACAAAAGCCGGTTTTCATCTATAAAAGGAGATTCTACATGCTCCCGCAAATAAGGATGTGAAAGTTTTTCGAGAAGAAGCTCTCTGGTGCCGTCTAATTTGTTTTGTAAATCTAGCAAATAAATCACCCTTGTTCCCCTTATTTATGTTGGATTGCCGGCAGTAAGGAAAGCCAGCAAAATGCAGTTAGCTGGTCATCTCTAAACAGACATAAAAAAAGCGCCTAAATATCTAGTTTGCAGTTGTACCGAACATTCCAAGGCAGTGACAATTATATCACAAATAGTGAAAACATGAACGAGATATTATAAATTAAACACTATTTGCGATGAATTGAGCTTGATTTTGTAACAAAATAGTTGGTTTTTGAATTTATTGCTTTTTCTCACTCACTATTTCACCGAATGGTGTGACAATTTTTGCATGTCCCCTGATTTTAATGGCTGATGTATGTTCTGTGAACTGGGCAATCATAACTTCTCCCTGATCAAGCTTCTCTGAGTGGTGGAACCGAGTGTCTGTTCCTCTAGTAAGCCCAATCACGTTCACACCATCTTCAATAGCCTTGATGACAACATAGTCCGTATTAACACCTTGTTTCTTATCCATTATTATCCCCCTTACAGGAAAGAATATGTCGAGCCCGGGGCGTACCCGTTGAGTTGTAGATATGTTTTTTCATGTGATTAAAAAGTATAATATTTCACTTCGAAAATTGTCGAGCTCCAGCGCCTAGCCCCTCGAGTCGCTTCGGTCCTTCCAGCGCTTGTCGGGGCTGACCAAGGCGCTTACGCTTTCCTTATAATATAGCAAAAGGCTAAAAGAATTTCTTTCAGCCTTCGAAAACTTGAATGGTACTTTACGAAAGATTTTATTGCCAAAGTTCTTTAGCTTTTTATCAATGAGAGAATTTCAGCTCTTGCGTTTACATCCTCTGCTAGAGTTCCTCTTACAGCAGATGTAACTGTTTTCGAGCCTGGTTTCTTGACTCCTCTCATTGTCATGCACATATGTTCCGCTTCTACCACTACCATGACACCATGGGGATCAAGCTTTTCCATTATGGAATTAGCAATAGTAGAAGTGATCCTTTCCTGTAACTGAGGTCTTTTCGCTACTGCTTCCACAGCTCTTGCAAGCTTGCTGAGTCCTGTAACTTTGCCTCCGCGTGGAATGTATGCTACATGTGCCTTGCCGAAGAAAGGTACCAGGTGGTGTTCACACATTGAATAGAATGGGATATCCTTAACCAGGACGAGTTCCTCATGGTCCTCTCCGAATATGGTTTCAAAATATTCTTTAGGATCCTGGTTCAATCCCGAAAAAACTTCCTCATACATCTTCGCGACCCGCTTGGGAGTATCCAGCAAACCTTCCCTGTTTGGGTCTTCACCGACTGCCTCTAATATTAAACGCACCGCTTCTTCGATTTGGGCACGATTGACGTTTGACATCTGCGTTTCCTCCTATGATCCGACAATCTCATTACAATCCTGCATAGTTAAGCAACTAATTGATTATAATATTTTCATCTTAGCATAACCAATTCTCAGCAGGCAAAACTTAATATTCCAGAATCGAGTAGGAGGGGGTGA
>NZ_JAGGQU010000016.1 GCF_018613155.1 Bacillus sp. ISL-55 | reverse complement strand
TAGACATTTTGACGTCCGTCACTCTTTGAATTGTCTAAGAAGCTTCTTTTAATAGACATTTTGCTAGCTATCACGAAGTAAAATGTCTAAGAAATGCTGTTCAATAAACACATTGACGCCAGCCATCCTCCTAAAATGGCTAGTAAAATCTTTTTAATAAAATTTTTTGACTATATCAGTGCAATTCGTATTAATATTGGATTATATAATATGTCTGGAACTGGGAGAAAAGCATGAATCTGAAAAAGTTGGAAGCTTTCATAATGGTTGTCGAAAAGAATAGTTTTTCCGAAGCAGCGGCTGCACTTAAAAGCTCACAGCCCTCTGTCAGCCTGAAAATCAAAAGCCTTGAAGATGAGTTAGGATTTGAACTGCTTGACAGGGGAGCGGCAGGAATCAGGCCAACGCCTGCAGGTATGCTTGTTTATACAGCGGCAAAGGACATTGCCAATCGATGGAGGACTCTTGAGGACGAACTCGGTGAATTTAAGGGAACCTTGACAGGCACACTGACAATTGGTGCGAGTACCATACCAGGAACCTATTTGCTTCCCGGCTGGATTAAAAATTTCCGCAGCCTTTTTCCAAAGGTGGATGTCAAAATTGAAATTGGAGATTCGAAAAAGGTCCTTGAAAAACTGCAGAACCACCAGATTGATGCTGCGATCATCGGGATGAAGGTCGAATCGCGATTGTTAAAAAGCAATCCGGTCGCAGTTGATTCCCTTGTTTTAGTCACGCCAGAAGATCACCCATTGGTCGATACGGCGTCTCCATCCTTTTCGCAACTTCAACAATATGATTTTGTCCTCCGTGAAGAAGGATCGGGCACACGCAAAATGATGGAGCGTTACTTAGCCGAAAAAGGCCTGTCGCTTGAAGATTTGAAAGTTGCCTTATCGATCGGAAGTACGGAATCCGTCATCGCTGCAGTTGAAGCAGGGCTTGGCATCAGTTTTATCTCCAAGCTGGCGGCTATGCCAGCAGAAAGAGCTGGACGCATTAAAATCGTCGATACTTTCGAACCATACGAGCGGGAATTCTATCTCGTGACTCATTCAGATGATGAAAATCGGCCGATTATCAGACAGTTTTCAGAGATCGTCGATTAAGAGTGAAGGATCCAGACTGAAAGAGATAATGACATTTTTCATTTTTCAATTTATTATTACATTAAGGAGAAAGGGGCGTTTGGGATGCAGGTGAAGGTATTTGCTAATCTTAGGGAGATTTGCGGAGGCGTAACAGTCGAAGTGAAGCCTGATGGAGACCGGGTAATGGATGTGCTTGATAAAATGTGCGAAATGTTCCCGGAATTACATAAAGAAATTTATACAGAAGAGAAGACGCTCAAGCCATTTGTACATGTCTATATCAATGGCCGTAACATCGTCCATGATCAAGACCTTGAAACTCATGTAAAAGAAAGCGACCAGTTTGCGCTGTTTCCTCCGGTTGCTGGTGGCTGATATGGTTGATAGAATACTAGAATTTCGCGGAATCAATAGGGAACACCTTGGCATGTATTTTGAAGAACTTGGCGGCAGACTCGTAACCGATTCCTTCCCGTTTGTGTATGAAGCAGAAAGTTGGAAAGCGGAGATTTTAAGCGAGAATGAGCTTACTTTTACAAAAACATTCATTGTCAACGCTGTACATATTAGATTTGCGGCGGAAAGCGTGGAAGATCTCGATCAGCTGATTAAAAATTACCGTTATAAAACAACCCGGGTAGGCGGGTAGCATTGGTTTCGGCAGATTAATGCCGGAGCCTTTTTATTTTACCTGGAAAAAATCAGCTGTTTTTTCCAATTCGCTATAAAAACGAAAAATTCGCTATAAAAACGAAAAACTCGCTATAAAAATAAAATTTCCGCTATAAAAGATTTCTAGGCAATAATTCAGCGTCTAATTAGAAACAAAAACCAGGCAAAATCGCCTGGTTTTCTAAAAAACTATTAAACTTCTTCTGTAGCTGGAGTTGTTTCTTCGCCAATAATACCCAGTTCGCGAAGTTTTTCTTCTGTAACAACGCCATCTTTCCAGCCGCGGACATTATAGTAATCTTCCAGCATGATATCCATGCGGCTGACCATGCCTTCGCTGTTGCCGGAAGCTGCTTCTTCAGTGAAGCGTTTTGGCAGGAAGTCATCCTCACGCTTGTTGAAGCCAGCCAGGTTGTTGTAGTATCGCTCTAGGTTATAGATTCTTTCCCCTGCAAGCATGACATCATCTGCTGTCATTGGAATGCCAGTCATTGTGCTATATTGCTCAGCATAGTGCTCTGCATTTTCAGAGAAAGAAGAGAACTTACAGATATTCATAGAGTCAGAGAATGAAAGCAGGTTCTGGAATACATTCAGAAGCTCAGCTTTTCCTTCTGCTACTGTACGGTCTGTTGGTTCAGGAATGCCGGCGATTTCAGATGCGATTGTGTAGCCGCGAAGGTGGCAGGCACCACGGTTACTAGTCGCATAGCCAAGGCCGATACCCTGGATACCGCGTGGATCGTAAGCAGGGATGGACTGGCCTTTTACTGACATAGACAGTTCAGGAACGCCCCATGCAGCAGTCGCGCGTGCAGGACCTTCAGCAAGGATGCCGCCAAAGCCTTCACGGAATGCGATTTTGCGAGCAATTTCAATCATGCCGTCAGCGTCGCCCCAGTCAAGCTTCTGGTCAACGATGCCTTTTTCATAGGCTTCCATTGTCACAGATATGGCATGGCCAAGTTCAATTGTATCCATACCGTATTCGTTACAGATGTCGATTAAGTATGCGATTGCTTCAGAGTCGCTCAATCCGCTGTTCGCACCAAGTGCCCATGCAGATTCGAACTCAAAGCTCTCTACGCGAGTCTTATATTTGCCTTCTTTAACTTCAACTTCAATTTTACAGCCAACCGGGCAAGCGTGGCATGTGTTGTTGGCAACAAGCAGGTGTTCGTTAACCCACTCGCCGGAATGCTTTTCAGCTTCATCCCAGTGTGTCAATTGAGAGTTGCGAGTTGGAAGCGCTCCCACTTCATTGATCAAGTTAGTAAGGACGTTTGTTCCATATACGGATAAGCCGCCTTTGTTAGGCGCAGTCAGGCCGCCTTCAAGAATCGCTTTAACCGCTTTCTTGTTAGCCTGGTTGTAATCATCTTTTTGCGCCGGCTCAGGCATGTTGCCTTTTTGCGCCGCTTTGATAACGATTGCTTTCAATTTCTTGTAACCAGCAACGGCACCAGTACCGCCGCGTCCTGCAGCACGGTCATGCTCGTTCATGAAACCAGCAAAACGTACGCCGTTTTCGCCAGCCTGGCCGATTGTCATAACGCTAAGGTTTTCTTCACCATGTGCATCCTTCAAAGACTGTACAGTCGCGCGAGTGCTCAATCCCCACAATTGAGAAGCGTCGCGGATTTCAGCCTTGCCGTCTTCGATATAAAGGTACACAGGCTTGTCGCTCTTGCCTTTGAAAATAACGTTGTCGATGCCAGCCCACTTCAAACGGGCTGCAGTCCATCCGCCCATGTGCGAGTCAGTAACCGTTCCTGTCAATGGAGACTTCGTTACCACTGCAAGACGTCCGCTCATCGATGAACGTGAACCTGTTACAGGCCCAGTCATGATGCATAGAATGTTTTCTTCTGACAGAGGTTCAACTTCCGGTCCGTTGTCCAATACGTACTTAACCCCAAGACCGCGGCCGCCGACATACTTTTTCACGTCGTCCTCATTGATGCCTCTGTAGCCGACAGTGCCATTCGTCAAGTCAACCAATACTTCTTTGTTTTTAAATCCCCCAAAATTCATCTTAACTAATCCACCTCTTTCATTTAGTATGGATAAATATAATACAAGAGGCCTATTTTCCCTCTTAAACTTAAGTATAGTGAAAATTCAGCCTAAAAAAAAGCTTTATTTAAAGATATAATGAAATAGAAATGAGGGGATATGGATGAAAGATTTGGAGCGTTATTCACGGCAGATTTTATTCCAGCCAATTGGAAGTGCAGGTCAGGAGAAGCTATTGAAAAGCTCAGCCGTTATCGTGGGCATGGGTGCGCTGGGTACAGTGATTTCGAATCATCTGGTCAGGTCAGGTGTCGGGCATGTGCGCATCATCGACCGTGACCTGGTGGAGCTCTCTAACCTTCAGCGCCAGACTCTCTATGATGAGGATGATGCACGCGAGAACCTTCCGAAGGTCATCGCCGCTGAAAAAAAACTGAAGAAAATCAATTCAGAGGTAAAAGTAGAAGCAATCATCGCTGATTTGACGCTCGACAACGCAGAGGATCTGTTTGCAGGCTTTGATGTGATTGTTGATGGAACCGATAATTTTATGGCCCGCTATCTTATAAATGATGTTGCCGTCAAGCATGGCATTCCTTGGGTTTATGGCGGCGCTGTCAGTTCACGTGGGATGTTTGCCGCCATCAAACCGGGGAAGACCCCTTGCTATCGTTGCTTATTCCCATCGGTTCCTGCTGGACTGGGAGAGACATGCGACAGCATCGGGGTGCTTTCACCGATTACGGATATCATTGGATCCTTTGAAGCGGTCGAGGCAATTAAGCTCCTCGTAGGGGCAGAGTCGAACCCGAATCTTGAGCAAATGGATATCTGGTACAACTCCTTTTTGCAAATGGACGTCAGCCAAGGACGCAATCCAGAATGCCCGGCATGCGTCCATCATCAATATGAATTTTTAGACCGGTCCTCCAATCAGCAAATTAACTATGCATCCTTATGCGGACGGAACACCATCCAGATCAACCCGCGGCAAAAAACGAAACAGGACTTGGAGAAGCTGGCTGTCCGCCTGAAAAATAATGGCGAGGTAAAAGGCAATCCATTTTTGCTGCGCTTCATGCCGGATGATGAAATCACGATGGTCATTTTCCAGGATGGAAGGGTCCTCATTCATGGCACGAATGATACGGTAAAAGCAAAATCATATTATGCAAGATATCTTGGTTCATAATTTTATAGAAGTTTATAAGTAAAGCGAAAACTGCATTTTAAAAAAGGGGAGATAAAAATGGCAGGCTACATAGATGAGTTGAAGAAAGTCATAGGGGAAGAGCTTGTAACTGTGAATGAAACAATTTTGGAACTTCACGGCCGGGATGAATCCTATCACGAACCATGCCTGCCGGATGTTGTTGTATTTCCGCGGAATAAAGAGGACGTCAGCAAGGTACTGAAATTTGCGAACGAGCAGAAAATTCCAGTTGTGCCATTCGGATTGGGAACGAGTCTGGAAGGACACGTCATCCCGGTAAATGGCGGAATTTCTCTTGATCTTTCTCAGATGAATGCGATCGTCGAAGTGAAGGAAAGTGACTTTCTCGTAAAAGTCCAGCCTGGCGTCACGAGGTCGGTGTTGAACAAGGAACTAAAAAAATGCGGTTTGTTTTTCACCGTTGATCCGGGTGCAGATGCGACGCTTGGCGGGATGGCTGCAACGAATGCGAGCGGTACGACCTCTGTCCGCTACGGCATCATGCGCGATCAGGTACGGGATCTTGAGGTTGTGCTTGCGAACGGTGACATCATCCATACCGGAAGCCTTGCCGCTAAATCTTCATCGGGCATCCACTTGAACGGCATGTTTGTCGGCTCGGAAGGAACACTTGGTGTCATCACAGAACTAACCTTGAAAGTATATGGCATTCCAGAGGCGATTACCGCAGCCCGGGCAGTTTTTCCTTCTGTAAAAAATGCCGTCGACGCCGTGGTTAGCATTTTAGCCGGCGGCATTCCGGTGGCCCGGATTGAGTTCGTCGATGCAGAGTCGGTGAAAAAAGTGAATGAATACATGGAAACAGATTACGAAGAAAGCACCACGCTATTCATGGAATTCCATGGTAACGAAGCCGGACTGGCCCAGGATGTAGAATTTGCCACTGAAATATTGAAGGACCACGGCTGCTCGGACTTCCAATTTGAGGCGGATTCCAAAGCACGCAATCAACTTTGGGAAGCAAGGCATAATCTGCTGTACGCCTATAAGCACACAGCTGGCAAAAAAATCATCATGCTGACAGATGTCAGTGTCCCGGTTTCCGAATTGACCGGCGCGATTCTTCACACCCGTGAATTGATCGATGCTTCCTCGATAGAAGGCTCAATCGTCGGCCATGTCGGAGACGGTAATTATCACGTGTTACTGCTGATAGATAAAGAAAATCCTGAAGAGGTAAAAGATGGAGACCGGATTAATGAAGAAATCGTCCACTACGCACTAAAGCGCGGCGGCACCTGCACAGGCGAACACGGTGTCGGTCTAGGGAAGGCAAAATACCAGCGACTTGAGCATGGCGCTGCCTATGAAGTCATGAAATCAATCAAAAAAACACTTGATCCGAACGGGATTTTGAATCCTGGGAAGATTTTCGTGGATTAATTCAGATGAAATGAGATAGTAGATCAAGGTTCGGACCGTTTTATGCAGTGACACACAAAAGCTGTCCGAAGTAGCTCTGAGTTCGGACAACTTTCTGCAATGAGACCCAAAAGCTGTCCGAAGTAGCGCAGAGTTCGGACAGCTTTCTGGATTGAAACACAAAAGCTGTCCGAAGTAGGTCCGAGTTCGGACAACTTTGGGCATTGAGACACAAAAGCTGTCGGAAGTAGCACAGGGTTCGGACAGCTTTCGGCAATGAGACCCAAAAGCTGTCTGAAGTAGCTCTGAGTTCGGACAGCTTTCGGCAATGAGAGGCAAAAGCTGTCCGAAGTAGGTCTGAGTTCGGACAGCTTTCTGGATTGAGACACAAAAGCTGTCCGAAGTAGGTCTGAGTTCGGACAGCTTTCGGCGATGAGACACAAAAGCTGTCCGAAGTAGCTTAAGGTTCGGACAGCTTTCGGCATTGAAACACAAAAGCTGTCCGAAGTAGCTCAAGGTTCGGACAACTTTCTGGATTGAGACACAAAAGCTGTCCGAAGTAGCTTAAGGTTCGGACAGCTTTCGGCATTGAGAGGCAAAAGCTGTCCGAAGTAGCTCAAGGTTCGGACAGCTTTCTGGATTGAGACACAAAAGCTGTCCGAAGTAGCTCTGAGTTCGGACAGCTTTCTGGATTGAGAAACAAAAGCTGTCCGAAGTAGCTCCTGGTTCGGACAACTTTCTGCAATGAGACATAAAAGCTGTCCAAAAGTTCCCAAAGCTTGAACACCACCACGCCAAATTTTCCTCTATTTGAAAAATCTCACGCTTACAGCATTAACACAACCAGCAAATACCCAAACACCGATAGCAACACCGAACCGGCAAGTCCTGCTGACAATGCTTTTCCGCCCATTTGCTTGAATGATTTAAAGTCGACATTCAAGCCGAGTCCTGCCATGGCCATTCCGATGAGCAAATAGGCGAGGCTGACGATGGCTGAAGCAGCGCCCTCACTGACAACTCCTGTCGTATTGAACGCACTAACCGCAAGGAATCCAAGAATGAACCATGGAATTGGAAGGGTAGCCAGCGTCATTTTTTGACCGGCGGCACCAGTTTCCTTCCGCTGGATAAGGAATCCTATTAAAATAGCAACCGGAACAAGCAGCGCTACCCTGGTTAATTTTACGATAATCGCGAGGTCGAGGGCAGCCTGTCCAGCGGGATCGGCAGCAGCGACGACGTGGGCGATTTCATGCAGTGTGCCTCCCGCAAATACACCATAATCAAGTGCTTTCAAATCAAGATAAGAGAAGATCAAGGTATAAAGAATCGTGAAAATCGTTCCGAGCACAGCCACATTGGCTGCACCCACAGCGGTTTCTTTTTCATTGGCCTTGATGACTGGCGCGATGGCGACAACTGCTGCAGCTCCGCAAATCGCAGTCCCGCAGGCAGTCAGGATGCCAAGTCTTTTCTCCACCTTAAAAAGGCGGCTCAATCCATAGACGACGACAAGGGCAAACGCCAGATTCGCGAAGGCGATGAAAAATACCGTTGATCCAGCATTGTAAATATCATAAAGATTCAGCCTGAATCCAAGCAATATGATTCCGAGACGAAGCAATTTTTTGCTGGAATAAGATGCACCTTCCAACAGGCTGCTGTTCACTCCGACAGACGCCCGCCAAATCATTCCCAGCATGATGGCAATGACAAGCTGGCCCATGATTGAAAAGAATGGCAGGCCGGCAATCAACCGGGCAGCCAGCGCAAGCGCCAGAGTTAAAGCAATACCTCTCATGACGGGCATGGTAAAACGAGGCAGTAGATCATTTATTTTCATTTATTACACGTCCTTATAAACTTTCTAACTACCACTTTACCTTTTAAAAGAAAAATAGCAAAACCCATATGTGTATCTATCCCAAATTGGCAATATTCACAAAACGGCTATATGTAAGCTAAGCATGGGTACTGGATGGTGCTTATAATAAAGGTAACTATATCCTCCTTAAGCAGGTGAGCAAAATGGAGAAAAGCATGTCGGAGGGAAGGTTTCTTGTATATATTGTAGCTGCTGTCATGCTTTTGATGGTGATCCATCTCTATCATGCCGACCTTTCGTCCTATTTGAACCCTGAAAATTATATTGCCATCCATACGATTTTGGAATTTTTCAGCATTGCGGTTTCGTTTTCGATTTTCTCATACGGCTGGAAAGCGTTCAGCTTCTCGCAGTCCAGAAAAATCCTGATGCTGAGCTTTTTGTTTTTCATCGTCGGAATGCTCGATTTATTGCATACACTCACATTCCAGGGAATGCCTTTTTTTATAACGGAAAGTTCCATCGCGAAGGCAACATGGTTCTGGGTTTCGGCCCGCAGCATTGAATCATTATTGATCGTGCTGGTTCTCGTTCTGCCCGAACGGAAGCTGCAGCAGGATCCAAGGCGCATCTGTCTGGCAGTTTGCACTGCGGTTATAGGAGTCATAATGTTCGTGATTTTCAGGTTTGAACAGAGCCTTCCGCTGCTCGTCATTGAAGGTGAAGGGACAACCATCCTGAAAAATCTCATAGAATACGCTGTCAGTTTCCTGCACTTCATCTCAATTATCATTTCACTTTACTTTTACAATGAAGGCAAGAAGGGCCAGCATCTGTATGTAGCGCTGGCATTCACGTTTCTGTTTTTGTCCGAACTCGTTTTCACGATCTACCAGAGCGTTTATGATATCGATAATTTCACCGGCCATCTGTACAAGGCACTTGGCTACTTTTTCATCATGAGAGGGTTTTACTTCTCGGCGATTGCGGATGACAGCTTTCTGAAAGATCCTCATCAAAAAATGTGGCGGCAGACGGAGGAGATGATCCAGAGCCATTATGGAATCATTTTCAAGCTGTCAAAGCAGGGCGATGACTTCATCCACCACATTGTTGGCGGCGGGCTGCTGAATGATCTTGGCTTCACCCCGAATGAGATCAATGGCAAGACCCTCGGTGAATTCCTGCCCGATAAGGCGGGGAGAATTGAAAGGTACTATGACTGTGTCTGGAAAAATAACGAGAAGATTGTCTATGAAATTGAAATTGGCGGTCAAACGTATGCGATCTCTCTCATGCCCGTTATGACCAATGGCGAGGTAGTGGAGATAGCCGGAGCCGTTATGGGGATCGCTAAGTATTCACGGTTGGACCGCTGTTCCAGAAGTATGAAGGCCAATGCTTTGTAAGCTTTGATCAAACCTGCAGAAATGCAGGTTTTTTGTTTCCCCATTGCCGAATGGAATTTTATAAAAACCTGCGAATAAGCTATAAGTATAAGCCCTGTCCGATTACGAGGGTGACATACTCAGGAAGGGAGCGCCAGAACTTCTGAAGTCTAAATATTAAAAATAGTCTTTTTTTAGGATATTATTTAGGAAGCCGAAGTGTTAAACTGGGTGTGTGTTTACAAATTTCTACAATGTTCTTGAAAAATGTAAGCATTTACAATTCAAAAGGAAGAGGTGTTGAAGGTGCTAGGATTTTTACAAAGAATCGGGAAGGCTTTGATGCTTCCAATCGCTGTTTTACCTGCAGCTGCGTTATTGCTGCGTCTTGGGCAGCCGGACTTATTGGATATTCCTTTCATTTCTGCAGCAGGTGACGCGATCTTCGCGAATCTTGCATTATTATTCGCGATCGGTGTGGCAGTTGGTATTTCGAAGGATGGCCACGGTGCTGCCGGTCTTGCTGGTGCAATTGGCTATTTTGTTTTGACAAAGGGTGCAGGTGCTGTCAATGAGAGCATCAATATGGCGGTGCTTGGCGGGATTTTATCCGGGGTAATCGCCGGTTTGCTTTACAACCGTTTTCACGATATCAAGCTGCCGGACTGGCTCGGATTCTTCGGCGGCAAGCGTTTCGTTCCGATAATTACTTCATTGGTGATGATTGTTTTAGCCGGTATTTTCGGTTATGTTTGGCCGCCAATCCAGACAGGCATTAACAATGTCGGTGAATGGATTGTCGGTGCTGGTGCAGTTGGAGTAGGCGTATTCGGTTTCTTGAACCGTTTATTGATTCCAATGGGCCTTCACCATGTTTTGAATACGCTAGTTTGGTTTGAATTCGGTGAATTCACCAATGCGGCAGGAGAGGTTGTTAAAGGCGACCTGAACCGTTTCTTCGCAGGCGACCCTAAAGCTGGTATCTTTATGAACGGTTTCTTCCCAGTCATGATGTTCGGCCTTCCAGCTGCAGCATTCGCGATGATTGCCGCGGCGAAAAAGGAACGCAAGAAGGCTACTGCAGGAGCGCTTATCGGTTTAGCGTTCACATCATTCCTAACAGGAATCACAGAGCCAATCGAATTCTTGTTCATGTTCCTGTCTCCAGTCCTTTACGGAATTCACGCCGTTTTGACTGGTCTGGCAATGTCGATTACCTATTTGCTCGATATCCACCATGGATTCGGATTCTCAGCCGGTGCAATCGACTATGTACTGAACTACGGAATCGCCCAAAAGCCATTGCTGCTGCTCGGTGTCGGCCTCGTGTACGCAGTGCTGTATTTCGTGATTTTCTACTTCCTGATCATCAAGCTTGACCTCAAGACACCAGGACGCGAAGACGAGGTTGAGGGTGAATTCACGGAAAGCGGTGCATCAAAAGGAAATTACGCAGAGCTTGCAGATCATTATCTTGCAGCATTAGGCGGCAAAAGCAATCTTAAGGAATTGGACAACTGCGTAACCCGCCTTCGTTTAAAGGTCGGGGATATGGCAAAAGTAAATGAAGCAGAACTGAAGCGCCTTGGCGCAAAAGGTGTGTTGAAGCTTAATAAAACAGACCTTCAAGTCATTGTTGGAACCGATGTAGAATTTTTGGCCAATGAAATGAAGAGAAAATAAGAAAGACAGACTTGGCGGCATCTCACCGCCAGGTCTTTTTTACAAAGATTGATGGTTATTGTCAGCTGAAATCCGAGCTTATATAAATGGAGGGATATTTTCATGAAACGACTGCTTGACTGCACGGCATCAGATTTTGAACAAATGACGGGACAGGATTTGAAAAAGGCGATCATCGCTTCGGAGGGACGGACGATTTTATCTGAGGTCATCGGGGCATTCTCACCGCTTTATCCGGCAGTGACGAATGCCGAACTGGCAGCAACATTCGGTGCTGACCTTATCCTGCTGAACTTTTTCGATGTGGAATCCTTCGGTCGAGAGCTTGCCGGAAACAGAGCCTGCTGAAGTGGTCCGCCAATTAAAGAAGCTGGTTGGCCGTCCTGTTGGCTTGAACCTAGAGCCGGTCGACCTCCAGGCTGACAAGCTTGAGACACTGCAGCAGCTGCCTGAAGGAAGGATTGCTACCGATAATTCACTTAAAAGAGCGAAGGAGCTTGGCTTCGATTTCGTCTGCTTAACAGGGAATCCAAAAACAGGCGTCACGAATTCCGAGATTTCGAAGGCCATCGAGAAAGCCCGAGCAGCTTTTGGGCCAGATGGGTTGATCATTGCGGGAAAAATGCATGGCGCCGGCGTAGCGGGTGAGACGGGAAGCTCGATGATGACGGAGGAAACCCTGCATAGCTTTGTCGAAGCAGGTGCTGACATCATCCTGATTCCGTCGCCGGGCACAGTTCCAGGTTTCACGGTCGAAAAGACAGCAAAGCTTGTTGAGCTTGTCCACCAAAAAGGGGCTCTCGCTATTTTAACGACCGGAACAAGCCAGGAGGGGGCCGATGAACAAACCATCAAACAAATAGCCCTGAACAGCAAGATGGCCGGTGCCGACCTCTATCATATCGGGGACGCCGGGGCAGCTGGTATCGCTTCTCCGGAGAACATCATGGCCTATTCAATTGTCGTCCGCGGCAAACGGCATACGTATGTCCGCATGGCAGCTTCTGTACGCAGATAATTCCTGATTTTGCATGTTCGCCTTAGCTATTATCCGGGTAAAAGTATAATCCAAGGCTGATACTAACATCAGGAGGGATTCAACATGGATAAGGACAAGTACGTAAATATTGATCCAAACGCAAAGTCTGCCAATCCAGTTTCAGAAAAAGATCAACAGGAAACAGCAGAAGCGAACATGAAGCTCCAGGAAGCTTTTTACGATGAAAACGAAAGCGATGGAATCGACCCTGCAAACCTGAATAACCAAACAGCCATACTGACTGAAATGGACTAAAAGCCGGCATGTATTTGCCGGCTTTTCCTTTTAGAGGCTTATCACTGCGAAAGCCAATCCTATTGATGGCGGTCTGTTTTATCGCTCTGGTCTTTGTTGCGTTTGTTTCCCTTACTGTTGTCGCCGCTCGTCAATTCACCGGAAAACTCGGACATCTGGTTACCGAGCTTTGGCGAGTTTTGATTTTTGCTGCCCTTATTGAACTTTTTCGTCATTGTAAGCCCTCCTTAAAAGTGAGTACTAAGTTAGTTTTCCCAGTATAAGGGTGGCAATATGTAAATTTTTTTTAAACTGAGGTTCAGTTAAGTCAATCTGTAAAAACTTTTAATACTAAGAATTCAATAAAAAAGGACAGCTTGCACCCAGCTGCCCTTTAAAACTAAACCTTATACTAATCGGTCAATCTCTTCCTCGCTCACTAGCTCAACCTCCGCGAGACCTTTCAACTCCTGAATCAGCCCGTTCGCTTCCTCATAGAGCGTGTCATCTGTAAATATCTCTGAGTAATAAAGGGAATGATTCAGCACAGCTTTCACATGCAGCCTTGTGCCGGATTCAGTGTCTTCGTCACCCAAAGTGACAGCGGAGCGTGAGGTTTCGTGCTGATTGAGAAAGACTTTATTGCCATTGTGTTCTTTTTTCACAGCTTCAACAATTTCCACCAACGAATTGACTCGTTTCAATGACATCACCCCTCTAGTTATGTATTCCATGTTTCAGACATTTAAAACCACTCAAAGAATTATTTCGAATGTAGTTCCTTTGTCCAGCTCGCTGCGAACCGCAATTTTTCCGCCATGCGCTTCTACTAGTTCCTTTACGATCGCAAGTCCGAGCCCTGAACCTCCCAAAGCTTTCGACCGTGACTTGTCGACCCGGTAAAAGCGCTCAAAAATCCACGCCTGATCTTCTTCAGGAATGCCTTTCCCTTCATCGATGATGGTGATATGGGTATGGCCATTCCTTTTAAAAGCCTGCATTGTAGTCGTCGTTCCTTCATCTGAATACTTTCTGGCATTATCCAGCAGGTTAATGAGAATTTGTTCAAAGCGGACCGGGTCAGCCTCGATATAGACTTCCCCGTGACAGGCAAAATTAAGCGCCATATTTTTTTCAGTAAAAGAAGGTACCATCCTCGAGTATATTCCCCGCATGAATGTACAAAGTTCCAAACGTTCCTTTTGGATGGTAAAAGTGTTTTCATCCATTTTTGCAAGGTCAAATAATCCTTTAACCAGACCGGAAAGCTTGGTTGCCTCTTCATGGATGATTTGCAGGTATTGGCTTCTGTCCTCAGATGTTATTCCCGGCTTACCGGCGATGTCTGCATACCCTTTTATATAAGTGAGCGGTGTCCGCAATTCATGTGAAATGCTCGCGAGGAACTCATTCCTCTGCCTTTTCATGTGGCTTAGGTCATCAGCAAGCACCTGAATCGATTCTGCCAGCTCGCCCAATTCATCGTTTCCGCGGCGGGGCAGAGTGACGGAGTAGTCGCCCTGGCGGATTTTTGAAGTCGCTTCATTCATCTTAATGACTGGCTTAGTAATGAATCTGGAAAGGAAAAGGATAATCACGGCCATTGAGGTCAGCAGCAGGATTCCGGCAAGCAAGAAGTGTTTATTCAGCTTGGAAATCAGGCTCTGGACCCGCTGGGTGTTCTTGAACATATAAACAGCCCCGTCGTTCTCCAGGGTGCTTACCGACGCAATATATTGCTTTTCCTGCCAGTCATCTTCTAAAATCAGCCCGGATCGCGAAACATCACCTGGCGTTTCTATAATAATGTCCTGCATGTAGTCATCCGTCGGTATGGAAGAAGAAATGATCGCACCTGTCTGATCGGTGATAATGACATGGGTGTCCGTCCTCGATTCCATTGTCGTGATATGATGGATGGTTTCCTTGCTATAGGAAGTTTCCAGAATATCACGATGGTTATTGCCGCGCGTTTGCAGGGAAGCCAGTTCTTCGTCGATCCTGGAATGGATGATAGAAGAGTGAAGGTAGTAGAACAACACACCTTCGACCAGCAAGATCGTTATGAAAAAAACTGCCCCGATTTTTAAAGAAATCCGATCCATTTATGCCACTCCCATGATCAATCTTACCTTCATCATACTAAAAAAGTATCCAGAAACAGAGCAGAATAAGGAAATAGAAGGGAATAAAGATAATTATCAAGAGGTGGAAAAGCGAAATCCCATGCAAAAAGGCGAAGAAACATCGCTCCTTCGCCTTTTGACCTCAAAAAAAATTTTGACTATCGTACTTACGCTTTTTTACAGTAAGTCATTCACCTTATAAATCTTCCCGTTTTCGAGGTTATCAGCCAGTACTAGTTTAACAAGCGCTCCGGCAACAGTATCAGGACTGCGAAGACTGCCGCTTTCTTTGTAGTTTCTGAAGGTATCCACATCGGCGAATGCTTCTTCTGAGGAAGAGCGGATTGTCACCTGCATGTCCGTATCCATCAGGCCCGGGCTGAAGGCGATGACCTTGCTGCTGCTTCCGTTGTTCTCAAGCTCCAGGCCGGCGGTCATCGTGAACATGTTGACAGCGGCTTTTGTGCTGCAATAAATGCTCCAGCCCTGGATTGGCCGCTCACCAGCCCCGGACGTTACATTCGCAATGATGACTCTGGTGCCGGTTTCTTTTGCTTTTTGTAAAAATAGATTACTGATCAGGATCGGTGCCGTCAGATTCACCTGGACATTCGTCTGGACCAAGGATGCATCAAGCTCCCCGGCCACATCAATCGGCTCGATGACTCCGGCATTGTTGATGATATAGATGGTTTCTGCATCGCGAAAAATTTCCTCGGAGATTTGAGCGGAGACGCTTTGGACCTGCTCGGCAGAAGATATGTCACAGCTAAAGTGTGTATAGCTAATCCCAGCCGCTTCTGCAGCCTGTTTCAATGTGCTGTTTTCATTCCTGGAAATTGTTATGACAGAGATTCCTTCTGAGACGAATTGTTGTGCTGCTGCTGCTCCAAGTCCCCTTGAGGCACCCGTTACGATTGCGTATTTCATTATGATTCTCCTTTATGTAAACTTCATTGTTCTCAGTCTAAATTGAAGCAGATTATGCATCAGACTGGAATGAACCCAGTGCTGACGGCATGAATGTTTTTCATGAGCCAATCTCTATTCGATTCCAAATCTACGTTCTCTGCGGTTTGAAGCGCGAGTCCAATATATTGTTCCTGTTCGGTCATCTCGCCTGACACGGCATGGGCACGCGCCTTCGCCTCATAGGCAAAGCCAAGGTCAAATGCGCCCAGGTCATGGTCCAGGCACAGCTTTTCGGATTTTCTTGCATGGTGGAGGGCAGCCTCGCCTCTCCCAAGTATCGCATACACTCTTGAGATCTGCCATTCGCCGCGGGCAAAGTTCAGCGGCGTGCCAACGATTCCCCAGTGATAGCGGGAAGCCATCGCCGCATAAAGCATCGTATCATCCTCGTTTTCTGTCCGGTCCTGTTTTTCGATCAGATCCCAGGTAAGATTGAACAAATCAATCGCCATTTGTTTGTGGGTTGTAAAATCCATATTCATTTCCATTTATAGACTCCTTTGAAGGTTTTATAAACTAGTAATTAGACAAAAGAGAGGGATTTCCTTTTTATAAAAAAACATCAAGGCATTTGCACTAGGCAACAAGCCAATTGAAAAGGATATTCCAGCAAAAAAAAACAGCAGGCGTTTATGCCATGCTGTTTACAACTAATTGATAAGGCTTTTCCATTCATTTATAAAAGTGGAAGCAGATGCGTTGGGGGATGCCAGCACTTCCTCTGTGGGACCAGTCTGCTTCAGCTCCCCATCCATCAGGATTGCCAGCGTATTTGCGAGGAACTTCAATTCCATAAGATCGTGGCTGACAAAAACAGTCGTCGTGTTTGTCTGCTGGATGATGGTCTTGATATCCTTCAATAACTGGACTTTGGTGGGGAAGTCAAGGGCAGAGAAGGGCTCATCCAGAAACAGCACCTCAGGCTCAAGCACCATTGCCCTTGCCAGATTGACTCGCTGTGCTTCTCCGCCGGATAAGTTCGCGGCATGCTTTTTTGCAAGAGAGCTGATTTGGAATTTTTCCAGCCAATAGGCGACCTTTTCTTTCACTTCCTGTTTTGGGAGCTTCCGAAGCTTTAAGCCGACCGCGACGTTTTGGAAGACTGTTGTATCAAGGAGAAGCGGCTGCTGCATCGCGACAGCGAACTTCCTGCGCATATCGAGCGACAAGTCATTCGTAATGTCCTTGCCTTTCAGAAAAATCGTACCCTGCGCAGGCTTTTCCAGCAGAGCCAGCGCCTTGATGAACGTACTTTTTCCAGCACCGTTCGGGCCCATGACCCCGAGGATTTCACCCTCATGAAGCTCAAAGTGGGGAATGGAAAGAAGAACTTTTTTACCGGCTCTCACTTCTAGATTTTTTGCAGTGATCATAGGCTCCGCTTCCTTTGCTGTAAGTAAGTTAAGCTGAATGTAATGATGAATGCCAGCGTCATCAGAATAAATGAAAGGGCCAGGGCGATGTCAAAGTTGCCTTTAGAAACCTCCATCACAATTGAGGTCGTCAATATTCTCGTTTCGCCGCTGATATTGCCGCCGACCATCATGGCGGCGCCGACCTCGGCAATGACCCGTCCGAATCCGGCGATGATGGCTGCAAGGATTGCAAGCTTTACCTCTTTTGTCAATATCCAGTACAGCTGCAGCTTTGTGGCGCCAAGTGCCTTCACCTGAAGGATCAATTTAGGGTTGATCTGCTGGAATGCTGTGCTTGTAAGCGCGGTGACAATTGGCAGCGACACTAAGATCTGTGCCATGATAATCGCAGTTGGTGTATAAAGCCAGGCTAAATCTCCAAGCGGACCTGAACGCCAAAGGAAAAGAGTAATCCATAGACCGGCGACGACAGGAGGGAGCCCCATGCCGATATTGACGATGGCAAGGATGAACTTCCTGCCTGGAAAGCGGGCAAGTCCAAGAAACATGCCGGCCGGGATGCCGATCAATGTGCTGATCAAAACAGCAGTGATCGATACCTTGAGAGTCAGCAGGGTGATTTCGAGAATCTCCGGGTCACCCGACAGAATCATTTCTATGGCTTTTTTTAATCCTTCAAGTAAAAGTTCCATATGCAATCAGGCTTTCTTTTAGAATTTTTATCGCATGGTGAAAATGAATTATTCGAATAGGAAGAATAGAGGCTCTCCGTATTCGTCTGCACCGAAGTCCTTAATCATCTTTTTTGTGTCTTCTGCCATCATGAATTCCACAAATGCTTTTGCACCCTCTGCGTTCACTTTTTCATGCTTGTCGTTGTTGACCTGCATGACGTGGTAAATGTTCAGCAGGCTTTCGTCGCCTTCTACTAAAATGTCAGTTTCAGGCATGTTTTTCTTCTGCGCAAGGAAAGTAGCGCGATCTGTCAAAGTATAGCCTTTTTTTTCTGCAGCAATCTGGAGTGTCGCGCCCATGCCTTGTCCAGCCTCCATATATGCTTCTCCAAGAGCTTCCGGGTCAAGGGACGCTTTCTTCCAAAGCTCAAGTTCCTTTTTATGAGTACCGGAATCATCGCCGCGTGAAACAAATGCCTCTTTGGAATCGGTGATTTTCTTCAATGCCTCTGGAACGGACAACCCTTTTACTTTTGCCGGGTCTTCTGCAGGTCCGACAACGATGAAATCATTGTACATGACTTTTTGGCGGTTGATGGCATCACCGCTTGCTACCAGTTTTTCCTCTGCTGCTGGTGCGTGAACAAGAAGGACATCCGCTTCGCCGCGCGTTCCCATTTCAAGTGCCTGGCCTGTACCTACAGCAATGATTTTAAGGTTATAATCATGCTTCTCCTCAAATTCAGGATGAAGGACATCGAGCAATCCGCTGTCCTGGGTGCTCGTTGTCGTCGCGAGAATCAGGTCCGTTCTTCCCTCTTTTACGGAAGATTCCTTAGTAGATGAATCGGAACAACCGGTAACGACAGCAATCATGAGTATAATCATAAAAGAAAGCAATGGGTTGAGTTTCATGTTATGCCTCCAATAAGTGGTTTCCATAAATGATTTTCCCGAAATCTTCAGCATCATAGCCATCGAGGTCAGCGATGCTTTCTTTAAAATTGGTGAGTTGAATCAGGTCGGCCAAGTGCCGCAGTGCTCCTTTATTTTCCGGAGTCCAGCGGAACACGAGATCAAACTGTTCTTTCGTCAATGGGATGAAATCCAATCCAAGCTGGCTTGCTGCACATCTGATTCCAAAAGCGGCATCAGCGGTTCCTCGGCTGATATGTGCTGCCGCACCCAGGTGAGTCCATTCCTCATTTGCATAGCCTTTTACAGCAGATGGCTCAAGTTTTTCGTTTGCTAGAAAGGAATCGAGCAGGAAACGGGTTCCGGCTCCTTTTTGGCGATTGATGATCTCGACATCATTTCTTGCCAGGTCGTTGACACCGGTGATGTTCTTTGGATTGCCTTTTGCCACGATCAAGCCCTGTTCCCGGGATGCAAGTCTCATCACCGTTATTGGCTCATGGACAAACAATTGGCGGATGAAGGGAAGATTGTACTGTTGCGATGCCGGATCCAGCAAATGAACAGCGGCGATGTCAGCGCTTCCGCGGTAAAGCATCATCAACCCCTCAAGACTGCCGATGTAGGAGGGAGTGATTGATAGACCGGTACCCTCTAAAGCTATGTACTTAACAAGCTGCTCAACAAGGAAATCATGGCTGCCTGCCAGCTGCAAAGTATGCAAATCCCTGGAGTCTTTAGTTCTGGCTGGATTTGCGGACATACTGGCTTTGTATCTTTCAAACTCAATTTCTTCTATTCTCATTTTATTGCCTACTTTAAAAGCAGACAGGTCACCACGCTTAATTAATTCATACACGGTATGCTTTGAAATTTTCAGCATGGCCGCAATTTCGTCAGGAGTATAAATTTGCACAGAGATTCCCTCCTTTTCTTCCTAAATTAAATATAATAAAATATTTGATAGATAGGTATAGTTTTCGTTAAGTTTTGTTGTGTTTTGTTTGGTTTCATTGTAGGATTATCGAAAAATGTTCACAATTTAGGCTGGGAACTGCCAATACAGTGTCGTTGGTTTTCCAAATATAACCTTCGTAAAATACTCCGGGCAGTATTGTGTATTTCTTATAGATACCATGGTAAACTAAGCATTAGACAGAATTGATGTAGAAAGGAACAGGGAGAATGAAGATTTCAGATAAAGCGCGCGACATTTTAAAAGAAATCCTCGCTGAGCGTAACGCAGCAGGGATCCGCGTCTATTTCGGCGGCTTTGGCTGAGGAGGCCCGCAGATTGGGCTGGCTCTGGAGGAGCCGGAAGAAGATGATCATGTAACAGTTATCAATGAAATCCAAGTCGCAATTGAATCCAATATCGTCGACTATACTGAAGGTATGGCACTTGAATATGACGAGTATCGCGAAGGTCTGGTCCTGATGGGCGGAGACGGCGGCTGCTGATAAATGTAAAAATGCACACCATTTGAGGATGGTGTGCATTTTTTTAGCGGGAACTGGAAAAAAACAGTATAAATTTCCAATTCGCTATAAAAATGAGAAATTCGCTATAAAAATGAGAAATTCGCTATAAAAATGAAAAATTCGCTATAAAAATGAAAAATTCGCTATAAAACAGAAAAATTCGCTATAAAACAGAAAAACTCGCTATAAAATCACGATTTCCGCTATAAAAATTTTCAAAACTGTCCTGCATACTGAAAATACAGCACAACAAGCCCCATGATCCACACATAAATCGCAAAAGGCTTCAAAGAATGATTTTTCAAATAGCCAATCATCCATTTTACTGCGATATATCCGAAAATTGCTGCTGAAATGATGCCAATCAACAATGCCTGAATCGAAATCGTCTCACTTCCGCCGCTGAAAAGATCTTTCCCCTGCAGGACAATCGCTCCCAGAATCGCAGGAGTTGAAAGCAGGAAAGAGAAGTAGGCCGCTGTCTCACGGTCGAGCTTACGCCAAAGCGCCGCGACAATCGTCAATCCTGATCGCGAAATCGCCGGAAAAATCGCCGCCGCCTGGAAGCTGCCAATCACCAGCGCATCGGTATAGCTGATATCATCCATCTTTTTGCGGCCATTTTTGATCGAATCGGCGAACCACATCAAGGCACCAGTAACCAGAAATTCCCAGCCAATCGTCACGCCGGTTTTGGAGATTTCATCAAAGTAGTCCTCAAACAGCAATCCGACCACGACAGCCGGCAGCGTGCCGACAACAAGGAGGAAGGTCAGCTTCCCGAACGGATTTTTCAATATCTTGATGAATTCATATCTATAAAACACAAACACCGCCAGCAGCGTACCCACATGAAGCATCGTGTCGAGCAGCAGGCCGGCCTCCTCAAGACCGAATAAATTCCTGCCCAGATAAAGGTGTCCAGTACTGCTGATCGGCAAAAACTCTGTCAGCCCCTGGATAATCCCAAGAAAAAAAGCTTCAATTTTTGATAGCATACAGAATCCCCACTTTTTCAAAGACTTTGTCCCTTACAAAGCTATGAAACATGTCCCCTCTCTATGCCCGCAAAATTGTTAGCAGACCCCATTGACGGACATAAATGTGTGAAAAAGCAGGGAAACTGTCCGTTATCAAGGTTATGACGGCCACAAATCCGGGAAAAAGCAGGGAAACTGTCCGTTATCAAGATTATGACGGACACAAATCCGGGAAAAAGCAGGAAAACTGTCTGTCATTAGGGTTATGACGGACATAAATCCGGGAAAAAGCAGGGAAACTATCCGTCATCAGGGTTATGACGGACACAAATCCGGGAAAAAGCAGGGAAACTGTCCGTCATCAGGGTTTTATAAACTAAAATAAATCAGCCCATCAAACAAAAAAGGAAGCCTAACCCATTTACCTGCGCCAATTTTCCTGAATAAAATTATTTGGATATGTAATAATAACCATTTCATCGTCAGAAGTTGTGATTTATTGTCGAAAAAAATATAATGAAGTATTGAACAGTTCTTAAAATAAGGCTCGATTTTCATGCCTTACAAAAAAAACTTCCTTAACGCTCATTCCAGTTGGAAACTGCCTTCATTAAAGGGGAATAAAAATGACTTCGAATCAAAAAACGAATTCCCGGCTCGACTACGGGCTGGTTACGATATTGATCCTATTATTTCTTGCAAGCTGCATTGCCATTTACAGCGCGCAGACGACGGGGCAGTATGGCTCTGAAAACTTTTTGATAAAGCAAATTATCTGGTACATCATTGGTGCCGGCATCATAACCGCGGTCATCACACTGGATTCCGACCAGCTGCAAAAATTGAGCTGGTATGCGTATGGTTTTGGGCTCGTCCTGCTGGCGGGTCTGATCGTTGCGCCTTCAAGCATTGCTCCTGTCATCAATGGGGCGAAGAGCTGGTACAGGGTGCCGGCAATGGGTACCCTGCAGCCTTCGGAATTGGTAAAAGTGTTCATCATCCTGGCGCTTGCGAGGATGATTGTCGACCACCATCAGAAATATCGGCTGAAAAGTATGCAGACGGACTTCTGGCTTTTGATTAAAATCGGTATTGTTACGATGGTACCGCTCCTGCTCGTCATGCAGCAGCCTGACCTTGGTACATCGCTTGTTTATATTTCAATCATGCTTGGGATGATTTTTATCTCGGGTATCACCTGGAAGCTGCTTGTGCCAATTTTCGGGACAGGCCTTACACTGATTTCGATCATATTCTATTTTGTGATCTGGAAGCCTGAAATCCTTGAAAAATATCTTGGTGTGAAGGAATATCAATTCGGAAGGATTTATTCCTGGCTTGACCCTTATAATTACCAGAGCACAACCGGTTTCCAGCTGACCAGATCGCTGCTTGCCATCGGATCAGGTGAAACAGTGGGGAAGGGCTATGGAACAAGGGAAGTATACCTGCCCGAGAGCCATACTGACTTCATATTCAGCATCATCGGCGAGGAGTTCGGCTTCGTTGGAGCAAGCATCATCGTAAGCTTGTTTTTCCTGCTGATTTACCAAATCACAAAAATCGGCATGGAAACGAAAAACGATTTCTATACTTACATCTGTGTTGGCGTCATCAGCATGATCACCTTCCATGTATTCCAGAATATAGGCATGACCATCGGACTTCTGCCAATCACGGGCATCCCGTTGCCATTTATCAGCTATGGAGGAAGCTCGCTCATGGGAAATATGCTAGCTGTAAGCTTGATTTTCTCGATACGGTACCATTATAAGAAATATATGTTCTCGACCACAGCATAAGCAAAATGAAAGGGTGTCCCAAAGTATTTTGGGACACCCTATTTCGATTTACTCGACAATACCCACCTCAGTAATAATCACATCAGTTTTAACATTGACAGTTAAATTCTTATATTCATCTTCCCATCTTTTAAAATCGAAGCCTCTTGTCTTGCTTTTGATGAACTCGCCAAATCCCACGGGATCGATGCCCTGCTCCTGGAAATCCTTGATCATAGTGCTGGATTCTTTGTTGACATGTGCTTCGAATTCTTTTTCAATCTTCTTAATAATCTCTGGTGTTACAATATTTCCTGTGTATTCACGAATCAGGCCTTTGATCTTGATCTCTACGGTAAGGCTATAGGGGTCCCGTTTCGTCAGCTTGATTTTATGTTTTGATTCCAAATCTTTTATTACCACTTTCTCCTTACCGACATCAAGTTTAAATGCCCCTTCGCTAAACTTGTCTGTAAGCAGCTTAAAGAAGAACATTTTTTCTGGAGGGAGTTCGCTCATGAGTTTATCATCTTTAAATAATGCAATCCCGACTATATCAATAATTTCGGGCTCTACCTTTTTTAAAATAGGAAGGTAGGGGTCTCTTCCTTCCTGATAGAGGTCAAATAAATAAAGGTGCATGTTTGTAATTGGAAGATTGCGTGTTTCCATATTGTGCTTAATCAGCTGGGATAAATGGATTGCGTTCCCCCTGTTGCCATATGTCCCTGATAAGATGCTTTTTGCTGACTCATCAGCGACAGCAAAATAAACCCTCGCACCGATGCTTGCATCCCGTTCGAATGCATCTGTAAACTCTCTAATTCCCTTTTTAGCAATGTCTTCTCCGAATAAAGCAATTTCCAATGACCCAGTTACGAGTGGCTGAGCTGATTTTCGCTGAACTTCCTGAATCAGGTCCCTGCTGCTCGTGGCAGTCGCGGAATAGGTGAAATTGCCAATTTTCTTATCAGGATTGAAAATCGGAATCATGACGGTACCTTCAATTTTGTCTTTCTCAACTAAATCATAGCCAACGCCCATCTCGATATTGACATCATCAATGATTTCTTTTTCGACACAACCTGAAAGTGTGATGACTGCGGCTAAAACTAGAAAAAAATTTCTAATTCTCATTTTTATTCTTCACCTTCTTGGCAATCAAAGTGGCGATAAATAAAATCGGGATATAAATATAGGTAACAGCGAAGCCAATTTTTGCAGTCCAATCATTTAAAAGATTGATTTTCGCACGAGTATCAAAAAAGGAAACGGCAACCAGACAGATCAGCGCTAATACTATGACGCCTTTCTTTTGGCGCAGTTTAAATGCCCTCTTTAAAATCATGCTGCCTCCCCAAAGTGCAATGCAGATATTTGGAAGGATAATCAAGTTCCAGTTGGCAATACCGATATATTCAAAACGCTCGACAAATGGCATGCTGACAATCTTCCACATTTCTAGTGTGGCCCAGATGGATTTGGCCAGCTGTGCTTCTGAAAAATAAGTGAAAGTAATAATTGCTAGGACAGTGTAGATGATAGTCGTCAAAAAGACCCCTAAATGTGCCCACTTCTGGGACTTAGGTGCATCTTTTATAAAAGGGTAGAAAAACAAGGGTATTTCGAATCCGATATAGGTAAGGGACATGTTATATGCACTAGTAGCGAATTCTTTAAGAGAATGATCAAAAATTGGCAGTAGATTCCTGAATTCTGCATACTTGAGCGCGAACCCGAAGGTCAGCAGCAGATAGCTCGGCAGGACTATACAGAAAAAAGCAATACCTGTCACGGTCCGAAAACCGCCAAATACGATATAAACAGACAGAAGCAAAAAGACAAGGCTGTACCAGAAAGTACTGATTTCTGGGAACATCCATACCTGAATGACTTCAATAAATGTCCTTAAGACAGCCAAAGCAAAAATTAGCAGGTAGACGATAAAAACAGAACTTAAGGCATTGCCGATTACTTTACCGAAAACAAAGGAATTGGCAGCAACAATATCTCCATCAACCGTACCGCAAATTTTATAAATCATCCAAATGATAATATGGATACTCAGGCCAGCAGCAATGACCGATATCCATGCATCATAGCCAGCATCCTTCGCGATGATTCGCTGGTAGCCAAGGACCCCGATGCCAATCTGCATGGACATGATTAAGTAGAGAACGAGAAATGGTGAAACTTGCAATCTTTCAGGTACTGGCTGCTGCATTCATCAAAACCTCCAATGCTCATTCATCGATGTCCTTCTTTTGCTTCGCTTTTTTTTCACTGAAACGGACAGGGTTTTCTGTCCTCAAATATTGTGGCCGGTTATATTGCATTGTAAAAGGGAACCGAATGATCGCATCTTTGAAATCCGTTACCCTTGGAGGATACAAAGGCTCCAGGAAAGGCCTGCCCAATGATGTTAGTCTAAGCAGATGGGTCAGGAGGAACGAAAAGGCGACGACGATTCCAAGCATTCCCCAAAGCTCAGCTAAGAACAGGAAGGGGAATCGCAGCAACCTGATTGTATTGCCCATCCGGTATACAGGTGTTGTAAAAGATGCCAACGCTGCCAATGCGACAATGATGAGCAGGACGTTACTCGTTAGGCCAGCTTCAACGGATGCTGTCCCGATTACGATTCCACCCACGATACCGATCGTCTGGCCGACCTTGGTAGGCAGGCGGGCTCCGGCCTCACGCAATAGTTCAATCGTCAGTTCAAGGAACAATGCTTCAAGAATAGGAGGGAGCGGAATTTCCCGCCTTGAAGTAATCAATGTGCTTAGCAGGTCCTTTGGGATTAATTCATAATGGTAGGACAAGGCTGCTACATATATAGGTGTTATCAGGATCGAGAACGCAACTGCGAATAAACGGATCAGTCGGAAAAAAGAAGACAATAAATAATTCAGGAAATAGTCTTCGAATGAACCGAAAAATTCAACCAGGGTCGTTGGCCCGATCAATGCGTGTGGTGAACCATCTACAAGGATGGCGACTTTACCTTCCGCAAGTATTGCTGCAATACGGTCGGGCCTTTCTGTATCGAGCAGCTGTGGAAAGGGAGAGTTCTGGTTATCTGAAATCAACTGGACGATATAGGAGCTATCCGTAATTTCATCAAATTCAATCTCTTTGACCCGCTGTACAACAGTATTGACGTTTTCTTTATTTGTAATTCCATCAATATACAGGACTGCCACACCTGATTTAGAAATCGAACCTACTGTGAAATTTTCGATGATCAGCTCTTTCACAGGGACTCTTTTACGAATCATGTTGAGGTTATGGTCCATGGACTCCACAAATGATTCCTTTGGACCGATAACACTGAACTCTACCTCAGGCTGCGCAACGTTTCGGACAACCTCTTTTTGGGCAGCAACAAAAGCAAAGTATTTTTCTTCATCCTCCAGAGTCAAAAGGACGTAACCATTAAACAATTTAGTCTCAATATCTTCATTGTTATCAGAGACCTGGACATCAGCAATGGGGATCAGCTTTTTTACATCTTCTATCTTAATGAAATCGCCTTCCAGTAAATATGGAAGGGCATTGTTCTGAAGGATGCTCTCGTCTACAAGAGTAGTCATGAAAGAAAAGCAGAACTTTTTACCTGATTTTTGATTCACGTAAAAAGTCTTTTTAAAATCATGTGACTTTAAAAGTGCTTTTTCCCATTCATGCTCATTGAGATATTGCCCTGGCTTTTGTCCTTCAGTATCTTGACGGACCGCTTCCTTTTCAATTTCTTGCATTAGCTTTTTTTTGAATAACTGTCTCATGTACAATCTCCGCCATTCTGGATTTACGCTTATCATTTCCGAAAATGGGAGGATTATGAAAACTCTTTTCGCAATTTTAGTGATGAATGGATGAAGGTGATATAGGAAAAGGAGGTGTATAAAACAGCAGCCCCCGCAAATCATCGTTTGCGGGGGCTGTGCATTTTATCTATGGGTGGGGAAGAGTTAAATAAAATCTTGGGGGGATTTTATTTCAACAAATGTTTTTCAAGGTCATCCAGCATCAGATTAGCAGCCATAACACCGCCAGCTGTATTCCAGATGGCATCATTAACTTTGTGGACTTCACCTTTTTTCGCTACCACAAGGTTCTGGAAAAGCGGGTCCTCGATCCATTCCTTTTCAACTTCAGTCGCTTTGCCGTCGCCTTCATCATATGTGAAGTAGAAGAGGACATCTCCGTCCATTGCCGGAATTCTTTCCTTAGTCACACCTTTTTCAGCAAAGTCTTCTTTATCCTGGCTTTCAGGACGAGCCATTCCGATTTGCTCCAGGATTACGCCCGAGAATGAATCCTTGTGGTAAATACGTACGTCACCAGCCATGAAGCGAACCATCGAAACTTTCGTATTTACTTTATCACCAAGTTTTTCTTTTAGATCTTCGATTCGCTGATCATAAGCAGCAAGTACTTCCTTGCCCTTTTCTTCTTTGTTTACAGCTTTTGCATAAAGTTCAAAGTTGTTTTTCCAGTTTCCGCGAAGATCCTCTGCAAACACTGTAGGTGCGATAGCTTTAAGCTGTTCAAAAATATCTTCCTGGCGCATTTTATTGCCGATGATCAAGTCAGGCTTTAGGGCTGCAATGGCTTCTACGTTAACCTGGCTTTCGACGCCAACTACCTCGACATCCTTCATATCATCGGCGATATGGTCATACCAAGGGTCGCCTGTCCATGACTGAACTGCACCAACTGGAGTAACTCCCAGCTCAAGAAGTGCTTCCGTACCTTCATTTGTCAGGACGACAACCTTCTCTGGAGTCTTATCCAGTGTAGTGGTGCCCATGGCGTGTTCAACTGTATAGCTTTCTTCCTTTTCCTTTGGTTCTTCAGCTGTGTTCTTAGATTCATCTTCACTGGCACCGCATGCCGCCAAAAGCAGGATGGTGAAGATGCTGATAAGAGCCAGCAAGTGTTTTGAGACTTTCATATGTATTTCCTCCTAGATTGTTATTGATAATCGTTTTCAATTACTGCTCCTTTATGATAAAATGCAAGTGGAGTTAATGTCAACACTAATTGATAATGATTTTCATCATCATTGACGATTTTGTGAAATTGTCTGGTGACATAGTGAAAAGGGATCAAATTTCAAGTAAAGTAAAAAACAATATTAACAACATACTTAAATGGTTGTTTTAAAGGTTGTCCTTGATCTGTTTAAATGAGTTTCATTTTAATCATTTTGTCTGAGACAGCAACAAATATTACAAAGAAGTTTTCAAAAAGAAAGGTTAAATCATCATGCTGCTTAAAACCAATGGCCAAAGATTGATCGGTTTAGTGATTGCAATCTTATTCGTTTTATTTTTAATATGCGCCAGCATCGTTTACGGTTATACAGACACATCATGGGTAACGGCGTATGATGCCTTTACGAATTATGACGGTTCAAATGAACATATTATTATTCAATCAGTTCGCCTTCCTCGGGCACTGATTGCTGCTGCTGTAGGAGCAAGCCTTGCGATTGCGGGTGTCTTAATGCAGACATTGACGAAAAATCCGCTCGCATCACCAGGTATTTTTGGCGTGAATGCAGGAGCTGGTTTCGCGGTGGTAGTAGCGGTGACGATTTTTTCAGTTGGGAGCCTCCAGGCGTTCGCATGGATCTCCTTTTTGGGTGCCGCACTTGCAGCAGTCAGTGTCTATGTGATTGGCTCGGCAGGCCGTGAAGGATTGACACCGATGAAATTGACACTTGCAGGAGCAGCGATGACTGCGATGTTTTCTTCGTTCACCCAGGGCTTGCTCGTACTGGATGAAGCTGCTCTAGAGCAGGTTTTATACTGGCTCGCGGGCTCTGTACAGGGCCGCAAGCTGGAGACGCTCATTGGAGTCCTCCCATATTTAGCGATCGGCTGGATTGCAGCTGTTTTGATTTCTTCTAAAATGAACATCTTGTCAATGGGCGAGGATGTGGCAAAGGGACTTGGTTTGAATACTGGTTTCGTCAAGCTTGGCACCGGCATCATCATCGTTCTTTTATCGGGTGGGGCTGTCGCTGTTGCTGGCCCAATTGGTTTTATCGGGATTGTGATCCCGCATTTGACAAGGGCTGTGGTTGGCATTGATCACCGCTGGGTCATTCCTTTCTCTGCGATTTTCGGAGGGATGCTGTTATTGGCAGCGGATATCGCTGCCCGATATGTGCTGATGCCGCAGGAAATCCCTGTAGGTGTCATGACGGCGATGATTGGAACTCCATTTTTCATTTATATCGCGAGAAAGGGGTTCAACGGAAAATGAGCCAGTACAGAAGTTTAAGACTTTTTAAAGATAAAATCTCTTTTTTGATTGATAAAAAAGCAGCGGTGATTTTTCTGGGCCTGCTCGTTACAGCATTTGCCGTGTTTGTCATCAGTACCGGCCTGGGCGATATGGATATAAGCCCAATAAGCGTACTTGCTGTTTTTTTCGGCGGGGGAAGCGATATGGAGAGATTGGTCGTTCAATCGTTCCGCCTTCCCAGAATTATCGTTGCTCTGATGGTTGGGATCAGTTTGGCTGTCGCCGGTGGACTTTTGCAGGGGATGATCCGGAATCCGCTTGCTTCACCGGATATTTTGGGAATCACTGGTGGGGCAGCGGTAGCGGTTGTAGGTTTTTTAGCTATTTTTAGTGATGATAATAATGCTCTGACAGTAAGTATAGAATGGATGCCTGTTGCCGCATTTGCAGGTGCCGCAATCGTAGCATTCCTGGTTTATTTCCTTTCCTGGAAAAATGGCGTCTCGCCTGTGAGGCTCGTATTAATTGGTATAGGGATTTCGGCCATGATGCAGGCGTTGACGACACTTATGATGATCATGGGGCCGATCTATCGGGCCAGTCAGGCGAATATCTGGATCACGGGTACGGTTTATGGCTCGACATGGGCAAATGTAGCGGTGCTCGTACCCTGGACCGTCATTATGCTCCTGATTGCCTTTATCTTTGCCAGGAACGTGAATGTACAGGAATTAGGGGAAGATATAGCAACAGGGGTCGGTGGCCATGTCCAGCGGCAGCGGTTTGCACTATTGCTTGTCAGCACTGCACTTATAGCCAGCTCAGTTGCCTTTGCCGGCGGCATTGGTTTCGTCGGCCTGATGGCCCCGCATATGGCCAGGAGACTTGTCGGTTCAACATTCGGTGCTCTGTTGCCAGTATCTGCTTTGATTGGCGGAATCCTTGTCATGCTTGCTGATTTGATTGGGCGGACAATGTTTTCACCACTAGAAGTCCCGGCGGGTGTTTTCACCGCAGGCATTGGGGCCCCGTATTTTGTCTACCTGCTATTCAAGACACGTAATACTTAAAGCTGAAGAGAAAGGGGAATGGACATGTCTCAGGCAATCGAAACGGAAAAACTGACGCTCTCCTATGGAGATTCGATTATTATAAATGAATTAGATATACAAATTCCTAAAGGCGAGATCACTGTTTTTATCGGAGGAAATGGCTGCGGAAAATCGACCTTGCTGCGCTCGATCGCAAGACTGCTCAAGCCGAGGGACGGGTCAATCCTGCTTGAAGGCGAGTCTATCGCAAAATTGTCAACTAAGGAAGTTGCCCGTAAAATGGCCATCCTTCCCCAATCTCCCTCAGCGCCAGAAGGCTTGACGGTCCTGCAGCTTGTAAAACAGGGCAGGTATCCCTACCAGACCTGGCTGAAGCAATGGTCGGAAGAGGATGAAAAGAGTGTATACGATGCGTTAAAGGCAACAGGCATCGATCATCTCAAGGACCGTACAGTCGACTCGTTGTCCGGGGGACAGCGCCAGCGTGCCTGGATTGCGATGACCCTTGCCCAGGATACCGATATCATCCTGCTGGATGAACCGACAACCTATCTGGATATGACTCATCAAATTGAGATTCTTGATTTACTGTATGAATTGAATGAAAATGAAGGCCGGACGATTGTCATGGTTTTACATGACCTGAATCTTGCCTGCAGGTATGCACATAACATTGTGGCGATAAAGGACCAGAAGATTTTTGACCAGGGAAAGCCGGAAGTTGTCATTAACTGCGGTCTTGTAAAGTATGTCTTCGGAATGGATTGTGAAGTGACGATCGATCCGCTGTTCGGCACACCACTATGCATTCCGCATGGAAAAGGGCGCCGAATCCTTAGAGATAAAGTGGGAGCACCAACATGAGAACTGAACTAACCCAAATTGAAATAGATATTCTTGCGAACTATCGTTTCGTGGTTGCAGAACCTGAAAAGGATGTGCAGATTGATTTCCGGCCTTTCATAGAGGCAGCGACGATGGGCGTTTACTTGAAAAGGTTCAATGTAGGGCTAAAAGCTCCTGACCTTAAGACGGCAGCATCTGTTTTTATGAAAAGGCACGCTTTTCTAGCAGTCCTCTATTTGTATAGTATGAGTGCTTTTAACAAAAAGCTGGATGTATCACCGGAAAATATTATTCTTGCTGACGCCATTAAGGATGGACTTTGGCTGCCAGACTTTTATCTGAAAAATAAAACCGCCGAGGTGTGTCCGGCCGGGGAGCGTTTAGTGTGGCGAACGGAAGCAGTAAGGCATTTATTTGTGGATAATCTATTTCCAGTTATGGAGGCAATCTCGAAATCTGCGAAAATCTCAAAGTTGATTCTATGGGAAAATGTTGCTGTCTATATTTTCTGGCTCTATGAAAAAATCCTAAGCCAAACTGAGGACCATGAGGTGAAGGCGCGGGCGTCAGAAGACTTTTCTTTTCTCGTCAACCATGCTCCTGGAAAGCTGTTTGGACGCTATAATAACAATCCAATTGCAAGATATTATAGTGACCCTGTCTATCAGGAAGAGAGCGATTCCTATATCAGAATCCGAAAAACCTGCTGTTTCAGCTACTTGCTCAAAGAAAAAGGCAGTTACTGCAAAACCTGTCCGCGAACTTGCGGAATGTAAATGGAGAGTGTGGAAATGGACAAAAATTTTACAGAACAAATAAATGGATTGCTGGAAAAATACACAGAGCTTTTGGTTGGCGAAGGTTCCGCTGAGAATGTCGAGAAGGTAAAAACTTGGATAGTATACAGCCATATCGCCAAGTCGATGCCTCCTCTGGCTAAGCACTGGAATGCAGAATACCCGGAAGCCAAGGATCAAATCAAGAACGTGATCGCAGAAGTGAAAGAACTGAATGAGAAGAACCGCCAGAAATAAGAAAGGACCATCTCGAATGAGGTGGTTTTTTTGTATGGCAAGAATCCCTCTTATTTTGAGTTTAAGTACAGGTGCGACAGTAAAAAGGAGAAAGAAAGGGAGGGGTACGAATAGCAAATAAAAGAACCGAGCATGTTTTGCCCGGTTCAAAGAAGTTATTAATTATTATTGAAGCTGCTGGCCGCCATAAGGGAATTGGTTGGAGTATCCCTGGAATTGCTGGTATGACTGCTGCAATTTTTGCGCCTCAGCCGCTTCCACGCCGTACCAGCCTTTTTTGAACATAAGATTATAGATGCTGCGCTGTGCATTCGCTGTTTCTGTGTAGATGGCAAGTACATCCTGGTAGAGCTGGTCATGGCTTACTTCATTTAGTGCAGTATCATAACCTTGAGTCATGTATTTTTCAGTCGTTAAAATATCATTGATAAAATCACGGTCGTTCATCTGCGGTGTTTTTTGGATCTGTGTTTCTGGATTCTGGATTTTTTGCTGATTCTGGTTCTGGTTCATCCGCTTTTTCCTCCTGTCTAGTTCGATTATTGCATTCCAGGCGTTTGTGAGTATGCCTAGTTTTGCGGGCTGTTCAAGTGCGTAAGGATTTTCTGGTAGTGTTTCTGGTGCATTTGTCCGCACTTTTCGATTTCCATCTTCAGTTCCTGGTCCTGGCACTGCTCGGCAAAGAAATGTGCTTTTTTCATGGCAAGTAAATTCCATGAAAGCATATCAGTTAAATATAAAGAATCTTTAGTTGAAACTACTGAAGGCGGCGTCTGCATGATCCCTTGCTGCTGACCCTGAAAATTCATGTTTTGCTGCTGCATATTAGAACCTCCTGTTTTATGTTCATTCCTACGGATATTATCGTTCCCGGGCCGAAATAAAGTATGCAGGACATGATTCGTCAAAAAAGAACATTTTCCTACGAAAGTAATATTCAAAGCTAAAAAAAAGTGATAAAATGATTTTGCAAAATAGAAATAGATGAAGCAATTTTTTTAAAGGGTATTGTAATCGTTTTCATTAAGGGGAGGAAAAGCTATGGAACAATTAATGAGGAACTTCTTTCTTTTTCTATCGAAAAATAAATTCTTTACGAAGATGGCCAAACAATACGGCCTTCGTCTAGGGGCAAAACGCTTCGTTTCCGGCGAAACGGTCGAACAGTCGGTGGAGGTCATCAAAGAATTAAACAGCAAGAACCTTGCAGCAACCGTCGATTTCCTTGGCGAATTCGTCGACAATGAAAAAGAAGCGAATGAGAGAGCTGAAAGTTCAATTGCAATGATTAAAGCAATTGGCCGTGAAAAATTAAATTCCCAGATGAGCGTCAAGATGACTTCGCTTGGTTTTGATATTTCTGAAAAAGTTGTCATGAATAATATGCGCAGGATCATGGACACAGCCAAAGAAAACAATGTTTTTGTGACCATCGATATGGAGGACTACGAGCGATGCCAGAGGACTTTGGATATCTTCAAACAGCTCAAGTCTGAATATGACAACATTGGCACTGTCATCCAGGCTTATTTGTATAGGACTGAAAAAGATATTGAGGACCTGAATCAATATTCTCCTAACCTCCGCCTTGTGAAGGGAGCTTACAAAGAGTCACCTGAAGTAGCTTTCCCTGAAAAGAAGGATGTAGATGAGAACTTCAAGAAAATCATCAAGATGCATCTGCTGAACGGCAACTACACAGCTGTTGCCTCACACGATGACAATATCATCAACTTCACGAAGGAATTTGCGAAGGCAAATAATATCCCGAAAACCCAGTTCGAGTTCCAGATGCTGTTTGGAATCATGCCGGAAAGGCAGCTGCAGCTTGCCGAAGAAGGTTACACGATGCGTGTGTATGTCCCATTCGGAACTGACTGGTACGGCTATTTCATGCGCCGCCTTGCAGAACGCCCGGCAAACGTGGCATTTGTATTAAAAGGAATGCTGAAGAAATAAAACTTCAGGCTGACGATTGTCAGCCTGTTTTTTTTGGAAGATGCAAAACTCTACTTAGAAAATTATCCAGCTCCAGCGCCTAGCCTCTCGAGACGCTTCAGTCCTGCCAATGAAGTCAAAAAGCGACTTCACTGCCAGGCCCTCCGTGGCACATGATGTGCTAGACCCGCCAGCCACAGGACGTGGCGCTTTAGGCGGGCAGCGCTTGTCGAGGCTGACAGAGGCGCTTACGCTTTTATTTTTTATACTGGCTGTTCTGGCTATTTTGTTTTCTCTCGCCGCCCTGTCCCATTGATGGACCGGCATCTCCTTTAACACTTGCTGCGCTGACGCCAGCTTTGGACGGATTCTTTTTCATTCTTGCCATCATCATTACCTCCGTGTTTTTAAAAAGATAAGAGTAACGCTTTTTTATGGTGCCCAAGTCTGCTGAAATAAGCATTAGGATTAAAGATTCAAAAAATTTTCTTTTTTCCGCACCTTATTATTGCGGAAATTTTTGAAATATTTTATAGTAGTAATTAACAGAGCTCATTTATATGCATATTTTTTTTGTTGCAAAAATGAATGAGTATTCATTCAAAAAGAGTCAAAGGGGGAGACAAATTTGATGCGACAAATTCAAAAGGCAGCGGTGCTTGGTTCAGGTGTCATGGGATCAGGGATTGCCGCACATCTGGCAAACATCGGAATCCCGACATTGCTGCTTGATATTGTACCTCGGGAATTAACGGAACAGGAAGAAGCGAAAGGCCTGACACTTGAAGATAAGCAGGTGCGAAACCGAATCAGTGCAGGAGCACTGCAGAAGTTATTGAAGCAAAAACCAGCACCTTTGGCCTCCAAAAAGAATCTTGCTCTGATTGAAGCGGGCAACTTCGAAGATGATATGGAAAAGCTCAAGGATGTAGACTGGGTAATCGAAGTAGTAGTTGAAAACCTTGATATAAAAAAGAAAGTTTTTACGGATGTAGATAAATACCGCAAGCAGGGGAGCATCATTAGCTCGAATACTTCAGGAATCTCAGTCGAAGCAATGGCTGAAGGACGTTCAGAAGATTTCAGGAAGCATTTCCTTGGCACGCACTTCTTCAACCCGCCGCGCTACCTGAAGCTGCTTGAGGTCATTCCTACTCAAGATACAGACCCTGAAGTTCTTTCATTCATAAAGAAGTTCGGTGAAGACCAGCTCGGAAAAGGCGTCGTTGAAGCAAAGGACACACCAAACTTCATCGCCAACCGAATCGGCACTTACGGATTACTCGTGACAGTAAGAGAAATGGTGAAGGGCGGATACAGTGTAGGCGAAGTTGACTCCGTAACTGGCCCAATGATCGGCCGTCCTAAGAGCGCAACATTCCGCACGCTGGATGTAGTTGGTCTCGATACCTTCGCACATGTTGCAAAGAACGTGTATGACCAGGTAGAAGGGGAAGAAAAGGAAGTCTTTGAAGTACCTGAGTTCATGAAGAAGATGCTTGAGAACGGCTGGCTTGGCAGCAAGTCAGGTCAAGGGTTCTTCCTGAAGCAAGGCAAGGAAATCCTTGAACTTGATCCGCAGACTTTGGAATACGGACCACGTAAAAAACTGAAAACAGCGTCTACTGAAATGGCGAAGCAGGAAAAAGGCCTTGCCAATAAAATGAAAGCGCTTGTTTATGGTAAGGACCGTGCCAGTGAGCTTTTATGGAATATTTTCAGCCCAGTGCTAATTTACTCAGCTGATTTGCTTGGCACAATTGCTGATGATATCGTCGCAGTAGACCGTGCGATGAAGTGGGGATTCGGCTGGGAAATGGGACCTTTCGAAGCATGGGATGCACTAGGAGTCGAAAAAGCCATCAGCAAAATGGAGTCAGAAGGCAAGACTGTTCCTGCATGGGTAAAAGAAATGGTCCAAAAAGGCTTCACTTCTTTCTACAAAGAAGAAGATGGCCGACTGAGCTATTTCCACAATGGTGAATACGTGGCTGTAGAAGAAAATCCAAAAGTAATCAACCTGAAGCTTCTGAAAAAGCAAAAGGGTGTCATTAAAAAGAATGGCGGCGCAAGCCTGATCGATCTTGGCGATGGAATCGCATTGCTGGAGTTCCACTCGCACAGCAACTCAATCGGACCAGACATCCTTCAGATGATCAACTTCGCGATTGATGAAGTCGAGAAGAACTATAAGGGTCTTGTCATCGGCAACCAGGGCAAAAACTTCTCAGTTGGTGCGAACCTGGCGATGATCCTGATGGAAGCGCAGGACGATAACATCTGGGATCTTGATATGGTCGTACGCCAGTTCCAGCAGACTACAATGAAAATCAAATACTCCTCAAAGCCAGTTGTAGCTGCTCCATTTGGAATGACGCTTGGCGGAGGCGCCGAAATGTGCTTGCCGGCGGCTCATATCCAGGCTTCCATGGAAACGTATATGGGACTGGTTGAAGCAGGTGTAGGCCTGATTCCTGGCGGCGGCGGAAACAAGGAGCTTTACATCAAGCATCTTGAAGGCCTGCCAAAAGGCGTCGAATTTGACCTTCAAAAGGTTGCGAATAAAGTCTTTGAAACCATCGCGATGGCGAAAGTCTCCACTTCAGGAGAAGAAGCCCGTGAAAATAACTTCCTGAATGAAGCAGATGGCATCAGCGTCAACAGCGATCACTTGTTATATGATGCAAAACAGGCTGCATTGAATTTATATGAAAGCGGTTATAAGGCGCCAGTGAGAAAGAAAATTCCTGTAACTGGCGAACCGGGATATGCCACCCTGCTGCTTGGCGCTCAAACAATGCAGCTATCCGGTTACATTTCCGAGCATGACTTGAAAATCGCGAAGAAGCTTGCGTATGTCATTGCCGGCGGAAAAGTGCCATACGGAACCGAAGTAGATGAGCAATACTTGCTCGACCTTGAAAGAGAAGCGTTCCTAAGCCTTGTGGCAGAACCGAAATCACAGCAGCGCATGCAGCATATGCTCGTAAAAGGCAAGCCGTTGCGCAACTAATAGATTGATAGTTTTAAAGTGAATATACAATTAACATCAGAGGAAAGAGAGGGAATGAGATGAGAGAAGCGGTAATCGTAGCCGGAGCCAGGACACCGGTCGGAAAAGCAAAAAAAGGAACTCTTGCCAATGTCCGCCCTGATGATCTTGGAGCTCTTGTAGTAAGAGAAACTCTAAAGCGAGCAGGCAATTATGAAGGGAATATTGATGATTTAATCATCGGCTGTGCAATGCCAGAAGCAGAGCAGGGCTTGAATATGGCGCGAAATATTGGTGCACTGGCAGGTCTGTCACATGAAGTGCCGGCGATCACAATCAACCGTTATTGTTCTTCAGGACTGCAGGCGATTGCGAATGCATCTGAAAGAATCATGCTTGGGCATGCGGACACAATCATCGCCGGAGGTGCGGAATCAATGAGCCTGGTGCCGATGATGGGCCATGTCGTCCGCCCGAATTCGAAATTGGCTGAAACAGCTCCGCAGTATTATATGGGAATGGGCCATACAGCTGAGGAAGTAGCCAAGAAGTACGGCATTTCCCGCGAAGAGCAGGATGCTTTTGCAGTAAGAAGCCATCAGCGCGCGGCAAAAGCAATTCAGGAAGGCAAATTCGAGGATGAAATCGTTCCTGTCGATGTAACCCTCCGTACAGTAGGAAAAGACAATAAGCTTGTTGAAAAAACAATCCAATTCAAACAGGATGAGGGTGTACGTCCCGACACGAACTTGGAAACACTTGCGAAACTGCGCCCAGCCTTCAATATTAAAGGCACAGTAACTGCAGGGAACTCCTCACAGACTAGTGACGGAGCAGCAGCTGTAATGGTCATGGACCGCGAAAAGGCTGAATCTCTTGGATTGAAGCCACTCGCTAAATTCAGGTCATTCGCACTTGGCGGAGTACCGCCTGAAATCATGGGAATCGGCCCGGTTGTAGCGATTCCTAAAGCATTGAAGCTTGCTGGACTGCAGGTGTCCGATATTGGTGTATTCGAACTGAACGAAGCATTCGCTTCACAATCGATACAGGTTATCCGTGAGCTGGGCCTTGATGAAGATAAGGTCAACGTGAACGGCGGAGCGATCGCATTGGGCCACCCGCTGGGAACAACTGGCGCGAAGCTGACTTTGACAGTGATCCATGAAATGAAACGCAGAAATGAGCAGTTCGGTGTCGTCACAATGTGTATCGGCGGCGGCATGGGCGCAGCTGGAGTCTTTGAACTACTATAAAACAATATATATGGAGGGGCCACAGCCTCTCCCCAAAATAGATAGGAGGAACAATAAATGGGTAACCAAACAGAAAAGCTTGTAAAAGGCGGAAGCTTCTTAATCGAGGATGTAACATATGACCATGTTTTCACTCCAGAAGATTATACAGATGAGCACAAAATGATCGCAAAAACAACTGAGGATTTCGTCACGAACGAAGTATTGCCTCAGGTTGAATATATCGAGCAGCACGAGTTTGACCGTACTGTGAAACTATTGAAGGAAGCTGGAGAGCTTGGCCTTCTTGGAGCAGACGTTCCAGAAGAATACGGCGGATTGAGCCTGGATAAAATCAGCTCAGCTTTGATTGCTGAGAAAATGGCCGTTGCAGGTGGATTCTCAATCTCCCACGGTGCACACGTAGGAATCGGTTCATTGCCAATCGTCCTTTTCGGTAATGAAGAGCAAAAGCAAAAATACCTTCCTCCATTGGCAACTGGCGAAAAGCTTGCAGCCTACGCACTTACTGAGCCTGGTTCAGGTTCAGACGCACTTGGTGCGAAGACAACAGCTAAGCTGAACGCTGAAGGCACTCACTATGTGCTTAACGGTGAAAAGCAATGGATCACTAACGCAGGCTTTGCCGATGTATTCGTTGTTTATGCAAAGATCGATGGCGAACAATTCACAGCCTTCATCGTTGAAAGAGAATACCCAGGCGTATCAGTAGGAGCAGAAGAAAAGAAAATGGGGATCAAGAGTTCTTCTACACGTACATTGATTCTTGAAGATGCTCAGGTACCTGTGGAAAACCTTCTTGGTGAAGCAGGAAAAGGCCACCTAATCGCCTTCAATATCCTGAACATCGGACGTTATAAGTTGGGAGTAGGCGCAACTGGCGGAGCGAAGCAGGCATTCGGTCTGACTGTTAAGTATGCTAATCAGCGTCAGCAGTTCAAGACACCTATTTCCCAATTTAACCTGACAAAAGAGAAGCTTGTGACTATGGCTTCAAAAATCTATGCAACTGAGAGCTCTGTATACCGTACAGTAGGCTTGTTCGAAGAAAGAATGAACCAGTTGTCTGAAGATGAAATCAATAACGGGAAAGCAGTAGCTGACTCGATTGCCGAGTACGCGATCGAGTGCTCAATGAACAAAGTATTCGCTACAGAAACTCTCGACTATGTTGTTGATGAAGGTGTTCAAATCCACGGTGGATACGGCTTCATGCAGGAGTATGAAATCGAAAGAGCTTACCGTGATTCAAGAATCAACCGTATTTTCGAAGGAACGAACGAAATCAACCGCCTGCTGGTACCGGGAACATTCCTACGTAAGGCAATGAAGGGCGAGCTTCCGTTATTGCAAAAAGCACAGCAACTTCAGGAAGAACTGATGATGCTTATGCCTGAAGAGCCAGGCGATGAGCCGCTGGCACAGGAAAAATACCTTGTGAAAAACGCGAAGAAAATCGGCTTGCTTGCAGCTGGCCTGGCTGCTCAGAAGTTCGGCAAAGCATTGGAAAAAGAGCAGGAAATCCTCGTTAATATCGCGGATATCATCTCAAATGCTTATTCAATGGAATCTGCTGTTCTCCGTACCGAGAAAGCAATCGCAAAAGACGGAGTGGAGAAGAGCAAGCAAAAGCTTCTTTACACACAAATCTTCTGCCAGGAAGCATTCAATGAAATCGAGTGTGACGCGAAAGAAACTCTTGTTGCAACAGAAGAGGGAGATGCGCTTCGCATGCTGACTTCCGCATTGCGCAAGTTCACAAGACACACTCCAATCAACGTGATCGCGAAAAAGCGTGAAGCATCTGAAAAGCTGATCGAAGCAGAGCGTTTCATCGTTTAATTCATAAGAACTTTGAACACTTCTCCTGTTTTCGGGAGAAGTGTTTTCACTTTTTATGATCTGCCATGTTAATACATGCAGGAATTTTGCGAATTATGTTGAATAAAGTAATGGATGCCGAAAATATCGGGGGAAATTAAACACGGAATGTTAGTATTTTTCCGCCCTATTATGTTACTATCCGATTAGAGGGTTTCATTAATGGGATACTAGCAAAGGGTGGTGAAAAATATGGCAAAGACATTTTATTGGTACCCTAAATGCGGTACATGCAGGAACGCCAAAAAATGGTTGGACCAGCATGAAGTAAACTATAATGAAGTACATATTGTCGAAAATCCACCTTCCCAAAACCAGCTTGAAGAAATGCTGGACAAAAGTGGCCTCGATATTAAGAAATTTTTCAATACGAGTGGCCAGAAGTACCGGGAACTGGGGATGAAAGACAAAATTAAGACAGCATCCAAAAGTGAGCTGCTGGAACTGCTTGCATCTGAGGGCATGCTCATCAAACGCCCGCTGATGACAGACGGGGAAAAAGTAACTATAGGCTTCAAAGAGGATGAATTTGAAAAAGCCTGGCTGTAATTTTGGTCCCATCGATATTAATCGATAGAGATATACAATTGGAGGGATAGTCAATGAATGCACCGAAAGAGTTGCGTTATTCTGAAGAACACGAATGGGTAAAAGTTGAAGGAGAAAAAGTTACCATCGGTATCACGGACTTCGCTCAATCCGAACTTGGCGACATCGTATTCGTCGAACTGCCAGAAGTAGGCGACGAAATCACTGTTGACCAGCCATTCGGAAGTGTAGAATCCGTAAAAACGGTATCAGAGCTTTATGCACCAGTAAGCGGCAAAGTAGTGGAAATCAACGAAGAGTTAAATGACAGCCCTGAATTTGTTAACGAATCTCCATACGAAAAAGCATGGATGATCACTGTCGAGCTATCTGACAACAGCGAAGTTGAAAAGCTTATGACTGCTGAGCAATACGAAGACATGATCAAAGAATAAATCTAACTGACGCCTTGATGCTTTCAAGGCGTTTTCTATTGAGAAATAATTTATTCTCAAAATTTCACCCCGAAAATTGTCTAGCTCCAGCGCCTAGCCCCTCGAGACGTTTCGGTCCGCCCAATGAAGTCAAAGAGCGACTTCAGTGGTCGGCCTCCAACGCTTGTCGGGGCTGAACAAGGCGCATCCGCTTTTCTGATAAACTCCTTCATTTTACCATCAATTCATTCCCTGAATTCGGACAAGCTAAAAGTAATCAACTATCAAAGAAGGGTGAAAATCATGACACTGAACAAACAAAAACTCGATATAACGGACAGAGTGACAGGAAAGCTTGAAAACGGACAGGTGCAGCTTTACTTGGAAAACGAACACATTGGATCTATAGAGCTTCCAGAAGGAATGCAGATGAAATTGGAGCATCACTTTGAGGCTGAACAGAATAAGATTTACCAGCATGTATCAGTGCCGGATCAATCAGAACCTCGGTATACTGATTGTGATGAAGGCGGCTGGTGTTAAAAAAGGAACAGCGGCCAGCATGGCCGCTGTTTTATTTAGCTGTCATCTGTTAAAGAAAGGAATAAAATCAGGGTGCGGCACATAGAATTCCTTTTACTACCCTTTGAAGTTAATATTGGACTAAATCTTTGCAATCTCCCAAAGAAACAGTAACAATAGATTTATACAAGTTAACAGCACAATTTATTTAAGAATGTTTATAATGTTGTAAAGTAATTATTTTCTGGTGCATAGGTGGTTATGACGATGGACGAAAATCACAAGGTGATCATAGTAGAGGGTTCGTCAGACAAAAAGAAAGTGCAAGCCGTGCTAAATGAACCGGTCGAAATAATTTGTACGAATGGGACTATTGGTGTTTCAAAGCTTGATGAATTGATTGATTCCCTTTTTGATAAGGATGTATATATCCTCGTGGATGCGGATGCTTCAGGGGAAAAATTGAGAAAGCAATTTAAGAGGGAATTTCCTGAGGCGAACCATTTGTACATTGACAGAATGTACAGGGAAGTGGCGACAGCACCGGAAAATCACCTCGCTACAGTTTTAATCGGAGCAAATATCGACGTTCATGCAGAGTACTTAGAAAAAGGATGACTGTAGATGGAAGAATGGACTAAGGGAGAGATCGAAACCTTCCTGGAGGAAAAACGAACAGGTTACCTATACTTTTACACGCCGATGTGCGGAACATGCCAGGTCGCAAGTAAGATGCTGACGGTTATAGAGCAGCTGCTACCTGATGTGTCTTCAGGGAAAGCCGACTTAAATTACCTGCCTGAAATGGCGGAGCGTTTTGAAATTGAAAGTGTGCCATGTCTGATTTTATTAAAGGAAGGAGAGGAGCAGGAGAAAATCTATGCTTTTCAGTCCGTTCCTTATCTTTTCGAAAAACTTAAAGCTTTAAAAGTTTAAAACAAACGGCTAAGCCGTTTGTTTTTTTTACTTGGATTCAATATAAATCGGACAGGAAAAAAGATTTACATATCGTTCCAAAAAGATTATATTTAGGTTATCGAAATAATTGAGAGGCGCAGTAAAATGACTCTATACCACGAATGGGCGGCACAAATTAAAACCTATAATCAAAACATACGACTTACCTTCGTTGCGAATATTTTGACGCAGGTTGGCCTTGGGATTTTCATGGTTATCTATAACTTTTACATCAGGGAATTAGGCTATAATGAGCTTGTAAACGGAAAGGTCATTGCCATGACCTCGCTGGCAACTGCTCTCATTCTTATTCCGGCAGGTATTTTAAGTGATAAAGCAGGCAGGAAAAAACTGATGCTGTATGGAGCGGTTGGAACAGCGTTGATCTTATTCACCCGGAGCATTGTTGAGAGTCAGTCACTATTAATTCTTTTTGCGTTCGGAACAGGTCTCGCTTCAGCATTTATCCAGGTGTCGATTATTCCTTGGCTAGCTGAGAATTCCAAGCCTGAACAGCGTGTGCATTTATTCAGTATTCATTTTGCGGTGATGACAGGTGCGAATGTAATAGGAAGTCTTTTGGGCGGGATTCTCACAGACCTATTCGGAATGATGGTCCCTGGCATTGAAAGTATCAGATATACATTGATCATTGGATCGCTTCTGTTCATGGCAGCTCTGATACCGATTATGAAGCTGAATGAAACCCGGCAACCGCGCATATCGGCTAGCGATACAAATGAAAAAACAAAAGGAATTCCCCACAAAGCCAGTGTCAAAATCATTCTGCTGTTTGCGGTTGCGCAATTGATGATAGGCTTTGGAGCCGGATTGGTCATTCCATATTTGAACCTTTATTTTGCCGATCGGTTCATGGCTTCCAATTCATTGATTGGCTTGGTTATTTCACTAGGACAAGGAGCTACAGCTGTTGCGATGATCATCGGCCCAATGGTGGTTCGCAGACTTGGTGAAGTGAAAGCGGTTGTTATATTGCAGATGCTGTCCTTGCCGTTTCTTCTGCTGACAGCATACACACAGAATTTTTGGCTCGCTGCTCTTGGATTTTTATTCCGGCAGGCACTAATGAATGCCGGCAATCCAATCCAGATGTCATTAATGATGTCGAAGGTTGATGATTCCATGAAAGGTTTAGCCAACTCTGTGAATCAAATGGTGTTTAATCTTGGATGGGCCGTTATGGGTCCCATTTCAACTGGAATCGTCTTAAAATATGGTTCATATTGGGGATATGCAACTGTATTCACCATCACTGCTGGTCTTTACTTAGTAGGATCCACGTATTTCTTCGTTGTTTTCAAAAGTATGGATAAGCCAAAATCCGTCATGGTGAAGACAAAACCAGCTTGATTACTGTATTTCTTTGGATATATTTCTCGGGAAATGAAAGACAATGCCGAAATATCATGCGGCATTGTCTTTTTTTACGTTATTCACAATGTAAATTCTAGTTTAATCAAATTATTTGTCGAAGGGTTTTTACAGGTTTTTCCCTGGATTACAAGGAATATGTATTTTAAGGGAGATGATCGGAATGCGGGAACGCATCGCCAGGTTTGCGAATGAAATCCAGAATAAGAAGCATATTCTTCAACTAGTAAATAAACTGGAATTATGCTTAAAAATTGAAGCGGAGAGTGGTACATTCTACTTGTCTTTCAAGGATGGCAAGGTGGCTTGCCAGGAAACCTGCATGCATGCCAGATACACTGCAACGATTTCTGGAAAGGATGCGCTTTTGGATCAATTATTTAATGGAGATCTGAAACTGCGTCAGTTAGTAAAAATGAATTATTTCACAACTGATTGTTCTTTTCGCTCCCAATTGGTTCTGGAATCATTATTTTATCTTGCGAGACCACTTCCTGTATAAAATTTTATCTGAATAATCGAAATATATTGACCGATATATTGCGACGTGATATTATCACTTTAACGCAGTAAAAACGAATTGAATACTCTTATCCAGAGAGGCGGAGGGACTGGCCCTATGAAGCCCGGCAACCGGTTGTGAAAACACGGTGCTAATTCCAGCAGAGTTTTTTGCTCTGAAAGATAAGGAGAGATGATAAATGACCCTCTTCTTAGGAAGAGGGTTTTTTGTTTCATTTTTTCCGGAAAAATATACTGATTGGAGAGATGGAGATGGCTAATGAGAAAAAGAATTACCGAATCGAAACGCTAGGGGTACATGGTGGTCAGTCACCTGACCCAGTGACCGGAGCGAGGGCAGTTCCTATTTATTCAAGCAATGCGTTTCAATTTGAAAACACAGAACATGCAGCAGATTTATTTGCGCTTAAGGAAGCGGGCTACATTTACTCACGGATACATAATCCGACAGTTACTGCCCTGGAAGAAAAAGTGGCTCTTCTTGAGGGAGGTATAGGCGCTCTTGCGTTATCGAGCGGGATGTCTGCCATCACGATGGCGATCCTGAATATTGCGCATGCGGGTGATGAAATTGTTGCTGCATCCAATCTATATGGAGGTACTTACAATCTATTTGCTGTAACCCTTCCAAAGTATGGAATAAAAGTTCATCTAGTGGATCCAGCTGATCCTGCAAATTTTAGAAAGGCGATCACTCCGAAAACAAAAGCAGTCTACGCAGAAACAATCGGTAATCCAAGTCTCAGAGTATTGGACATTGAAGCTGTAGCTGAAGTTGCCCATGAAGCAGGTCTTCCGCTAATCATCGATAATACATTTGCTACCCCATATCTTTGCCGGCCAATTGAACATGGCGCGGACATCGTTGTTCACTCAGCGACCAAGTGGCTCTTAGGAAATGGTACAGTCATGGGCGGAATCATTGTGGATGGAGGAAAGTTCGATTGGAAGTCGCCTAAATTCCCGGGCTTCAATGAGCCGGACTCCAGCTACCATGATCTTGTCTATAGTGAGGCAATCGGAGCTGCCGCATTTATCGTAAAGGCAAGAGTCCAGCTGCTGCGAGACCTTGGACCGGCGATCAGTCCTCAGAGTGCATTCCAATTCAATCTTGGGATAGAGACTTTACATGTTAGGATGAAGGAACATGTTGCTAATACACGTAAAGTCGTAGAATACCTTGAATCGCATCCTGCTGTTACATGGGTCAGCTATCCTGGCCATGAATCTCATCCTGATAAAGAACTCGCAGATCGATATCTTCCAAAGGGAGCAGGGGCAGTTGTTATTTTTGGGATTGAAGGTGGCAGGGAAGCCGGTGCAAAGCTGATTAACTCATTAGAACTATGGTCCCATGTTGCGAATGTCGGTGACGCGAAGAGCCTGATCATCCATCCTGCAAGTACAACACACCAGCAGCTGGATTCAGACGGTCTTAAAGCAGCGGGAGTTCCTGAAGATTTAATCCGCCTTTCTGTCGGTATTGAAAATGTCGAGGATATCATCGAGGATCTGGAGCAGGCAATTGAAAAGGCGACTGGAGTGCCAGGAATACCGGCTAGAGCTTAATATCCATAAACTCCCATAAAGTATTTGAAAATAATTTTATTGACACTCTTTTTTACTCCGTGCTACAATCACACTCGTAACTTAAAACCGGTTAGATAATTTAATAGCGTGCTCTTATCAAGAGAGGTGGAGGGAAGTGCCCTATGAAACCCGGCAACCGTCAGTAAGCAATGCTTGCTGAAATGGTGCCAATTCACACAAAGCGGATCGCTTTGGCAGATGAGAGAAAGGAATCTACTATGACTATGCCTTTCTGCTCACTTGCAGGAAGGCTTTTATTTTGCCCTTTTCGAAAAAATGCTTAAAAAGTTATAGTCCAAAAGCTTGTTCGAAAAGAATTTATAACTAGAGCATAATCATCCCCGTTTAAGATAGAGTCTATTACCCATTTTTACTGGAGTTTGAATTTTTTCGGTTAGGGAATGGGAAACTAGATTGATAACCTTCTTAATTTTCAGGGAAATTTAACGGTTTTAATAAGTGTAGATGTAAAGAGGGGGAGTCAATTGATTACGATAAAAAATGCCAGAAAGATTTACCCTTCCAACAAGGGAGATGTTATAGCGGTAGATGATGTCAACCTTGAAGTCAAGGAAGGCGAAATCTATGGGGTCATCGGCTACAGTGGCGCCGGCAAAAGTACTTTGATCCGGATGCTGAACGGTCTGGAGATCCCAACTTCAGGTTCAGTCGTGGTAGCAGGAAGGGAAGTTTCAAGGATTAAGGGAGCGGAACTGCGGAAGGCTCGCCAGGAAATCAGCATGATTTTCCAGCACTTCAACCTGCTCTGGTCAAGAACAGTAGCAGAAAATATCGCTTTCCCGCTTGAAATTGCCGGTGTAGCTAAAGCTCAAAGAGATGTACGGGTAAAAGAGTTAATCGAACTTGTTGGCCTTGAGGGCAGAGGAGATGCTTATCCTTCCCAGTTGAGCGGGGGGCAAAAGCAAAGGGTCGGAATCGCGAGGGCACTGGCTAATAACCCTAAAGTACTTCTTGGGGATGAAGCAACTTCAGCACTTGATCCGCAGACAACTGATCAGATTCTTGATCTGCTTGTTGATATCAATAAGAGGCTTGGTCTTACGATTGTCCTGATCACGCACGAAATGCATGTTATCAGGAAAATCTGTCACCGAGTCGCTGTCATGGAAGGCGGAAAGATTGTTGAAACAGGACCAGTACTGGAAGTGTTCAAGAACCCGCAGAAGCCTATTACGAAAAGATTCGTCCAGCAGGTGACAGAACCTGAGGAAACAAAGGAAACAGTTGATCACTTGCTTGAGCGATATCCACATGGTCGCGTTGTCCAGCTGACATTCGTAGGTGAAGGAACCGAACAGCCGCTGATCACCAATTTGATTCGTGAGTTTTCAATAACGGTCAATATTGTTCAGGGTAAAATTTCGCAGACACAAGATGGTTCATATGGAACCTTGTTCATCCATCTTGATGGTGAAGAGGGCGAAGTGACCCGGGCAATCGAGTATATTGGCCAGCATGAGGTCGGCGTGGAGGTGATTTCGCATGGCTGAAAATTTGTTTCCGAATGTGAACTGGGACCGAATGTGGGAAGCGACAGTTGAGACACTATACATGAGTGCCATCTCTGTTGTGGCTACCTTCATTCTTGGAGCGATTCTTGGACTGCTGCTCTTTTTAACTTCCAAGGGAAATATATGGGAAAACAGGCCGGTCAATTTAGTATTGAGTGCAGTCGTTAATATTTTTAGATCCATCCCATTCATAATCTTAATCGTCCTTCTGATTCCTTTTACAAAGATCATCGTGGGATCGATGATCGGGGAAAATGCGGCATTGCCTGCACTGATTATTGGATCGGCTCCATTTTACGCAAGGATGGTTGAGATTGGCTTACGTGAGATTGATAAAGGAGTCATTGAAGCAGCCAAGTCTATGGGAGCGAAGACGACGACGATCATCTGGAAGGTGCTGCTGCCGGAATCGATGCCAGCCTTGGTTTCTGGTATCACGGTGACAGCGATCGCGTTAGTCAGTTACACGGCGATGGCCGGTGTCATCGGGGCAGGCGGTCTCGGAAACCTGGCATACATGGAAGGCTTCCAGAGAAGCCGGAATGATGTCACCTTGATGGCGACCATCATTATTTTGATTATCGTGTTTGTAATCCAGTTTGTTGGTGATTTCTTCACTAGAAAATTAGATAAGAGATAAAGGAGAGATTTGAATTGAAAAAATGGTTATTAGCTCTATTAGCATTAGTATTAACAGCAGGTCTTGCAGCTTGCGGAACTTCTGAGGATAACACAACTGGAGAAGGCGGCAAGGAAGAAAGCAAAAAAATCGTCGTAGGTGCTTCAAACGTACCGCACGCAGAAATTTTGGAAGAAGCAAAAGCACTACTTGAAGAAAAAGGCTATGAAATGGAAGTCAAGACTTTCAACGATTATGTTGTTCCAAACCAGGCACTTGAATCAGGAGAGCTTGATGCTAACTACTTCCAGCATATTCCTTACCTTGAGTCACAAATGGCTGAACATGGCTATAAGTTTGAGAATGCTGGAGGAATCCACATCGAGCCAATTGGTGTCTATTCACAAGACCATACTACTCTTGATGACCTGCCAAAAGGTGCGCACATTATCATGAGCAGCTCGGTAGCAGACCATGGCCGTATCTTGACAATGCTTGAAAAAGAGGGCTTGATTACTCTTAAAGAAGGCGTAGAAAAAGTAAAGGCTACAATTGAAGATATCGCAGAAAACCCTAAAGAATTGAAGTTTGATACAGAATATGAAGCAGCGTTACTTCCACAAATCTTCAACAATGGCGAAGGCGATGCAGTTTTAATCAACTCTAACTATGCAATTGATGCTGGACTTAATCCATTAGAGGATTCTATCGCGATTGAGGAAAGTGATTCTCCATATGTGAACGTAATTGCCGTTCGTGAAGGAGATGCTGAAAAACCGGCAATCAAGGCGCTAGTTGAAGTGCTTCACTCCAAGGAGATCCAGGACTTTATCCTTGAAAAATATGAAGGTGCAGTTGTACCTGTAAAAGAATAAATGAGATGAAAGCAGGCGTGCAGCCTGCTTTTTCTTTTTGCCGCATAACTGACTGTGAAAATTAACATACTAACCGAGAAAAAAGCAGAATGGAGTGGAAGCAATGGAGCATCATTATGAACCTCGGAATTCAACAGAAGCAGCATTGCATGAATATAAGCAGGGCCTGGGTGTATTTACGCAAAGAATGCCAGAGCTTGCCAGACATTATAATGCGTTTACTGAAGTATGTTTTCAGGAAGGGACTTTGACGCAAAAAGAAAAGCAGCTGATTGCTTTGGGGATTTCATTGTATTCACAGGATGAATATTGCATTATATATCATTTAAAAGGCTGCCTTGACCAGGGAGCATCGGAAGAGCAAATTCTGGAAGCGGTTGGAGTGACAGCTGCTTTTGGTGGCGGTGCGGCAATGAGCCAGGCAGTGACACTAGTCCAGGAAGCAATGGCAGAATTGAATACTTTGAAACAGTAAAAGCTGTTTTATACAGCAAAATGGGCTGTTAAATAACAGGAAAGGCTTCATTTGGGAGGATTTTGCCAGTATTCTAAGAATGGCAGAGGTGAAGTCGCGTTAGCCCTCCTTACTCCATCACATCCAAAAATTAACGGTTTTAACCGCTTTGATAGTGGTAAATAAAAGGTGTTAAGATTGCACTATCAAAAAAATCGCTTATTAAAGCGAAAAACCGAAGGGATGATTCACTATTAGTCAGCTAAAACTGAACTACACAAGTGAAATGGAAAAAGCGATGCATGGAGCTCATGGAATTAGTTACGAGGTATACAGCATGAACCATGACGCAAGAATGGAAGTCGAAAGAAAACGCGAAAGAGACTATATCAAAAGCCAACGGATGGTCGCAGACCTGGACAGAAAAGTCCACTCGTAAGCGAGAGTATATATAATAGAAGAAATGTTTTAGGAACCAGTGTGATAGATACACTGGTTTCTTTATTTGCTGATTTAAGACGATTGGCGACTTGATTTCTTGGGGATCTAAGACGATTGTCGACTTGATTTTGTGGGGGATCAGGAGTTACTACGGACAAGTTTGGTGTGATAAGGAGAAAAGCTGTCAAGAAAACGCCGTTATTGTGACAGGTTTGAGGTGTTGAGACGAAAAGCTGTCAAGAAAACGCCGTTATTGTGACAGGTTTGAGGTGTTGAGACGAAAAGCTGTCAAGAAAACGCCGTTATTGTGACAGGTTCGGGGTGTTGGGACGAAAAGCTGTCAAGAAAACGCCGTTATTGTGACCGGTTCGAGGTGTTAAGACGAAAAGCTGTCAAGAAAACGCGGTTATTGTGACAGGTTTGAGGTTTCAGGACGAAAAGCTGTCAAGAAAACGCGGTTATTGTGACAGGTTCGAGGTGTTGGGACGAAAAGCTGTCAAGAAAAAGCCGTTATTGTGACAGGTTTGAGGTGTTGAGACGAAAAGCTGTCAAGAAAACGCGGTTATTGTGACAGGTTCGAGATGTTAGAGCGAAAAGCTGTCCGAAGATGGGGCAACTTCAGACAGTTTTGGTGCCAGAAGAAGGAAAGCTGTCAAAAGATGAGGCAACTTCAGACAGGTTTGGTCCCAGAAGGGGAAAAGCTGTCAGAAGATGAGGCAACTTCAGACAGGTTTGGTGCCAAAAGGGGAAAAGCTGTCCGAAGATGAGGTAACTTCAAACAGGTTTGGTGCCAAAAGAGGAACAGCTGTCCGAAGATGAGGTAACTTCAGACAGGTTTGGTGCCAAAAGAGGCAAAGCTGTCATAAGTTGAGGTGACTTCAGACAGGTTTGGTGCCAGAAGAGGAAAAGCTGTCAAAAGATGAGGTAACTTCAGACAGGTTGGGTGCCAGAAAAGGAAATGGTGTCCGAACCGGGAGTGACTTCGGCCTTGAGGTACATTTTTTTATAATAGAAGGTAAAAAATAAAATGATGTCCAAGCTATGAGCGGAATATCCGACTTTAAATTGCTTGTTCTGTTAAAATGGAATTGTGTTATGTCGTCGTCGTATGTCGCCATTCAGCTAGCTGAATGGCGGGGTGGGGGAAAGTGGAAAGTAGACAAGGAGATCAATGTGCAGAATTAATATATATATGGATTCCTGCTGATTTTTGGCTCACTTCGTGAAGCTGACGCTTCACTGGCTTTTCAGCCTCCGCTGAAAAGCTGCCGAGAGTGAATGAAACGCTGCGGGCAAATACATTTGCCCGGTCGTTTCACTCACTCTCGGCATGAGCCAAAAATCTACGACAATTATCAACAGGGTTCTTTGTTTTTCTTTCCACTTTTAAGGTGTTGCTAACACTTTTCATTTGTTATAAGATTGTAATGAGAATAAAATGAGAATAGAGCTTTTGACGGCTAGAGTCGGCTTAAAATCTTTTCTATATTGACGGAGGTAATATTATGGCAGGATCTGTATTATCAATTAAGGACCTTCAAGTTGAGATTGAAGGCAAGCAGATATTAAAAGGTGTGAACCTTGAAGTTAAGGGTGGGGAAATCCACGCGATCATGGGACCGAATGGTACTGGTAAGTCCACTTTGTCTTCTTCTATCATGGGACACCCTAAGTATGAAGTAACAAATGGAACAATTACGCTTGATGGCGACGATGTTCTTGAAATGGAAGTTGATGAAAGAGCACGCGCTGGTTTGTTCCTTGCTATGCAATATCCAAGCGAAATCAGCGGTGTAACGAATGCTGACTTCTTGCGTTCTGCATTGAACAGCCGTCTTGGCGAAGGAAACGAAATTTCTCTTATGAAGTTCATCCGCAAGATGGATAAGCAAATGGAATTCCTTGAAATGGACCTTGATATGGCACAGCGTTATTTAAACGAAGGTTTCTCCGGCGGTGAGAAAAAACGTAACGAGATCCTTCAATTGATGATGCTTGAACCAAAAATCGCAATCCTTGACGAAATCGATTCAGGCCTTGATATCGACGCATTGAAGGTTGTTTCTAAAGGAATCAATCAAATGCGCGGCGAAGATTTCGGCTGCTTGATCATCACTCACTACCAGCGCCTTCTTGACTACATCACTCCTGACCATGTTCACGTTATGATGCAGGGCCGCATTGTGAAGTCTGGCGGACCAGAACTTGCACAGCGCTTAGAAGCAGAAGGATACGACTGGATTAAGAAAGAACTGGGCATCGAAGACGAAACAGTTGGGCAAGAAGCTTAAGCGTTGGGGGGATTTATAATGACTACGGAAACGAAATGGGCTTTTGACCAGGAGTACATTACTTCCTTCTCAAAAGAAATGAATGAACCGGAATGGCTGACAGAGCTTCGCACGCAATCTCTTGCAAAAGCAGAAGATCTTTCAATGCCAAGACCGGATAAGACGAAGATCGATAAATGGAATTTCACACAATTCGAGAAGTTGCTTGTTAAAAGCGATGTCTTTTCATCCATCGATGAGCTTCCTGAAGAAGTAAAAGCACTTGTTGGCGAGGAAGCTAAAGATAGCAGCCTGTATGTTCAGCGCAACAACAAGCCTGCTTACCTGCAGCTTTCAAAGGAAATGCAAGAGCAAGGCGTCATTTTCACAGATATTTTCACAGCGGCTCGCGAATACAGTGATTTGCTGAAAAAATATTTCATGACTGCCGTTAAGACAGATGAGCACCGTTTGACTGCTCTACACACAGCATTCATGAACGGAGGAGCATTCCTTTATGTTCCGAAAAATGTTCAAATCGAGAATCCAATCCAGGCCATCTTCCTGCATGATGATGCAGAAGCTAACCTGTTCAACCACGTACTGGTTGTTGCTGAAGACAATAGCTCTGTGACATACGTTGAGAACTACATCTCAACAACCGGCAAAGTGAACGGACTGGTGAATATCGTAACTGAAGCAATCGCTGGCCAAAATGCGAAAATTCAGTATGGTGCAGTAGATACTTTGGCTGAAGGTCTTACAACTTATGTTAACCGTCGCGGTCATGCTGGAAGAGATGCTCGTATCGAGTGGGCTCTTGGCATGATGAACGATGGCAACACAATTTCAGAAAACACTACGAACCTTGTTGGTGACGGTTCATACGGCGACACGAAGACAGTTGTTGTTGGTCGCGGAGAACAGACTCAGAACTTCACGACAAGCATCATCCATTTCGGTAAAAATTCAGAAGGCTATATCCTGAAGCACGGTGTTGTGAAGGACAGCGCGACTTCTATTTTTAACGGAATCGGAAAAATCGAGCATGGCGCATCCAAGTCTAATGCAGAGCAGGAATCACGCGTTCTTATGCTTAGTGAAAAAGCACGCGGAGACGCTAACCCAATCCTTCTAATCGATGAAGATGATGTAACAGCAGGCCACGCGGCTTCTGTTGGACGCGTTGACCCGCTTCAGCTTTACTACTTGATGAGCCGCGGAATTCCGCAGCACGAGGCAGAGCGCCTTGTCATCCACGGATTCCTTGCACCGGTTGTAAATGAGCTTCCTATCGAGGGAGTTAAAAAGCAGTTGGTTGAGGTAATCGAAAGGAAAGTTAAATAATGAACGCCCGCGAAATTCGTGAACTATTTCCGATTTTAAATCAGGAAGTCAATGGCAGCCCGCTTGTCTACCTGGACAGCGCGGCGACATCACAAAAGCCGGTGCAGGTTATTGAAGCACTGGACAAATATTATCGCGAATACAACTCCAACGTACACCGTGGTGTCCATACTCTTGGAACAAGAGCGACCGATGGTTACGAAGGATCAAGGGAAAAAGTCCGAAAGTTCATTAACGCAAAATCAATCGAAGAAATCATTTTCACCCGCGGTACCACGACTGCGATCAACACGGTAGCGGCAAGCTATGGCCGCGATAACCTCAAAGAGGGCGATGAAATTGTCATCTCCTACATGGAGCATCACAGCAATATCATCCCTTGGCAGCAGGTGGCAAAACAAACGGGTGCAACCTTGAAATATATCGACCTGCAGGAAGATGGCACGATCTCACTTGATACTGTAAGAGAAACGGTTACAGAGAATACGAAAATCGTCTCCATCATGCAGGTTTCCAACGTACTCGGTGTCATGAACCCTATCAAGGAGATTGCCGAGATTGCCCACCAGAATGGTGCGATCATGGTCGTAGATGGTGCTCAAAGTGCTCCGCATATGAAGATTGATGTTCAGGACCTAAACTGCGATTTTCTCGCTTTTTCCGGACATAAGATGTGCGGGCCGACTGGTATCGGCGTATTATATGGCAAGAAGGCACTTCTTGAAAAAATGGAGCCGGTTGAGTTCGGCGGCGAAATGATTGATTTCGTAGGACTTCAAGAATCAACTTGGAAAGAGCTGCCGTGGAAATTCGAAGGCGGAACACCGATCATCGCTGGTGCGATCGGTCTGGGTGCTGCAATCGACTTCCTGAACGAGATTGGACTCGATAATATCGAGAAGCATGAACACGCTCTTGCGGCCTATGCGATGGATAAAATGTCTGAAATCGAAGGCATGACCATTTATGGCCCGAAAGAAGCCGGCAAGCGTGCTGGGCTCGTAACATTCAATATTGATGACGTGCATCCGCATGATGTGGCAACGGTATTAGATGCTGAAGGAATCGCCGTACGCGCGGGACACCATTGTGCACAGCCGCTGATGAAGTGGCTGAAGGCGTCCGCGACAGCACGTGCAAGCTTCTACCTGTACAACACAGAAGAAGATATTGACAAGCTCGTAGCCGGACTTGTCAAAACAAAGGAGTATTTCAGCGATGTCTTTTAATAATTTAGATAACCTTTATCGTCAAGTTATTATGGATCACTATAAGAACCCTCGCAATAAAGGTGTTTTGGAAGAAGGCAGCCTGACAGTCAATATGAACAACCCGACATGCGGCGACCGCATCCAGCTAACGATGAAAGTCGAAGACGGCAAGGTAGCGGACGCGAAATTCGAAGGGGAAGGCTGCTCGATTTCCATGTCGTCTGCTTCGATGATGACGCAGGCGGTCAAAGGAAGGCCTATCGAGGAAGCTTTAAAACTTTCAACGGTTTTTTCTGACATCATGCAGGGAAAAGACTATGAAGAGGATGATCTTGACCTCGGGGATATTGAAGCACTGCAAGGTGTGGCGAAATTCCCGGCAAGGATCAAATGTGCTACTCTTGCGTGGAAGGCAATGGAAAAAGGCCTGAAGGAAGAGGAAGACAGCCAATAAGAAATCATCGCTTGGTGATTTCTTTGGCTGGAATAAGATAGGTTGACTTATTAACTTGGATTAGTGTCTAGCTTCAGCGCCTAGCCACTCGAGTCGCTTCGGTCCGCCCAATGAAGTCAACAAACGACTTCACTGGTCGGTCCTCCAGCGCTTGTCGGGGCTGACCAAGGCGCTTTTGCAGTTGCAGGGGATTGGCCTGCAGCAGTACAACTACAAAGCGGGAAACCCCGATTTCCCTGCTTTAAGAATGGAGGAATTCGACGATGGCTAAAAAAATGCCAGAGATCGGTGATTATAAATACGGATTTTCCGATAAAGACGTTTCCATCTTCCGGTCTAAGCGCGGTCTGACGCGTGAAATCGTTGAAGAAATTTCAAAAATGAAGGAAGAGCCCCAGTGGATGCTGGACTTCCGTTTAAAATCATTGGAGCACTTCTACAATATGCCAATGCCTCAATGGGGCGGAGACATGGCTTCATTAAACTTTGATGAAATCACTTACTATGTAAAACCATCTGAGCGCTCTGAAAAGTCTTGGGATGAAGTTCCTGAAGAAATCAAGGCGACTTTTGATAAACTTGGCATTCCTGAAGCTGAGCAAAAATACCTTGCAGGTGTTTCTGCGCAGTATGAATCAGAGGTTGTATACCACAACATGAAGGAAGAGCTTGAAGATCTGGGGATCGTCTTCAAAGACACAGATTCTGCTCTGAAAGAAAACGAAGACATTTTCCGTGAACATTTCGGAAAAGTCATCCCTCCAACAGATAACAAGTTTTCAGCATTGAACTCTGCTGTCTGGTCTGGTGGATCTTTCATCTATGTTCCAAAGGGAATCAAAGTGGATACTCCACTTCAGGCGTACTTCCGCATCAACTCTGAAAACATGGGTCAATTCGAGCGTACATTAATCATCGTTGATGAAGGAGCGCACGTACACTATGTTGAAGGATGTACAGCTCCTGTTTACACAACGAACTCACTTCATAGTGCGGTCGTTGAAATCATCATCAAAAAAGACGCGTATTGCCGTTATACAACGATCCAGAACTGGGCAAATAACGTTTTCAACCTTGTTACAAAGCGTGCGGTCTGTGAAGCGAACGCGACAATGGAATGGATCGATGGCAACATCGGTTCCAAGCTGACAATGAAATACCCGGCAGTCATCCTTAAGGGTGAAGGCGCTCGCGGTATGACATTATCCATCGCAATCGCTGGTAAAGGCCAGCACCAGGATGCAGGTGCGAAAATGATTCACCTTGCACCGAACACATCATCAACAATCGTATCAAAATCAATCTCAAAGCAAGGCGGAAAAGTAACATACCGCGGTATCGTCCACTTCGGACGCAAAGCTGACGGCGCCCGCTCTAACATTGAGTGCGATACGTTGATCATGGATAACAAGTCTACTTCAGACACGATTCCATACAATGAAATCCTGAACGACAACATTTCTCTTGAACATGAAGCGAAGGTTTCCAAAGTATCAGAAGAGCAATTGTTCTACCTGATGAGCCGCGGAGTCTCCGAAGAAGAAGCAACAGAAATGATCGTAATGGGCTTCATCGAGCCATTCACAAAAGAATTGCCAATGGAATACGCAGTCGAAATGAACCGCCTGATCAAGTTCGAGATGGAAGGTAGTATAGGATAATGAAGAAAAAACCCCGATATACCGGGGTTTTTCTTATGTTCGGCTTGAGCCAAGTTCGCCTTTTAGCCAAGTTTTAGCCAAGTTTTTGCTGAGTTAGGATTTATCTAGAGGTGTATGCAGAGAATTTTGCGAGTTCATCGGCTTGAATTTTGTTGGTAATATGTCCGTAAGTTCTACTTAATTCCTTTGTATCTTTATGACCTAATCTTTTTGCTACATAGATTTCACTTACGCCCGATTCAAGCAATAGGGTGGCATGGGTGTGCCTAAAAGCGTGCAATCCTTTATATTCAACTCCGGAAGCTTGATGATAGTTCTGGATCGTTTCACGAATGATTGATGGTGTGAGATAATGTCCGTTGTAATTTTGAAAAATGATTCCATCTTTATTTTTCTTAAATCTTGGGTTTCCAAGAATCAACTCATTCTGCTTTGCCTTGAATTTCTTCAGTTCTCGAAGGACTTCATCTTCAATTTGGATCATTCGATATGATGAATCATTTTTTAATGTTGTAAGAATTACTTTGTTATTATCATCCCGACTTGTTTGCCTATTTATATCGACCATATTTCCTTCGATATCATCCCATCTTAAAGCAAGAGCTTCTGATATCCTTAACCCGGTTTTGTATAGGAAGAGGATCAACATATAATACATTCGGTATTCGGGGAACCTTTGATGCTTGAACGTTTTTAGATAATCCAAAAGCTGATTCATTTCATCTAGGCAGAAATATTTCACCTTTTCATCTTCCTTTTTCAATGCAACATTATCCTGCACTTCTATCTTCAATCTATCTGCCGGATTATCTCCAAGTACCCGAAGTTCTTGAACAGCATAAAACAAAATACTTTTAATCACTGAAAGGTATTTACGCCTTGAACCTATTGAATATTTTGGCTTTCCATTCTTGTCGCATTCACCGAAAGCCGCAAGCCAATCTTTTATTTCGATCCTTGTGATTTTTGCAATTTTTTTGTGACCAAATGCAGGCATCACATGATTTTTTATGATTACTTCGGTTTGCCTATAAGTTGACTCTTTTGTTGTGCGCTTTTTCCATTTCAACCACTCTTCCACAACGAAGTCGAAGCGTGATTTTTTATTTGTTATATTTTGACCCAAATCTTTTCTTTCTTCTGCTTTTCCTGCAGCAATTTCAGCTTCCCTCATAGTTCTGAAAGTCCCTATGCTTACTAGTTTCCCATCCTTGTGAACACGTACTTGATACCTTCCGCTTGAAAATTTTCTTATGTTTGCCATGATGCACCTTCTCCTTTTAATCCCTTATAAAGACTTCGATAAGACCTTTTATTTTTGCTTTTTCTTCTCTTGTAAGAAGCCTATCTTGAAAAAAAATTGGATGATTGGAATCAAGTAAAAAATCAAGATAGAATGATCCTTGCTTTTGTTCATCCAGTGACAGTTCTTTCTCTTCTTGTTCGTATTGTTCGTTTTTTATCATCTGATAGTCAAATGCATCAATATATCCTGCTGCAACCATTAACTTTTCATATTGTTCATCTAAACCTTTTGCCAATCTTTCTATAATATCTGGTGACGGTTTTTCTCGTTTGCCGCTTTCAAGATGTGAGATATACATAGCTGAAACACCGGATAATTCCCCAAGCTTATTCATTGATAAGTTTTTTTCTTCTCTTTTCGTTTTGAGATATTCTCCAAATTTCATTAATTATCACTCTCCCCTTCAGTTTCATTATAAACAATAACTTATGGAATTTAAACTATGATTTGCATAAAATATTGTCTAAAGAGATATAATGGTTCTATAAGCTACAGTTTATGGGTTAAAAACTGTAAAATGCTTTAAAAAAACACCAAGGAGGAACAAATCATGCTTAATATTACTTTAGACGAAAATGAATTAAAAAAATTGTATATGGAGGAAGTCCGAAAACGTGTGGATGACATCGAGGAACAAACGTTGCTCATAGACACAAAGGAACTTTGTAAAATGCTTTCGCTAAGCAGACCAACGGTTGAGAAATTATTTATATTCAATCCGAATTTTCCTGCTTTCCGAGTGGGCAAGAAATGGATGTTCAATCGTAAGGAAGTAGAGGAATATATCAAAAAATGGTCAATAGATGTTAGGAAAAAAGGTGGCAGCGTAGAGTTCCATTAATATTGAGGATGAATGAAATGTTAAACGATTATGCTGAAAATCAGTTTCCCTCTTGTTTATATCAAGTCGAAAAGTTGGAGATATTGAAATGTAATAAGAGGTTGATGAAAAAGGAAAAACCTCGCAGCTACCAACTGGGAGGTTACCCGATAGCACACGGAACCCCGTTAGCGTGACCGCCAATGCTATCATATAAAATCCTTTTTTCGTCTACTCTTTCCACGGAATGTTAACAAAAAATTTAGGATTTGTATTCTTCAGTTATGCCCGTATTTTATCAGAATTAAGCATAAGCGTACAAACTCCTTGACTTTTTGTTCATTTCCTTTCGGAAGGAAACTCAAACAACATAGAAGAGGAGCTTTTTGATGTTTAAAGAATTTAATGATAATGAAAAGTACCCAAGAAAAAATGCGGAAGTCGCAGACAGCCATGAAACTTTTGTGTCATGTGGATGGATTCTGGAAGAACACGAAGTGGTCGTAGATATCGATTGCCTGCCGAAGGAAAAGATAGAGAAGCTGATTCATCTTTTTAACATTCAAACACAGATTGTTTGGACTAGCAGGGGCGCACACTTTTATTTCAAAAAACCGCAGGTGTTCCGGGGAGCCAAAGCAATATGCCCTCTAGGGTTCGAAGTGGAATATAAACATAAAAAGAACACCGAAGCTGTAACCATTAAACAGAATGGCGAGCTGCGAGAAATAGAGAATGGGGGTATTCGAGAGGATCTGCCGGAGATTTTCTACACGAATAAAAAATTAAATTCATTGCTCGGCTTGGAAGAAGGGGAAGGGAGGAACCAAGCGCTCTTTGCCCATAGACTGAAAATCTTTGAGATGAAAGCAGTGCAGTCCATATTGCGATTTATCAATAATCATGTCTTCGCCGAACCATTACCGGAAGAAGAATTTCAAACTGTAACAAGAGGTAGTGTTAAACCGGACACCAAGAAAAACAGTGAGCCAGATGTGGCTGCCTATCTCATGAGCAAATATAAAGTGGTGTTATATGGGGAGAAATTGCACTGGTTCGAGGATAATCGGTACCACTTCGGCGAAGATGATCTGCGGCGCCTTGTCATGAATGAAGTAGGGTTGCAAAAAACAAGGTATGCGGATGAAGTCATAAAGCAAATGAAGTACAAAGCCACCGTTATAAAAAATGACAAAACTTTTTACATTAAGTTGCAAAATGGCATCTTGCATGAAGGTGAATTTGATAAAATCGATTATAAAGAATTTACCCCCTACTCGATCGAGCTGCCTTATGATGAAAATGCAGAACCGGTGCCAATCGTAGATGAATACATAAATCACTTGACGAATAATGACATTGATTACCGAAACCGGCTGCTTGAAACCTTGGCTCACCCCTTGATCGTAGACAAAGAATTTAAACGGATGCTTGCGAAATTCTTTATTTTTGTTGGGGATGGTGGAAACGGAAAAGGCACTCTGCTTCTTATGATCCGAAAAATTTTAGGGTATAACCACTGCTCGGCTTTAAGTATCAAAGACATGACAGACGAGCGGTATTTCACGACCATGCAAGGGAAATTAGTGAACCTTGGAGATGATGTCCAAGATGAAGCCATAAACCATGACCAAACGAAGATACTGAAAAACCTTAGTACTTGTGATTATATAGCCACAAGAAATTTATTCGAGCATTCCAAAGATGTCGAACTGACGATCTCGCTTATTTTTACGAGTAACCACATTTTGAAATCCTTTGAAAAAGGCGAAGCCTACAAACGCAGAGTGGACTGGTTGCCCATGTATTCAAAACCAAAGAAGAAAGACAAGCATTTTATTAGCAAATTGACCACACCGGAAGCCTTGAAATATTGGATGAAACTGATTGTGGAAGCCTACATGAGATTGTATAAAAATGAAGGGTTTACGGAATCAAAATTGGTGACCGAGTTTAATGAAAAGTACCATGAGGAAAACAATACTGTTCTCCAATATTTAGGGTTTCATACAAAAGAATGGATTATTGGTAAACGGTCACCAGAAGCATATGGTGAATATGAAGTCTGGGCAGAAGAAAACGGACTGAACGTTCAAAATAGAAAATTGTTTATAAAAAGTATAGAAGATGTTCTTGGATTGGTTTTAGCACCGAAAAAGATAAATGGTAATGTGCAAAGAGTATTCCAAGAGCCGCAAAAAGAGTGAAAAGGTAACATTTTTAATTTTTTGTAACCTTTTGTAACCTTTTTAGTAACCCGGTTCAACCCTTGCGGTTACTGGGTTTTTGAACAAAAGGTAACAAAGTTACAAAAATATATATATATATATATAATTTAAAAAAATATTTTATATATAGAGAAGTAAAAGGGGTGTATGTAAAAGTAAAATATAAGAGTTTTTGCCAAAAAAATTGTAACCTTGTAACCGGAGAGGATCGAACCCATGTGGCTCTAAGGCTGAACCCGGTTACAAAAAGGTTACATTTTTAATTTATTTTTGTAACCCATCTTTTTATTTGGCGGCTGCTTATTTCGCTTTTCCTATCTAATATATTCAATTTCAAGTTGTATAGGTTTAAAAAGTTTGAAAATACGCAATAATAATTATTAATTGATAAAAATAACAATTCCTTTTTTTCCGTGGAAAGAGAAAAGGTTTCAAAGAACTCACAAGACGGGCTTGTGGGTTTTTTATTTGCGCAAAAAGGAAAGATAAATAAAGGTCAAGAAGCCAAACTACTCGGTTCTGGTTCAACCGTTTAAGAAGAAACAATTGACCAATCGTGTAAAGTTCGATTGATCGGTTCTTGATCGCCGGCAATTCATCTTTGAGCAGCAGCCATTCGTTTGGTTGCTTTTTTTATTTATATCTTGTTAACAATTGTTATATTTTATTCGACAAATGATAACACTAATAAAAAAGGATCAGAGAAAGGACTATCTAATTTGACTAACGAAGAATTGCATGAAACCAAAGTTAAGCAACAATTGTATTTCACCTTAAAAAGCATGGAAGATACGTTGGAGGAGTTGATCCGATACACTCACCTCGTCTGGGGAGATGATTGGACAACCGAGAATCTGGCGGCATACAAAGCCATTGTGGGTTTAACTAAGTTTCTGGATCAGCACCCGGCAACAGAGGAATTGTTTGAGAAATCAAAATGATAGAAGGCGCTTTAATTGTTAACACTATAAAAGAGATTTGAAGGAGATGTTAAGGATGGATAACAAACAATTAGGAACACGAGTGAGTGGTCAAGCGGCACGATCATTGGAAGAATTGGCATCCGAACAAGGTAATTCCATAAGCACCGAGATTAAAAACGCTGTGGAATTTTACTTGCTTGAGCGAAAGCTGAAAAAATTAAAAAACATGACTAGGATCGGGATTGAATTGAATCGACTGTCGAATGACAGTTTGGATCGAGTGTTCAATTTATTTAATGATCTCACGTTATCCGATGAGATGGATCAGACTGATTTTGTAAGTTTTTTTGGACAACTACTTGAAGAAAAAGTCAACAGAGCGAAGGAGCAAACCACAAATGAATAAGCAAGAATACAAAACGAAACGTGATGCCATGCTTGCGGCAGCAGACAAGCTGATCCAAGAAGGTAAACTGAACGATTCAGAAAGTAAAATGCAAGAAATCAAAAACCTAGATGCCGAGTGGGAGAAAGCTAAATTGGATCAAGCCAATGCCAATTCTTTAGAAAACAACCACAAGGTTGCGAACCTAGAAGGTCAATCTGTCAATGCCGAGGGACAAACTGTGGAAGCAATCGGATCAAACTTGACCGGATCGTCAACCGGAACATTTGGAGGAATGGGACAGATGAACAATACAGATCAAACGATCTTTTTCAGAAATGAGTTATTATCAGCCAAAACTCCAAACGTCAACAATTTATCACTTGGCAAGTACGTCAAGGGTGCTATCACGGGTAAATGGGAGTTTGCTCAAGCTGAACAGCATGAGTTTAGAGCGCTCTCCACAGCGACAGCCGGTGTATTGATCCCGGAGGTGTTGAGCAATCAAGTTATTGACATGGCACGAAATCAGTCCATTCTGTTTCAGTCTGGTGTGCCAATGCTACCAATGGACTCAAACAATATGACGATCTCAAGAGTCAAGTCAGACCCTCAATTTGGATTTAAAGCAGAAGGCGCTGAAACAACTGAAAGTGTAATGGAGTTCGAGCCGGTCGTTTTAAAAAGTAAAACGGTGTACGGTCTAATGAGCATTACCCTTGAAGCGCTACAATCCTCTGCCAACCTAGAAAGTGTGGTTCGCAACTCAATGGCTGAAAGTATCGCCAGAACGATTGATTACTCTTGTTTATTCGGAGATGGGGTAGACGAGCCAAAAGGGATTTTAACGTATGATGATATTAACCTACAAGCTGAAGCTGCCGACCTTACAAATTACGATCCTTTTGTGAGAGCAGTTGGTGCGGTTCGTAGAGCAAACGGTGAGCCGACAGCATGGGCATTAAATGCTACGACTGACGAGCAGCTGAACCTTTTAAAAGATGCAGAAGGAAATCCTTTAGCTATTCCTCCGGTACTTGAAAAGATGGAACGAATGGTGTCCAACCAACTTCCAGATAATGAAGGTGTCAACTCAGACGAAAGCACTTCTGTCATTTATGATCCAAGAGCGCTTCTGATCGGATTGCAATCACCAATCAGAATTGAATTATCTCGTGAAGCAGAAGACGCTTATAGAAAAGGAATTGTGTATCTGCGCATTTATGCAATGGTTGACATTGCTGTGCTTCGACCAAAGCATATTACAAAGATCACCGGATTAAAAGTTACACCAGTTGCTTAAACTATAAATATGATTCTTCAAAGCAAAACCCTCTGTGGGATCAGTCCCACCGTTCGGTTGACCTTCTTGCGGATCACTCCTTCTTTCATAAGTTCGTGTTTTTAATTGCATTGTTCTTTATTTAGTGAAACTCCTTTAAAGTTTAGTTTGGTTGACCTCTCATTTCGGAAAAAGTGAGAGGTCTATTTTTTTTTGATCCCCCCCCTATTTCAAACCGACCTACCCCGGTTGGGAACCGGTGATGGGAGCAGAATTTTTCTGCATAGGATTACATGAGTTTTTTTGGAAAGATATTTGAAGAAATGCCGGGATATAAGCTGATATAAAAGGATTTCCGATCTTTTAGCTTTGCCACCGTAAGGCGCACCTTTGATCGTTTAAAAGGCGCACCATGCCATGCGGCAAAGTGTCAATGCTAACGTCATGGCGGCGCTTATCTGGGCGCACAGTGGGCAATCATAAGGGGAAATCATCATAAAGGAGACTGATCCGTTATGTCTATGAGTATTGATCCATCTTACATAGAAAAAACAGAATCCTATATTGAACAAAACAAAGAGAGCATGGATCAAAACGTGTACTCCTTCATAAAGCAAGTCTGCCAAGACGAAAGAAAATATTTAGAATTAGTGGAACAATGGGGGAAGCAAAAAGGGGTGCGCAAGGTTTCAGAGCCAAAACTTATGCCATATCCTAACCCTTGATAAATTGAGGTTTCAATGATTCTTTGAGCTTTAATGAAAAAAGAACCCTCCGAAAATGGGGAAAGATTCAGAGGGTTTGGGAATTTGCAATCATGCTGACTTCGGTGTTTCCATTTTACCATAAGGCTCGCCATGAGGTCTTGCTTTAATTTCGACTTATTTCGGGTTTGATTGCACCGTTCACTCCAATGAAGGGGGATATAGCAGAAATGAGCAAACGAGCCTTATATGGCTTTTTTGAACCCACAGAGGGGAGTGAGGTGTGCCTTACGCTCTGTATCAAGCCGGGGATCAAATCTGCGGCTCACCTTGCGCAACCCTTCCAAACCAAAATAAAAAGCCTTCCCCCAAGCAAAAGGAAAGCTTTCAGCAGCAGAGCAGTCAGCGAAATCAAAAAAAGCGAAATGAAGAACTTAATTGAACGACTCTTAATTTTTATTGGCTGTAGCCGGAATTTTTAACCGGGATCAATGCTCTGTTAAAATTGTGTTCTTTTGCTCGGTCAAGCCTAACCATAGGTCAAACTTCGGCTACCTTGTTCTTCTGAATATGTAGCTTTAAGGCACGCCTAGCCAAGCCAAATTTCCTAGCCAAGTTTTAGCCAAGTTATAGCCAAGTCTTAGCCATGCTAGCCAAGTTATAGCCAAGTTAAGTTTATAATGAGATTTAACATATTATAACAAAAGGCTTTATATCAAAGTTTGTGGGATGAATTTAGAGGATATTTTAGCATCGTTTATCAAATTTCATGCTATTTTTAGCACCATTCATCAAGTTCGAAATGGAAGGTTCAATCGGTTAATAATGATAATTACGGGAATCCACCTGCCTCGGCAGGTGGATTTTTTTATTTACTAGGAAATTTTAAAATAATTTTAATGTGGATAACTATACGGGTTTTCTTAATCCAGCTCCAGCGCCTAGCCCCTCGAGTCGCTTGTCTAGTGTCACCTCCTAGAAACTCCGAAACTTCAACTCCGCCGGCAGAAGCAAAAAGCGCTTCTTTGTCGGAGTCTCCAGTTTCTGCGTTTCTGGACAGTCGGCTATACATTTCTATTTCGGTCCGCCCAATGAAGTCAAAGAACGACTTCACTGCTCGGCCCTCCAGCGCTTGTCGGGGCTGAACGAGGCGCTTGCGCTTTTTGTTCCGGTTGGAAAGCATATTAATGAGTTGTATCTTCCAATGAAATGGAAGACGGTGCAATTAAGTGGATGTATAGTGCAATTCGCATGATTGAACGTGCAATTAATGCAATTTACCGTGCAATAATGTAATTGAGTGTGCAATTATGAAAGAATACCGTGCAATTAAGGTGCAATATATAGTTAATGGCGGATCCCAGGTTGTTTTTTCAATTCATTTATGGGGAAATATGCTATCATGAAGGAAAAATGGAGGTGCACAGATGATTATTGTTGGCTTAACGGGCTGGGGAGACCATGACAGTTTATATGAGGGCAAGGTTTCGCCGCGTGATAAACTGAAGGAGTACTCCAGCCACTTTCCTGCAGTCGAGGTCGATGCCTCTTTTTACGCTGTGCAGCCTGTGAGGAATGCCGCGAAATGGGTAGATGACACTCCTGATAATTTTCAATTCATTGTTAAAGCGTACCAGGGAATGACCGGGCATCAGCGCGGTGAAATTCCTTTTACTGATAAAAATGAGATGTTCACTGCATACAAAGAGTCGCTAAGGCCTTATCTCGAGGCGAATAAGCATGGAATGACGCTGTTCCAGTTTCCGCCATGGTTTGACCTGCGCAAGGAGAATGTCGATTATTTGCGCTGGTGCCGCGATCAGATGGGCGATATCGACTGTGCACTCGAATTCCGCAACCAGTCATGGTTCAGAGATGAAATGCGCGAGAAGACTCTGGATTTTATGAGAGAGGAAAAATGGATCCACAGCATCTGCGATGAACCGCAGGCAGGTGAAGGCTCCATTCCAACGGTTCTTCAATCTACATCGAAAGATAAGGTGCTTGTCCGCTTCCACGGGCGCAATGTCCATGGCTGGAACAAGAAAGGCAAAGGTGAAGAATGGCGCGAAGTCCGCTATTTATATCGCTATAATCAAACAGAACTAAAAGAGTGGACAGAAAACCTGAAGAAATTAAACGAAAGCACAGCACAGGTTTTTGCATTGTTTAACAACAATTCCGGCGGGGATGCAGCGGATAATGCCAAACAGATGGTTGAGCTATTGGATATTGAATATGAAGGGTTAAATCCAAGGCAGTTGGACTTGTTTTAAAACTCTGGAACCCTCCTGGCCATTTACAGGGGGGCACTTTATTTTTAAAAAGAGGGTGGGTGGTTAAATGGAAGAAGTTATTCATATTTATCATACGAATGATTTGCATAGCCATTTGGAGCACTGGCCGAGCATCCATAAGCTTGTGACCGAGCGCAGGCGCTGGCATGAAGAAGGGGGCGATGAGGTTCTTGTTTTCGATATCGGCGATCATATGGACCGCTGGCATCCATTATCAGATGCAACCAGGGGAAAGGCGAATTGCCGTCTTTTGAATGAGGCTGGCTATGATGCGGCGACGATAGGGAATAATGAAGGCATCACTCTTCCTTTCGAAGACCTGGATTCGATGTATCTTGAAAAGAATTTCGAAATGCTGATAGCAAATCTATACAATCGGGATGGAAGCAGGCCGGAGTGGGCTAAGCCCTATCATGTATACATAAGCAAAAACGGGACTAGGATTGGTATCATTGGCGTCACAGTTAATTTTGCGCGGTTTTATGCACAGCTGGGCTGGAAGCTGAACGACCCGATCGACGAATTAAAGAAATGCGTCGATCAATTAAAAGGAGAAACGGATGTTATTATCCTGCTATCGCATCTTGGAATCCATGAGGATGAAATGATTGCCGGAATGTTCCCGGAAATTGACGTCATTCTTGGGGGCCATACCCATCATATTTTACATGAGGGAAAAGAAGTTGGCTCAAGCTTGCTGGCAGGTGCAGGTAAGTTTGGATACTATACCGGCCATGTAACCCTGAAGCTGGACGGGGATACCAAGCAAATTTTACACAAAAAAGCCGTGCTTTATGATATGAATGAGGAAGATCAGGCTGAAAACGAACAAGAAATAACTGAAGGATATTTCATGGAAGGCAAAAAGCTGTTGGCAGGAACTGTTGCTTTACTTCCAGAGCCTTTAAAGGCAGACCCACTGCAGCATTCTGAGCTTTCCAAGATGCTTACTCAGGCGTTGCGGGAATGGTGCAATGCCGATTGTGCGTTCATGAATGCCGGGATGATCCTTAAAGGCCTGAAGCAGGGAAATGTAACGAAGTTCGACCTGCTCGAAATCTGCCCGCACCCAATCAATCCTTGCACGATCAGGATGTCAGGAGCGGAGCTTAAAGAAGTACTCCTGCAGACAAGGGATGAAAAATGGCCCCATCTGCAGATAAAAGGTCTTGGCTTTCGCGGCACCGTAATGGGCGTCATGGAGTATGATGGAATCGAGTTTCAGCCAAAAGGAAATGGCACACAGGTCTTCATCAATGGAAAATTGATCGAGGCCAAGGAACACTATACACTGGCGATCCCTGATATGTTCACGTTCGGCCGCTTTTTTCCTGAGATACAACGAGCAGAAGAAAAGAAATACTGGCTGCCGGAATTTCTCCGCAACTTGCTAGAGTGGAAGCTTGCGACTTAATCGAGTGCTTTAGTGGGCTGTAGTCGAATTTAAGAGTTGAAATTTTTCAACCAAATTTCACCAATTTCTGATCAAAATATCACGCTTTTCGCCTTTCCTTCATAGAGTGTTATTGGGATTGAAGGAGGGAGTTGTGATTATGATCGACATGTCACCTATTGAAATAGAAGGCAAGACTTTTTTATGCATTTCTGTAAAACTGCCGAAGACAAACCTGCTTGTCGTTACAGGAGATAAAGGATACATTATGTGCGGCGCTCTTGATGTTGCACTTCTCAATGAAAAACTTAAGGCCAGGAAGGTTATTGCCGGCAGGGCGGTTGGCGTAAAAACAATCGAAGAATTGCTCGAAGCCCCGCTGGAGTCCGTCACTTATGAAGCGGAAAACCTTGGTGCAATAAAAGGGATGATCGGCAAAGAAGCATTGCTGCTCATGAATTAAAAGACAGCCTGGTGGCTGTCTTTTTGCGTGGAGTGTGAACATATTGTGGCAATTGTTAAGAATCGGTGGAGCTATCCGATATATTAGTTGAACTGCTTTTTTCCCAACTTTAAAATACAAAAGGTATCACCACACTTATAATTAGTGTGATAGAATATAAGAAAATATTGTCGTTTTATGTAAATTTTTCTTGTTTTTCTGGTTTTTTTCGGAAGTTACCGACGAAATTAGCCACCAACAACTAACAGATAAAGTGGGAATTGACATGAGACTCGTAGCCACCACTTCGGTAGAGGAAGGGGCTTTACTCGGAAAAGCCATCTATAATGACAAGGGCCAGGTTCTTTTAAATGTAGGCGCAAGGCTCGAAGGCAAAATCCTTCGCCGACTTGAAGAGTTTGGAATTGACTACATTTATATCAAGGATCCTAATACAGACGATATCATTGTGAGAAACTCCATTTCAGATGAATTGCGCGTCAATGCGATTTTGACGATTGGGGATACATTCAAGCAAATTCAGCTGGATTCGAAGGTTTCACAAACCTTTGTACTGGAAAAATCAGCGAGGAAATTCAAGAAGCTGATCAGTGCTTTGCTTGATGAGCTTCAAAGGAGCAAAGAGCTGTTGAATTTGCTGTCCGATGTGTTTCTGCATGACCACTATATTTTTTCTCATTCATTGAATGTTACTTTATATGCCCTGGCGATTGGCATCGAAATGAAGCTGACTCCAAAAGAACTTGAGCAGCTGGGCCTCGGTGCGATTTTACATGATGTTGGAAAAATGATGGTTCCAGAAGAGATTTTATCAAAACCAGGCAAGCTGACTGCGGAAGAGTTCCAAGTCATTAAAGCCCACGCTGAGGATGGCTTTCAGATGCTCAGGAACATCCCGGCCGTTCCGCTGATAGTGGCTCATTGTGCCTATCAGCATCACGAACGCTTGAATGGTGCGGGGTATCCACGGGGATTGAAAGAGGACGAAATCCACTTATTCGGAAAGATCCTTGGTGTGGCTGATGTTTTTGATGCCGTTACTTCTAATCGTGTATATCGGCCAGCGATGCTTCCGCATGAAGGTCTTGAAATCCTCTATTCCGGTTCAGGCAGCCTGTTTGATCCAAAGGTAGTCGATGCCTTCAGAAGAGCAGTGGCGATATATCCGGTCGGCCTTACCGTTATGTTAAGCGATGGACGAAAAGGAGTAGTGGCGGAGCAGAATCCTGGCTTGAGTGAGCGCCCTGTTGTCCGCATTCTCGAGGAACGCGGCCGAAAAGTGGAGCCATATCAGCTGGATTTGCAATCGAACCTGTCCCTGATGATTGTCAGTTGCGATACGATTCTTAAATATGAGTACGCCGCTAATTATTAACTTTTCTAGATTTGCAGACACAAACTTTAAATACTTTTTAGGCTAGTTCCCCCCTTTGAAGCATACATATAGCTTTAGAGGGGGGATTTGTTTTGGCAAAATTCGGCCGGCGGCTGCCTCGAAAAGGGCCCTTGCCTTTCAGGTATGTATTCCTGCTGACATTCGTCTTTTTTTCCTTTTCGACAGCAGCAGGATTGTGGATCATAGATAAAGGGCTCGAGCCCACATTGATGAAATATGCAGAATCCCAGACTAGAAAAATTGCTACGCTTGTAATCAATAAAGCGATCAATAAGAAGATTGCCAATGGGATGGATATTGATAAGGTGATTGAATTTGTTCCTGTCGATGGCGGAACAACCACTGTAGTGAAATTCAATACTGAAATCATCAACAGGGTAAAAGCAGAGACGACTAATATTGTGCAAATGAACCTGAAGGAAGCAGAAAGAGGGAATCTCACCTCGCTTGAGATGCTATCTGATGTCGAGCTAGTCACAGACGAAGAAGACAGGGAAGCTGGAATCATCTATTATGTTCCTTTAGGTCAGGCCACCAATAATGCACTACTAGGTAATATGGGGCCGAGAGTTCCAGTGAAATTCAATGCGATTGGCGATGTAACAGCCGATGTAGTGTGGGAGACAGAAGAACATGGAATCAACAATACGCTGATCAATGTATCGGTCAGGGTAAAAGTAAATGTACAGATCATCATTCCTTTTGCGACTGAAATCGCCACTGTGCAGGAAAATATTCCGATTGGCAGCTTCTACTACCCTGGAAAGGTACCGCAATTTTATAATGGCGGCGGAGGAGTCGTTCCCCCTGCTATTCAGGTTCCTGGCCAGCCTGGGCAATAAAAACAGTTGTCAAGTTAGCGATATTGTTATATTATAAAATCAATTGAATAATAAACCACATCATTCCGATGGGGTAGAGGCGCAGGATTCAAGAGTAAGCTGTGTGAGGATGACAACGTTGATCACAGCTGAAAGGGAATTTTGCCGAAGCAATAATTAGTGAGTCACATTTTTATTGCTGGGGATACTTTGAACAAGAGTATCACTGTCATTATGGAGGTATATCCATAATGGGGAGCTACAGATCGTGATGGAGACACTAGTTGCTTATTAAGGGCAGCGATAGAATGTTCTCTATCGTTGCCCTTTTTTATTTATTTTTAAAAAGTAGCTACAACTCTTTTCATGTAAAAGTTTCCCCCTGTCAAAAACAAGGAGGAGAAAGAAAGAATGGAGAACACAATTTTTTCATTGCTGCCGCCATTATTGGCAATTTTAATGGTAGTGATCACAAGGCGGGTGCTATTGTCTTTAGGGACAGGCATCATCGCAGCGGCATTTTTGCTTGCTGAATTTAATATCGCAGAAACATTAGCTATTATGTGGGACGCAATCAAAGGGATTGTTGTCGCAGATGGCGAACTGAACACATATAGCCTGTACATCATCTTATTCTTATTATTATTGGGTACAATCACAGCGTTCATTTCCATTTCAGGCGGAAGCCGCGCGTTTGGCGACTGGGCGATGAAGCGTGTAAAAACAAGAGTCGGAGCACAGCTTGTTGGCGCATTTTTAGGAGTTATTATTTTCATTGATGATTATTTCAATGCTCTGGCAGTTGGCCAAATTACACGTCCGATTACAGACCGCCAGAAGGTTTCGCGTGCAAAACTGGCATATATTATTGATTCAACTTCAGCACCTATGTGTGTTATCTCCCCGATTTCCAGCTGGGGTGCTTATATCATTGCATTGATCGGTACCATTCTTGCTGCGCACGGTGTTAATGAATATAGTGCCTTCTCAGGATTCATGCAAATTGTGCCAATGAATTTCTACGCACTTGCAGCATTGGCAATGGTCTTTATCGTAGCACTAAGAAATATCGAAATTGGACCTATGAAAAAGCATGAAGAACGTGCAATCACTGAAGGAATCGTCGTTCCACAGGACAAGCCTATACCGGGAGAACTGAAGGATGACCTTCCTACGAGCACAAAGGGGACAGTTGGAGACCTTGTATGGCCGATTGTAGCCCTTGTCGCTGGAACTGTTGGCATGATGCTTTGGACAGGCGCAAGCGCTGTTGAAGGAGAAGTAACCATATTCGCAATTTTTGAAAACACAGATGTTACTAAATCACTTGTAACTGGCGGTCTGCTCGGCCTTGCGGTTGCACTGATTCTGTTTGTGAGGCAGGCAGTGTTGTTGAAAGGTGTCAACGCCAATGTTTTTGGAAAAGGAATTGTTGAGGGCGTTAAGTCGATGCTCCCGGCTATCTATATCCTGTTCTTCGCGTGGGTTATTGTTGATTTGATTGGCAGACTAGAAACAGGCAAGTATCTTGCTGGTATTGTTGAAAGCTCTAATATTAATATCTCATTCCTGCCGTTCCTGCTATTCATTGTAGCTGGAATCATGGCTTTCTCAACAGGAACTTCTTGGGGCTCATTCGGCATCCTGCTTCCAATTGCCGGGGATATCGCTGCTGCAGCTGATATCACGCTCATGCTGCCGGCATTAGCAGCAGTTTTGGCAGGCGCAGTTTTTGGTGACCACTGTTCACCAATATCCGATACTACGATCCTGTCATCAACAGGGGCTGGCTCGCACCACTTAGACCATGTCATGACCCAGCTGCCATATGCATTGATTTCCGCTGCGATTGCATCTGTCGGATTCCTGATCATTGGTTTCACTGGCAGCACGTTTGGAGCACTTGCGGCTGTGGCAATCCTGCTTATTGCCTTTGCTTTCATCTTCGGAAGCAAGACAACCCAGGAAGAAGTGTTAAAAGAAAATCTTGCAGAATAATGTTAAGGCTGTCTGACTATCAGACAGCTTTTTTCATATTTTAGAAAAAGTAGGAATAGAATCCTAAATAATAGGGAGTATTGCTATAGTTGGGAAAATTATTTTAGGAATAATTTTATTATGACCAAAATAATATTTTGACAAGCAATTAAAAACTAGCTATACTATTCCTAGACTAAATAATCTGAAAATATAAAACTTTCTAATTATCAACATTTTCCAGGTGATTAGAAGGCGAGGGGGATTAAAAATGGAAAATCGTCCACAGTGGGGAACGAGGGCAGGATTCATTCTTGCCGCAGTAGGTTCGGCAGTCGGGTTGGGAAATATTTGGCGCTTTCCGGGAGTAGCGTATGAGAACGGCGGGGGAGCATTCTTCTTCCCATATTTATTCGCACTCTTGACGGCTGGTATTCCAATTTTGATTTTGGAATTCACGATCGGCCATAAGTATCGCGGCTCTGCACCATTAAGTTACTTTAGAATGCGTAAAGGTGCTGAGTGGATTGGCTGGTGGCAGCTTGCCGTATCCTTTGTCATTTCGACTTATTATGCAGTAATCATAGCATGGGCAATGTCTTACGCTTATTTCTCACTAAGCAAGCAATGGGGAGATGATCCTCTATCATTCCTGGTTGGTGATTATCTAAAAGTAGTTGACGCTGGTACAGTTGGAAGTATCGTACCTGGTGTATTCCTTCCATTGGTCATTGTATGGGTCATCACTCTTGGTATTTTGTTCAAGGGAGTCAAGAAGGGTATTGAAGTAGCGAACAAGATTTTTATTCCTGCACTTGTTATATTATTCATGGTTATCGTTGTTCGCGCATTGACTCTTGATGGAGCTGTTGATGGTATCAATGCATTCTTCAAGCCAGACTGGAGCCAAATCCTGAATGGCAAAGTATGGGTTGCGGCTTATGGACAGATTTTCTTCAGTTTATCCATTGCTTTTGCCATCATGATCACTTACTCAAGTTATCTTCCAAAGAAATCTGATATTACTAACAACGCGTTCATTACAGCATTTGCTAACTCTTCCTTTGAGTTGCTGGCTGGTATCGGAGTATTTGCAGCATTGGGCTTCATGGCAATGCAGCAAGGTCAGCCAATTGACGAAGTGGTAAGCAAAGGTGTCATCCTTGCATTCGCGGTATTCCCGCAGATCATTAATGAATTGCCTGCCTTCAGCGCAGCATTCGGAGTATTGTTCTTCGTCAGCTTAACACTGGCGGGACTGTCTTCATTGATTTCAATCGTTGAGACTTATGTTGCAGGTGTCCAGGATAAATTCAATGTTTCACGCACAAAAGCTGTAGCAATCGGCGGCGGTCTATCTGCTTTGATTTCTGTCTTGTTTGCAACTCAGGGCGGCTTGAACTTCCTTGACTCTGCGGATGCTTTCATCAATAACTATGGTGTTGCTCTTGCTGGTCTGGTAGAAGTAGTCTTCATTGTATGGGTAGCAAAGGAACTGAACAACCTGCGCAGCCATGCTGATGCAATCTCTGATATTCGCCTTGGAAGCTGGTGGGTCATTTCTTTGAAATATATCACTCCAATTGTTTTGGGTATCATGATGGTTATGAATATCATGACAGATATTAAAACAAGCTACGGCGGCTACCCAGTTATGTTTAACGTTTACTCTGGATGGCTAGTGGCAATCGGTGCGATCGTTGCCGGATTTGTTTTTGCCAATGCGAAGAAATGGGATAAATCGCTATACGAAATTCCACAAGATAAGGGGGTTTCAAAATAATGGATCCTAGTGCATTAGTAATGATGGTTGTAGGTATGGTAATTATCTGGGGAGGACTTGCAGCGAGTGTCATTCACGCAGTAAGGAAAGCCCGTTCATAAAATAGGAAGGCCAACCGCCATGGTTGGCCTTTTTATATGCTTACTTTTTCCTTAGGCTGGCTCTTTCCTGCCTTGCCCACATTTTCAAGTGGGGGTAGGGGTCGAATGACCATTCGGTATAGCCATTGTCCTTATACATGCCATAATGCAGATGAGGAGGGAATTTCCCGCTTGTTCCAGGAGGCCCATACCCCGAGCTGCCGACACCGCCAATCACGGTTCCAGGCTCGACAATTTGGCCTATCTTAAGGTCTTTCGCGAAGCCGCTCAAATGGGCGTAATAATGGTAAGTATTATTAATATCGCGGATTCCGACACGCCATCCGCCATACTTGTTCCAGCCCTTCATTTCAACGATCCCGTATCCTGTCGCGCGTACAGGGACACCATAGCCAGCGAAAATATCGGTTCCTTCATGAATCCTTCTGCCGCCCCAGCCCCGGGCGTCTCCCCAAGTATTGTTATAGCTATGGTTACTCCGGAGTGGCATAGGAAATACATGTGTATCGAGATCCAAACGGCCGAAATGCTTGTAAATCATCGCTTTGCCAATGATGATCCCAACTGTTTTGTCACGCTTATAATAATTCCAAAGCCCAATTTTCAAGTTCTCATGATCGGTTCCATATGAAAGCAAGTATTGGCCAAAAGCCTGAAGCACATCTTCATCATCCTTTAAGCTTGCTTTGCCATCACCATTCCCGTCAAAACCAATTCCATTGAAAAATTGAATCGATACAGGATTATCATCCTCAAGATTAGGATTCAAAAGTCCTGACCACTCTTCCGGCTTGAAATATACCCCGGCAACACCTTCAGCCTTGGGCAAATCTTTTCTTGCCTGACGGACATTCCGCTCATATTGGTCCACCGCGGCAATATAATACCAGGGGATCTGGGTTACAGCTTCTACTTTGGTATATAGTTCCATCCTTTTTTTATAAATATCTTCTTGTCCCTGCTCAGCTGCAGCTGCTTGATTCAGGAACAGGAATGGGAATAGTAAAAAAAGAACGATAACTGCTTTTAAGAATTTCACCTTAATCCTCCCTTCAGGTTGTAGCTCCTATAATTCCAGCTTCAGCAAAAAAACACTGCCTCCGCTTTTCTTCTTTTAGTTTGCGATGATGAGGATTTTTCATAAATATCAAATAATGGTAATAGCAAGGTTATCGTACTTGTCGATAGTTTTTCATTATGTTAAAGTGACATCAGAAGCTGTATACCGGCCTTGATTTTTACATGGTGTTCTTGATGTAATGCAGCAGGAATGGAGTGGAAATAATGAGCAAAAAAGAGGTACAGAGAAAGCCTGATTGGCTGAAAATAAAGTTAAATACGAACGAAAACTATACAGGCTTAAAAAAGATGATGCGCGAGAAAAATCTACATACTGTATGTGAAGAAGCAAAATGCCCGAACATCCACGAGTGCTGGGCAGTAAGAAGAACCGCGACCTTCATGATTCTTGGGGATGTATGTACGCGTGCATGCCGTTTTTGTGCGGTAAAAACGGGCCTTCCAACTGAGCTTGATTGGCAGGAGCCAGAAAGAGTAGCGGATTCAGTTACACTAATGAACCTTAAGCATGTCGTTGTAACGGCCGTTGCCCGCGATGACCTGAAGGATGGGGGAGCAGCTGTTTTTGCCGAGACGGTAAGAGCAATCCGCAAGAAAAACCCATTTACTTCAATTGAAGTATTGCCTTCAGATATGGGTGGAATTGAGGAAAATTTAAAAACTCTAATGGATGCCCGTCCTGATATCCTGAACCACAACATCGAAACGGTTAAAAGCCTGACGCCAAGAATCCGAGCACGTGCAACTTATGAGCGCTCACTTGAATTCCTTCGCCGCGCAAAAGAAATGCAGCCAGATATCCCGACGAAGTCCAGCATCATGGTTGGATTAGGCGAAACGAAAGAAGAATTGATCGAAGCAATGGATGACCTGCGTGTCAACAATGTGGACATTCTAACGCTTGGACAGTACCTGCAGCCTTCCAAGAAGCATCTTGAGGTTCAAAAGTACTATCATCCAGACGAGTTTGCCGAACTCAGGGAAATTGCGATTGAAAAAGGCTTCAGCCATTGCGAAGCTGGCCCTCTTGTTCGTTCATCGTATCATGCGGATGAGCAGGTTAATTCAGCTGCCAAACATAGACAACAGCTTGCAGAGCAGGAAGCTCAGCAGGCGTAACTGAAAAGCGCAAGCGCCTTGGTCAACCCCGACAGCGCTGGAGGGCCGACCAGTGAAGGCGTTTTAAAGTCCTAAAAAAGAGTTCAGCATACACCACATGCTGAACTCTTTTCATTATTTTCCCTGTTTCATCTGTCTTGAAATATCGTCTTTGTCCGTTTCTTCGTTTAATTCTCCCTCTGCTTCACCATTGGCATTTTCACCAGAGCTCATGTCACGGCCTTGAGGAGATTTAAGCATTTTTTTGACGACGCCATCAACCAAATCGTCCACATCGCGGCTATCTGTATCGAGTGAGGCGAAGTTCTCGACTTCATTGCGCAGGCTTGGGTCATCTGATACGTACACGTGGAACCAGCGAGGTACGACTGACATTGCCATTCGCTTCACCTGGTCCGCAGTCTGATCGCGATTTTCAGAGTCTGTTTCGTATACAATCAGCACTTCTTCGTCGGTTACAAGTGTTGACACATCATCTACATTTTGTGCCATTAAACTAAACCTGCTGATCATATCTGCAATTTGTTCGCGGTCAATTGCCTGGTACGCATTATTCATATCATCGGCGCCCATTACTCCTGTTTTTTGATGGCGCACATAACCAAAGTCCTCGCTTCTGTCATTGATTCCTTTTCGCCCATCTTCATTGTATAATTCTGGGCGCTGGTCATTGGCATTCAATGTATTCCCGCTTTGCTGGTAAATTCCAGCTCCGCCATCACGGCCGGCTGGTGAGGCGTTATCATCTCCGCCTGCACATCCCGTCATAGCCACTGTTCCACAAATGCCAAGAACCATTATTGCTTTTTTCAATTAAAACACCCCCTAATCATTAGAATGGCTCTGAAATTAATTTTTTTGCTTAGTAATTGATGGGGAATAAGTTATAATTAAGAAAAGTGCAAGGTTCCAGCCTTGCCATTGGACAGAGTACAATCCAGATCGTTATGGAAAAAGAGGTGGACCTACCGATGATTTGCATTAATAATTTATGTTATGAAATAGTGGACGAAAGCAGGGATGGCTTTAATGAAGAAGCCTTTCGCGCCAGATACAGCGACATCTTAACGAAATATGACTATATCGTTGGCGACTGGGGATATGGACAGCTTCGTTTAAGAGGCTTTTTCGATGATCAAAACCAGAAGTCAACTTTCGATACGAAAATCAGTACCGTCAGCGAGTACTTATATGAGTATTGCAATTTTGGCTGCGCTTATTTTGTCGCCAAGAAGGTCGCGAAACAAGTTCAGGATCAACAATGAAGGAATGAAGAAATGCTCCAATCAACATGATTGGAGCATTTCTTGTTTCTTATAGATCGCTATACGGCGGCTGTTCACTCTCATTCGGGTCATCATGGGTTGGATGGGCACCAGCTTCTTTCCTTGGTGTTCCCTGATGAAGAGACTTGAACTCATAGTTGAAGTTACTGTAGGACCGCTGCTCTTCACGCCACGGCGTGCTTTTGCCTTCTACAGGTTCATCCTTCCGGAAAGGAGATCCATATGGACCCTCTGGATAGTCTTCAGCCGTGACATAGTTGCGCTGCTTTTCTACATTTGAAAAATCAGAGTACTTTTCACTATCTTCCTTGCTCATGAACTCACCTTCTTTTGCTTGTTGTCCTCTTAGTATTTCTTTGGTAAGACAAATCAAACAAACAGTTCATTCCAGATTTAAAGGATTGGTCGCAGGAATGAGCGGAGTTCTTCCGCGTCTTCTTCAGATAGATTGTAGGCAAATTCGAGGTAACCTTCTTCATCGAGATCATCCTGGCCAAGTATGGCGAAGCGGCTTCCCTGAATATCCATCACGATGCTTTTTCCATAATAACGGCCAGTCTGCATGATGGCGAGGTCGAAGCGCTGATTATCACCTACAAAGCTTACATAACGCGTTTTTGTTTGTTCAGTATCATCGTATAAAAAAAATTCTTCGTTCATTTTGATCCTCCTATAAGCTGTAAACATTATGTATGACTAATTAAATCTCACTCACCATCAATCTTACCAGAAAAACAATCATTTCTGAATTTTTCAGGAGATTTTTGTGCTTTGAAAAAGATTTGTAAGACCAAAAAAGACACGAACACCTCATCCAGACAGGTTTGGAGGGAGACGGGGAAAAGCTGTCAGAAGAAGGGCTAAGTTCGGACAGGTTTGCTCGTGAAAGAGGAAAAGTTGTCAGAAGAAGGGCCAAGTT
>NZ_JAGGQU010000015.1 GCF_018613155.1 Bacillus sp. ISL-55 | reverse complement strand
AAACAAGGCAAAGCTGTCAAGAAAACCTCGGAATCGTGACAGGTTTGGAGAGAAACAAGGCAAAGCTGTCAAGAAAACCTCGGAATCGTGACAGGTTTGGAGAGAAACAAGGCAAAGCTGTCAAGAAAACCTCGGAATCGTGACAGGTTTGGAGAGAAACAAGGGAAAGCTGTCAAGAAAACCTCGGAATCGTGACAGGTTTGGAGAGAAACAAGGCAAAGCTGTCAAGAAAACCTCGGAATCGTGACAGGTTTGGAGAGAAACAAGGGAAAGCTGTCAAGAAAACTTCGGAATTAAGACAGAATTGGAGGATACGAAGGAAAGCTATCTGTATCCATATCTTTTAATTGATTAAATGACTAAATGGAGCTGAACAATGAATACACAAACACTTTTTGAAATGCAAAAAGCGCTGGATGGCCATATTGAATCCCAGCATAATTTAGAGCAAGAAGATCTTTTTGACAGGAAGGTACTTGCGCTGCTTGTTGAAATCGGTGAGCTTGCTAATGAGACGAGGTGTTTCAAGTTTTGGAGTGTGAAGCCATCCTCCGCAAAAGATGTCATCCTCGAGGAGTTTGTGGATGGAGTTCATTTTATCCTGTCGCTGGGTATTGAATGCGGATATGAAGATCTTGAGTCGGTCACACAAAATAAAAACGCCGAAATCGACATCAACAATCAGTTCCTCGCAATATACGAGTCCGTACAAAAATTCAGGAACAGCCGGAGCAAAGATGATTACCTTCATTTATTTGAAAACTACATGGAGCTTGCTCTGCTGCTTGGTATGAATGACGATCAAATCGAACAGGCATATATTAAGAAAAATGAAGTAAATTATGATAGGCAGCGAAAAGGCTATTAGGCAGAATTTTTTGTACAATACCCCGCATGTCTAGTATAATAGGATTCGAAACTACATATTAAGGGAGTCGAAATAATGGCGAAATTAGATGAAACATTAACAATGCTCAAAGATTTAACCGATGCCAAAGGCATTCCCGGCAATGAGCGTGAGCCTAGAGAAGTAATGAAGAAATACATAACTCCATTCGCTGATGAAGTAACGACTGACGGCCTCGGCAGCCTGGTTGCCAAGAAAGTCGGCAATGAGAATGGACCGAAAATCATGGTAGCCGGCCATCTTGATGAGGTTGGCTTCATGGTAACAAGCATTGATGAAAAAGGATTCATCCGCTTCCAGACAGTTGGCGGCTGGTGGAGCCAGGTCATGCTTGCACAGCGTGTGACAATCGTTACGCGCAAAGGTGAAATCACTGGGGTCATCGGCTCTAAACCGCCTCACATCCTTCCAGCGGAAGCGCGCAAAAAGCCAGTTGATATCAAGGATATGTTCATTGATATCGGTGCTTCAAGCCGTGACGAAGCGAAGGAATGGGGAGTAACTCCTGGTGACATGGTAGTTCCATACTTCGAATTCACTGTTATGAACAATGAGAAAATGCTTCTTGCCAAAGCATGGGATAACCGCATCGGCTGTGCAATTGCAATTGATGTCCTTAAGGGGCTAAAAGATGCCGAACATCCAAACGTTGTGTACGGCGTTGGAACAGTACAGGAAGAAGTTGGCCTTCGCGGAGCAAAAACTTCCGCTCAAATGATCCAGCCTGATATCGCTTTCGGCGTTGATGTAGGGATTGCCGGAGACACTCCTGGCGTTACCGAAAAAGAAGCACTTAGCAAAATGGGTGACGGACCACAGATCATCATCTATGATGCATCGATGGTATCCCACAAGGGACTTCGTGACTTTGTTACAGACCTGGCTGATGAATTGAACATTCCATATCAGTTTGATGCAGTAGCAGGCGGCGGAACTGACTCTGGTGCGATTCACCTGACACACCGCGGTGTACCAGCGTTGTCCATCACAATCGCGACACGCTACATTCACTCACACGCAGCGATGCTCCACCGTGACGACTACGAGAACGCAGTGAAGCTGATCGTCGAAGTTATCAAGCGTCTTGATAAAGAAACAGTTGAAAAGATTACTTTTGAATAAAGAATGAGATTTAGTTGTCCAGAAAATGTTTTCTGGGCAATTTTTTTTATGACTATAAACGAAAGTTCTCTTTTATCACTACATTTTCGACTGGTATCAATACGGAATTAAGGATAGTAACTACACAAATGACCATATTCTCTACGGATTTAATAATAATCTCTACAAAAACAGCCATAATCTCTACGATACTAACCATAATCTCTACGGAAATAACCTTTATCTCTACTTTTTCTATAAAATAGAAAACGGTATGTTTACTCTATAAAAAAAGAACTCCTCATATGAAGGAGTCCTTACAATTCTATTGCTTCCCTTTCAATCCTTCTTCCAATGCGGTGAGCATTTCCTGCTGTTCTTCAGCAGATGCGTTTTGCCAGATCACTTCAAACAAAACTCCAAGTCCAGGAAGCATTTTTTCCTCGCCATTTTGGATGGCATCTACAATTGTATCCTTCAACTCATCCTGTGAATTTCCTGCCACATTTGTAATAACTGCATTTCTAAGGTTAAGGTTCATCCTTGCTCAAACTCCTTTCAAATTTCCATTACTGTTTATAGGTTTCACAATTTTGGTTTTATTATGTATCTGTTTTGAGCTATAATAGTAAAATTGACAAGCCATATTAAAGGAGAGCCAGAGTTGAAGTACATTCAATCTGATAAAAATCCGCAAGTAAAGCAATGGAAGAAGCTGCTGACACGAAAGGAACGCGACAAGTCCGGTATGTTCCTTGTCGAGGGCTTTCATTTAGTTGAGGAAGCACTCACGAAAAAAGAAGATGTAGAAGAAATCATTTTAAGCGAAAAAACCGAATTGCCGCATGGCCTGGATTACGGCTCGATTCCTGTTACGGTTGTAACGGATGAAATCAGCAAGCAGCTTGCTGATACCGAAACGACTCAGGGGATTTTTGCTGTATGCCGACAGCCGAAGAACACAGAAACAAATGGAAAAACCTACTTGCTTATAGATTCGGTCCAGGACCCGGGCAACCTCGGCACGATGATTCGGACAGCTGATGCTGCCGGGATTGATGCTGTCATTATTGGGAAGGGCAGTGTCGACATTTATAATCCTAAGGTATTGCGCTCTGCGCAGGGAAGTCATTTCCATATGCCGGTTTTAAGTGCTGACCTTTCAGAGTGGATCACTAAGCTTCAAGCTGAGAACATCCCGGTTTATGGAACTGCCCTTGAAAAGGGAGTCGTCTTTACAGAAGCTGAAAAAGGGGAAGCCTTCGCCCTGCTCGTCGGAAATGAAGGAAGCGGTGTAAATAAAGAGTTTCTGGCAAAAACAAATCAAAACCTCTATATCCCGATTTACGGCAAAAGTGAATCACTGAATGTCGCCGTCGCAGCAGGTATTCTGCTATATTATTTAAAAACAGCAAAATAGGCTCGAAAACCATTTGATACTGCGCCGAGATTATACTATAATAAACAGCAAAAATAATATTTCAAAAACGATGATGGAGAAAAGTAGCTTGAAGATGGCCATCCAGGGAGAAAATGCCGGTGACTGGAAGCATTTTTATGGAACAGACAAGCGAAGTTCACCTCCAGAGTTGGCATCGGGACCGCTTTTTAAAAAGGCGTAAAGATGCATCGGCGCAAAGCCGTTATCTCAATGAAGCGAACACGTAATACATAACTGTATTGCCTGTTAAAAAGGGTGGTACCGCGATAACCTAGACCTCGTCCCTTTATCAGGGATGAGGTCTTTTTGTGTTCAAAAATGAAGAATATGAAGGAGGATTTACCAATGCAGGATCGTTTAAAAGAACTGCAGGCTGAGGCACTTGAAAAAGTAGCCGCAGCAGCTGATCTAAAGGAATTGAATGATGTCCGCGTTTCCTATCTTGGAAAAAAGGGTCCAATCACTGAAGTACTAAAAGGAATGGGCAAGTTATCCGCTGAAGAAAGACCAAAAATGGGTGCCCTGGCAAATGAAGTCCGCGATGCTATTTCAGGCCAGATCGAGGTTAAGCAGAAGGAACTTGAGGAAGCTGCGGTCCAAAAGCAGTTGGCAGCAGAGCAAATCGACGTGACTCTTCCTGGAAGACCTGTTAAAACAGGCAGCCACCATCCACTGACAAGCATCATCGAAGAAATCGAAGACCTTTTCATCGGCATGGGCTACACAGTAGAGGAAGGCCCTGAAGTCGAGAAAGACTACTATAACTTTGAAGCATTAAACCTTCCGAAGGGACACCCTGCTCGTGATATGCAGGATTCCTTCTACATCACAGAAGAAACATTGATGCGCACACACACATCACCTGTTCAGGCAAGGACGATGGAAAAGCACCAGGGTAAGGGTCCTGTAAAAATCATCTGCCCTGGGAAGGTGTATCGCCGTGATAATGACGATGCAACCCACTCACATCAGTTCATGCAGATTGAAGGCCTTGTCGTTGATGAGAATGTGAGAATGAGTGACCTGAAGGGAACACTTGAAGTTTTTGCAAAGAAAATGTTCGGCGAAGACCGTGAAATCCGTCTGCGCCCAAGCTTCTTCCCGTTCACTGAGCCATCAGTCGAAATGGATATTTCTTGTAAAATCTGCGGCGGATCAGGCTGCAGCGTATGTAAAGGAACAGGCTGGATTGAAATCCTTGGTGCAGGGATGGTACACCCGAATGTTCTTGAAATGGCAGGCTATGATTCGAAGAAATACACTGGTTTTGCATTCGGAATGGGACCTGAGCGTATCGCGATGCTCAAGTATGGAGTCGATGACATCCGTCATTTCTATACAAACGATGTCCGTTTCTTGAAGCAATTTTCAGTCGAAGAATAAGGATTAGGAGGGTAAAACCATGTTGGTATCATATAAATGGCTGCAGGAATATATCGATTTGGACGGCGTATCTGCTGAAGAGCTTGCCGAAAAAATCACCAAAAGCGGCATCGAGGTAGAAGGCGTAGAAAAATTGAATGAAGGTTTGAAGGGCGTAGTTGTCGGCCATGTCCTTGAGTGCGAAAAGCATCCGGATGCGGAGAAGCTGAACAAAACTCTTGTGGACCTTGGAAACGGCGAGACAGTCCAAATCATCTGCGGCGCGCCAAACGTCGGAAAAGGACAGAAGGTTGCCGTTGCGACAGTTGGAGCAGTTCTTCCTGGAAACTTCAAGATTAAAAAGGCAAAGCTTCGCGGTGAAGAATCCCATGGGATGATCTGCTCGCTGCAGGAGCTTGGAATCGAAGGAAAACTGGCACCAAAGGAATATTCTGAGGGAATTTACAATTTCACTCCGGACACAGAAATCGGCCAGGACGCACTTGAGGTCCTTAACAGGGATGACGAGATCCTTGAGCTTGGCTTGACGCCAAACCGTGCAGATGCGATGAGCATGCTTGGTGTTGCGTATGAGGTTGGAGCGATTCTTGGCAAGGACATCAAGCTGCCAAATCCACAGCCTGAAACATCAACAGAGCAAGCTAGTGACTATATCAACGTAACTGTTGAGGCAAAAGAAGATAATCCTCTATACGTTGCAAAGGTGATCAAGAATGTAAAAGTCGGTCCATCACCAGTTTGGCTGCAAACAAGACTGATGGCTGCAGGCATCCGCCCTCACAATAACGTAGTTGATATCACGAACTTTATTTTATTGGAGTACGGACAGCCGCTTCACGCATTTGACTACGATAAGCTTGGCTCAAAAGAAATCCTTGTCCGCCGTGCGAAGGATGGCGAAGTGATTGAAACGCTTGATGATGTGAAACGCACATTGACACCTGATCATCTAGTCATCACAAACGGAACAGAGCCGGTTGCGCTTGCAGGCGTAATGGGCGGTGCAAATTCCGAGGTTGGCAGCGATACAACAACTGTCCTGCTTGAGTCGGCATATTTTACAGGTGGAGTTATCCGCAAAGCTTCGAAGGACCATGGATTGCGCAGTGAAGCAAGCTCGCGTTATGAAAAAGGTGTGGACCCTGAAAGAGTTCGCCCTGCTGCAGAACGCGCGGCTGAATTGATGATTGAGCTTGCCGGTGGAGAAGTTCTTGGCGGTGAAGCGGAAGCTGATGCTTTGGATGTTAAGCCGGCTGTTGTTTCAACTACACTCGGAAAAATCAATAAAGTTCTGGGAACAGACCTTGAAATGAATCAGGTTGAGGACATTTTTGCCCGCCTGAAGTTCGAAACAGCTGTTGATAATGACACAATCACAGTAACCGTACCTACTCGCCGCGGGGACATCACAATTGAAGAAGATTTGATTGAAGAAGTCGGCCGCCTGTATGGCTATGACAACCTGCCGACAACTCTTCCTATAGGAGAGTCAACACCAGGACACCTTTCTGACTACCAGAAAAAGCGCCGTGTTGTCCGCCGTTACATGGAAGGTGCAGGTCTTTATCAGGCAGTCACGTATTCCCTTACAAGCGCGGAGAAAGCTACACAGTACGCATTGGATAAGCGCGAGCCTGTCGAACTGGCAATGCCAATGAGCGAAGACCGCAGCCTATTGCGCTTAAGTATCGTACCTCAGCTGCTTGAAGTATTGAAATACAATATTGCTCGCCAGACCGAGAGTTTCGCTGTTTATGAAACTGGGGCCGTCTTCCTGAAAAACAGCAATGAAGATCTTCCTGAAGAACGCGAACACCTTGCCGCAGCCGTAACTGGCCTGTGGGAAAGCCATCCTTGGCAGGGTGAGAAGAAGCCTGTTGACTTCTTCGTTCTTAAAGGTATCGTTGAAGGGTTATTTGCAAAGCTGGGACTTGAAAGCCAGTTAGGTTTCGTAAAGGCTGAGCTTGATGGTTTGCACCCTGGACGTACGGCTGAAATTTTGATGAATGGCAATGTCATCGGCTTCCTCGGCCAGGTTCATCCAACCATGCAGAAATCGCTCGACCTGAAAGAAACGTATGTTTTTGAATTGTCGCTTAAAGCTCTTTTGGAAGCAGAAACAGCACCTCTTCAGTACACAGCAATCCCGCGCTTCCCGTCGATCACAAGGGATATTGCCCTTGTTGTTGACAAAGAAACTGCTGCTGGCAATCTGGAGAAGATTATCACTGAAGCTGGTGGATCATTATTAAAAGAAGTAAATGTTTTTGACCTTTACGAAGGTGAAAAAATGGAAGAAGGCAAGAAATCCCTTGCGTTCTCACTGAAATACTTCGATCCGGAAAAAACACTGACAGATGAAGACATTGCCAAAGCACATAATAAAGTCCTTGCAGCTCTTGAAGAAAAAGCAGGAGCAGTATTGAGAGGATAATTTAAAAAGGCAGCCCGCGGGCTGCCTTTTTCTCATGATTCGATTGTTTATATTCTCGCAATCTTCTTCGCTTTTTCAGTATTGGCAAAATGCAGCTTAACGAATTCTGGCAATACATCTATACCTTTATCGAGGATCAGCCTTGCTGCTGCTTTATCCACAGCTGCACCGGCACCTTTCGGAATCGTGAATCCTGCTTTTTTGCTCAAATTTTCAAAGTGACGGACAAATGCGTAGCGGGCAATCATCGACGCTGCCGCGACTCCGAGATGAATTCCTTCTGCTTTTGTGCTGAACAGAACGTTTTCTCTGATAATCTTCTTTTGACCCTTCAGATGGGAGTAATAAATTTGCTCTTTTGCAAATTCATCGATCAAAATGGCTTCTGGTTTTTCAGGTGCGATTTTTTCAAGTACATGATGGATCGCCTGGTTATGCAGCAGAGCTTTCAACTTTCCCTGCGACATGCCTTTCATTTGCATCTGGTTGTACTTTTCATTATGCAGTGTCAACAGGCTGTGCGGCAAAAAGGTTACGAGCTGCTTGGCGATTTCGATGATTTTATCATCTTTGAGATTCTTTGAATCCTGGACGCCGAGCTCCTTCAATATGGGTATATCCTGCCGCCTGACATAGGCTGCGACGACTGTGATCGGGCCGAAATAATCGCCAGTTCCCACTTCATCTGAACCAATGATGGAAATCTCGCCAATATTCTTTGGCAGGTGAGAACCTGGAATGGGTGCAGCCGCTTTTTTAGCAGAAGATGCCAGAGCCGTTCCCCACCTGGCAGCCTCGGTCTCTCCTTCTTTTCCCTGGAACAGTACTTTTCCTGATTTATAAGCAGTGATTGCACAGGAAGGTGTTTTGGCGGCAAAAACGCTGCCAGGCGGAAGCTTATCAATAAGATACTTACTGTAATACTCTTTCATCTTTTTGACTTCTTCCGGACTTTTCTGAAGGACACTATTTCCCATTGCTCTACACTCCCTGTTTTACAATTTCATAGTTAGACATATTCTTCCAAAAATCATACAGATCTGACAGGCAAATACTTCCCAGCCTTTTACGTTCATGTTATAGTATAAAATAGGATTCTTATGAATGGGGGCATAAATGTTGTCAGACACAAAAAAAAATAAGTCGACTGTCGATATATACGGACAGCAATATACGATTGTCGGCACAGAAAGCACCAGCCATATCCGGCTCATTGCCTCGATGGTAGATGATAAAATGCGTGAGATCGGCTCAGCGAATCCTTCACTTGATACTAGTAAATTAGCTGTATTAACTGCTGTAAATGCCGTTAATGATTACATAAAAATGAAAGATCGTGTTGAATCGCTCGAAGCGGAAATTAAAAGGTTAAAGGACTGAAAAATGCATGCTTGATCTTGCTGTATTAGCTATTTTGCTTATTGGCTTCATTGTAGGATTGAAGAGGGGGTTCATCCTGCAAACCATTCATTTGGCTGGATTCATCGCAGCCTTCATCGTTGCGTACATATATTATGACCAGTTGGCTCCAAAGCTGACTCTATGGATTCCATATCCGAATCTTGGCAGCAATGCTACGTTAAATCTTCTATTTGAGAATGCCAATTTAGAAGATGCATATTATCGGGCGATTGCATTTGCAGCCATCTTCTTCGCAGTGAAAATCCTGCTGCAAATCATCGGTTCGATGCTCGATTTTGTGGCTCACCTTCCAATCCTGAAGCAGTTGAACGTTTGGGCAGGAGGGTTCCTTGGTTTTGTTGAAGTTTACCTGCTTTTATTTATTGTTCTCTATATTGCTGCTTTACTGCCAATCCAGGCGATCCAGGGACCATTGAACGATTCAATTCTAGCCGAAAATATCATAAAAAATACGCCAGTATTTTCCCAGCAAGTTAAACAACTTTGGATTGAATACATGGCTGCATAACTTCTCTGTTGCGGAGAAGTTTTTTCTTTTTTAAGAATTTTTCATGATTCTATCGAGTGTAAGACTGGAAAAGCAGCAGCACTCAATACTATAAACACAGCACTTATTCAGGCTATTTGCAACTCATCATCATATTATTTACTCATTTAATTTCACAGCTGGGCTTGTTTTCTATAAAATAGAAGACAATGACTGCGTCCGGCTAATCCGGTCGAGAATTTTAAAGGCAGGTGGACATTATGTCTGTTAATAAAAAAGATATCGTACAATTACTTGAAACGATCGCTATATATATGGAATTAAAAGGTGAAAACCCATTCAAGGTCTCTGCTTTCCGCAAAGCAGCTGCAGCTCTTGAAGGGGATGAGCGCAGCATGTCCGAAATGGGCGAGCTTACAGAGCTAAAAGGAATTGGAAAGGGCACAGCCGGTGTCATCCAGGAATTCATGGAAACAGGGCAATCAACAGAACTTAAGGAATTACAGGAAGAAGTACCAAGCGGGCTGATCCCACTGTTGCAACTGCCCGGAATGGGCGGGAAAAAGATTGCCAAGCTGTATAAAGAACTGGGTGTGGAGAGTATCCATGACCTTGAGGAAGCTGCGAAGGCAGGGAAAATCCGTGACCTCGCAGGCTTTGGGAAAAAATCAGAAGAAAAGATTCTTGTTGCGGTTGAAAACTTTGGAACGAGGCCGGAGAGGCTTCCGCTCGCCTATATGCTTCCGGTTGCAGAATTAATTGAATCATATCTTCAAAAGATAGAGGGAATCGAACGATTTTCAAAAGCAGGAAGCTTGCGCAGGATGAGAGAGACGATCAAGGATCTGGATTTTATCATTGCTTCAAAAAATCCTTCTGCGGTGAAGGACGAGCTGGTCAAACTGCCGAACATAAAAGAGATTATCGCAGCGGGAGAAACGAAGGTTTCTGTCACACTTGGTCTCGATTATGATGTGAACGTGGACTTCCGCCTTGTTGATCCTGAAGAATTCGCAACTGCGCTCCATCACTTCACTGGTTCAAAGGATCACAATGTCAGAATGCGGCAGCTTGCGAAGGAAAAAGGAGAAAAGATCAGTGAATACGGTGTAGAGAATGTAGAATCAGGTGAAGTCACCACATTCAAATCGGAAGAGGAATTTTACCAGTATTTCGGCCTTCCTTTCATTCCGCCTGAGTTAAGAGAAGACGGCTCTGAAGTCGAATTATATAAAAAGGATTTGAAACTGGTCACTCTGGAGGCCATTAAAGGCGATCTTCATATGCATTCAACGTGGAGCGATGGCGGCCATTCAATCGAGGAAATGGCAAGGGAATGTATCGCGAGAGGCTACAAATACATGGCCATCACAGATCATTCCCAGTATTTGAAGGTAGCGAACGGGTTAACGCCGGAACGCCTGCGTAAGCAAATGGAAGAAGTGAAGGAACTGAACAAGAAATTTGATGACTTCACGATATTGACAGGAATTGAAATGGATATTTTACCGGATGGCACATTGGATTTTGAAGATGATTTGCTTGCTGATCTCGACTTGGTCATTGCATCGATCCATTCTTCTTTCTCCCAGCCAGCCGAAAAAATCATGAATCGATTGAAGACTGCTCTGGAAAATGCTCATGTTGATATCATTGCCCACCCCACTGGCAGGCTGATCGGCCGTCGGGCGGGATATTCGGTTGATATCGATATGCTGATCAAGCTGGCAAAAGAAACGAATACAGCCCTCGAGCTGAATGCGAATCCGAACAGACTTGATCTGGCATCAGAGTATTTAAGGAAAGCTCAGGATGAAGGTGTCAAGCTTGTCATCAATACAGACGCGCATAAAGTGGATACACTAGAGCATATGGATATAGGCGTAACAGCCGCCAGAAAGGGCTGGATCAAGGAATCATCCGTCCTGAATGCAATGGATCTGAACGGGTTGCTGGATTTCCTGCATGGCCGTAATCAGTAAGGGGGTTCGATCCTAAAGGAGTCGAATAATAGACCTTCGTTTGAGAGAAGAAGGAGGAAATTTTTGTGCAGCAGCGAGTTTTGAAAACACTTGAATTTGATAAAATCAGGAACCAGTTGATTGAACACGCATCATCGTCATTAGGACGGGAAAAAGCCATTGCGTTGATGCCTTCCGTTGATTTTTCGGAAGTTTCCCGTTTACAGGAAGAGACAGATGAAGCAGCAAAGGTTCTAAGACTTAAAGGCAATGTACCGTTAGGCGGTATTCATGATATAAGGCCGCATGTGAAAAGGGCGCAAATCGGAGGCATGCTCAGTCCCAGTGAACTGGTTCAAGTGGCAAGCACTGTGCATGCCAGCAGACAGATGAAGCGATTTGTCGATGATTTGCAGGAAGTTACTGAGGTTCCCATTTTACTGAGCTATACAGAGGGAATCGTCGTCCTTGCGAATTTGGAAGAATCGATCAGAAATGCGATTGATGAAGGCGGTGAGGTTCTTGATGGTGCCAGTGAAGCACTAAGATCGCTTCGCCAGCAGATGCGCACGCGGGAAGCAAGAGTGCGTGAAAAATTGGAAAGCATGATTCGCTCATCCAACGCGTCAAAAATGCTCTCGGATGCCATCATCACCATCAGGAACGATCGGTTTGTCATTCCTGTAAAACAGGAATATCGCTCGCATTATGGCGGTATCATCCATGATCAAAGCTCTTCCGGGCAGACTCTGTTCATTGAGCCGCAATCTGTTGTCCAGTTGAATAATGAACTTCAGAGTATCCGGGTAAAAGAGCAGCAGGAAATCGAAAGAATCCTTTCAGAGCTTTCAGCACTTACCGCCGACCATCATGATGAGCTATTGCAAATCGTCAGTATAATGGGAGAGCTTGATTTCATGTTTGCGAAGGCCCGATACGGAAGTAAAATCAAGGGCTCAAAGCCAATCGTCAATGACGAAGGCCGGATCAATCTTTTTCAGGCAAGGCATCCATTGATCGCGATGGATGAAGTTGTTCCTAACAGTGTCACTTTAGGGAGTGATTATACGACGATCGTCATCACCGGTCCGAATACCGGGGGGAAAACTGTTACCTTGAAGACAGTAGGACTTTGTACGTTAATGGCCCAGGCAGGATTGCAGGTACCCGCTCTTGACGGATCAGAAGTGGCTGTTTTTGGGTCAGTTTATGCCGATATCGGTGACGAACAGTCGATCGAGCAAAGTTTGAGTACTTTTTCATCCCATATGGTCAATATCGTGGAAATCCTTGAAAAGGTTGACCACAATAGCCTTGTCCTATTTGATGAGCTTGGTGCCGGCACTGATCCTCAGGAAGGAGCAGCACTGGCAATCTCGATACTGGATGAAGTGTACCAGCGTGGTGCAAGAGTAATTGCGACAACCCACTATCCTGAGCTGAAGGCCTATGGATATAATCGGGAAGGCGTCACCAATGCCAGCGTAGAATTCGACGTGGAAACATTGAGCCCGACTTACAAACTATTGATAGGCGTTCCAGGCCGAAGCAATGCTTTTGAAATTTCCAAGAGGTTAGGATTGAAAGAATCTGTCATTACTACAGCAAGATCCTATATCAGCGCGGACAGCAATGAGGTTGAAAACATGATTGCCTCCCTTGAGTCCAGCCGTAAGCAAGCGGAGAGAGACCGCGAAGAGGCACACCAGCTGTTGAAAGATGCAGAACACCTGCATGAGGATTTGCAAAAGCAGATGGCAGAGTATTATCAGAAAAAAGAAGAACTGGCCGAAAAGGCAAAAGGAAAAGCTGCTTCAATCTTGGAAAAAGCGAAAGAAGAGGCGGAAGTAATCATCCGTGATCTTCGGAAGCTGCGACTTGATAAAGGTGCCGAGATCAAAGAGCATGAATTGATCGATGCCAGAAGACGCCTGAGCGAAGCGACTCCTGAGCTCAACCAGGTGAAAAAGAGCGGCGGCAAAGCGAAACCTGCACAACACGAATTCAAGCCTGGGGATGAAGTCAAGGTCCTGACCTTTGACCAAAAGGGACATCTTGTCGAACGGGTTAGCGCCAAAGAATGGCAAGTACAGATTGGCATTCTCAAGATGAAAGTGAAAGAATCGGATATGGAATATATTAATTCTCCTAAGCCGGTAGAAACAAAACCATTAGCCATAGTGAAAGGCAAGGACTTCCATGTTGGATTGGAGCTTGACCTCAGGGGAGAGCGTTACGAAGATGCCCTCATGAGAGTGGAAAAATATATCGATGATGCCTTGCTTGCCGGCTACCCAAGAGTCAATATCATCCACGGAAAAGGAACCGGGGCATTGAGGCAGGGAGTACAGGAATACCTTCGCAACCATCGGTCGGTCAAAAAAATAAGATTCGGAGATGCAGGTGAAGGCGGAACAGGCGTGACTGTAGTAGAATTCAAGTAGAGTAACGCACGCAAAATAATGCAAACCACGTCACAACACTTTATAATAGGCAGTGGGGTAAAATCTTTTCAGGGAGAATGGATATGGATCATTTTTGGGAAAATGAATATATAGTTACAGCTGGTTATTATAGTGTATCGATTCTCTGTATCGTCGTATTTCTGGCTGTTTTTGAACTGGTGACAAAATACCGTAACTGGGAAGAAATCAAAAAAGGGAATATTTCCGTCGCGATGGCTACCGGAGGGAAAATCTTCGGTGTAGCCAATATATTCCGCTATTCCATCAATCAGCATGATTCACTGCTCACGATGATCAGCTGGGGAGTTTTCGGTTTCGTCTTGCTTTTGATTGGATACTTTATTTTTGAATTCCTGACACCAAAATTCAACATCGATAAAGAAATAGAAAACGACAACCGTGCAGTAGGCCTGATCTCCATGGTCATATCAATCGGCCTCTCTTATATCATCGGCGCAGGAATTTAACAGGGGGATCTAAAAGAGTGGAAAAACTGGCTAAAATATTGCTGATTCTATGCGGAATATTCCTCCTAGTCGGCATTGTTTATATGATGTTTTTTGTTTAAGATTTAAAGCCGCCTACTTGGCGGCTTTTTATGTTTTTTAAAGTTGGCTCTTTTAAATTCGGCTGTTGATTTCCGTTCCAGGCGCTTCGCTTTCCGCGGGGCTGGCGGTGAGCCTCCTCACCGCCTTCGGCGTCTGCGGGGTCTCACCTGTCCAGCTGATCCCGCAGGAGTCTACGCGCCTTCCACTACAATCAACAGGGCTTTAATACAACATTGGATTTAACCAGAGCCAAAAAGATATAAAGTTTCAATCTCAGGTGGTTAACATAGGAGTTTGTCCCTATAATCCTCCAAAAAACTATTCTAATTGTCATAAAAAGACCATTATATTATAATGAGAGATAGAATTTTCAAAAAATTTTAAATAAGGGGGCAACAAGATGGAAATTGAAAAGCCATGGCTGTCGCAATATCCTCCAGAGATACCTGCTCATCTGGACCTAAAGGCGGCAACGGTCCAGGACTATTTGAAGCATACTGCTGAAAAGTACCCTGAAAAGATTGCCATTCACTTCATGGGCAAAGAGCTGACGTATAAGCAAGTCTACAACTATGCGAAAAAACTGGCTGCCTATTTGCAAGACCTGGGAATTGAAAAAGGGGACAGGGTTGCGATCATGCTGCCGAACACTCCTCAGTCTATCATCAGTTACTATGCAATCCTGATGGCCGGGGGAATTGTCGTCCAAACCAACCCTCTGTATATGGAACGGGAGCTGGAATACCAGATGAAGGATTCTGGTGCGAAAGCAATCATCACGCTCGATATTTTATTCCCAAGGGTCTCCAAGGTCATTGCAAACACGGATTTAGAGAATGTAATTGTAACCGCTATCAAGGACTATCTTCCTTTCCCTAAAAATCTTGTCTATCCATTCATCCAGAAAAAACAGTATGGCATCATCGTAAATGTGAAGCATGAAGGCCAGAATCATCTTTTCACTGAAATTATGAAACAGCCTGCCGGTAAAATTAAAGAATACGATTATGATTTTGAAGAAGACTTGGCCTTATTACAATATACTGGCGGAACAACAGGATTTCCGAAAGGGGTCATGCTGACTCATAAAAACCTGATTGCGAATGCGGCGATGAGCAATGCCTGGCTGTATAAATGCAAAGAGGGCGAAGAAACAGTCCTCGGAATCCTGCCGTTTTTCCATGTGTACGGTATGACTGCCGTCCTGATTCTATCGGTGATGCAAGGGTCGAAGATGGTCTTATTGCCGAAGTTCGATCCTGAAACTACATTAAAGACCATTCAGAAGCAGAAACCTACACTGTTTCCGGGAGCACCTACCATCTATATCGGTCTGTTGAACCATCCCGACCTGAAAAAATATGATCTATCGTCAATTGATTCCTGTATCAGCGGTTCAGCTCCACTGCCGGTCGAGGTACAGGAGAAATTCGAACAGATCACTGGAGGGAAGCTTGTTGAAGGGTATGGGCTGACTGAATCATCCCCAGTGACGCATGCGAATTTCCTTTGGGATAAAAAACGTGTGAAAGGGAGCATTGGTGTACCTTGGCCAGATACTGATTCTGTTGTCCTATCAATGGAAACCGGTGAACCGCTGCCTCCAGGAGAAGTTGGAGAAATAGCAGTCAAAGGGCCACAGGTAATGAAGGGATATTGGAACAGGCCCGAAGAAACAGAGCAAACACTTAAAGATGGCTGGTTGCTGACTGGAGACCTTGGGTATATGGACGAGGAAGGATATTTCTATATTGTCGACCGGAAGAAAGACATGATCATTGCCGGGGGCTTCAATATTTATCCGCGTGAGATAGAAGAAGTTCTCTATGAGCATCCAGCTGTTCAGGAAGTAGTGGCAGCAGGAATACCTGATCCTTATCGAGGTGAAACGGTAAAGGTATATATCGTTCTCAAAGAGGGTGCACAAGCGACAGAAGAAGAACTGAATGAATATTGCCGCAAACATCTTGCTGCATATAAGGTGCCGAGATTATTTGAATTCAGGAAAGAACTTCCTAAAACCGCGGTAGGTAAAATCCTCAGAAGAGCATTAGTTGATGAAGAAAAAGCAAAGAATCAGGAAGACGAGCAGAAGCGCGCTTAACTTAGAAGCCGGCTTTCAATATCGGCTCTTTCTTTTTGATAAAGAAGGCTTGTCCGAATGAAACACATTTCCTTGACAGAAATGTGCTTGGATACTATTATAAAAATATGAATGACGATTCATTCAGTAAAAAGTATTGCAGACAAAAATTCGTAAACGGGAGTGTGCCACTGTAGCATTTAATGCTTGTGCTTTTCCTGGAGCGGGAGTGAAAGAAATGAAGAAAAACAAGCCGAAATATATGCAAATAATTGACGCAGCAGTGGTCATTATCGCTGAAAACGGCTACCACCAGGCGCAGGTGTCTAAAATAGCAAAGCAGGCTGGAGTGGCTGATGGGACCATTTATTTGTATTTCAAGAATAAGGAAGACATACTGATTTCTCTGTTCCAGGAGAAAATGGGTTACTTCGTGGGAAGTATTGAAGAAAAAATTGCAGGAAAACAAACAGCGACAGAGAAATTATATATGTTGGTCGAAACGCATTTCAAGATTCTTTCAGATGACCGGCATCTTGCAATTGTAACCCAGCTGGAGCTAAGGCAGTCAAATAAGGATCTCCGGCATAAAATCAACGAGGTGCTTAAGGGCTACTTAATGCTGATCGACAAAATCATTTTGGAAGGCATAGAGAATGGCGAGTTTTCAAGCTCCCTGGATTTGCGTCTTGCAAGGCAGATGATTTTTGGTACAGTAGATGAAACTGCGACTTCATGGGTCATGAATGAACAGAAATACAGTCTTACTGACCTGGCAAAAGCGGTACACCAGCTGCTGATCAACGGCTGCGGATACCATGGTGCCAAACCGGTCCTTTAAACTGGCCTCTCCGTATTCCGGCTGCTTTATCTGCCTGGATATAGGAAAAGGCGCTTAAAAGGCGGATTTCGCTAAAAGGTGTTATATTTGTATGCGAGATTTGCCTTCATGCAAAAGGAGGGGAAAATGTGGAGTATCTCAAATGGTCTTCGGAGGACAGGATCGCAACAATCACGATTGCACGTCCGCCGGCAAATGCCCTTGCATCCGGGCTGCTGAAAGAGATTTCAGGAGTATTGGATGAAATCGAAGGGAATGAAGAAATCAGGGTTATTTTAATTCATGGTGAAGGCAGGTTCTTCTCAGCAGGAGCGGATATCAAGGAATTCACTACAATCAAAACAGGCGAAGATTTTGCTCAGCTTGCTGAGTACGGTCAAGACTTGTTCGAACGCATGGAGCATTTTCCAAAGCCTATTATCGCTGCCATCCATGGAGCGGCATTGGGCGGGGGACTTGAACTTGCAATGGCGTGCCACTTCCGCCTTGTAGCTGAGAATGCAAAATTGGGATTGCCAGAACTGCAGCTTGGACTGGTTCCAGGATTTGCAGGCAGCCAGCGTCTTCCGCGTTATGTGGGTGTTGCAAGAGCTGCAGAGATGCTGTTTACGAGCGACCCAATCACAGGTGTGGAAGCAGTTCAATACGGATTGGCCAACCACGCTTATCCAGAAGAGCAGTTGCTTGAAAACGCATACAAGATTGCTGGGAAAATTGCGAAAAAGAGTCCAGTTTCGATTGGTGCGGCTATAAAACTGTTGAACTATTCCAAGCACGATTCCTTTTACAAAGGAGTTAAGGAAGAAGCCCAGCTTTTCGGCGATGTCTTTCTGTCAGAGGATGGGCAGGAGGGAATCAAGGCATTCCTGGAAAAAAGGTCACCGGATTTTAAAGGCAGATAAGCAAACCTTTTAGCATCAATTTTTTTTATCATAAATATTTCTAATCTTTAGAACAGCTAAAATGTTTGAATACTTAGGAGGGGAACAAATGAATATCTACGTTCTAATGAAAAGGACATTCGATACAGAAGAAAAAATCACGATTGCAAACGGCAAGATCAATGAAGATGGCGCTGAATTCATCATCAATCCTTATGATGAATATGCGATTGAGGAAGCAATCCAGGTGAGGGATGCTCAGGGTGGCGAAGTTACGGTTGTTTCTGTAGGCAATGAAGAAACAGAAAAGCAGCTGCGTACTGCTTTGGCTATGGGAGCAGACAAAGCTGTGTTGATCAATATCGAGGATGACGTTGAAGACGGTGACCAGTTCACAACTGCGAAAATCCTTGCGGAATACCTTAAGGATAAGGAAGCAGACCTGATCCTTGGCGGAAATGTCGCAATCGATGGCGGATCAGGCCAGGTAGGCCCTCGTGTTGCCGAACAGCTTGGAATGCCTTATGTAACAACAATTACTAAACTAGAAATCAATGGAACGACTGCTACTATTACTAGAGACGTAGAAGGGGATTCAGAAGTCATTGAGACAAGCCTTCCTGTTCTTGTAACTGCACAGCAAGGGCTGAATGAGCCTCGCTATCCATCTCTTCCAGGAATCATGAAAGCAAAGAAAAAGCCTCTTGATGAGCTTGAGCTTGATGATCTTGATCTTGATGAGGATGATGTAGAAGCTAAGACAAAAACAATTGAAATTTATCTTCCTCCACAAAAAGAGGCAGGAAAAGTCCTTCAAGGCGAACTAGCCGATCAGGTCAAGGAACTTGTCAACCTGCTTCATACTGAAGCAAAAGTCGTTTAAGACATATAGGAAGAATAAATACGCAGGAGGTAAATCAAATGGCGAGAAAAGTATTAGTTTTGGGAGAAGCACGTGACGGACAACTTAGAAACGTTTCATTCGAAGCGATTGCAGCTGCAAAAACAGTTGCTGAGGGCGGAGAAGTAGTTGGTGTATTGATCGGGGAGTCTGTAAATTCATTAGGAAACGACCTATACCAGTATGGTGCTGACAAAGTCGTGGCAGTTGAAGATGCCAAGCTTGCACAATATACACCAGATGGTTTTTCACAAGCTTTGATGGCTGTTATTGAACAGGAAAATCCAGAAGGTATCATTATTGGACATACATCACTTGGAAAAGACCTTGCTCCTAAAATCGCAAGCAAGCTGGGTTCAGGCCTGATTTCTGATGCTGTAGCGGTTGAGGAAGCAGGCGGAAATCTTGTTTTCACTCGTCCAATCTATTCTGGCAAAGCCTTCGAAAAGAAGATTGTTACCGACGGACTAGTGTTTGCGACAATCCGTCCAAACAACATTGCTCCACTGGAAAAGGATGCAGGTAAATCAGGAGAGGTTTCCACTGTTTCAGCTGAAATTAAAGACCTGAGAACAATCATCAAGGATGTTGTCCGTAAGGCAACTGAAGGTGTAGACCTTTCTGAAGCCAAAGTTGTTGTAGCAGGCGGACGCGGTGTAAAGAGTGAAGAAGGCTTTGAGCCGCTTAAGGAACTTGCTGATGTTCTAGGCGGAGCTGTAGGAGCTTCACGTGGCGCATGTGACGCTGACTACTGTGACTATTCATTGCAAATCGGCCAGACAGGTAAAGTCGTAACTCCAGACTTATATATCGCTGCCGGTATTTCCGGAGCAATCCAGCACCTTGCAGGCATGTCCAACTCCAAGGTCATCGTAGCGATTAACAAAGATCCAGAAGCAAATATCTTTAAAGTCGCAGATTACGGTATTGTTGGAGATTTATTCGAAGTTATTCCAATGCTTACTGAAGAATTCAAGAAGCTTAAAGTAAACGCTTAATTATATACTTGAGTTTTTTTAAAAAACAGACGACACTCTCGTCTGTTTTTTGTCTCTACGTGGAATATCCACATGCAAAAAGGGTAAATTACAACAAGAGCAGATAAATAGCATCAATTGGTAAACGATGATATACTGACGTTATTATTCAGATTTTTTTAGGAGGCATTTAAATGGCTATTACACATGCTACTGACGCAACTTTTGCTAACGAAACAGGATCAGGCTTAGTGCTTGTTGACTTTTGGGCACCTTGGTGCGGACCTTGTAAGATGATCGCTCCTGTGCTTGAAGAGTTAGATTCAGAAATGGGCGACAAAGTGAAAATCGTGAAGCTTGATGTTGACGACAATCAGCAAACTGCTGCACAATACGGCATCATGAGCATCCCGACACTACTTGTACTTAAAGATGGTCAACCTGTTGACAAAGTAGTCGGTTTCCAACCAAAAGAAGCACTTGCAGGCCGCCTAGAGCAGCATATCTAAGAATGTATGAAAGAATCCCGCCTTTCTCGGAAGGCGGGATTTTTTTATTAAAAACATACTTATACCGTGGTTTTGTTCCATAGTAAACAGGCCTTTATGTCGCCATGCCGGTGCTCATAAGGGTGCATTTAG
>NZ_JAGGQU010000014.1:58657-97442 GCF_018613155.1 Bacillus sp. ISL-55 | reverse complement strand
GAGTCATCGATGCTCATAAGGATGCATTTAGCAGTTAAACAGACCCTTATGTAGGGTTATCGTTGCTCATAAGGATGCATTTAGAAAGCCATTAAGTCTTGTTATCGTTCCTGCTTTTAGGAGTGCTGCAGAAATCCCGGCTGGCCTATCACCAAAAATCCTCAAATCTATGCCGTTAAACTAGTGGGATCTTAAATTAGGTGTATGAATGGGTATAAGTAATGGAAAAATAACTTTTCACAAGTTTGTCAAAGTTTTCTCACAAAGTTCGTTGACAGTGATAATCATTCTCGCCTATAATAACAAATGTCAATGAAAATCATTATCAATTAAATATGACCAAAACATTACATAGGGGGATATCAACGATGAACAAAAAGCACCTTAAAGTGATCTTTGCAAGTTTCTTAATGGCAACTTCTGTACTAGCTGCATGTGGAGGAGACGAAACAGCTGAGAAGCCTGAAGAGAATAAACAGGCAGAAGCAGATAAAGAAACAGAAGATACAAAAACGGAAGAACCGAAAGCAGTGAACGTAGAAGATACGGATGCTGCCAAGCAGGCTGTGGCTCACGCTGACATGATGACAGAACTAGTAAAAGCTAAAGAAGACCAAGAAGTTAATTGGGGGACTGTGCAGGAAACTTATGAAGCAGGTCTTCAAAAAGATGTAGCTGAACTTACTCCGGAATTCGACCAGGCAATCCAGGCGGCGATTACTGCTGGGGAAAACGGAGAAATGGAACCGATTATCGCTGTACAATTGATCGACAAGACAACTCAATCTTACTTTTATCAAAATCAAAAAGCACTTCAAAAGGAAGCAGTTGCTGCTTTGACTGATGATAAGAAGGAAGATGCTAACCTTGCATTCGTGCAAATCAAGCATCTGGCTGAAAAAGTCTTTATCCCAACAGCTGAGAAACGAGATAACTACTACGAGCTTAGCGGTGATTCAAGCCTTGTTGAGAACATCAACTCAGGATTATCCGCACAGGAAGAAGCTCTGAACTCTGGAAACGCTGAAGACTTCCAGGTTTATCTTCAAGTAACTGATAAATCTATTTACAGAAGCTACTATTTAGCAGCAAAATCCTATGCTGAGAAAATTGAAGCAGGTGTAAAAGAAGGAAAAGATTCGAAAGAGTTATCTATCATGCAGGCTGAGGCATGGGGATTCTATCAAGCGATCAAAGGATCACTTGGCGGTGGAGATGAAGCTGCAGCTGGTCAGCTAGACAAAATTTTCACACTTAACACGACTGATCCTGCCACAATTAAATCTGCAGAAACAAATGCATTATTCGCAAAAGCTGTAGCAGGTAAAATTAAGGGATACTATGAAAAAGCTCCGAAGCTGCTTGCTGAAGGTAATGCGGTAGAAGCAAAAGTAGGTGCAATGGAAGGAAACATGTTCTTGAAAATGCTTCAGGGCCAGATGACTGAAAAATTAGGTGAAGAGAAAGCACAAGCTGTCTTTGCAGATGCAGAGGCATGGTATAATGCCATAGCGGAAAATAAGCCGGAAGATGCAAAAGCAAAAGGCGAAGCAGTCATAAATGCAGTAAATGGTTTGCTTTAAAAATGTAGAGCCGCAGCGATGCGGCTCTGTTTTTACTTTTAAAAGTAAATACTATGGTAAAATTGGCTTGTGTTAAGAAAGAGGTGTAATCGTGAAAATATTGATCACTGGGGGAGCGGGTTTTATCGGGAGCCATCTTGCTGTCAAAATGCTAAAGGAGCAGCATGAGGTGGCGATCATCGATAATTTGCATCCCTATTATTCTGTTGAGAGAAAAAAGCAGCATCTTGATGTAATTAAAGAAGCAGGGGATTATCAATTCTATCCAACAGATCTTCTCAACCGCGATGATACCATAAGCATTATCAAGAAAATCTCCCCGGATGCGATTGTGCACCTCGCTGCATTGCCAGGTGTGGCATACTCAATCCTTCGTCCTCTGGAATACATAGATTATGATGTAAAGGCAACTGTTAATGTACTTGAAGGAGCGGGGCAGGCAGCTGTGAAGCAGGTCATTTTTGCTTCTTCATCATCGGTTTATGGAATGATGAAAAATACACCATTTAAAGAGGAGATGGCTTCTGGCAAACCTATTTCTCCGTACGCGGCCTCAAAATATGCTGCAGAATCCTTTTGCCATGTGTATGGGCACCTTTATGGAATGGATGTTAAAATCCTCAGGTTTTTTACCGTATATGGTCCATGGGGAAGGCCTGATATGGCGATTGCCAATTTCATAAAGAAATTGAAGAACAGGGAAGAGATTACGGTTTTTGGCCAGGGTGGTACTCGTGATTATACATATGTGGGTGACATTGTGAATGGCATTGGCCTTGCACTGCAAAACTTGCAGCAAAGCGCAATCATCAATATCGGTTCTGGGAGGCCGATATCCATGGAACAGCTATTGGACGAGCTCAAGCTTTACTATCCTGATATGAAGCTAAGGCGTGAAGGAAACCGTGCCGGAGACGTGGATAGGACCTGGGCAGATATATCACGGGCACGTGAATTGCTTGGCTATGAACCAGAGACGGACTTTAGAAAAGGAATTGCAGAAACCGTGGCATGGGCTGAGCAGTATGAAGACTTCCTTTAAGAGACTTACCGCCATCCTGCTGATTTCATCATTTCTAATCATGACGTTTTTCTACCTTGATGCAGGCAGGATCCTGGCTGAAATAAAATCCATCCTAACGAAACCTGGAGTGCTATTGTTCATTTTCAGCAGTTATTTTCTTGCCTTTTTGGCAAGAGGATTTGCCTGGAGGCTTTACTTGAACAATAGAGTACGCCTTACAACCTGCATGTACGGCCTGTTTTACAGCTTGTTGCTGAACCACCTCCTGCCTGTCAAAGCGGGGGATTTCGCGCGGATTGGTGTGATGAAAGCAAGGGAGCCTGCCATTACTGGGCATGAAGCCTTTAATTCAGTGGTTATCTTGCGTGTGATGGATACGGCCATCCTCTTTGCGATGGCATCGGCTGGCCTAGCTTTTCTTGAGCTGCCCCTGAATGGCGGGGTGATCCTATGGCTCGCAGTAATTGGTTTTGTATCCACTATCCTTTTTTACATTAAATTCAAGGCTTTTTTTGACAGACAAATATCTATAATGAAAACTGCCTTCTCCGGCTGGCGGGGAATGTGGATCATTGGGTTGACCTTGATTAGCTGGATGCTGGAAGCTGCAGTGATTTATGGGGTTGTATGGAATGGGGAAAACTTAATCAGCTTCGTACAGGCTATCTGGGTAAACAGTATCACGGTTGCGGGGCAAATTTTCCAAATTACACCTGGAGGAATTGCCAGCTATGAGGCGATTATGGTATTCGCACTGGGAGCAAATGGGATAGCCGCAGAAAATGCGTATACAGCTGCGGTAATTACCCATGGACTTAAATATTTATTTTCATTCATCGCTGGAGGGATTGCCATAGCTGCATACCCTGTACCGGCTCATTTATTGAAAAAATGGACTAGAGAAAGGGGCAACGAATCATGAAAAGTGCTTCAAAGTTTGAGAAATTCGCGGCCCGAAGCTGGAATTTACTTAATGAAGGGAAGCCTTTCACGCCAATTTTTACAGTTGGCACAATGGTATTATTTCACCTCGGAGATTTGGGCAATACAGCTGCGCTCACAGAGTTTCTGCTTGCGCTATTGACTGTGCTGCCGTTATTCATCATGTATTTTGTTTATGATTTTCCGCTTTTTTTGAGAAACTATCTGTGGATTCCACTTGTCGTTTTCATCATCGTTTGGCCTGACCTTAATATAAATCTGTTGCTTTTCGCTGCTGGATTATACTTTTTCTTTACAGTGTTTTTCTGGGGCACGTTTTATTATCACCTCAGGATAGGCACTTCCTGGCTTAACTTCACGAGATTTTGGAAGCTTGTTTTGAAAAATAGTGACTCTACCAGCGGCAATGCCCAGGAGCAGCTTCCGAAAGTTTTCCTGCTGCTTTCTCTCTGGGAACTGTCATTCAGTACCTTAACTGCTGGTGCGAATTTACCGTTTTTTGATATTGCTGTTTTTTACGGCTTTATTCTCCTCTTTGCCTTCATTCTCCACAGGTATTTGTTTGACTGGAAGCCAAAGGCGTACGAAACCTACACAAAGGATGAGGGACCTGAAATACCTGAAAATGGACTTTCGGACAAGGTGATTGTCATCGTCATCGATGGTATGAGGAAAGAAAGGTTTTATGAAGCAAATACACCGTTCCTCGATCAGCTAAAAGAGAACGGGACTGAATACTTGAATATGGAAACACTGTATCCTGCAAGGACCGTTGTTTGCTTTAGTTCCATGTTCACCGGGACCTATCCATTTGAGCATGGCATTAAATCCAATATGGTCTATAAGCTTGGAGTCAACACAGAAACAATTTTTGACTCGCTTCGCAAAGTGGGCAAAAGAGGGAGACTCCTTGGCATTGCGCACCTCGTCGATGCGATGGGCAGTGATGTCGAGACAGTTACAGCTGTCATGCATAAGGATAAAGCAGATACAAACATGCTTGCGAGGGCAAGAAAAATCATGGATGAACAGGATCCGGATTTATTCATTGTCCAGATGATCGGTACAGACCAGGTTGGTCATAGCCGCGGCGTCCTCTATGATGATTATATTGAAAAAATCGAAGAAGCTGACGCGCTGATTAAAGACTTTGTTCACTGGCTGGAAGCGGAAGGGAAAATGGAGAACACGACACTTGTAGTATGTGCCGACCATGGACAAGCAGATGGCATCGGCGGGCACGGTCATCTTGATGAAGGAGAACGGTTTGTTCCATTTTTTATGAATGGTCCGCATATTGCCAGAGGAGTTAAAGTCCAGGAAAAACATAGTCTGGTTTCACTGGCACCGACCATTTCCTATCTCATGGGTGCGCCATATCCATCCAGCAGCAGGGGGAAAGTTTTACAGGATGCAATAAAAGCAGAGAAGGATGAGAATTAAATTGAGTAAAGTAATCGTATTTTTGCCGGCTTTCAACGAAGAAGAATCAATTGGTGAAGTAATTGGGAACATTCCACGCAGTTTTGCCGGTGCTGATCAAGTGGAAGTGCTGGTCATTGATGATGGCTCAACAGATGCCACGGTTGCGGAAGCGAAAAAAGCTGGAGCTGACCATATCATAAGCTTTGATAAAAACCGCGGCCTGGGAGCCGCGGTAAGAAAAGGCATGGAGGAATGTTTTAGCATGGGGGCTGATGTCGGCGTCATGATTGATGCTGATGGCGAATATCCCGCATGGCAAATCCCGGACATTGTTAAGCCAATACTAAATGGAGAAACAGATTATACAATGGGTTCCCGTTTTATGGGCACGATAAAAGGAATGAAATTTCATCGCAGGATGGGGAATTATTTTTTCACCTTCCTGCAAACATTATTGTTAAGAAAGTGGCTGTATGATGGCCAATCGGGAATGAGGGCTTTTTCAAGAAAAGTGCTGCAGCATGCTGAAATTATCCATGATTACAATTATGCACAGGTATTGACACTCAATCTGGTCAGAAAAGGATTCAGGGTGCTGGAAGTGCCGATTAAATACAGGGTCAGGACCACTGGAACATCGTTCATTTCCTTCAAGAAATATATGACGAATGTCGTTCCGGCTGTGTACCGTGAAATGTCCAGGCCTGTCTCCAAGGTAGCTGGAGCAGATCAATCCCAAGCTAAAAACAGTAAAAATAGTGACAAAAAAGTGACGATTGTCAAATATGATTGACATCCATATTGATAATCATTATCATTATCATTGTAGGAGGGAAACAGCAAATGAAAAAAGCCATATTTTTTTGTTTTTCATTGATATTGATTCTCATTAACAGTATTCCTTTGTCTGCCAATGCCTATTCATATGGGGATCCCAATGAAGAGAAAGTCGCAGAAGTCTATAAGGAAATGCAGTTGAAACTGGATGAGGACCCTCCAAACTTCTCGGCTGCAACATCCCTGTTTGAAACGGTTAAAGAAGAGATTGATATGCATATGGGAACCGAGCCAGGGGAAGTTATCATGAAAAGTTTGGAAGAAGAAGATAAAGAAGCAACGATTGAGAATATGGAAAAACTTCTCGTGCTGAATGTTGCAAGAAGGCTTGAAAGTATTGAAAAGAGCTTTGAGGAGTATGATACATCAAAGAAGCTGCTGGCAAAAGGTTTTGCTACATATCAAGCGCTTTCGCCAAAGGTTGAAGCAAGTAACCCTGAAACAGATAAAGCAATAAAGGCTGACTTTGATGCTGCACTGGAAGCACTAGGGAATCCCGGACTCTTTGGAGTAGGGAAGAAACCTTCTGACATAAATGTTTTTAAAGAGAAGAAAGAAGAAATCCTGAACACCTTGCAAGATGAATTCGATCTTCCAAGCCTGGAAGTCGGCCATTTTACAGATACAGAAGAAGAAGAAGGCCCTGGCAAAAAGGACTGGACAGATCGTTCGAATATCCGTAACTGGATTCCTTTGATCCTGATTGTCGTGGTCATTGGTGCGATTGTCGTTATTGGTATAAAGAGAAGAAGATCATAAATTTTGATGACACCTTGGAGAGGGGAGAATCAGCAATGGAAGTTCAAGCATTATTGATTACTTTTCGTGAAGTATTAGAAGCGTTATTAATTATTGGAATCATCACAACATACTTAAAGAGGACAGGTAATCCTAAGTATACGAAGTATGTATGGCTCGGGGCAGCACTTGCAATACTTGCAAGCATCGGGGTAGCAATCCTGTTCCAGGTCGTATTCACCGGATTCGCGGCAATGGGCAGTGAGATTTACCTGAAAATCGGAATCATGATTGTGTCGACCATCCTCTTGACCCAAATGGTATTCTGGATGGCTAGCCACAGTAAAGATCTTAAAGGAAACATGGAAGGCAAAATGAACAAGTTCATTTCGACAGGAAACATTGTCGGGATGGTCATCCATTCATTCCTTGTCGTCTTGCGTGAAGGTATTGAGACTGTCTTCTTCTTTGCGGCAATCACAGGCGGCAACATCGGTGCAGCCATGCAGGGATGGGGAGCAATTACGGGTACACTGATTGCGATCGCTGTCTCATACATGTTCTTCAAAGGAACGATGAAGGTTAAGCTGAAGACCTTCTTCCAAATCACTGGCGCATTCATCATCCTGATTTCTGCCGGATTGCTAGTTCAGGCGATTTCAATGATGCAGGATGTCAACATGATTGGCAGCGTAATGTATCATGTGTACGATATTACATGGCTATTGCCTGAACATCCAATTGATTACGCACATTACCTCCGTGATACTGGTGTTGCTCCGCTTATCTCTGGTGATGTGGGCATCTTCCTGAAGGCTCTGTTTGGATACTCATCGATGCCTTCGATCGAAGAAGTCATTGCGTATATCGGATACTTTGGGGCGATCTACCTGCTGACTTCATCACGCAGCCCTAAAAAAGTGAAGGCTGTTGAAAACAATGCTGCAGAGAATAAGAAAGTAGTATTGAACCCGCAAGCTAAATAATCAATCAGATTCGAGGCTTCATGATCCTCTCTCCAAAAAAGTACAGGGAATTTCCTTGTACTTTTTTCATACGTAAAAACGATTCCCCTGGAAAGTTAGTTGATGCAAAATGATGAATTTAGAAAAATTGAACAGAGTAATCATGGTTGGACTGAGTTTACTGGCGGTCCTTTACATTTTCGTCGACCAGTTGAGTTCACTTAATCCATTCGTATCTTCCTGGGACCAAGTTGACTTTACCCTGGCAATGGACAGGTATGACTTGCGAGCGATGCAGCCGCATTTTCCCGGTTATCCATACTTTATTTTTGGGGGCATGCTTGTCAATTCTTTGGCAGAAACCTCAAATCAGGCATTGGTTTTATTTAATGTGCTGGTTTACGGCAGCTCGATTTTGCCTGTTTATTTCCTCGGTAAAAGATATATTCCCGGTGTAAGTGCCTTTCTTGTCGCGGCTGCAATTTATACTGCCAGTTATCCACTGATCATTGTGAACCAGCCAATGTCAGAGGGTGCAGCACTTGCTGCTTTTTGGTGGTACTTCTGGAGCATCGCCGCAGCAGAGTCGAGGCCGGCTGGCAAATGGATGCTGCTTCCACTGTTTTTATTCAGTATTCTGTTGGGTATCAGGCTGAGCTACATTCCGATGGGCATCGGACTTGTATATCTTATATATAGAAAATGGGCAAAAAGGGAGATTGCCCTGGGCGGTGTTGTCAAATATGTGCTCATCGCTGGATTGTTCCAGTTAATCTGGGTTGGAGCGCTAGTCATTTCTGAAGGTGGGATCGTTAATTTCCTCGAGCTTGCTTTTGGGTTTACTGGAGGGCATTTTCAGGAATGGGGAGGCACTTCGGTATCCAATGAACTGTCCATTTGGGCAAGGATGAAAACATTCCTGTTTACCAACATTTTATGGTGGGGAATCTTTTCACGAACAACTGTTTTGATGGTATTATATATAGTTATCGGCATCTTAATTTTTTTGCCAGCATCGAACAGGAAAATTTATAAAGAAGGCAGCTTTCATTTGGGTACTTTGCTGCTGTTCGCCTATGCTGTTTGGGCACTTTTCGCCCAGAATATTGATAAGCCGAGGCATATCCTGCCGATTGCGCTGTTGCTCGCGTTTCTTGGTCTGACTATCTATTTGAAAAAATGGTCAGGGGGCTATGCCGGTGTTCTGGTAATCGTCGTTATCATTGCCCAGGCAATGATTTCTTCGGATTATTTGCAAAATCAAGCTGAATTAGAGCCGGCTGTTTATCAGCTTGCCGATTATCTTGAAGAGCAGCAAGAGGATTTCATTCTTTATACTTGGGAAGAAACAAGAGTTTTGCAGTTTTTAAAAATGCCTTATCCGCATAAACGAATCTATACTTATAAGATTTTCCTTCACGATCAGGGGCTATATAAAGGGAAGACGATTTATTTAACAAACAGTGTTGTTGACGGCTTCCGTTCCCAGGGCTTTGAACCTGGAGGGAAGCTTGAGAAGGTAGAAACATTTACGTCAGATAAAATTTTTGACCCAGTCTATCATAAGATTATTCTATATAAATGGACACCGTAACAGGAGGTGAACGGCATGAATGAACAAATCAGGAATAAACTTGCTCTTCTCCCTGCGCAGCCAGGTTGTTATTTAATGAAGGACAGGCAGGGGACGATCATTTACGTTGGGAAAGCGAAAGTATTGAAGAACAGGGTGCGTTCTTATTTTACAGGATCGCATGACGGCAAAACGCTGCGCCTTGTTAATGAAATTGAGGATTTTGAGTATATCGTCACCTCCTCCGACATGGAAGCGCTGCTTCTAGAAATAAACCTGATCAAGAAATATGATCCAAAATACAACATCATGCTAAAGGATGACAAGAGCTATCCATTCATCAAGCTGACGGCAGAAAGGCATCCAAAGCTGATCATTACTAGAAAAGTAAAGAAGGATAGCGGCAAATACTTCGGGCCATATCCCAATGTACAGGCGGCGAATGAGACGAAAAAGCTGCTGGACAGGATTTATCCGCTCCGTAAGTGCTCGACTCTGCCCGACCGTGTCTGCCTTTATTATCATATGGGGCAGTGTCTTGCTCCCTGCGTCAAGGACGTAAGCAAGGAAGAGTATAAGCAGATTACAGATGAGATTACGCGGTTCCTCAACGGGGGATATAAAGAAATCAAGGAAGATTTGACGGTGAAAATGGCTGCGGCTGCCGAAGAACTTGATTTTGAACGTGCCAAGGAATTTCGGGACAAGATCGCCCATATTGAGGCAACGATGGAAAAGCAGAAGATGACGACGACAGACTTTACGGACCGGGATGTGTTTGGCTATGCTGTCGACAAGGGCTGGATGTGTGTTCAGGTCTTCTTTATCCGTCAGGGAAAGTTGATCGAACGAGAGGTTTCAATGTTCCCGATCCACAATGAACCTGAAGAAGATATCCTCACATACCTGGGCCAATTTTACTCAAAAAATGAGCATTTCAAGCCGAAGGAAGTATTGGTTCCAGAGGGCGTGGACCTGGAATTGGCAGAGGGACTGCTTGAAGTGAAAGTGCTGAAACCGCAGCGCGGAAAGAAAAAGGAGCTCGTCCATTTAGCGTCCAAAAATGCCAGTATCGCCCTGACAGAGAAATTTTCGTTAATTGACCGTGATGAGGAGCGGACAATCAAGGCTGTTGAAAATCTTGGCCAGCAAATGGGCATTTACACTCCTCATCGCATTGAGTCTTTTGATAACTCCAATATCCAGGGAACAGATCCGGTATCCGCGATGATTGTCTTTATCGACGGCAAGCCAGAAAAAAGAGAATATCGCAAATATAAAATTAAGTCAGTTAAAGGTCCGGATGACTATGAATCGATGAGGGAAGTCGTGAGGCGCAGGTATACTCGTGTCTTGAAAGAGGGACTGCCGCTGCCGGATTTGATTATCATCGATGGCGGAAAAGGACATATTGAATCCGCGCGTGATGTGCTGGAGAATGAACTTGGACTTGACATTCCTATTGCCGGTTTAGCGAAGGATGACAAGCACAGGACTTCTCAGCTGCTGTATGGCAACCCGCTACAGGTAATAGAACTGCCGCGAAACAGCCAGGAGTTTTATCTGCTGCAAAGAATCCAGGATGAAGTCCACCGGTTCGCGATTACCTTCCACCGCCAGTTAAGAGGCAAAAGTGCCTTTCAGTCACTGCTTGATGATATCCCGGGCATTGGCGAAAAACGCAAGAAAGCACTGTTGAAGCATTTCGGTTCGGTGAAAAAGATGAGAGAAGCCACTTTGGAAGAGCTGAATGCTGCCGGCCTTCCAGCTAATGTTGCGGAGGAACTATATCAGAAATTACAGAATTAATGTAGCATTCTATTTTTAGGTGTGCTATAATGATAAAAATTTCATATAGCTATCACTTTAGAGCATTAAAGTGAAGATAGAGGTGCGAACTTCAAGAGTAAAAGTCAGGAGAATTGTAGGATTCGAGGATGGACTTTGAAAGGGGATGTTTGCCGAAGTGGGGAAATGCCTATCGATTTTCTCGCTGGTCCTGCGTTGAATAAACGCTGGATTGTCAAGATTGCCATCTTGGAGTGCTATCTCATGTTGCAGCGTATATACACGTTTATCAAGCAATGGGAGCCACTTCCATTGCTTTTTCTGTTTTTATGGACCTTTTTTTAATGAAGGACCGGGAAAAGTTACATATGCGGCGTGGCCATGAAACTCTATTAGAGGCAAAATACAGAATGAAGAGGCAGGGGAACCTAATGGGATTGATTGTACAGAAATTTGGCGGAACATCGGTTGGCAATGTCGAAAGAATCAGGAACGCTGCAAGCAGGACAGCGGAAGAACTGCAGAACGGCAACAATGTGGTAGTAGTTGTCTCAGCAATGGGCAAGACGACGGACCATCTTGTGGATATGGCGAATGATATTTCCAGCGCGCCATCAAAAAGAGAAATGGATATGCTTTTGACAACAGGAGAGCAAATTACCATTGCACTCTTTTCCATGGCATTGGCGCAAAATGGCATTGATGCCGTTTCCTATACTGGCTGGCAGGCTGGAATCAAAACGGAGGCTGTCCACGGGAACGCCCGGATTGTCGATATTGAGACTGACAGGATTGCCAATGATTTAGAGAGTGGCAAGGTGGTCATTGTCGCGGGATTCCAGGGGGTCACTGATGATGGTGAAATCACCACACTTGGACGCGGCGGGTCAGATACCACAGCAGTAGCACTTGCGGCGGCTTTGAAGGCGGATAAATGCGATATCTATACAGATGTGACTGGCGTGTTCACGACTGACCCAAGATATGTGAAAAGCGCGAGAAAATTGCTGAGTGTTTCATATGATGAAATGCTAGAGTTGGCAAACCTGGGTGCAGGTGTGCTCCACCCTCGTGCAGTGGAATTCGCGAAAAACTATGGATTGCCGCTTGAAGTAAGATCCAGTATGGAGAAAGAAAGAGGCACGATCATCGAGGAGGAAAATGAAATGGAACAGAATTTAATCGTACGCGGAGTAGCGTTTGAAGACCAAATCACGAGAGTATCAGTTCTTGGAGTAAGCACTTCACTAAGAGGACTTTCTACTATATTCACAACACTTGCACAGAACCATATCAATGTCGACATCATCGTCCAGAGCCGTACTGAAGCAGGGTTAGCCAATATTTCCTTCTCCATTAAGAGCAACGACCTCCCGGAGGTACTGGACGTATTGGAACGCAATAAAGAAGCATTGAACTACCAAGCGGTCGAATCCGAAACCGGCCTGGCAAAGGTGTCGATTGTAGGTTCCGGAATGGTTTCCAATCCAGGCGTAGCCGCCAAAATGTTTGAAGTCCTTGAAGGACACGGTATCCAGGTGAAGATGGTTAGCACATCAGAAATCAAAGTCTCCACCGTAGTTGAAGAAAAGCAAATGGTAAATGCAGTCGAATCATTGCATGAAGCATTTGAGTTATACTCCGAAGCTGTTAAGACGAATTAATGTGCGGATAAAAGGAAAAGCGAAGGATTATCGTCACATTAAAGCGGAGCATGGAGTGAAATTGAGGCAAATGTAGTTTGGAAATAATAGCTGGGGAAGGTAACTAGCGTTTAAAAGGGCACAGCAATGGTTTTGCTGTGCCCTGGCATTATTCATTACTACTCAATATGATCATTCTTATCCCATTTGATCGTGAACAGGATTTTTGATGACTTTTTATTGGGGTGTTCGAAGGCTTCGGCTGTTACTTTTTTCTGTTGTTCCATTTGTTGGGCGATGAAGCCTGCTTCTAGCTGGAAAGTGGTTTTTGGGTTGTTTTTCAGTCGGGAGGAAATTAGCTCGCTGCCAAGTTCAAGCACCATTTCTCTTCGGGCTTCTTCTTTGATGGTAAGTGTGCCCCAGCCGGCATCCTGGAAAAAGCGGATGGTTTCGTCAAGGGTTTCTAATGGGAACTTTCGGGCAAGGCGTTTTCCGGCCCAATATAGGATTTCTGGCGTATCTTTGCCGAGCAATTCCGGCAGAAGGACTTCCCTTATCAATTCGTATCCAAACGCAGGGACATCCTGTGGGACGCTCTCAATTTTTTGCTCAGAAGTAGTTATTTCGCTCATGTTCTCCCCTCTTTCTATCACTCTATTATAAACAATTTGCCGCGAAAACATTAAATTAAAAAGTTGTTAAATTTTGCTTGGCATTAGAAATTCTATAAAATTTTTCCATGTTGATACCATACCCGAAACTTTAGTATCCAAAAATTATTGTTCCGGGAAATTTTAATCAGCTGTGTTCAATTGGCAATAGTATTATTTTAATATATTCTTTAACGCGTTGGAATAATTAGAAAGTGGCATTTTTACAATATCAATATATTTTAAAAATTTTATTTATATAAGCATTTTTATGTATCCGTTTTCTTGACGCTCTATTATGATGGGAGTAAAATGAACATGTCACATAATTGTAAGAAATGCTTTTTTTTTGATGTTGGGTTGAATCAATCTGTTAGGTTAATAGGGATGGGGAGACAAGCCTGAACATCATGGCCAAATTTCAAGGGGGGTATACATATGGCAGGTAGACAAGAGTTTTATTGGCGGAGGCTGCATTCTTTGCTGGGTGTCATTCCAGTAGGTCTTTTCCTTATGCAGCACCTTGTAGTCAACCATTTTGCTACAGGGGGAGAAGAATCATTCAATAGCGCAGCACATTTTATGGAGCAGTTGCCTTTCAGGTATTTTCTAGAAATTTTCATTATCTTCTTACCATTATTATTCCATGCAATCTACGGTCTTTATATTGCTTTTACAGCTAAAAACAATATAGGCCAATACAGCCATTTCAGGAACTGGATGTTCATGCTGCAGCGTGTGTCTGGTGTCATCACATTGATTTTCGTGGCATGGCATGTATGGGAAACTCGTATTGCTGCAGCATTTGGTGCAGACGTTAACTTCCAGATGATGGAGACGATTCTATCAACTCCATTTATGCTATGGTTCTATTTAATTGGTGTTATTTCTACTACTTTCCACTTTGCGAACGGATTATGGTCATTCTTCGTAAGCTGGGGCATCACTGTAACACCACGTTCACAAGTGATTTCTACTTACGTCACTATCGGAGTTTTCATTGCGCTTTCCATCGTAGGTGTCCGCGCAATCCTGGCATTCGTATAAGACCTTTTCTGGACTATACGCAGAAAAAGATTTACTTTTGATCGGATATGAAAGACAGACATGGATTTAAGGGAGTGAGTCACGATGAGTAAAGGTAAGGTGATCGTAGTCGGCGGCGGTTTGGCTGGCTTAATGGCTACAATTAAAGTTGCAGAAACAGGAACTCCTGTTGAACTGTTTTCTCTTGTGCCGGTAAAACGTTCCCACTCTGTATGTGCACAGGGCGGAATCAATGGCGCAGTAAATACGAAAGGTGAAGGTGACTCTCCATGGGAGCACTTTGATGATACAGTATACGGCGGTGACTTCCTTGCGAACCAGCCTCCGGTTAAGGCTATGGCTGAAGCAGCGCCTGGCATCATTCACCTTCTTGACCGTATGGGAGTTATGTTCAACCGTACGCCGGAAGGTTTGCTTGATTTCCGCCGCTTTGGTGGTACTCAGCACCACCGTACAGCATTTGCTGGTGCGACAACTGGACAGCAGCTTCTATACGCTTTGGATGAGCAGGTTCGCCGCCATGAAGTGGCTGGCTTGGTCACAAAGTACGAAGGCTGGGAATTCCTTGGAATAATCAAGGACGAAGAAGGTGTGTGCCGCGGAGTCGTAGCACAGAACCTGACTTCAATGGAAATCAAATCATTTGCTGCTGATGCTGTGATCATGGCAACTGGCGGCCCAGGGATCATTTTCGGAAAAACAACGAACTCAGTTATCAACACGGGTTCAGCTGCTGCAATCGTATACCAGCAGGGCGGTTATTACGCCAACGGTGAATTCATCCAGATCCACCCGACAGCAATCCCAGGGGATGACAAACTCCGCCTGATGAGTGAATCTGCCCGCGGTGAGGGTGGACGAGTTTGGACGTATAAAGATGGAAAGCCGTGGTACTTCCTTGAAGAAAAGTATCCTGCTTATGGAAACCTTGTACCGCGTGATATCGCGACACGTGAAATCTTTGACGTGTGCGTAAGCCAGAAGCTTGGCATCAACGGTGAGAACATGGTTTATCTTGACCTTTCACATAAAGATCCTAAAGAGCTTGATATCAAGCTTGGCGGAATCATCGAAATCTATGAGAAATTCATGGGCGATGATCCAAGAAAAGTTCCTATGAAAATATTCCCTGCAGTTCACTATTCTATGGGTGGACTATGGGTTGACTATGATCAAATGACAAACATTCCAGGCTTGTTTGCTGCAGGTGAGGTTGATTATTCACAGCACGGTGCGAACCGTCTTGGCGCTAACTCACTATTGTCTGCAATCTATGGCGGTATGGTAGCAGGTCCAAACGCAATCCGTTATATCAACGGTCTTGAAAAGAGCTCAGATGCTGTTTCTTCAGCACTATTTGATGGTGCAGTTAAGATGGAGCAGGAGAAGTGGAATAATGTAATGTCACTGGATGGCACTGAAAACGCATATGTTCTTCACAAAGAGCTTGGCGAATGGATGACTGACAATGTGACTGTGGTTCGCTACAATGACAGACTGAAGAAAACCGATGATAAAATCGTTGAACTGATGGAGCGTTACAAAAATATCAATATCAACGATACAGCAAAATGGAGCAACCAGGGTGCGGTGTTCACACGCCAGCTTCAAAATATGCTTCAGCTTGCACGTGTTATTACAATCGGTGCATATAACCGTAACGAAAGCCGTGGGGCTCACTATAAACCTGAATTCCCAGATCGTAATGATGAGGACTTCTTGAAAACAACGATGGCGAAGTTTGTTGATGCAAACTCTGCGCCAGCTTTCCACTATGAAGAAGTTGATACTTCATTAATCCAACCGCGTAAGCGCGATTACTCTAAGAAGAAGGGGGAGTAATAAGGCATGTCAGAGAATAAAACTGTTACTTTTGTAATCAGCCGTCAGGATACTCCTGAATCAGCCCCTTATGAAGAAACGTTTGTATTAGATTATCGACCAAATATGAACGTTATTTCGGCACTGATGGAAATCCGACGTAACCCTGTGAACTCAAAAGGTGAAGCCACGACTCCGATTGCTTGGGATATGAACTGTCTTGAAGAAGTTTGTGGTGCGTGTTCAATGGTCATCAATGGCCGCCCGCGCCAGTCATGCTCAGCGCTGGTAGATCAGCTTGAGCAGCCGATCAGGCTTGAGCCAATGAGAACATTCCCGGTTGTCCGTGACCTTCAGGTTGACCGCAGCCGCATGTTCGATTCTTTGAAGCGTGTTAAAGCATGGGTGCCAATCGATGGTACTTACGACCTTGGACCTGGTCCACGTATGCCAGAGAAAAAGCGTCAGTGGGCATATGAACTTTCCAAGTGTATGACATGTGGTGTCTGCCTGGAGGCTTGCCCTAACGTAAACGACAAGTCAGACTTCATCGGGCCACAGCCATTGTCACAGGTTCGTCTCTTCAATGCACACCCAACAGGTGCTTTGAACAAAGGCGAGCGTCTTGAAACAATCATGGGAGATGGCGGACTCGCAAACTGCGGAAACTCACAGAACTGCGTCCAGTCTTGCCCGAAAGGCATCCCATTGACAACTTCAATCGCCGCCTTGAACCGTGATACAACACTGCAGGCATTCAAAAACTTCTTCGGAAGCGATCAGGTATAAAAAAGCGCAAGCGCCTTGTCCAGCCCTGAAAAGCGCTGGAACTGGACAGTAATCTAAGTGTGAAGGTTTATACTTAATTTTAAACAAGCCACCTCCTTTTCTTATGGAAAGGGAGGTTTTTTCTTTTACGGCTAAAATAGTACTTTTTTACAGGGGGAATTCCTTGGTATACTTTACTAAAGGCATAAATGGGAGCGGTATATGAAACTTACAAAGATATTGGCGATTGGGATTGTTGTTAGTGGTGTAGTTATCCTGGGGATTGGTTTGTTTCAGTTATGGGACATTAAACGCCAGGAGGAGATTTCCCTTGAGGCAGCAAAAGAATTGGTACAGGAAGATAGACCGAAGGCCAACAAGGAAGAATTCAAGCCTGAGACAGGAGAGGCTTCTGGATTGCTGGTGATTCCAAAAATCAATGCGGAATTGGCAATAGTAGAAGGAACGGATGCTGACGACCTTGAAAAAGGTGTTGGCCACTATAAAGGCTCGTTCTACCCTGAGGAAAATGGACAAATTGTCCTCTCAGGACATCGTGATACAGTCTTTCGCAAAGCAGGTGATTTGGTACTAGGGGACCAATTGAAGATGAAAATGCCTTATGGTGATTATACATACGAGATCACCGGCACGAAAATTGTCAGAGCAGATGATACCAGTATCATTACCCTCCAAAATTCCGAAGAAGAGCTCGTTTTAACAACATGCTATCCATTCAGCTATGTAGGTGATGCGCCCGACCGTTATATTATTTATGCGAAAAGGACATCGGATGATCATTGAATCAAAAATACTATGTAAAGTAAGCCAGGACCAATAGTCCTGGCTTGCTTTCTTGTTATCTAGTAAATAAGTTCGCCTTTTAATAAAACGTTTTCATCCTATAGATTCATTTTTCAGTATTTAACAAAAAACTTACATTCACTTCATGAAAAGGCGTAATTATCCATGTTATATTTCACTTGGCGGAATACTATAAATTCCGACAAATTTATAGGAGGAATATATATGGGGAATATAAAGCTTAAAACATTTTCCTGGCTGACAGCAGTTATTTTACTAGTAAGCTATGCGATACCGTTTTCTGGTCAAGCATCCGCTGAAACCGTTATGACTGTCCAGCAGGCAATAGAAAATAACAATGGTACAGGTACAGTTGAAGGATACATAGTTGGACATACAACAGGGACTAATTCATACGACCATGAAGCACCCTTTGGAAATGATTATAACTTTGCACTGGCGGATCGGCCTGATGAAACAGATCCTGCAAAGATACTGCCAGTTCAAATAAGTCCTTCTTATAGAGACGCATTTGGCTTACAAACCAATCCAGAAATTGTCGGGAAAAAGGTACGGGTTACAGGATCGCTGACTGCCTATTTCACTGTCCCCGGCTTAAAATCCCCATCGGCTATGGTGTTCGCTGACGGCAGCGGCGGAGAACCAGGAGACCCAGGTGAGCCTGGCGAGCCTGAGCCACCAGCAGTCACTGGTTTAAAAATCCATGATATCCAGGGTGATGGACATGCTTCACCATATAAGGACCAGCAGGTAGGCGGTGTTACAGGTATTGTAACTAAGGTTGAAGGAAACAATGCTTTCTTCATGCAGGATCCGGAAGATGATGACAATCCGAATACATCGGAAGCTATCTATGTTTACCAAAAGGCTCATGGCCTCACTGAAGGTGATCAGGTCGAAGTAGATGGATTTGTGAAGGAATGGGTACTTGAAGGTTACAGTGAAAAGCTGCAGACAGACCTTGCCATGACTGAAATCAACGCTACGGCAGTTCGAAAGCTGGCATCAGGACTGGAACTGCCAGAGCCGGTGATCATAGGCGAAGACCGCATCATGCCAACCGAGATCATTGACAATGATCAGTTTAATGTGTTCGATCCTTCTGAGGATGGCATCGATTTTTATGAAAGTCTAGAAGGAATGAGAATCGGAGTAGATAGTCCACAGGTAATTGGCCCTCAGAAGTATGGCGAAGTACCGGTCATCGCCAATAAGGTGGATGGGAAAGTATACAGTCCGCAAGGCGGAATCCTGCTGACTGAGGAAAGCTCTAATCCTGAAAGAATGTTCCTGCTCATCGACCGGGACTTTGTAGCAAAAGCAGGCGACCATTTTAACGGCCTGGTTACAGGTGTTGTGAGCTATAGCTTCTCCAACTTTAAAATTCTCGTTGACCAGGAAACTCTTCCAGAGCTGGTTGAGAGTGAATTGGTCGAGGATTATGCCACTTTCGAGCAGAAAGAGAATAAACTGACGATCGCAAGCTATAATATTGAGAATTTTTCTGCAGAAACTAATGCGGCTAAGACTGCTAGAATTGCAGAATCAATCATCAATAACTTAAAGACACCTGATATTGTCGGTCTGGTAGAGGTACAGGATAATGATGGCCAGACTGCCAGCGGCTCCGCAGATGCGACACAAAGCTACCAGGCTTTGATTGATGAAATTATTGCACAAGGCGGACCTGCCTACAACTGGACCGACATTGCCCCTGAGTATAACCAGGATGGCGGAGCGCCTGGCGGGAACATTCGGGTTGGATACTTATATAACCCTGAACGAGTTCAACTTAAGGAAGCTCCAAAAGGCACAGCTACAGATGCTGTTGCCTATGAAAATGGCGACCTTACTTTGAATCCAGGAAGAATTGATCCACAGAATCCTATTTTTGAAGATACTAGAAAGCCATTGGCTGCTGAGTTTGTATTCAAAGGGCAGGAAGTAATTGTCATAGCGAATCATTTTAACTCAAAAGGCGGGGATGATCCATTATTTGGCAAGATTCAGCCACCGGTGCTGGACAGCGAAGTGAAAAGAATCGAGATTGCAAAATTGCTCAATGAATTTATTGCAGGCATACATGCAGAAGATCCAAAGGCAAATGTTATTGTTCTAGGCGATTTGAATGACTTCGAATTTTCCAAGCCAATTGAGGTTCTGGAAAACGGACAATTGACTAACATGATCAAGACTTTGCCAGAAGGTGAGAGGTTCACTTACAACTACCAGGGGAATTCACAGGTGTTGGATCATATTCTTGTATCCAATCATCTCGCTGATCAAACAGAGGCTGATATTATCAATATCAACTCCTTGTATATGGAAGAGCATGGACGAGCAAGTGACCATGATCCTGTAATGGTGCAAATTCATTTGAATAATGGGCAAAGGCAGTGTCCGGATTCAAGTGGCAAAGGAACAGGAAAGCAGAATGAAGATAACGGAAAGCATTTAGGGCACGAGAAGAAAGCAAAGGCCTGTGGTTATGACAAGGCTAGCTGATCTAATCGGAAGGATTGGAAATTCCAATCCTTCTTTTTTATTCCCAAAAACCCTAAATATATTTATAATAAAGAAAAGAATGAATGTTCATTCAGTTTTCGGGAGGTTTCAACATGAAGAAGATGGAATACATTAATGAGATTGTAAGCTGGGAAGAGGAGTTTGAATTTTTTTACCAGGTGAAGGTTCGGTTTTCGGAAACAGATATGTTTGGGCACTTAAATAACACTGTCCCGTTTACATATTTCGAACAGGCGAGGATTGAGTATTTTAAGAGCCAGGGGTTCATGCAGGATTGGGTCAAACCGGAGAATGAGACGATTCCGGTTGTTGCCGATCTGCAATGTGATTATTTAAGCCAGATTTTTTTTGATGAGGACCTAAGAATCTATGTGAAGGCCAACTCAATTGGAAATTCCTCTGTAGATCTTCACTATATGGTCAAAAAAGCAGACGGCTCGATATGCCTGACTGGAAGGGGAACGATCGTTCAAATTTCCAAGAAAACAGGCAAGGGAGTAGCCTGGACAGAGGATATGAGGAACATGTTTTCAGAAAGCAAGAAATCCGTCGTTAAATAAGTTTTGTGTAATTTATTAAAAATTGTCATGAAGTCCCTTAAATATTGTCACTACAGTTCTTTCCTTCACATATGATATTTTGACTAAATTTATACCCACCCCGCAGTTCACAGCTGGCGAAGGCAAGGAGGGTTACAATACTTGAAGGAAAATGAATATACTCACAAGCCATTACTCACTAAACGCGAAAGAGAAGTTTTCGAACTGTTAGTACAAGACAAAACAACAAAAGAGATCGCTAGTGAATTATTTATCAGCGAAAAAACGGTTCGGAACCATATTTCAAACGCCATGCAAAAGCTTGGTGTAAAGGGGCGTTCCCAAGCTGTTGTAGAGCTCCTGCGTATGGGAGAGCTAGAACTTTAATCATGACCGGCCAACCTCAATGGGGGGCCGGTTAAGATGTTTAAAGGGGCAAAACAGGCTGTAATCAGAATTCTGTCTTGAAATTTGCTCGAAAAAAGTAGAAAATAAGGACAATAGTAAAAATCATCTCTGCTTGGATAACAAGTTTTATGGATAAAGGAAATAGATTTTAGGAGTTGTTACGGATGAAACTTGAAGGAGTAGAAAAAAATCAGGGACTGGAGACGGTTGCTGATATCGAAAAGGATCTGCGGTACATATCTGGGATCATAAAGCAGAAGGGGCGCGAACTCCTCAGCAATTACACAATTACTCCTCCTCAGTTCATTGCCCTGCAATGGCTATTTGAAGATGGGGATATGACGATCGGGGAACTGTCGAATAAAATGTTCCTGGCATGCAGCACCACTACGGATCTTGTTGACAGGATGGAGAAAAATGAACTTGTTGTAAGAGTAAAGGATCCTAATGACAGGCGTGTTGTTCGCATCCATCTGCTGGATGAAGGTGAAAGGATCATCGATGAAGTGATCAAGAAACGCCAATTATACCTTCAAGAGGTATTGAAGGATTTTTCAGGCGAGGAAATATTATCTCTTAAAGAGGGTTTAGGGAAATTACATCAAGAAATGCGTGGAGAATGAGGCGAGTTTTTTGAATCGACCAATTGGAATCATTGATTCAGGAGTAGGCGGTCTAACCGTTGCCAAGGAAGTCATGAGACAGCTTCCATATGAACAGATCATCTATGTTGGTGATACGGCCCGTTGTCCATACGGGCCTCGCCCTGTTGAGGAAGTAAAAAGATTCACCTGGCAAATGACCCACTTTCTCCTCGAAAAGAATATCAAAATGCTTGTCATTGCTTGCAATACAGCGACCGCGGTAGTCCTGGACGAGATACGGAATGAACTCTCAATTCCTGTGTTGGGTGTCATCCAGCCTGGCGCGAGGACGGCAATCAAGGTAACGGACAATTATAAAATTGGCATTATTGGAACTGAGGGGACTGTAAAAAGCCGAGCGTACGAGCATGCACTGAAATCCATCAACCGTAAGACGGCAATTGAAGCACTCGCTTGCCCTAAATTCGTGCCGCTCGTAGAAAGTGGTGAATACGATGGACGGGTCGCAAAAAAAGTGGTCACTGAAACCCTGCAGCCATTACAGGGGCAGGGACTTGATACATTGATTCTGGGCTGCACCCACTATCCTTTGCTCGAGCCGCTCATTAAGGAAGTCATGGGTCCAGATGTCAAGGTAATCAGTTCAGGAGAAGAAACAGCCCGAGAGGTAAGCACGATCCTCGGCCATAACGATATGTTTGCTGACAGGGAAGAGCTTCCGGAGCATTCCTATTACATGACAGGCTCAAGAACGATTTTTTCCTCCATAGCATCCCAGTGGCTGGAAAGGCCGATAGAAAACGTCGAGAAAATTAAATTAGGTTAAGAAGGCTTCCGGAAACGGAGGTCTTTTTTGATTTTGCTTCATTCTAGTTTATTTGACCAAAAATCTTCTCAAAGGCGGTCTAAAATATCCAAAGGCTCGTATACATATTAGTACAAACTGTCTTTGGAGGGATTTATATGTCAAAAAATAAAAAGGCTGTGGTCGTAACAGCTGCTACATTGGCAACTACGGTATTCCTATCTGGATGTGGGCTGTTCGGGGGCGAGGAAAAGAAGAAAATCGATCCTCCTCAGGATGTTACTTTGATGGAAGATGGGGAGGCACTTGATGAAAATGTTACTACAGAAACATCTGAGGAAGGAAAAGAAGCAGTTGAGACGTCCATTCAGACAGAACTTTATTTGATTGATAAAAATGGATATGTCGTCTCACAGACGATGGATCTGCCGAAAAAAGAGGGGGTAGCCCAGCAGGCGCTTGAATACCTTGTTGCGAATGGACCTGTTGAGCAAATGCTTCCAAATGGCTTCAGGGCCGTCCTTCCAGCTGACACGCAAATGACAGTGAACATCAAGGACGGAACAGCAACAGTGGACTTTTCAAAAGAATTTGCAACCTATAAAAAAGAGGATGAGAAAAAGATTCTTCAGGCTGTGACATGGACGCTAACACAATTTGATACAGTCGATGAAGTTAAGCTTCAGATGAATGGCACTCCACTTGAGGCAATGCCTGTAGGAGGGACTCCTATTGGGGGAGAGTTAAGCCGTGCTGATGGCATCAACGTGGATAATTCCGATGTCGTTGATATCACCAATACTAAAGCAGTCACTGTTTATTATATTGGCGGTGAGGAAGGCGCATATTATTATGTTCCTGTAACAAAACGCGTCAGCAATGATGTGAAAGATAACATTACCGCAATTGTGAATGAGCTCGTCGAAGGGCCAGCATATGCATCCAACCTTCTGTCGGACTTCCAGTCGGGTGTAAAGCTGCTTGATGCGCCGAAAGTTGAGGATGGAAAGGTAACATTGAACTTCAATGAATCCATCTACGGAAGCTTTGAAGAAAAAATGGTGTCTGAACACTTGTTAAATTCACTTGTCCTTTCCCTGACAGAACAGAAGGGTGTTGAAAGTGTAGCCCTTACGGTGAATGGGAAGGCAGACGTGCTGACGGAAAAGGGTGAAAAACTGGCTGAGCCGGTTACAAGGCCTGAAAAAGTAAACACAGGTAGTTTTTAATAGCCAGATTTTGATATACTAAATAAAGACATTCAAAGAGGCAGGCATCTATCCTGCCTCTTATTTATTGTTATATTCCAGGCAGGCTATCTGCCTTTTATCATGCTAAGGAGGGCTTTTAAATGCGATTTGATGGGCGTGAACCCCTGCAATTAAGACCAATACATATTGAAACTGATTACCTGAAACATCCAGAAGGCTCTGTGTTGATTTCTGTTGGCGATACGAAAGTTATTTGTACTGCCAGCATCGAGGACCGCGTTCCTCCATTCATGAGGGGCGCAGGCAAAGGATGGATTACGGCAGAATACTCTATGCTGCCACGTGCTACTGAGCAGCGGAATATTCGTGAGGCGGCAAAAGGCAAGATTACCGGAAGGACGATGGAAATCCAGCGTTTGATCGGCAGAGCGCTGCGCGCAGTTGTTAATCTTGAGGCTATAGGTGAGCGTACTGTTTGGGTTGATTGTGATGTCATCCAGGCCGATGGCGGCACACGTACTGCTTCCATCACCGGAGCTTATGTTGCGATGGCTATGGCTCTTGAGAAGCTGAGCAAGCAAAAGAAGCTGTCTGGTTTTCCAGTGACAGACTTTCTTGCTGCAACGAGTGTCGGGATTTTGAAGAATGGCGAGGCCGTTGTTGATTTGAACTATGTCGAGGATTCTGCTGCCAATGTCGACATGAATGTCGTCATGACAGGCAATGGGGAATTCGTTGAGCTGCAAGGTACCGGAGAAGAAGCTACTTTTTCATACAGCCAGCTGCAGGAGCTCTTAAAGGCAGCGCAGGATGGAATAACAGAACTCTTCGAAAAACAGAAGGAAGCACTAGGGGAAGAATTGACTGCTAAAATTGAGGGCGGAAAAAAGAAATAGGGGAGATCTCAAACATGGAATCAGTCATAATCGCGACAAGAAATAAAGGAAAAGCAAAAGAATTCGAGAAGCTTTTTTTGCCAAAAGGGTTGGCGGTGAAAACATTGCTCGATTATCCAGAACTAGAAGATGTAGAAGAAACAGGTTCAACTTTTAAGGAGAACGCGATCCTTAAAGCTGAGGCCATCGCTAATAATCTTGGAGTCAGAGTAATTGCAGATGATTCAGGGCTCGAAATTGACGCATTGGAAGGCCGTCCAGGTGTCTATTCGGCACGATACGCAGGTCCTGAAAAAAATGATGAACACAACATCGACAAAGTTCTTGAGGAACTTCACGGTGTGCCAGAAAGGGAGCGCACTGCAAGATTTTGCTGCGCACTTGCAATGGCAGAACCGGGCAAGGAGACATTGACTGTATTTGGGACATGTGAAGGAAGTATCCTGAATGAAAGACGCGGTACGAATGGTTTTGGCTATGATCCGATTTTTTTCGTGGAAGCAGAAGGAAAAGCTATGGCAGAATTGGCATCAGACGAAAAAAACAAAATCAGCCACCGGGCCAATGCAATCAAAAAACTTGATGATCTTCTGAAAAAGCGAGAGGGTAGCCATGAGTAAGGTGCTGATTGTCAGTGACAGCCATGGGTCAAAAGAGGTGCTTGAGGGAATTGAGAAGCTGCATGGAAATGATGTGGATCTAATGATTCACTGCGGTGACTCAGAGCTGTCTGAAAGCGATGCTGCTATTGTGAACTTTAAAACGGTGAAGGGGAATTGCGACTTTTATGGCAGCTTTCCTGATGATGAAACCCATGTCGTAAATGGTGTGAGAATCTTTGTGACGCATGGGCATCTCTACTCAGTGAAGTCCACTCTCGTAAATCTATACTATAAGGCGAAAGAACTGCAGGCTGATATCGTATGCTTTGGACATTCACATTTGCTAGGAGCAGAAATGGTCGATGATGTACTGTTCATCAATCCAGGAAGCATCAGGCTGCCACGCGGCAGGACTGAAAAGAGCTATGCCATCCTTGAGCTGGAAAACGATAAAACAATATTGCGGATCTATGACTATGGCAATGGAGAGTTGCCTGAGTTAAGACAGGAGTTTTCACTTCACAAAACGAGTTGAAACTACTATAATGATTTTCTGAGGGGAATCAGCAGGTTTCCCTCGGAAAAAAAAGTTATGATTTATTATTGACATTTAGTTGTTTGGCTAATATAATAAATCTTGTCTTTAAAAAACAACCAAGTCCCAGTAGCTCAGCCGGATAGAGCATACGCCTTCTAAGCGTACGGTCGGGAGTTCGAATCTCTCCTGGGACGCCATTTAAACTACATACTTTAACTCACCTTTTTGAAAGGTGAGTTTTTTTTCGTTAAGGAACTTTTAAAGTTATTGAGGTGCGGATAACTTCTTGAAGATTTCTTAATCCAACTCAAGCGCTTAGCCAGTTATCATCTTGGGGGTTGCTTCTAAGAGTTTCTAGTGAGATGCGTTAGCTTTAAGCAGTTCTGATCCCTCGTTCCTCCCCTCTAGGAAACTGAAGCCCAATAAAAAAATTTTATGTTTTACAAATGTGAATATATCAACAATGTAAGCGGATACAAATAAACTAACTAATCTAAATTATCAAATAATTTGGAAAAAGGGTGTTGACGAGTGTGGAAATTGGGCGTAAGATAATCCTCAAATAAAAAAACAAGTTGAATGCATCTAAAGTGAATCAGGGGTTAATATTAATTTTTTGATATTGAAAAACTGTATTTTTTTAACCTGTGAATTTAATAATTTAAAGCGTCTATTTGTTAAAGGAGTGTTTATTGTGCCCGATCAGTGGATCTACTTAAACGGTGAATTTGTCACCAAGGAAAATGCTAAGATTTCGGTATATGATCATGGATTTCTATACGGGGATGGTATTTTTGAAGGGATACGGGTATACAGCGGCAATATTTTCAGGATGGAAGAACATATGGACCGACTTTACCGGTCAGCTAAGTCCATCATGCTGAACATGCCACACTCTAAGGAGAAGTTCACCGGCCTGGTTGTTGATACAGTGGAACGGAATCAACTCAGAGATGCATATATCCGGATTGTCGTTTCCAGAGGTGTCGGGGACCTTGGGTTGGATCCCTATAAGTGTCCGAACGCGAATGTGGTGATCATTGTCGAGCCGCTGGCTATTTTTCCAAAGGAATTGTATGACACCGGACTTGAAATCGTGACTGTCGCGACCAGAAGAAATCGTCCGGATGTATTAAGTCCAAAAGTAAAATCATTAAATTATTTAAATAATGTACTTGTAAAAATCGAAGCACATCTGGCAAATGTTAGTGAAGCGCTCATGCTTAATGACCAGGGCTATGTTGCCGAAGGGTCAGCCGATAATATTTTTATCGTCAGGGGAAATGAATTCCTCACACCGCCAGGATATGTTGGAGCACTTGAAGGCATCACCAGGAATGCGGTAATTGAAATCGCAAAAAATCTTGGGTATGAGGTCAAGGAGGAACCATTTACCCGCCATGATGTATACACAGCTGATGAAGTATTCCTTACCGGGACAGCAGCAGAAGTAATCGCAGTTGTTAAAGTGGATGGAAGAGTCATCGGCGATGGAGTACCGGGACAGCATACACAAAATATCCTGCGTGAATTCAGGGCAAGAGTTGTTGCAGATGGAATCCAGGTCTATCCGGAAAAAGCCCATCAAGTAAGTTAGTAAAGCTCTATTCGTAAACTTTCAATATCTAATTGAATAAGGTTAAAGCGAGGACAGGGACAAGTAATTGAATGCGATCAGCATGCACAGAGAGCCGGGGTTGCTGGAAACCGGTGATGCCGCATGAAATGAACTCACCCTGGAGCGCCAGTTTGAAAGGAATCCTAGTAAAACTGGTCGAGTGCATGGCACTTGTTATCAAAACCGGCAGCAGAGCTGTCACGAGTGCACGCATCATGCGTGAATAAGGGTGGTACCGTGGAATAAGGAGAGAAAGCCTATTCCATCCCTTTGCCTGGGCAACCTTAGGCATATGGAGATGGATGGGCTTTTTTATTTTGAAAAAAAGAAGTGAGTTTACAATGGGAGGTTCGATAAATGGAAGCTGCCTTGAAGGAAACAAAGGCTAAAACGAGTGAAATAAGCGGAGCGGATTTACTGCTTAAGGCGCTGGAAAAGGAAAATGTCGAAGTCATTTTTGGCTACCCAGGAGGAGCTGTCCTTCCGATCTACGACAAACTCTATGATTCTAAAATTCTACATGTGCTGCCAAGGCATGAACAGGGAGGGATCCATGCAGCGGAAGGATATGCTAGGATCAGCGGGAAACCGGGCGTGGTAATTGCTACATCTGGACCGGGAGCGACCAATATCATCACCGGCATTGCGGATGCGATGATGGATTCTTTGCCGCTAGTCGTCTTCACAGGACAGGTCGCGACTGGGGTAATCGGGACAGATGCCTTCCAGGAAGCGGATATTCTTGGAATCACAACTCCTATCACAAAGTACAACTATCAAATCAGGGAAATAAAAGACATACCGCGAATTATCAAGGAAGCATTTTATATTGCAACAAGCGGAAGGCCTGGCCCAGTCGTTATCGATTTTCCAAAAGACCTGGCAGCGGGTGTATCAACAGAACCCGCTGAGGAGGAAATCTACCTTCCAGGCTACCAGCCGACCACGGAGCCGAATTTCCTTCAGGTAAGAAAACTGTCCGAAGCAGTTAGCAGGGCAGAAAGGCCGGTCATTCTTGCAGGGGCAGGAGTCCTCCACGCGAAGGCGTCTAGTCTTTTAAAAGAGTACGCACAACAGCAGAACCTTCATGTTGTCCACACATTATTGGGATTGGGAGGCTTTCCGGCCAACCATGAACTGTTCCTTGGAATGGCTGGGATGCATGGATGCTATGCAGCGAACATGGCGCTTTATAATTGTGACCTGCTGATCAATATCGGAGCACGATTTGATGACCGGCTGACCGGTAACTTAAAGCATTTTGCTCCAAAAGCTACTGTTGCCCATATAGATATCGACCCGGCTGAAATCGGTAAAAATGTGCCAACGCAAATTCCGGTCGTCGGCGATGCAGGAGAGGCGTTAAGACAATTGCTAAGGCTGGGAGCAAGTCCACCTCAACAGGAAGAGTGGAAAGAAACTCTTGGGGGCTGGAAGAAGGACTTTCCTTATCATTACGAAAACAGCGAGGTGCTAAAACCACAAAAGGTAATGGAGCTTCTATATGAAAAAACGGCGGGTGAAGCAATTGTCGTGACCGATGTCGGCCAGCATCAAATGTGGGCGGCACAATATTATCAACTCCAGCATGCTGATCGATGGGTGACCTCAGGAGGACTCGGAACAATGGGATTTGGACTTCCTGCAAGCATTGGAGCACAGCTGGCAGATCCGTCAGCGTGCGTTGTGGCCGTTCTCGGAGATGGAGGCTTCCAGATGTCAACGCAGGAGCTGGCGGTCATCGCAGAGTTTAAGCTGCCGATCAAAATAGCGATTTTCAATAACAAAGCGCTTGGAATGGTCAGACAATGGCAGGAGATATTTTACAAAGAAAGATATTCCCACAGTAAAAATCCAGTCCAGCCATCTTTTGTAAAACTGGCCGAGGCTTATGGTATCAAAGGGTTTGAAATCAACTCCGAAGCAGAAGCGCATGAGATCCTGAATGAGGTCCTGCATGACAAGGAACCGGTGCTGCTCGATTTCAGGGTCGATGGTGCCGAAAATGTCTACCCGATGATCGCACCTGGAAAAGGAATCCACGAAATGGTGGGAGTGAAGAAATGAAAAGGATCATAACGATGACGGTCTTGAACCGGCCGGGAGTACTTAACAGGATCACGAATTTATTTTCGAAGAGGAACTACAATATTGAAAGCATCTCGGTAGGCCTGACCGAGCAAGAGGGAGTTTCGCGCATTACCTGTGTTGTCCATGTGGAGAATGACGGAATGGTCGAACAAATCACGAAACAGCTCAATAAGCAGATTGATGTCCTTAAGGTGGCGGATATCAGTGACCAGGCGATTGTCGCCCGCGAGCTCATTCTCATGAAAGTGCCCGTCCTTTCCCACAATAGAGCAGAGATTTATTCGATCATTGAGCCATTTCGGGCATCGGTGATTGACGTCAGCAAGGATAGCATCATCATTCAATTGACAGGCGAAACGGAAAAAATCGAGGCGTTTATCGATTTGATTAAACCATATGGAATCAGAGAATTGGCTCGTACCGGAACGACAGCCTTCCCAAGGGGGAACCAGCGTACCGGCCAGCAAAAATCATTTTCATTTGTGTAATATAAACTAAATTTCCATTCAGAAAGGGAGAGAGAATATGACGAAAATGTACTATAACGGTGATGCGAACGAGGCTTACTTTAACGGGAAAACAGTGGCGGTAGTAGGATACGGCTCACAGGGCCATGCCCATGCTCAGAATCTTCGTGACAGTGGTGTTGAGGTTGTCATTGGTTTAAGACAAGGTAAGTCTTGGGAGCAAGCGGAACAGGATGGATTTGAAGTTAAAACAGTTGCTGAAGCTGTTGCAGCAGCAGATGTAGTCATGATTCTTTTACCGGATGAGAGGCAGACTGCTGTTTATAAAAATGAGATCGAACCTCAGCTGACAGGCCAGGCGCTTATGTTCGCCCACGGATTTAACGTTCATTTTAACCAGATTGTCCCGCCGGAAAGCTGCGATGTTTTGCTAGTCGCACCAAAGGGTCCGGGGCATTTGGTCAGGAGAACTTACCAGGAAGGAGCGGGAGTGCCAGCATTGTTCGCGATCCATCAGGATGTGTCGGGGACGGCAAGGGAACTTGCACTGGCCTACGCGAAAGCAATCGGTGCTTTGAGAGCGGGAGCACTTGAAACAACTTTTAAAGAAGAAACCGAAACGGATTTATTCGGAGAGCAGGCTGTGTTATGCGGCGGGCTGACCTCTCTCGTGAAAGCAGGCTTTGAAACACTCGTCGAGGCAGGATATCAGCCAGAACTGGCTTATTTCGAAACGATGCATGAGCTGAAGCTGATCGTGGACTTGATGTATGAAGGCGGACTTGAGGGAATGCGTTATTCGATTTCAGACACTGCTCAATGGGGCGACTTTGTCAGCGGGCCGAGAGTGGTCAATGACCAGGTTAAAGAAGAAATGAAAAAAGTTCTGAAAGACATCCAGGAAGGAAACTTCGCAAAAGGCTGGATTGAAGAAAATGAAAACGACAGACCGGTCTTCAACGCCATCAATGAAAAAGAAAACCGACACCAAATCGAAGAGGTAGGAAGAGAATTAAGAAAGATGATGCCGTTTGTCAACAAACAAAAGCAGAGAGAAGTGGCTGCCAGTGCGAAGAATTAACATATTTGATACGACTTTGAGGGATGGAGAACAGTCAGCAGGAGTCAATCTTAATTTTTCCGAAAAGCTTGAGATTGCAAGGCAGTTAGAGAGACTGAATGTTGACATAATTGAAGCTGGGTTCCCCGCCGCATCTAAAGGCGACTTTGCTTCAGTAGCTGAAATTGCCCGACAGATTAAAGGTTGTTCGGTTACAGGGCTGGCGAGATCAGTTTTAACAGATATCGATGCAGCATGGGAGGCATTGAGGCATGGCGCAGAGCCGAGGCTTCACCTCTTCATCGCCACTTCACCCATCCACAGGGTCCACAAGCTGAAGCAGACAAAAGCTGAGGTTATCGAAACGGCGGTAAGAACCGTGAAGTATGCGGCAGCCAAGTTTCCGGTCATTCAATGGTCTGCTGAGGATGCCTGCCGGACTGAGCTTGATTTCCTTGCTGAAATCGTAGAAGAGGTGATTAAAGCTGGTGCAAAGGTCATCAATATTCCTGACACTGTCGGTTATATATCGCCGCAGGAATATGGCCAGATATTCACTTACTTGCGAGAAAATGTTCCTTCTATTAGTAAGGTAGACCTTTCAGCACATTGTCATGATGACCTTGGAATGTCCATCGCTAATTCACTTGCAGCCGTATCTGCAGGCGCCACACAGGTAGAAGGAACAATTAATGGAATAGGTGAGAGGGCAGGAAACGCGGCGCTTGAGGAATTTGCTGTTGCGCTCCATATCCGCAAAGATTTTTACCAGGCGGAAACGGGATTGAACCTTAAGGAGATTAGCAGAACGAGCAGCCTTGTCAGCAAGCTGACTGGTATGGCGGTGCCGGCCAATAAGGCAGTGGTCGGAAGGAATGCTTTCGCCCATGAATCGGGAATCCATCAGGATGGTGTGTTAAAAGAAAAAACTACCTACGAAATCATTTCACCGGAACTTGTTGGACTGCAGAATAACTCGATGGTTCTCGGAAAGCATTCTGGTCGCCACGCATTCCGCAACAGGCTGAGTGAAATTGGGCTGACCGTGCCTGATCAGGATATCAATAGGTTATTCTCCGTTTTCAAGGAATTGGCGGACAGGAAAAAGGAAATGACGGATGATGACCTTGTGGCGATCATCCTGGAAGAGAAGTTGTCAAAAGAACAGCAATACTATCGTCTTGATTCCATTCAGGTCCAGTATGGTACCAACCAGGTTCCTACAGCGACAGTCACTCTGTATGGCTGCGAAAATGAAAAGATCCAGGAAGCGTCCACAGGCTCCGGCAGTATTGAGGCATTATATAATACGCTTGAAAATTGCATGAAAGAAAAAGCCAGCTTGCTAGATTACAGAATTCAATCTGTTGGAGCCGGCAGGGATGCCCTGGCGCAGGTATATGTAAAGCTGAATTTTGGCGGCGTTGAGACGAGTGGAAGAGGCCTTGCACAGGATGTCCTCGAGGCTTCAGCAAAAGCCTACCTAAATGCAGTCAATCGAGTTCTATATATGGAAGATACGAAGAAGGTCGCGGTTAACGGGTAAAAATACTATTAAGAAATCGGAGGCGAATGGAATGGAAAAAAGGATCGCAATCCTGCCAGGAGATGGCGTAGGCAAAGAAGTAAGCAGGGGGGCGGTTACAATCCTCCAGGCAGTAGCTGAGCTTTTTAACCATAAGTTCCATTTTACTTATGGAGAAATCGGCGGGGCAGCAATCGACGAATTTGGAACCCCGCTCCCGGATCGCACACTCGATCTCTGTAAAGCTAGTGATGCTGTCCTGTTAGGGGCTGTGGGCGGTCCTAAGTGGGATAAGTTGCCTGGACATATTCGCCCCGAAAAAGGCTTATTGAAAATCCGGAAAGAGCTTGGGTTATATGCGAATGTCCGGCCGGTTCAATACTACTCCAGTATCTCCGGGATTTCACCGCTTCGCAAGGAAGTTGTTGAAGGTGTTGACATGGTAGTGGTCAGGGAATTGACCGGCGGGCTCTACTTTGGGAAACCGAGTGAAAGAAGTGTCCAGAAAGGCGAAGCTTCTGTAGTAGATACATTGTTTTACCAGAAAAACGAGATTGAGAGAGTCATCCGCTATGCCTTTGAGTTGGCTGCCATGAGAAAAGGCAAGGTCACTTCTGTGGATAAAGCAAATGTTCTGGAATCGAGCCGAATGTGGCGGGAAACAGCAGAAGAGGTGGCGAAGGACTATCCTGAGGTTGAACTCGACCATATGCTGGTCGATAATGCGGCGATGCAGTTGATCAAGAATCCGCGCCAGTTCGATGTGCTCGTCACAGAGAATATGTTTGGTGATATTTTAAGCGATGAAGCATCCGTGCTGACTGGTTCGCTTGGAATGCTGCCATCAGCCAGCGTTTCGGCTGCTGGACCATATCTGTATGAGCCAATCCACGGGTCTGCTCCAGATATTGCTGGAATGAACGCGGCTAATCCAATCGCAATGATCCTGTCTGCCGCAATGATGCTGCGACTGTCCTTTGGCCTTGAAGAAGAAGCTGAGGCAATCGAGAATGCGGTAGAGCAGGTGCTGGACGCCGGCAGCAGAACCCGAGACATTGCTTTATTTGGCACACCGTTCTTAACAACTGAGGGAATGGTGGAAGAAATCAAAGCCGCTCTGCTCGACAATGAAGCGATCCTGAATATCATGAGTGCTTATGCTTGAGGCTGGAACGATATTCCAGTTTAAAAATCTGTAAAAACAAACACGAAGCCAGGCAGGCGAGAAAGAAGTGTTTTCGAAAAAGGGGAGGGTATCATTGGGGAAAACGATCATCGAAAAAATTTGGGAGAAGCATGTTGTGCATCGGGAAGAAAGCAAACCAGACCTGGTGTATATCGACCTTCATCTTGTCCATGAGGTAACCTCGCCCCAGGCTTTTTCGGGGCTTAGGATGAAAAAAAGGTCTGTTCGGAGACCGGATTTGACATTTGCGACGATGGACCACAATGTACCTACAATCAACCGGAGAGAAATTAATGATCCCGTTGCGAAAAACCAGATGGATACTTTAAGGGATAATTGCCTTGAGTTTGGCATTCCGTTGGCTGATCTTGACAGTCCTGAACAGGGCATTGTGCATGTCATCGGACCTGAACTTGGCTTGACACAACCAGGGAAAACCATTGTGTGCGGAGACAGCCACACTTCGACGCACGGTGCATTCGGAGCACTGGCATTCGGAATCGGTACGAGTGAGGTTGAGCATGTCCTTGCCACTCAAACACTCTGGCAGACAAAACCCAAAACGCTGAAAGTCGATGTGTCAGGCTCTTTGGCACCGGGTGTGAGCGCAAAGGATCTCATCCTGTTCATTATCAGTAAGTATGGAGTCAACTTTGGTACCGGTTACGTCATCGAATTTTGCGGCGATGCCATCAGGAAGATGTCCATGGAGGAAAGGATGACAATTTGCAATATGTCGATTGAAGGCGGAGCGAAAGCATCGATCGTTGCTCCTGATGATAAAACCTTTGCTTATCTGAATGGAAGGAAATATGTTGCACAGGGAGACGCTTTCCTCGATAAAATACTGGAATGGCAGCAGCTCTCTTCGGATGAAGATGCAGTGTATGACCATTCCATCGAGATTGAGGGTGATGCCATTACGCCGATGGTCAGCTGGGGAACGAACCCATCAATGACTGCTCCGGTCACGGACAGAGTGCCTTGCCTGAATGAATGTGATACTGATACAGAAAAGAAGTCACTTGAAAGGGCATTATCATACATGGGGCTGGAGGAAGGTCAGCCAATCACAGATATTAATGTAACCAAGGTCTTCATTGGCTCCTGTACGAATTCAAGAATTGAAGATCTCAGGGCAGCCTCCGAGGTGATCAAAGGGAAAAAAGTCGCTCCAGGAGTTCAAGCAATTGTTGTGCCTGGTTCTCAGCAGGTCAAGAAGACTGCCGAAGCAGAAGGCATTGCCCAAGTGTTTATTGAAGCAGGATTTGAATGGAGAGAATCCGGCTGCAGCATGTGCCTGAGCATGAATGCAGACATAGTGCCGGCCGGGGAACATTGTGCTTCCACTTCAAACCGCAACTTTGAAGGCAGACAGGGAGCCGGAGCGCGTACCCATCTAGTCAGCCCTGCCATGGCTGCAGCTGCTGCACTTCATGGGCATTTTGTAGATGTCCGGTCGATGGCTGGTATGACCGTTTAGTTTCTTTTTCTACCAAATAATGGGCGAAGGCGCAATTAATCGTTCTGATGGAGCAATTAAGTAAGTTATTGGTTCAATTAATGGCTTGCAAGGTGCAATTATCAGTTTTTATGTGCAAATAATCTTGTTGATGAAGAGAATATCTTTTCCAGCAAGAAATATAGCTGCAAAAATGACCCGAAACCGGTATATTTCGGGTCATTTCACTACCTATTTGAAGAGTTTGCTTTGAACAATTTATATAACTGCCAATTGGCGGATTTTTTTTCAATGAAAGGAGCCTGAAATGTCTAGTTTTAAAGAAATGAAGGGAAAAGTCGCTGCGATGGACCGGGCAAATGTTGACACAGATCAAATCATTCCAAAGCAATTCCTGAAAAGAATCGAAAAAACAGGTTTTGGGCAGTATTTGTTTTATGACTGGCGCTATAAACCAAACGGAGAGCTGAATGACGACTTTGAGCTCAACCACCCGGATACCATAGGGGCAAGTATTTTAATAGCGAATGAAAATTTCGGCTGCGGTTCATCAAGAGAGCATGCGCCGTGGGCTTTGCTGGATTATGGTTTCAAAGTTTTGATCGCCCCGTCATTTGCTGATATTTTTAAACAGAATTGCCTGAAGAACGGAATCCTTCCGGTTGTACTGCCAGAAAAAGACGTTTCCTATTTGCTTAAGAAAGCAAGCGGACCCGCATATGAACTGACCGTTTCGCTAGAACAGAAGAGAGTTTATGACGACCAGGGATTTGAAGCCGAATTTGATATCACTCCATATTGGTATAATATGCTCCTCAATGGCTGGGATGAGATTGAATTAACCCTTCAGCTCGAAGAAAGTATCAAAGTATTTGAAGAAAAGCATCTAGAAAAAGCAATCTAAATTACGATTGATTCACAGGCGCTGCTTGTGAATCTTTTTGTTTTTTCAAGGATTCGTGCTAAACTTTCTAAAAAAGCTGAACTCATAAAACAAAAAGCGGAAATCAATAGAGTATAACTATTAAAAGTAAGGCGGTATGTGTATGAATAAACGGGAATCAAAAAAGGATAAAGTAATCCTGTTTCCCGGTCTGGAAAAGCGTCTGTTGGAAAAGGGCCTGGATTATTTGAAACAGCAAAAATACAGGGATGCGATTCAATTTCTCGAGCAGGCATTGGAATATGACCCCGAGAATAGTGATGTATACGTTGGCCTTGTTCTTGCTAATTATGAGGCAGGCAATACCCATCAGGCGAAGGAACTCGTGGCAGAGATGCTGCGGAGCGGGCTAGGTGATTACATACAAGTGATTGACATGTATTTAATGATCCTTGTCCAGTTGAACGAATATAATGAGGTCGTCACGACAATTGAGGCACTTCTGGAAGAACGGGAAATTCCTGCAGACAGGCATGAGCATTTCGTCACCATGCTCGAATTTGGCAGGCGGATGCTTAATGGCGAAACAGAAGTGGAATCCATTGAGAATGTTGAAGAGGAACCTGAAGTAGATGAGCTTAATCTGTTTGACTATAAAAATCCCAATGACCAGGTGATGGTTGCTGCGGGCCTCGCTAAGGTAAACATAAGACCCTATATAATAAAAATAAGGGAGTATGTCGCATCGGAAGCAGGCCATCCTTTTTTAAAAACAATGCTTCTTAATATATTGAAAGAACAAGAGTATGCAGAAGAAACACAAATACATAAATTCGGCTGGACAGAATCGTTCAATCCTGCAAATTTACCGGATTTGAGGGATTTTATAGAAAACAGTGGCGTGATCAAACTATTAAGCGATGAGATTGAAAGTGACGATCCTGTTTTATTCGAAAACGTCCAAAGGCTGGTCGAGCGTTATTTCTTTCTGATCTACCCATTTAAACTGCCAATCGGGGAAGTTTCGGCCTGGGCTGCTGCCTGCCATTTCATTGCTAATGAGTATTATGGATTTGAAGATCCACTAGAGTCATTTGCTGGAATATACAACAGCCAGATTGAGGAGACAGAACAGGTTTTGGACTTTGTCCGGAAGCTAGAAGAAATTTCTACCCGATAATATAGTCCAAGCTGTTGAAACGAAATAAACCTGTGTTATAATGTAGTGGTTGTATTATGTAAAAATCATTCTATTTTACATTTAATCTGGAATATTGCTTGTTAAACAAGGGTATTCATCGTCGAATGAAAATGACAATAGATAATTGTTGGAGGGAACTGTATGTCTGCAAAGGTAGAAAAAAGAGAAGGGAACCAAACGGTTCTAACAATTGAAGTAGATGCAGAAAAGGTCAATAAAGGTCTTGACGCTGCATTCCAGAAAGTCGTTAAGCAAATTAACGTACCAGGATTCCGTAAAGGAAAAATGCCTCGCCAAATGTTCGAAAAGCGTTTCGGCGTAGAGTCTTTATATCAGGATGCAATTGATATTCTTCTTCCAGAAGCATATGCAAATGCAATCGACGAAACTGGAATCGAGCCAGTTGACCGCCCGGAAATCGATGTAGAACAAATCGAAAAGGGCAAGAGCTTAATCATCAAGGCAACTGTAACAGTTAAGCCTGAAGTGAAGCTTGGCGAGTACAAAGGACTTGAAGTAGAAGCATTCGACACAAACGTAACAGATGAAGAAGTAGAAAACGAATTGAAAGCAATGCAGGAAAAGCAGGCTGAGCTTGTTGTTAAAGAAGAAGGCACTGCTGAAAATGGCGACAGTGTTGTCATCGATTTCGAAGGATTCGTTGATGGCGAAGCTTTCGAAGGCGGCAAAGCTGAAAACTATGCACTTGAACTTGGTTCAGGTTCATTCATCCCAGGCTTCGAAGAACAGCTAGTTGGATTAGCTGCTGGCGAAGAAAAAGATGTAGAGGTTTCTTTCCCTGAAGAGTACCATGCAGCTGAACTTGCTGGTAAGCCTGCAACTTTCAAAGTGAAAATTCATGAAATCAAAGGAAAAGAACTTCCAGCTCTAGATGATGAGTTCGCAAAAGATGCTGATGAAGAAGTTGAAACTTTAGAAGAGCTTAAGACAAAGATCAAAGATCGTCTTGCTCATGACAAAGCACACCAAAAAGAGCACTTCGAACGTGACACTGTTGTAGAAAAAGCAGCAGCTAACGCTGAAATCGAAGTTCCAGAATCAATGATCAACACTGAAATCGACCGCATGGTGAACGAATTCGAACAACGCTTGCAAATGCAAGGCATGAACCTTGACCTATACTACCAGTTCTCAGGTCAAGACGAAGCTGCTCTTCGCGAACAAATGAAAGAAGAAGCTGCTACACGCGTACGTGTGAACCTGACTCTTGAAGCAATCGCAAAAGCTGAAAACATCGAAGTAACTGATGAAGAAGTAAATGCAGAGCTTCAAAAGATGTCTGAAATGTACAATATGACTGCTGACCAAATCCAGGCAGCACTAGGCGGAAGCCTTGACGGAATCAAAGGCGACCTTCAATTGAAAAAAGCAGTTGATTTCCTTGTAGAAAACAGCAAGACTGTTGCATAATATTAGAAAAGCGTAAGCGCCTTGGTCAGCCCCGACAAGCACTGGAGGGCCGACCGGTGAAGTCGTTCTTTGACTTCATTGGGCGGACCGAAATCGAAAAGT
>NZ_JAGGQU010000014.1:0-58636 GCF_018613155.1 Bacillus sp. ISL-55 | reverse complement strand
GAGGAGTTAGGAGCCGCAGCTAGACATTTCTCAAAGTGAATTTTATACTTAGTATATAAGATAGAGACAAGGCGCGAGTAAATCGTGCCTTGTTTTCTACAATTAACACCAATATACATACATAATTTTTTTAGCAATTTCATATAAGTCGATTTAACAGCCTGATTTATGGAAAAGATGAATTAGTACATATTTTTTTCGATTCATAAGCGCGAAACCGAAATGGCCGAGGGTTATCATTTCCTGTCCCCTGGCAAAATGTGATACAATGCAATACATACCTGCTCGAAAGCAGCAGAAAAAACTGTTACTTAACTTATCGTTTGCTTATGAATCGCAGCTTTATATATGTTTAGAAGTTCTCAAGGGGTGAAGGCATTGTTCAAATTTAATGATGAAAAAGGGCAGCTTAAATGTTCTTTCTGCGGCAAGACGCAGGATCAAGTCCGCAAATTGGTAGCAGGGCCAGGCGTTTATATCTGTGACGAGTGTATTGAATTATGCACAGAAATCGTTGAAGAAGAACTTGGCACTGAAGAAGAAGTTGAGTTTAAGGATGTTCCGAAACCACTGGAAATCCGCGATATTCTTAATGAGTATGTAATTGGTCAGGACCAGGCTAAGAAGAACTTATCTGTAGCCGTTTACAATCACTATAAGCGTATCAACTCAAACAGCAAGATTGATGATGTTGAACTATCGAAAAGTAATATTGCGATGATCGGGCCTACAGGGAGCGGTAAAACTTTGCTTGCTCAAACATTAGCCCGAATTCTCAATGTTCCTTTTGCAATCGCGGATGCAACATCACTGACTGAAGCAGGTTATGTTGGTGAAGATGTTGAAAACATCCTTCTGAAATTGATCCAATCAGCTGATTATGATGTAGAAAAAGCTGAAAAAGGCATCATTTATATCGATGAAATCGATAAGATCGCTAGAAAATCCGAAAACCCTTCTATTACTAGAGATGTTTCCGGTGAAGGTGTGCAGCAGGCGCTCCTGAAAATTCTTGAAGGAACAGTTGCAAGTGTACCGCCACAAGGTGGACGAAAGCATCCGCACCAAGAATTCATCCAGATCGATACAACGAATATCCTGTTCATTTGCGGAGGAGCATTCGACGGTATCGAGCAAATCATTAAGCGTCGCCTCGGCCAGAAAGTAATCGGCTTTGGCTCTGAAAAGAAAGAGGAAGACTTAGACAAGAAGGAATTGTTGTCAAAAGTCCTGCCTGAAGATTTACTTAAATTCGGGTTAATCCCTGAATTCATCGGCCGTCTTCCGGTAATTGCCAGCCTGACTCCGCTTGATGAAGAAGCGCTAGTCGAGATCCTGACAAAACCGAAGAACGCTCTTGTAAAACAGTATCAAAAAATGCTAAACCTAGATGATGTCGAACTTGAATTCGAAGACGATGCACTCATTGAAATTGCCAAAAAGGCAATTGAACGCAAGACAGGTGCCCGCGGACTTCGTTCAATCATCGAAGGCATCATGCTGGACGTCATGTTCGACCTTCCATCCCGTGAAGATATCGTAAAATGTATCATCACAAAGGAAACAGTCGAAAACAACATGCCGCCTAAGCTAGTATTAGAGGATGGAACAGTCCTTAAAGACGAAAGAAATTCAGCATAATACACAAAATCCCGGTGGTTATTCACCGGGATTTTTTTCGTTTTAAGGCTCCCTCTCTGAAATTAGGAATTTATGTAGAAGCAGAGCAAACTTCGGACAGGTTTGATGTTGGAAAAGGAAAAGCTGTCCGAACTAGGTCCAACTTCGGACAGGTTTGGTGTTGTAGGAGGAAAGCTGTCAGAAGTAAGGGCAACTTCAGACAGGTTTGGTATTGGAAGAGAAAAAGCTGTCCGAACTAGGGTCAACTTCAGACAGGTTTGGTGGTGGAAGAGGAAAAGCTGTCAGAACAAGATCAAACTTCAGACAGGGTTCAGCGGTAAAAGAGGAAAAGCTGTCGGAACCAGAAAATCCTTTATTCATTCTTGACGAAAAACTCGTAATATCCTGCCATACTAAGGTCTCTCCGGGTGGAAAAATTCACTTGAAAATATTGTTTATTCCAACAGTCTCAGGGGGATACTAGGTTAAAGCCAAATAGTATCAACTTACGGGAGGGAATGTAAATTGAGTTGGACCGGAATCGCCTTGTTTATACAGCTGTTTTTCGGAATCATCATCGGGCTGTATTTCTGGAATTTACTCAGGAATCAGCGCACGCAAAAAGTATCAATTGATCGGGAATCCCGAAAGGAAATGGAACAGTTAAGAAAGATGAGATCAGTCTCCCTTAGTGAACCGCTTGCCGAAAAAGTCAGGCCATCGAGCTTCAAGGACATCGTCGGACAGGAAGATGGAATCAAGGCTCTTAAAGCAGCGTTATGTGGACCCAATCCACAGCATGTCATCATTTATGGGCCACCGGGAGTAGGAAAAACTGCTGCGGCCAGACTTGTGTTGGAAGAAGCGAAGCAAAACCAAAAATCCCCCTTCAAAAAGTCTTCAGTATTTGTTGAGCTGGATGCTACAACTGCCAGGTTTGATGAGAGAGGAATTGCTGATCCGTTGATCGGTTCTGTTCATGATCCGATTTATCAAGGGGCTGGTGCTATGGGCCAGGCTGGCATTCCTCAGCCGAAACAAGGTGCCGTTACCAATGCCCATGGTGGGGTTTTATTCATTGATGAAATTGGTGAGCTTCACCCAATCCAAATGAACAAGCTTTTAAAAGTACTGGAAGACAGGAAAGTATTTTTAGAGAGTGCGTATTATAACGAGGAAAACACGCAAATCCCGAGCCATATCCACGACATCTTCAAAAATGGGCTCCCGGCAGACTTCCGCCTTGTTGGCGCGACGACAAGAACTCCAAGCGAAATCCCTCCAGCAATCAGGTCGAGGTGCATGGAAGTATTTTTCCGCGAGTTAACTCAGGAGGAAATTTCAGAAGTAGCAAGGAATGCAGCTGAAAAAGTAGAACTGACTATGAGTGAAAAGGCAATTAGAATCCTGTCAAATTATGCACGAAATGGCCGCGAAGCCGTTAATATGGTCCAGATTGCAGCTGGACTGGCGATTACTGACGAACGAACCTACATTAAAGAAGAGGAAATTGAATGGGTCGTCCATTCGAGCCAGCTGACACCAAGGATGGAAAGAAGGATCAATGAAAAGTCAACGGTCGGTCTTGTCAATGGACTGGCTGTGTATGGTCCAAATACGGGTGCGCTTCTTGAAATCGAAGTGACTGTAATTAAAGCGAAGGATAAAGGCTCGATCAATATCACTGGCATCGTCGATGAAGAAAGCATCGGCGGACAGGGAAAATCCATACGGAGAAAGAGTATGGCAAGAGGTTCAATTGAAAATGTCATCACTGTTCTAAGATCGATGGGTGTTCCAGCTGATGAATTCGACATCCATGTCAATTTCCCTGGCGGTACTCCAATCGATGGGCCATCTGCCGGAATCGCAATGGCGACGGGGATTTATTCAGCAATCTATAAAATCCCGATGGACCATACTGTCGCAATGACTGGAGAAATCAGCATCCATGGAAATGTAAAGCCGATTGGCGGTGTTTATCCAAAAGTAAAGGCAGCGAAAAAAGCAGGTGCCAAAAAGGTAATCATTCCGCAGGAAAATGTGCAGACCATCCTTAATGAAATCACAGATATAGAAATCATTCCAGTCACACACCTGAATGAAGTGTTTGAAATAGCTCTTGAAAAAGACCATCCGAGGGAGCAAATCATCAAGGCTGCCAGTGACTTAACGGCAAAAGAGACGAGCTAGAATGATAAAAAGAACGCTTTCCGGCGTTCTTTTTTTACGCTGTTTTGCTGCTGTTTCGCCTAGAGGTTAACCAAACAGTAAAAACGGGTTTATTTTTCCATAAAAAAGGAAATAGGGTGTAATGAAGATACCCGGACTGAAATTGCTGTTTTCTAAAAAAAATAAGCTTATGTTTGGTTTTCAAAGTAACTTCAGATATGGACATATTTTTACATGAATATCAGGATACTAATCAATGAGGCAAAACGGTGCTAACTGCTCTTGTTATTAGACACTTGAAAATAAATACGATAGAATTGAACAACAAAGTATAATTATACTTATGGTTTGATACAATGCATGTTGGAGGTGCAATGTCATGGCGAATAAGAATGAGCACACTGTCCCACTTCTGCCGCTGCGCGGTTTGCTTGTGTACCCGACAATGGTTCTGCATTTGGATGTAGGACGGGAAAAATCGGTACAGGCATTGGAGAAGGCAATGGTGGATGACCATTTAATCTATCTTACAACCCAAAAGGATATATCCATAGATGAACCAGGCGAGGAGGATTTGTACCAGATGGGTACATTGACTCGCGTCAAACAAATGCTGAAGCTCCCTAACGGAACGATCCGCGTGTTGGTTGAAGGATTGTCCAGAGCTGAAATCATTGAACTTTTTGATGAAAATGACCATTATTCCTGTAAAGTAAGAACCTTCGAAGATGAGGAATTAAAGGATGTCGAAGATGAAGCTTTAATGAGGACAATGCTTGAGTATTTCGAACAATACATAAAAATGTCCAAGAAAATTTCTGCGGAAACGTATGCATCTGTTTCTGATATTGAAGAGCCGGGCAGGATGGCTGATATCATCGCTTCCCATCTTCCGCTAAAACTCAAAGAGAAGCAGGAGATTCTCGAGACGATTGATATCAAGGACCGGATGAATCGTGTTATAGAAATCATCCATAATGAAAAAGAAGTTCTGGGTCTTGAGAAAAAGATTGGACAGCGTGTAAAGCGTTCCATGGAGCGGACTCAGAAGGAATATTATTTACGTGAACAGATGAAGGCTATCCAGAAGGAGCTAGGTGAAAAGGAAGGGAAGACAGGAGAAATTGCTGAGCTTACCGAAAAAATCGAGCTTGCCGGAATGCCTGAACATGTGAAGGAAACTGCAATGAAGGAACTTGACCGCTACGAGAAGGTGCCGACGACTTCTGCAGAAAGCGCAGTAATCCGCAATTATATTGAATGGCTTGTTGCTTTGCCTTGGTCAAAGTCGACAGAGGATGATCTTGATATCAGCAAAGCTGAAAAGATTCTTGATAAGGACCATTACGGGCTGGAAAAAGTAAAGGAAAGGGTTCTAGAGTATCTTGCTGTCCAGAAGCTGACGAACTCATTAAAAGGCCCAATCCTTTGTCTGGCTGGACCTCCGGGAGTCGGTAAAACGAGCTTGGCCAGGTCGATCGCTAAATCCCTCAACCGTAATTTTGTAAGGGTGTCTTTAGGCGGTGTCCGTGATGAGTCAGAAATTCGCGGCCACAGAAGGACTTATGTCGGTGCTATGCCAGGAAGGGTCATCCAGGGGATGAAAAAGGCAGGAACGATTAACCCTGTTTTCCTTCTTGATGAAATCGATAAAATGTCCAATGATTTCCGCGGAGATCCTTCTTCAGCGATGCTGGAGGTACTTGATCCCGAACAAAACCATAATTTCAGCGACCATTACATTGAAGAGCCGTATGACCTTTCAAAAGTAATGTTCATTGCTACTGCCAATAATCTTTCAACTGTACCTGGCCCATTGCTCGACAGGATGGAGATCATCAATATTGCAGGCTATACAGAACAGGAAAAGCTGCACATTGCCAAGGACCATCTCCTTCCAAGACAAATCAAGGACCATGGTCTGTCAAAATCACAGCTTCAAATGAAGGATGAAGCGATAACGAAGGTAATTCGTTATTATACTCGGGAATCTGGTGTGAGATCCCTTGAGAGGCAGCTTGCATCCATCTGCAGGAAAACAGCGAAAATCGTTGTTTCCGGTGACAAAAAGCGTGTGATCGTCAGTGAGAAGAACGTTGAGGACTTCCTTGGAAAGACTAAGTTCAGATATGGGCAGGCTGAGTTGGAAGACCAGATAGGCGTTGCCACTGGACTCGCTTATACAACCGTCGGTGGCGATACCCTCCAAATTGAAGTTTCCCTGTCACCAGGAAAAGGCAAGCTTGTCCTGACTGGTAAGCTTGGGGATGTCATGAAGGAATCTGCCCAGGCTGCCTTCAGCTATGTGCGTTCAAAGGCGAAGGAACTGGACATTGATCCGGACTTCCATGAAAAGAATGATATTCACATCCACGTTCCAGAAGGTGCCGTGCCGAAAGATGGTCCTTCAGCGGGTATTACGATTGCTACTGCACTTGTATCGGCTTTATCAGGAAGGCCGATCCGCAGGGAAGTAGGAATGACAGGAGAAATAACATTAAGAGGAAGGGTTCTGCCAATTGGCGGTCTCAAGGAAAAATCGTTGAGCGCTCACAGAGCAGGTCTAACAAAGGTTATTTGTCCAAAGGATAATGAAAAAGATATTGATGATATTCCAGAAAGTGTACGTAAGGAGCTTGAATTTGTGTTAGTTTCTCATTTAGATGAAGTATTGAAGCACGCTCTCGCCAGCGGTGATTCTCAATGAAAGTAAATAGTGCAGAAATCGTGATCAGTGCTGTAAGGCCGAATCAATATCCGGAAACTAATCTTCCGGAATTCGCCCTTGCAGGCCGGTCGAATGTTGGTAAATCTTCTTTTATCAATAAAATGCTTAACCGGAAAAGCCTTGCCAGGACATCCTCGAAGCCAGGAAAGACTCAGACATTGAATTTTTACCTGATCAATGAAATGCTTCATTTTGTAGATGTACCGGGTTACGGCTACGCTAAAGTATCAAAATCCGAACGTGAAGCCTGGGGCAAGATGATTGAAACCTATATAACTTCGCGAGAACAATTGAAAGCAATGCTGCTGATTGTTGACCTGAGGCACCCGCCTTCAAAAGACGATGTGATGATGTATGATTTCCTCAAGCATTACGAGATTCCAGTCATCATTATCGCGACTAAAGCGGATAAAATTCCAAAGTCAAAGTGGCAAAAACACTTGAAGATTACAAAAGAAACCCTTGATTTGGATCCGGACGATACGATCATTCTTTTCTCATCAGAAACAGGAGAAGGGAAAGACAAAGCCTGGTCAGTTTTAGGAAGTTTCATGAAATAATCGTGTATAATAAGAAACCCGCACCGAGATCGATCACGGTGCGGGTTTTTTACTTTATTGTGTGTTCACTTTTGAAAGTCTAAGATTGATTTCACGCTCCTGAGCCTGGCCAATTTTCTACTTCCTTTTAATAAACAAAAGGTAAACACCAATGAGTATCAATGCTGCCGGCCAAAATCTCCATGCTGCCGAAACTCCGTTTTCCAATAAACCAAGCCATCCAGTGATTCTGTCATAAAACAGAAGCAACCCTGCTAAAATGAGAAAGAGGACTCCGTGAAACAAGCCATTGCCTGTTTTCTGGTATCGCAGTAAGAAGCCGAGAGCGATGATTAAGATGAAAGCACCAAGGTGGTCGGGCCAGAGGTCGAATTTATTGACCACATGAAAGTGGAAACCGAAGCCAACGAGGATCACACCTGGAAAGATGGCTTCATAATCCTTGCCCCAGTATCCTTGAAATAAAAAGGCAGCCCCGACAATGATCAAGAGTGTCGGCCACGTATAAAATTCATTGAACAACGAAACATTTTCCTGCTGAAGATAAAAATAAATTCCAAATCCGATTAAGATCATTCCTGGTATAATTCTCTGATTTTTCATTCTTTCACCACTTCCAGAAAGGCTCACTTGAATTAAGGGACAAACTTTGATAAGGTACATTAGGGAGTATGTTTATTTGCTTTTGATATAGTATAAAAGTATAACAAACAGACAGACGAAATAGTTCAATTTAATCAATGCTATTATATATATGTTTTTTCAACAGTTGTTCACATTTACAACATCAAAAGGTAAAAAACGTCGTGTATAATTGCCTTAGCCAATTATGCAATTTCTATGTGGGGGTGTCAATTCATAATGCATATTATCGTTGTCGGTCTAAACTATAAAACTGCCCCTGTCGAAATCCGCGAAAGATTGACATTCAACGAGGGAAACCTTGGTGAAGCGATGAGTGCCCTTCAGGAAAAGAAGAGCATCCTTGAGAATGTCATCGTATCAACTTGCAACCGTACAGAAATATATGCTGTTGTGGACCAGCTTCACACAGGCAGATATTATATCAAAGAATTTTTATCTGAATGGTTCGGGATCCCTCAGGCAGAATTTACGCCGTTCCTGTTCATCTATGAACAAGATGGGGCAATTGAACATTTATTCAAGGTATCTTGCGGCTTGAACTCCATGGTGCTGGGTGAAACTCAAATCCTTGGTCAAGTGCGTTCAAGCTTCATGCTTGGCCTTGAAAAGAACACTACCGGAACGGTCTTCAACCAGCTGTTCAAGCAGGCAGTCACTATTGCCAAACGCGGCCATTCCGAAACAGATATCGGAGCGAACGCTGTCTCTGTCAGCTACGCAGCTGTTGAACTTGCCAAGAAGATTTTCGGCTCTCTTGATCAAAAGCATGTGCTGATTCTCGGTGCAGGCAAGATGGGCGAGCTGGCCATCCAGAACCTTCATGCTAATGGAGCAAAGAAAGTAACAGTCATCAACCGTACTTACCAGAAAGCTGAAGATTTAGCTAATCGTTTTTCCGGCATGGCCAAAACTTTGGATGAGCTCCAGACTGCGCTTGTGGATGCAGATATCCTGATCAGTTCAACCGGTGCGAAGGACTTTGTCGTCACAAAGGATATGATGGCAAAGGTCGAGCAAAAGCGAAAAGGAAAACCATTATTCATGGTGGATATCGCTGTTCCCCGTGATCTTGATCCGGAGATTGCGACGCTTGAAAATGTATTCCTATATGATATCGATGATCTAGAGGGCATTGTTGAAGCAAATCTGCAGGAACGACAGAAGGCAGCTGAGAAGATTCTTATCATGATTGAAAGTGAAATTGTCCAATTCAAACAGTGGCTGAATACGCTTGGCGTTGTTCCGGTCATTTCTGCTTTGAGGGTCAAGGCCCTTTCTATCCAGCAGGAAACGATGAACAGTATTGAACGGAAACTGCCTCATCTATCTGATCGTGATATTAAAGTTCTTAACAAACATACAAAGAGCATCATCAACCAGCTCCTGAAAGATCCAATTTTGCAGGCGAAGGAGCTTGCGGCTGGCCCTGATGCAGATGAAGCATTGAATCTATTCGTGAAGATTTTCAATATTGAACAGCTCGTCGCTGAAGAAGAAGGAATGAAAATGGCTGAAACCAAGCAGGTAAAAGTTCCTTCGCCTCAGGCTTCTTTTCAGCCGTAAGAGAGGTAGTGTCCATGGGTGATCTTTATATTACACGTCTCCATGAAATAACCATTGTGATTTATGCGGCAAGCGTGCTCTTATACTTTATCGATTTTCTTAACAGTAACCGGAGGGCAAACAAAGTTGCTTTCTGGTTACTTGCATTTGTTTGGGGATTCCAGACAATTTTCCTGTTATATTACATGGTCGACAAAGGCCGTTTCCCAGTCCTGACCCTCTTTGAAGGGCTATATTTTTATGCGTGGGTACTGGTAACGCTGTCGCTGGCGATTAACAAACTATTAAAAGTAGATTTTATTGTTTTTTTTACCAATATCCTTGGATTCATCATTATGGCGATCCATACATTCGCACCCGTGCAATATGATTCAAATGTGATGTCCGAACAGCTTGTATCAGAGCTTTTGCTCATCCATATCACGATGGCGATCCTGTCATATGGGGCATTCTCTATCTCAGTCGTCTTTTCGCTTCTATATCTCATTCAATATGACCTTTTAAAGCGGAAAAAGTGGGGTAAGCTGTTATGGAGGATCACCGATTTAACGAAACTTGATTATTGGTCATACATATTGAATGTCATCGGAGTGCCGATGCTGATCCTGAGCCTTATCCTCGGTCTTCAATGGGCATGGATTAAAGTACCTGACCTTGCCTGGTATGATGCCAAGCTGATCGGTTCATTCATCGTACTCGCGGTATATAGCATGTACCTTTACTTAAGGGTTGGAAAAGAAATGTATGGGAAATCGCTCGCCCTTTGGAATGTCGCATCGTTCCTGATTGTATTAATCAACTTTTTCCTTTTCGGAAAATTATCATCTTTCCATTTTTGGTACCAATAATAGGAGGCTGTCATGAGAAAAATTATCGTTGGCTCCAGACGGAGTAAGCTAGCATTGACACAAACAAATTGGGTAATCGAGCAGCTGAAAAAACTAGGTGCTCCCTTTGAGTTCGAAGTGAAAGAAATCGTCACAAAAGGGGACAAAATTCTTGATGTGACTTTATCAAAGGTCGGAGGAAAAGGCCTTTTCGTAAAAGAAATCGAACAGGCTATGCTCGACAAAGAAATTGATATGGCTGTCCACAGCATGAAGGACATGCCTGCAGTACTTCCAGAGGGGCTTGTCATCGGGGCGATCCCAGAGAGGGAAGATCACCGTGATGTGCTTATTTCCAACGATCATGTTGCTTTTAAAGATTTGAAACCAGGTTCCGTCATCGGAACAAGCAGCCTGCGCAGGAGCGCGCAGCTATTGGCTCAGCGCCCTGACCTTGAAATGAAGTGGATTCGCGGAAACATTGATACACGGATCTCTAAACTTGAAACGGAAGACTATGATGGTATTATCCTTGCTGCAGCTGGTTTGAAGCGCATGGGATGGGCCAGTGATACAGTAACTGAGTTCATCGATGAGGATATTTGTGTACCTGCAGTCGGCCAGGGAGCGCTTTCAATCGAGTGCCGCGGCGATGACGAAGAGCTTCTTCAATTGCTTGAAAAATTCACTTGTGCTGAAACAAGTGCGACAGTAAGAGCCGAAAGAGCATTCCTTCACAAGATGGAAGGCGGCTGCCAGGTGCCGATTGCAGGCTATGCCTATCTCAATGACAACGAAGAAATCGTCCTGACAGCTCTAGTCGGTTCTCCAGATGGAAAGACAATCTTCAAGGAACAGGTTACAGGCACAAATCCTGAGGAGCTGGGAGAGCTAGCTGCTGACAAGTTGATCAGCCAGGGAGCGAAAGACTTGATTGACAAGGTAAAACAGGAGCTTGATCGTGAATGATTCCAGCGTCCCCGCTGCAAAATAAAACAGTCATGATTCCTAGGGGGAAGGCTCACGCGAAGTCTTTCTCCGATTTGGTTAAAAGAAATGGAGGGATTCCCGTGGAAATCCCTCTTATTGCCTTTAAGCCCGTTAAAGCATCTGAAAAACTACTTAAAACACTTGCGAATTTACATACCTACGATTGGATCATTTTTACTAGTAATGTGACTGTGGAAACCTTTTATTCTTTCTTGAAAAAGGGGCAGGCTCTTTTGCCTAAAATAGCCGTGATCGGCGAAAAAACAAAAGAAGTCCTCGTGGACATGGGTGAAACGGTCGATTTTGTACCAGAAGAATATGTTGCCGAAGGATTTGTCGATGAGTTTTTACCACATGTCAAGCAAGGCGAGCGGATCCTGATTCCAAAAGGGAATCTGGCCCGTGATTATATTTCGGCCGCTTTGAAGGAAAAAGGCGCAATCGTTAATGAAGTCATCATCTATGAAACTTACCTGCCAGAAGAAAGCAGAGACAAGCTCGTTAAGATGTTAAAGGAAGAAAGTCTTGATATACTTACATTTACAAGCCCTTCTACGATCGATCATTTTATGAAAATCGTAGAAGATCATAATTTAGATGGTAAGCTGGAGCACTGCATCGTTGCCTGTATTGGTCCTGTATCCAAGAGGAAGGCAGAGCAGCGGGGATTGAAGGTCCATGCCATGCCGGAAAAATACACCGTTGAAGAGATGCTGAACAGCATTGCCAAGTATATAAATATTGGAGGGTAATCTATGAAACACCTTGAATTCAGCCGCCACCGCCGTCTTCGTCAGACAGCGAATATGCGTGCGCTTGTCCGTGAAAACTATCTTCGCACTGAAGACTTAATCTACCCGCTTTTTGTCGTTGAAGGAGAAAATGTAAAAAACGAAGTTTCTTCAATGCCGGGAGTCTATCAATTATCCCTTGATAATCTGAAAGAAGAAATCACTGAAGTGGATTCATTAGGCATTAAGTCAGTGCTGCTTTTCGGCGTTCCGAACGAAAAAGATGAAGTTGGATGTCAGGCGTATCATGACCACGGAATTTTGCAGGAAGCAATCCGAGTCATTAAAAAGGATTTTCCTGATATGGTTGTCATCGCCGATACTTGCCTTTGTGAATACACAAGCCATGGTCACTGCGGCGTAATTGAGGATGGCAAGGTGCTTAACGATCCTTCTCTTGAGCTGTTAGGAAAGACAGCTGTCAGTCAGGCACAAGCCGGCGCTGATATCATTGCTCCATCAAACATGATGGACGGATTTGTTACAGCGATTCGTTTTGCTTTGGATGAAGCAGGTTTCCATGATGTGCCGATCATGTCTTACGCTGTGAAATATTCTTCTGCGTTTTACGGTCCATTCCGTGAAGCAGCCGAAAGCACGCCGCAGTTCGGCGACCGCAAATCCTACCAGATGGATCCGGCAAACCGAATCGAAGCGATGCGCGAAGCAGAATCAGATGTCGTGGAAGGAGCGGACTTCCTGATCGTAAAGCCGGGCATGCCTTACCTGGATATCGTCCGTGACGTTAAAAATAACTTCAACCTGCCTGTTGTGATCTATAATGTCAGCGGTGAGTACTCAATGGTCAAAGCAGCAGCACAAAACGGCTGGGTTGACGAAAAGAGCATCGTCATGGAAATGCTGACAGGAATGAAGCGCGCAGGATCAGACCTGATCATCACTTATCATGCGAAGGATGCAGCACGCTGGCTGAAGGAACAGTAAGGATTGAAAAAGGCTCTGCTTTTCTACAGAGCCAATTAAATAGAAATGAGGGATATTATGCGCTCATATGATAAATCGATTGCAGCTTTTAAAGAAGCAAAAGAACTTTTGCCTGGAGGAGTAAACAGCCCCGTCCGCGCATTCAAGTCTGTCAATATGGATCCTATCTTCATGGAAAAAGGGAAGGGTTCAAAGATTTATGACATCGATGGCAATGAATATATTGACTATGTCTTATCATGGGGACCGCTGATTCTTGGCCACACGAACGAGAAGGTCGTTGAGGGAATCAAGAAAGTGGCTGAGCTTGGTACAAGCTTCGGTGCACCGACAACTGTTGAGAACGAGCTTGCACAGTTGGTCATTGACCGTGTTCCATCGATTGAGATGGTAAGAATGGTATCTTCGGGTACTGAGGCGACGATGAGTGCATTGCGCCTTGCTCGTGGGTATACAGGCCGGAATATGATTCTGAAATTCGAAGGCTGTTATCACGGCCACGGAGATTCATTGCTTATCAAGGCCGGCTCAGGCGTCGCTACGCTTGGTTTGCCTGATAGCCCTGGTGTTCCTGAGGGAGTTGCCAAGAACACGATTACAGTACCTTATAACGATCTTGAGAGCGTCCGTTACGCATTCGAGCAATATGGTGATGATATCGCTGGCGTGATCGTTGAACCAGTAGCCGGGAATATGGGTGTAGTGCCACCTGTTGAAGGATTCCTTGAGGGTCTTCGTGAAATCACAAGTCAGTATGGCACCGTCTTGATTTTTGATGAGGTCATGACAGGCTTCCGCGTAGGATATAACTGTGCCCAGGGATATTACAATGTAACTCCTGACATTACTTGCCTTGGCAAGGTAATTGGCGGAGGACTTCCAGTAGGAGCTTACGGCGGTAAAAGAGAGATCATGGAGCAAATCGCTCCAAGCGGTCCAATTTACCAGGCAGGAACGCTATCCGGAAACCCTCTGGCGATGACAGCTGGCCTGGAAACATTGAAGCAGTTGACGCCAGATTCCTACAAAGAGTTTGAGCGCAAAGCTGACATTCTTGAAAAAGGTCTGAAAGCAGCGGCTGAGAAATACGGAATACCGCACACAATCAACCGCGCAGGATCAATGATTGGCATCTTCTTTACAAATGAAAATGTCATCAACTATGAAGTCGCCAAACAATCGAATCTTGAATTCTTTGCAGCCTACTACCGTGAAATGGCGAACGAAGGAGTATTCCTCCCGCCATCACAGTTCGAAGGATTATTCCTATCGACAGCACACACAGACGAAGACCTGCAAAAAACAATCGAAGCAGCTGAGAAAGCATTTGCAAAGCTTGCTGAATAAATAAGTTATATGAACACTCTCCATTTGGGGAGTGTTTTTTTGTCATAGGCTGCTTATGATTTAGACAAAACAAGGTCATTTTTTTTAACTTTGTCTGAAACAGCCCGGGTTCGGACAAAAGGCGATGGAAATCTCTAAACTTTGTCTGAAGTAGCCCCAGGTTCGGACAAAAGGCCGTCGAAATCCCTGAACTTTGTCCGAAGTAGCCCCGGGTTTGGACAAAAGGCCGTCGAAATTCTGAAACTTTGTCTGAAGTAGCCCTTGGTTAAGACAAAAGGCCTTCGAAAACCTTGAACTATGTCTGAAGTACCCCCGGGTTCGGTTCGGAGAAAAGGCCGTCGAAATCCCTGAACTTTGTCTGAAGTAGCCCTGGGTTCGGACAAAAGGCGATCGAAATCTCTAAACTTTGTTTGAAGTAGCCTTTGGTTCGGACAAAAGACCGTCGAAATCCCTGAACTTTGTCTGAAGTAGCCCAAAGTTCGGACAAAAAGCATCTGTAATCTCTAAACTTTGTCCAAAGTAGCCTTGGGTTCGGACAAAAGGCGATCAAAATCTCTAAACTTTGTCTGAAGTAGCCCCAGGTTCGGACAAAAGGCCGCCGTAATCCTTGAACTTTGTCCGAAGTAGCCCCGGGTTCGGACAAAAGGCCGTCGAAATCTCTGAACTTTGTTCGAAGTAGCCCTAGGTTCGGACAAAAAGGCAATCAAATCTCTAAACTTTGTCCGAACTAATTATATGTACAGACAAATTCACTTTGAATAATCCTTCCCAGCTCCTTTTTATGTTCTAAATTATCATAAAAGTAAATACAGACTCATAAAGTGTTAATGACATAGTGATTTTACGTTTAAGGAATGAAAGGAGGAGTCGCTTTGTCTCAGGGGAATCAATCGTGCCTGCGATTTTCATTAGAAGAGTCAGTGTGGTTTCAAAGAGGACAGGAAGTCGCGGAGCTTGTCTCGATTTCACTCGATCCGAATATCACCATCCAGGAAAATGAACAATACGTATCCATTCGCGGATCGCTGGAGTTGACTGGGGAATATACATGCCGTGAACAGCAACAAGAGGTTGATGATCAGATCGCAGCTCTTAAGTACGTCCATTCTGTGATGGAGAGGGAAGAAGGAGTCTATGAGTTCCTGCATCGTTTCCCAGTGGATATCACAATCCCAAAAAACCGGATTGAAAGTATTTATGACATTGATATTCAGGTAGAAGGATTCGATTATGTTTTTCCGGAAAAAGACCGCCTGAAGCTGAACGCTGATCTGGCCATCACTGGCTTATACGGCGAACAACAGCATGAAGCTGATCAGGAAACTGACAGCGAAGAAGTGGAGGAACTGGAAGTAAGTTACCGTGAAAATGCGATTTCAGCAGTTGAGGTTGAATTTGCAGCGGAAACTGAAGCCGATGCAGAGAGTGAGAGCCAGCAAGACAGAGAGGAACAAGACTTCCCGGAAGCTCCGGCCTATTCTTTTGTCCAGCAAAATGAAACATTAAATCAAGAGGAAGAGCAAGATTCCTATGAGGAAGAAGTGTATGCTCCATTCAGGGCAGAAGCAAAGAAAGAGGTAGCCGCCGAAGAAAAATTCGAACCTGAACTGCAAGAGCAAAGAGAGCATCAACCAGTTCCGGAATATGCTTTAAGTGACTTCAGAGGCGAGCCGGAGCCTGCTGAAGAGGTCGAAGTTGAGCAGGAAGAAGAAGTTGAAGTTGAACTGGAAATGGAAAGCCAGCCAGAGGCAGAAAACAAGCCTGCTGAAATGGAGGAATCTCCGGAAAGTTCGTCTTCTCCTTTATTGAAAAAGAAAAAGCCAAATATGAAGCAAGGTATTTCCATCGCCGAATTTTTGGCGAGGAAGGAAGAAGAAACAGAAGTGGCCAAAATCAGAGTGTGCATCGTTCAGCAAGGTGACTCACTTCAGTCAATCTCTGAACGCTATGATGTGCCAGTGCAGCAGCTTCTGCGGGTGAACCATCTGAGCATCGACCATGAAGTCCATGAAGGCCAGGTGCTATATGTTCCTGGAGTAGCGGTTCATAATTCTTAACATTTTACATGTAGCGCCTTGTCCAGAAAGAGGCTGGTTGTCAGGGCTGGCTTGGCTGCTGGCTGGGATTGCTATAGCTTTTAGAATGGGCAGGTGTCTAACACCTGCCCATCTCTGTTTAACCATATGATGTCCAGAAGGTAGGCGAGATCCGATGGATGATCGCAATTTTTTAAAAGAAGAATCTGCAGTGTTAAGGCAATACCCTATCGATCCATACTTTGCAGAGGATTTTGGCAAAGTGAAAAAGGTCTATACAAAAACAGGGACATTCGCCTTAAAAAAGATCCACCCTTATGAGGGGACGGATTTTATCAAATACATCCAAAACCTCTATCAAAAAGGATATAACAGGATTGTTCCAGTCTATCCGGCAAATGACGGAAGATATGCAGTGTTGCATAATAAGTCACTGTATTATTTAATGCCTTGGATGCCGAATGAGACAAGGGAGGACCAATCACAAAGACACCAGCAGTTGTTCAGGGAACTGGCGAGGATGCATACTTTGTCAGTAAAGGAAATGGAAATCAGCACGGAAGTTAAGCAAGAGCATTACGGTAAGACGATAAAAGAATGGGAAAAGGAAGAAGAATTCATAAATGGATTCCTTGAGAGCTGTGAGAACAGAGTATATATGTCCCCGTTTGAACTGACATTCTGCCTGTATTACATTCAAATCAGTCAGGCAATCCAGTTTGCGAAGCAAAAACTTGAGACTTGGAATGAAAAAACGAAGGAGCAAAAGAAAACGCGGACTGTTACTCTTCACGGTAAAGTTTCTCCTGAGCACTTCCTGTTCGACGAAAGAGGATATGGTTATTTTATCAATTTTGAAAAGGCACGACAGGGGTCGCCGATTCAGGACTTGCTGCCGTTTTTAGCAAGGTCGCTGAAGACACAGCCGAAATATGGAGACGAAATCATCGACTGGATTTATGTCTATCTGAAGTATTTTCCGTTCCGTGAGGATGAAATGCAGTTATTCATGAGCTATCTTGCTTTTCCATCGGGGATTATCCGTGTCGCGGAATTGTACCATCAGCGTAAGGCTGAAGTGGATGAGAGGAAGTTTGTCCAAAAGCTGCAGCGCCAGTACTGGCTCTTGAGCAATACCGGTTATGTGGTAACCAAGATTGACGAACTGGAGAAGCAAAAAGAACAGGCAAAACAAGAAGGAGCCCAGAGCTGAATCATGCTCTTTGGCTCCTTAAATAATTTCGAATTTGATTGCCAATGCAACCAAGATGAATATTGATAACAGGAAGACATCAAATGTCGTCGGAAAGAAAAGTGTGCGGATTCCCTGGAACACGCAAAAAGGAATAATGAGCTGAGCACATACTGCACGCGCCGTCCTCGCCCACCGCGGGAGTGTATAAGGATTATACCTTCGTCTCTTCATCGCCATCCCTCCAAACAATCAGGTATCCCTGTTTTCATTCTATGACTAATTGGCCCAAAATGTGCTAAATGTTCGCACAAGAAGGCGGAAGAAGTATAAAATAATAAAAAGTAGGAAATGATGATTGACGTCAATCCCCTTTTTTGGGTAGTATAACTAATATACAAAAACACTATAAAGCAAAGCTTAGACAGGGAAGAGTACATGAGCAGCCAGCTTGAAGAGAGGAAGTCCAGTAGCTGAGAGGACTTCTAAGCAGGAACCATGGAAGGTCGCCCTTGAGCATCGCCTGGGAACGGAATACTCCCAGTAACAGGCGACGGTGAAGAGCCGTTATCCGTATTTGAGCCAGCAGCAGAACTCAGTTTTTACCGTTGCTGGGAAAAAAGGTGGTACCGCGAACAAACTCCATTCGTCCTTTTATGGCGAATGGAGTTTTTTAATTTAAGGTAAGAAAGTACAATTTTCACTTCGAGAATTGTCTAGCTTCAGCGCCTAGCCCCTCGAGTCGCTTCGGTCCGCCCAATGAAGTCAAAGAACGACTTCACTGGTCGGCCCTCCAGCGCTTGTCGGGGCTGAACAAGGCGCTTACGCTTTTCTGACAAGGAAATGCATTTGAATGGAGGAAAAACTGATGGAAGAGAATTTGTCAATGCCGACTAAATACGATCCGTCTTCGATTGAGCAAGGACGCTACGAATGGTGGATCAAAGGGAAGTTTTTCGAAGCGAAGGATGATGAAACGAAAGAGCCTTACACAATCGTGATTCCGCCGCCGAACGTAACTGGGAAGCTGCACTTGGGCCATGCGTGGGATACAGCGCTTCAGGATATCCTTACCCGCATGAAGCGGATGCAGGGCTACGATGTTTTATGGCTTCCGGGAATGGACCATGCTGGCATCGCGACACAGGCAAAGGTTGACGAAAAACTTCGCAGCCAGGGCATCAACCGCTATGAATTGGGCCGCGAAAAGTTCCTTGAGGAATCATGGAAATGGAAAGAGGAATACGCCCAGCATATCCGCAAGCAATGGTCAAAGCTAGGGCTTGGCCTTGATTACAGCCGCGAGCGCTTCACATTGGATGAAGGATTATCAAAAGCTGTAAAAGAAGTTTTCGTTTCTTTATACCGCAAAGGCTTGATCTACCGCGGCGAATATATCATCAACTGGGACCCGGCAGCGAAAACAGCATTATCTGATATTGAAGTTATTCACAAAGATGTCCAGGGTGCTTTCTACCACATGAGATATCCTCTCGCAGACGGCAGTGGCCATATCGAAATCGCAACAACAAGACCGGAAACAATGCTTGGCGATACTGCGGTTGCTGTTCATCCAGAAGATGACCGCTACAAGCATTTAATCGGCAAAACGGTAACCCTGCCAATCGTCGGCCGTGAGATTCCGATTGTCGGCGACGATTATGTTGATATGGAATTCGGATCTGGAGCAGTTAAAATTACTCCTGCACATGACCCTAACGATTTTGAAATCGGAAACCGCCATAATCTTGAAAGAGTACTTGTGATGAACGAAGATGGCTCTATGAACGCCAAAGCTGGCAAGTACCAAGGTATGGATCGTTTCGATTGCCGCAAGCAAATCGTCAAGGACCTTCAGGATGCTGGCGTATTGTTCAAAATTGAAGAGCACATGCACTCAGTAGGACACTCTGAGCGCAGCGGCGCTGTAGTTGAGCCATATCTATCCACTCAATGGTTCGTTAAAATGCAGCCGCTTGCTGATGAAGCAATCGCCCTTCAGAGCAAAGAAGAAAAAGTTAATTTTGTACCTGAGCGCTTTGAAAATACCTATATGCGCTGGATGGAGAACATCCGTGACTGGTGTATTTCCCGTCAGCTATGGTGGGGCCACCGAATTCCTGCCTGGTACCATAAAGAAACAGGCGAGGTATACGTAGACCATGAACCGCCGGCAGATCCTGAGAACTGGGAACAGGATAACGACGTTCTTGATACATGGTTTAGCTCAGCACTATGGCCATTCTCAACAATGGGCTGGCCGAATGAAGAAGCAGCTGATTACAAGCGCTATTACCCGACAGCAGCACTAGTAACCGGCTATGATATTATCTTCTTCTGGGTTTCAAGAATGATTTTCCAAGGACTAGAGTTTACGGAACAGAGTCCATTCAAAGATGTATTGATTCACGGGCTCGTTCGTGCAGAAGATGGCCGGAAGATGAGTAAGTCACTTGGAAACGGTGTTGATCCAATGGATGTCATCGACCAGTACGGAGCCGACTCACTTCGCTACTTCCTGACAACTGGAAGCTCGCCGGGCCAGGACCTTCGTTATAGCACCGAAAAGGTTGAGGCAACCTGGAACTTCGCCAATAAAATCTGGAACGCATCACGTTTTGCGCTGATGAACATGAACGGCCTGAAATATGAAGAAATCGATTTGAGCGGCGAGAAATCAGTTGCAGATAAATGGATTTTGACAAGGCTGAATGAAACGATTGAGACTGTTACAAGACTTTCAGACCGTTATGAGTTTGGTGAGGTTGGCCGAGCGCTTTACAACTTCATCTGGGATGATTTCTGTGACTGGTATATCGAAATGGCGAAGCTTCCGCTCTATGGCGAAGATGAAGCTGCCAAGAAGACGACAAGGTCCATCCTTGCATACGTTCTTGACAACACGATGCGCCTGCTTCACCCATTCATGCCATTCATTACGGAAGAGATCTGGCAGAACCTTCCTCATCAAGGGGAGTCCATTACGGTTGCAAGCTGGCCGAAGGTTGACCCGGCTCTGACTGATAAAGAGGCTGCAGAAGATATGAAGCTGCTCGTTGAAGTCATCCGTTCGGTAAGGAATATCCGTTCTGAAGTGAACACGCCGCTCAGCAAAAAGGTTGATATGTTCCTGAAGGCGAAGGACGAAAAGACGTTAAGCATGCTGGAAAACAACCGTGGTTACATCGTCCGCTTCTGTAATCCAGAGAACCTGGAAATCGGACTTGAAGTCAACGCTCCTGAAAAAGCAATGACAGCTGTCGCTACAGGTCTCGAAATCATCATGCCGCTTGAAGGCCTGATCAACATCGACGAGGAGATCGCCCGTCTTCAGAAGGAAAAAGAAAAGCTGGATAAAGAAGTCGAACGTGTCCAGAAGAAGCTTTCCAACGAAGGCTTTGTCAAGAAAGCACCTGAGAAAGTCATTGAAGAAGAGCGCGCGAAGGAAAAAGACTATGTTGAAAAACGTGCAGCAGTCGAAGCACGCATAAACGAACTGAGGAACTAATTAAATATCAAAAATTTGAAGGCGAACCAATATTGGTTCGTCTTCATCTTGAATTGAGGTGTGTTACATGTTTGATACATATGAGCAGGCAATTGATTGGATCCATGCAAGATTGAGACTTGGGATCAAACCAGGACTTACAAGAATGGAATGGATGCTAGAAAGACTGGACCATCCTGAAAGAAGGATTAAAACGATCCATATCGGCGGTACGAATGGAAAAGGCTCCACCGTCACCTTTCTTCGCTCGATTTTGCAAGGTGCAGGGTATAGAGTTGGAACTTTTACCTCACCATACTTTGAGCAATTCAATGAAAGAATCAGCATCAATGGCCAGCCTATTAATGATCAGGAACTAATTGAGCTGACAAATGTGATCAAGCCCCTGGCAGATGAATTGGACCAAACTGAACTGGGTGGACCGACCGAATTTGAAGTTATCACGGCAATGTCTCTATACTACTTTGCGAAGATGTCCCCTGTGGATGTAGCCATTTACGAGGTAGGTCTCGGCGGCCGATTCGATTCAACTAATGTCATTCATCCGCTGCTTTCCATCATCACCAGCATTGGTCTGGATCACACAGCGATACTCGGTGATACATATGAACAAATAGCTTTTGAAAAGGCAGGTATCATCAAGAACGGCGTAGGCATCATTACCGGAGTGAAACAGCCTGAAGCACTGGATGTCATTAGAAAAAAAGCATTTGAAAGCAAGTCTCCTCTGTACCAACTTGGGGATGAGTTCTCAACAAGTTCAAGAGAGTCTTTAGAACGGGGAGAACAATTTTCATTTTCCAGCATGTTCGGTGAGATTCAGAAGCTGGAAACATCGATGATCGGTTCTCATCAGGTAGAAAATGCTGCCTGTGCAGTAATGGCTAGTCAGGTGCTTGCAAACTACTATTCGTTTATGATCGAGGAAGAGCATATTAGAGAAGGTCTATCTCAAGCATACTGGCCCGGCAGGCTTGAGATTTTAAGTGAAAATCCTTTAGTCCTGATTGATGGAGCGCATAATGAAGAAGGAATAAATGCGCTCGCAAGTGAAATTAATTCTCGATATGCCGATAAAAAGATTAGCATTCTTTTTGCAGCACTAAAAGACAAGAAATTGGACAAGATGATCGCGACTCTTGAAGGTGTTGCCGACCAACTGACGTTCACAACATTCGACTTTCCGCGGGCAGCTTCTGCAGAAGAACTAATGGAAGTTGGAAGCAACAGCGGGAATAAAAATATTGCGATTAATTATATGGATTTTCTCGATAAGAAAATAAGTGAATTGAACAAAGATGAAATTTTAATTGTTACAGGCTCTCTTTACTTTTTATCAGAAGCAAAACCTATTATCGTGAACGTTTTGAAAAATAAATAAGAAAATTATGACATTCGACAAAAGATTTGCTAATATTTAAATGAGTAAGACTTTTTACCTAGATGAAGAGGAGGTGGATAGATGAAGATTAGCCCTGTGATCAAAAAATCTATTTGGTTTGCCTGGCTGTTGATGGTTCCAGTCGGGATTTGGATTACCTATCAAGTCTATCCACCTGTACAAGTGAGTATATGGGAAGTTATCCCATTTCTCATCCTGATGAGCGTTGTGGCTGCAATGCCGCTCGTTGTCAACAATACCCCTATTTTCTTAATCCAGTGGGTATCACTCGCAGTTTTCCTTAAATATGGTATTTTCATAGAAATGATGTTAATGCAAGTTTCTGTACTGACGCTTTTAATCAGGCTCAGAGTTCCAAAGTCTGATATCTACAAGTTCCCTTTAAATTCGTTGATGTTTTTCATTGTTTCGTTATGCAGCGGTCTGTTGTTTTATGCCCTTGGGGGAACACATGGTGAGCATCTGTCATCTGATCCGTACTATTTATTTCTTGGAGTTGTGTACGGGATCAGCAACTTTGGCATCAATACGATCATTCTGGTTTCAATCCAGGCACTGCTTTTTAAGCTGGAAGGTCCATACTTTGGAAAAGACTTTATTTGGGAAACCGTAACAACCCTAATCACTTTTCCAATTGGCTTTGTTCTTTACGAACTAAGCAAGGACATGGGCGCAGTCGCGCTGTTATTCGTCGGGATTCCTTTTGCAAGTTTGTCTATTATCCTCAGTCTCTATTATTCAAGTGATAAGGTAAATCAATTTTTGCAGAGTGCGGCTGAAATAGGCCATCAGCTGGCAGAAAGGCTTAAATCAGAGGATGTACTTGATCTCTTTGTTCAAAAGCTGATTGAGATGCTGCCAGTTGACTATGCCTACATTTTGGATGTAGAAAAAGATAAAGAATTAAAACTCATTCATAAAGTGGAATTCGGGGAAGTCCTGGATCCGGTTGCTGAGCCTCTTGGAAAAGGGAAAGGAATAAGCGGGCTTGTATGGGCAGAGAAAAAACCTGTTCTTTTCCATTCGAAAAAACAATGGAAGCATATTAATTCAGGCTATATTCCGGCAGGTGCAGAAAGTATCCTCGGTGTACCAATCGTCAGGAACAACCAGGTGATCGGTGTCCTCGTCCTGGCCGCAAATAAAAAAAGGGCATTCGAAAAATCACAGCTGATGATTATCGACATCCTATGTTCCCATTTTGCGGTGGCGGTCGAAAATGCAAGGCACCATGAGAAAACAAAGGAAAATAGCGAACGCTGCGCACTGACGGGACTATACAATTATCGCTATTTTGAAAACATGCTGACCCTGGAATATGAAAAAATGCAATTCGGACATAGAAATCGTTTATCCCTCATTCTGCTCGACATCGACCACTTCAAATCCGTCAATGATACTTACGGACACCAAAGTGGTAATGAGATTTTAATCGAGCTTGGTGAACGGCTTAGGAAAAAAATCGGAGATATCGGCACTGTTGCCCGCTATGGCGGGGAAGAGTTCGTCATCCTGCTCCCAGACATGATGAAAGGCGATGCCCTGAAACTGGCAGAACAAATAAGGCTATTGATTGCAGATAATCCTTTCACACTACTGCAATCAATGGATGCCGAAGGAAAGCAGCTTGAGGTAAATATCACCGCGTCAATTGGCGTAGCCACTGCCCCGCAAGATGCCGAAGATTCACTCGCATTGATTAGACATGCAGACCGGGCTTTATATGTTGGTGCGAAGCGATCCGGTAGGAACCGGGTTGCGGAATATGTGAAATGATTGGAATACCACTTTTTCAGGTGGTATTTTTTCTATTAAATTTAAGTTTAATTGTCAGTTATTGCTGCAGATTCATGGTGTCAAATAGTGTCGTTTGCTAGTATAATAGGAAGAAAGTATGAGGATCCTGCGAAAGAAGGAGCGGCCAATGTCTAAAAGATTAAACCAACAAGGTTATCATTTATTTGAAGTTACCCTTGGAGTTGCGTTGCTTTCGATCGTACTCCTTTCTTTTGCAGGCTTTTTTTTACAGGCGAAGATTTTTAATTCGGATAATGAAAGCAGAAGTTCTGCTGTTCAGCTAAGCCAGGAAATTTTACATATTATTAAAAAATCCCCTTATACTGCCGATTTAACAGTTGAAGAATGGAATCAATTATATGGTACAGATTTCGCTTCTAACGAACGTTTCTTCCTTGAAGTTGGAGAAAAAAAGTATTATCCAGTTGTCCAAATTATGCACGCTGACTCATTTAATACTAATTTACCAATGGACCTGAATTTAATAGTAGTTTCGATTCAAGAGAAAAGTAACGACACATATAAGAATGTTTATGAAACTTTTGGTTACAAGGAGTGAACCCTGGATGAAAAGAAACGGTTTTACCCTTGTAGAGTTATTAGCCGCACTTACAATAACGGGCATCATTATCGTTCTTGCATTCTCTGTTTTTCATACCGGGATCAAACAGGGAGAATCCAGCAAAGAGGAAGCATTTCTTCAGCAGGAAGCACAGCTAATAGCCGAAACGATTCGGAATAAACATTTGAAAGATCCTGCTTATAAATTAGAAATAAAATCCGATGAAGTATTACTTGATGGAAAGTCCATATCAAGTAATTATAGCTATATGGCTAAAGTAGTCTATGAAAATCATACTTATTCAGATGAGCCATTACAAATTGATACAAAACTGCCTCTTGAAATGACATTGAAGATAAAAAAGGGAGACCACTCCTATACATTAAGAACTTTATTCGCAAGGGGAATTTCGGATGAGTAAAAACGAACAGGGATCCGTGTTGCTAGTCGTGTTGTTGATGATGACCATCTTTTCCATAATCGGAATTACGATTGTTGGAATGGCAGCTAATAACTCCAAGCAGATAGCTCATACCGGAAGTAAGATTAAAGCGACTAATCTTGCGGAGATGGGTGTTACGCATATGAAACGGGAGGCCGCTTCTATAATAGGTGAAAATAAACAAGCATCCTTATTGGATACTGAAAAGTTGCTTCAAACTAAACTGCCGTTTGAGACGGCTTTCCAAATAAAAAAAGATAAATCCTACCCATTATACAAAATCGAAGATGTTAAAATTACCTCTTCTCACATAGAGGACCAAGAGGAAATAAAGATTATTTTTACTTCAATAGGAGTGGCGGAAGACAAGCAAGAAAGCAGGATTAACGCGGAGTTGAATATTGCACGAGGAGAACTTAATGACAAATTCCCTGATCCTCTCAAGGGAATGGAGGTAAAGCATGAAGACAAGATTACTACCAATGGTCCTTTTGTTACTCCTATGTTGTTTACTTTTCATGTGACGATACCGTCCAACAATGATCCTGTATTTAAAGAGAAAACTTATTTCAAGCAGGGATTAACAGCGAGCTCAAACACAGAATTGGAATTTAAGAGTAACCTTTATCTAAAAGGTGATTCGTTTATTGAAAGTAATAGCGATGTTGTCGTCTACGGAGATGCATATATAGAAAACATTGATGTAAAACAGAATAACCCGGGAAACGGAAACCAGGGGCTTCTTTGTATAGAAGGTACTTTGAGAATTTATGGAAGTGTCGAAGGGCAGGTTACTACTACCTCCCAAAGTTGCGGAACAATCACATCGGCGAATCATTATAGTGGAATATACGCGAAGAAAGTCATTTATTCACCCAAGGAATCCCAAATGTCTGAATGGAATGTTAATACCATAGACCTTGAGGCATCGTATCAATAATCATAAATGAGGTGTGGAAATGATAGAATTTTTCTTCTCGATTTTAGCAGCAGCAATTGTCATCCCACTCATAGTATACATTCCGCTTGGATTAACCAAACGGGGGAAATGGTATGTCGCTGTTGGTACATTACTAATAGGTTTGATTGGCACTGGATTAACTGCATTGCTTGTGCAATGGCAAGCCATTCTGCTTATCATCCTTTTTTCTATCATAGTTGGATTGATTACCGAAAGAAAAAAAGGAATTTATAAAAGTCCTGAAGCTATAAAAATCCTAAACAACCAAGAAATGATTACCGTGAATCCTGCTCCAGTTGAAACAAGACCTAAATTAGTTAATAGTTTTACAGCTTCTGACGATATGAAAGATGAGGAACCAATAAGTGGAATTAAACTGAAATTGGAAAATGAAGAAAGTGACTTACTAGCTCATCAGCAAGAAGATGCAATGGGAGAATCATCTGACTCTAAACAAGGATATCTTAGTGATATTGAAAAGATGTTGGACTTTCAACAGAAATCCAATGATGCAGAAGAGGAATCGTGGGATTACATAGAAGCCAAATAAACGGGAGGTATGACAATGGGTAGCAATTTTAAGCGTTTTAAAGTCACAATGGTTTTGACCATTGCCTCTCTATTTATATTAGGTTTCTCCCAGTTTTCTACTGTTGTTTTTAGCTCATTTGTAGAAAGGGATACATTTCAAGAACAAACAACAATTGGACCAATCAGCGTTTCAGGAAAATCGAGAGACCAGGCAACATCGTTGTTAAAAGAGCAAATAAAAAATTGGCAAGAGAATGCATCTTTTGAGCTGAAATATAAAGGAACTAGCCAGAAGGTGGATACTAACAGTTTCAAGTTTTTAGTGAACGAATCAATTGAATCAGGAATAGATGGACAAGCAAATGACTTGGTTATAGAAGTCAAACAACAAAACATTGAAAATACTTTGCAACTGCTAACTCCTAAAATAAACTTTCAAGCAATGGATATGGCTGAATTGCTCAACGACTTATCATCAGCAGCCTCCGAACTTGTTCCGTCACTTGCTCTAAGAGTAGAGGATTACTTGCCAAAAGAAGAGCCCTTAGTTGTTGCTACTTCATCCAGAGAGTTAGGTAAAGATTCTGCTGACATTGAAACATTCGTACAAGAATTTTCTCAGATACCGATCGAGCCGCATACTAATGTTTCATTGATGAAATTAGTAGAAGGAAAAAAGTTGAATCAGTTATCATCTCACCAAATGAGCATAGTTTCATCAGCCCTATTTGAGGCATTGATGTCAACAAACTTCACAATAACTGAAAGAAACATTGGAAGAGAACTGCCTGAAAACATTCAACTTGGCCTTGAAGCGAAAATTGATTTTAGCAAGAACATTGATTTTTCATTCTACAATCCTAATGAGAATCGGTACGACATTAGATTATCAATTGATAAGGGGAAATTAGAGATCACTGTTATAGGCATCCCCTTTTCTTCAAAATATCAGATGAATCTTACAGAAACACTAGAATTTAAGCCAAGGACAATCAAGCGTTATACACCTCTTTTGGAGCCTGGTCAAAAATCGGTTGAAACCGAAGGGAAACCGGGATTAATGAGGATAGTCTATCGAGAGACTATAGCATCTACGGGTGAATTAATTGAATCCGAATTGATCTCTGAAGATTTTTATCAGCCAATCCATCGAGTAGAAGTCCATGGAATCGATCCGAATAGTAATCAAATATCAGAACAGCAGGCAGAACAGGGGACGGAATCATTGGCTAATTCGGAAAGTGATGGCAGTAATGGTAATCCCATGAATGAAACGCCGGCGGTTAACACAGAGAATCAGTTACCTGCAACAACTGAGCAAAATCAGGAAAATAATTCTAATGCAGAAACAGATGACAGTGGGGAAGACAGATTGTGGGGTAAACCGAATGAAGAACCCAAATAATCAGGAGGCGTACAGATGAAACAGACTCGCAGAAGACTTGGAGACTTATTGATTGAATCTGGACTGCTGACTGAAGATCAACTCCAAACCACTCTAAACGATAAACCAGCTGAACAAAAGCTCGGTGATGCCCTGCTGCATAGAGGTTATATAACAGAGCAGCAGTTAATTGAAGTGCTGGAGTTCCAGCTGGGGATTCCGCATATTAGCTTATATCGATATCCTTTTGATACAAGTTTATTTAACCTGATCACAAAGGAGACAGCTAAACGTAATTTAGTAATCCCTCTAAAAAAAGAGGGAGACAAACTTTATGTAGCGATGTCAGATCCGATGGACTTTTTTACCATTGATGATTTGCGCCTATCCACGGGGTTTCATATTGAGACTGCTATTGCGACTAAGGATGATATCATACGGGCCATAAATAAATACTATGATATCGAAGATGATTTTGAAGAATTAATCGGGCAGGAATATGCGATTGAACCGGTGATAGAAGAGAAGGTAACAGATGCAGATTCCCCCATTGTCAGGCTCGTCAATCAATTGTTATCAAATGCAGGCGCAAGTAAAGCGAGCGATATCCATATCGATCCCCAGGAAACCAAAGTAGTTGTTCGATATAGGATCGATGGCATGCTGCGGGTTGAAAGAGTCCTTCCTAAACATATGCAGAATGTGCTGACAGCGAGAATTAAAATAATGGCGAATCTGGATATAACAGAAAACCGGGTGCCACAGGATGGCCGGTTTAAAGTCAATCTTGACTTCCACCCAGTTGATTTGAGGGTATCAACAATACCAACAGTTTATGGAGAAAAAATTGTGCTCCGCCTGCTTGATATGGGCAGCACTTTGAATGATATTAACAAATTAGGGTTTAATGCTTTAAATTTAAAGAGATTCAACAGTATGATATCCAGACCAAATGGGATCGTTTTGATTACAGGCCCTACAGGATCAGGTAAATCTTCGACTCTATATGCTGCTTTAAATAAATTGAACAGTGAAGAAGTCAATATCATCACGGTAGAGGACCCAGTAGAATATCAAATTGAAGGAATCAATCAAATTCAGGTTAATCCGAATGTTGGGATGACGTTTGCAGCCGGTTTGAGGTCGATTCTTCGCCAGGACCCAAATATAATCATGGTTGGTGAAATTAGAGATAAGGAAACAGCAGAGGTAGCAGTAAGAGCTTCGTTAACCGGTCATTTGGTGCTGAGTACCTTGCACACAAACGATGCTTTGACATCAGTATCAAGGTTGATTGATATGGGGGTTGAACCATTCCTGGTTGCATCTTCATTAAGCGGAGTTGTATCTCAGCGCCTCGTTCGGAAAGTTTGCCGAGATTGTGCTGAATCCCATTCTCCAACCAAACGAGAACTTGATATTTTCTCTAAAAGAGGAATTGAAATTTCCACCGTATGGAGAGGAAGAGGATGTGCTTCCTGCAATATGACAGGATACCGCGGCAGGTTGGCAGTCCATGAGGTTCTTTCGGTAAATGAGGAACTCCGGCGAGCGATTATGAATGAAGAAAACGTAAATAAACTTCGTGAAATTGCCGTGAAAAATAAAACGATTTTCCTGATTGATGATGGACTATTGAAAGTAAAACAAGGATTGACTACCACAGAGGAAGTCCTCCGAGTAGCCATTGCAGAATAGCGGGGGAGAGTAGATGAAAGATAAAATTGAACGACTGCTTCAAGCAGGTTTTGAGCTAAAAGCGTCAGATATCCATATAACAGTAGGTGTGCCTCCTGTAATGAGGATTAATGGGGATCTTAGAAAGTATGGCAAAGAGTCGCTTCTTCCTGAAGAAACAGAGGGAATGGCAAAGGCGATTATCCCTGAAAAAATGTGGGCACGATTTAAGGAACAAGGCGAGCTGGACTTTTCTTATGGAATCCCTGGTGTGTCACGTTTTCGGATTAATACTTATCATCAAAGAGGCTGTGTATCCATGGCCATTCGTATTGTTCCTACAAGTATTCCGACCATTGAAGATCTTAAACTTCCGGAAATACTGAAAAAAATATCGGAGAAGCCACAAGGATTGGTACTTGTAACGGGTCCTACAGGGAGCGGAAAATCTACTACTCTAGCAGCGATGATACAGTATATGAATGAAACAATGAGGAAGCACGTCATCACACTAGAAGATCCAATTGAATATTTACACAAGCATGGAAGCTCGATTATTGATCAGCGTGAAGTGGGGTTTGACACGAATAACTTTGCCAACGGATTGAGAGCCGCCCTGCGACAGGACCCGGATGTGATTCTGGTCGGTGAAATGCGAGACTTGGAAACCATTCAGACAGCAATTACGGCGGCTGAAACTGGACATCTTGTTTTCGGTACATTGCATACTTCAAGTGCTCCAGCAACAATCAATCGGATTATCGATGTCTTTCCGCCATCGCAGCAGGCACAAATACGTATTCAGCTTGCTTCAGTGCTCGTTTCTGTGATTTCGCAACGATTATTCCCAACGATAGAAAAGCAAGGAAGGATCGGAGCAACAGAAATCCTTATTAATAACTCGGCAGTAGCAAACTTGATCCGGAATGAAAAAATCCATCAAATCATCAGCATCATGCAAACTTCCCGTTCCTATGGCATGCACACCCTTGAAATGGATGTGAAGGAGCTTGTCCAAAAAGGGATGATTTCCAGGGATTCTGCAGAACCTTATCTTCAGGAAACAATGGTGTAATTCATGGCTAGATTTAAATATACCGGAAGAGACCGTTCAGGAAAGCGCTCGGGGACGATTACCGCTTCTACCAAAAGGGAAGCCCTTGAAAAGCTTCGCACAGAGGGAATCAGGACGACTGAGATCTTAGAGATCCAGGAATCACTGTTGACAAAAGAAATAACCATTGGTAATCCAGTTAAACTGCAACATCTTGTCATTTACCTAAGACAATTTGCTACTCTTCTCAAAGCAGGTGTATCTGTTGTTGATTCGACAAAGATTCTTGCTGCCCAAACAGAAAGTAAAGCGCTAAAGAAGGCACTCTTTGATATTGAACAAGAGCTGCGTGAAGGAAATCCGCTATCCCATGCTGCGGCAAAGCATAGTAAAATCTTCTCGCCGATGTTTATCAATATGATCAAAGCAGGAGAAGCTGGCGGGAATATGGATGAAACATTGGAAAGATTAGCGGAGCATTACGAAAAACAACATAATACAAGAAAGAAAATCGTCGCAGCCTTAAGTTACCCGGCTGTCATAGGTGCATTGGCAATCATTGTCGTCATTTTTCTGCTGGTGGCAGTAGTCCCTACATTCGTTGACATGTTCTCAGACTTTGGAGGAGAGCTTCCAGGAATCACAAAATTCGTGCTAAATGCGAGTGAATTCATGCAATCGTTTTGGTGGCTCATCATATTATTGGCTTTGGCAATCACACTGCTCATCATGGTATTGAAGAATAATAGACAGACAAAATACTATCTTGATTACGCACTGTTAAGAATTCCGGTTTTCGGAAAGTTGCTCCAAAAAGGAGCGATTGCCAGATTTTCGAGGACATTAAGCTCATTGTTTGCAAGCTCTGTTCCCATTCTGCAAGCACTTTCCATTGTCGAAAGAGTAGTAGAAAATGAAGTACTAGCCAAAGTGGTAAGAGAGTCAAGAGACTCATTGGAAAAAGGCCAGTCATTAACAGGGCCGATGAGAAATCACTGGGCATTTCCACCCCTTGTAACTCAGATGATTGCAATTGGAGAAGAAACCGGGTCATTGGATGCCATGCTCAGTAAAGTAGCAGACTTCTACGAAAAAGAAGTCGAACACAGCACAGACCAATTAAAGTCACTGATTGAGCCCCTCATGATCGTCCTGCTGGCAGGATTGGTGGGCACGATTGTCATCGCTATCATGGTCCCAATGTTCGAGATTTTCAACCACGTAGGCTGACACGACAAAAACTTACAAAAAACAATATTTATCATTCTATTTTTTCTATCAATCCGTTATACTGTTTGATAGATACATATAGCATATGTCATAGGTGAAAATACCTAAAAGGAGAGGGATATTATGTTGAAAAACATGAAAAAGAAATTGAAAAGCCAGAGAGGTTTTACTTTGGTAGAACTTTTGGCTGTAATTGTGATTATAGGGATTATTGCTGCTATTGCGGTTCCAAGTATTGGTAATGTTATACAAAAATCCAAAGATAATGCAAAGGTGGTTGAAGCATTATCTATAATCAATGCCGCAAAATTAGCTCATGCAGAGGATGATAGCTTTAATCAGTGGAAACATGATGCTGAAGAAGGGGCAGAAGGTGCAGCAGGATATGCGGGTTTAGGAAAATATGTATCGAAAGTGAAGGATGATGATTATACTGTGACTTTTAATCCAGTTACAAATGTATATTCCATCTCGAATCATGATGCCTCGGAGGTACTTCCTAATACTTCAGCTAATGCTAGTGTTACAGAAGACCAACTAGCTGAATTCACTGAATAAATGGCTTTTCTTATTATATTTGGTATAGTTCTAGGCTCCTTCTACAACGTAGTAGCTCTGCGTGTGCCAGAAGGGAAATCAATCGTGGCACCGCGTTCTTCTTGTACGAAGTGTGGCCATCAATTGACTGCCTGGGAATTAATACCGATACTATCATATTTTATACAGAGGGGGAAATGCCGCCAATGCAAGGCGCGCATTTCGCCCGTTTATCCTTTTTTTGAGTTATTGACTGGTGCGCTTTTTGCGATCGCACCATTGATTGTTGGCTGGAGTGGAGAGTTAGTGATTGCGTTAACTCTCATTTCTATGTTGGTTATCATTACGGTCTCAGATTTAGCGTATATGATCATTCCTGACAAAGTGTTGATGTTCTTTGCAGGTCTGTTCCTTATTGAACGAGTTTTTATTCCTCTTATTCCATGGTGGGATTCCCTCGCTGGTGCTGCAGTAGGCTTTTTTCTCCTGTTATTGATTGCTGTTGTCAGTAAGGGCGGCATGGGCGGGGGAGACATCAAGCTTTTTGCAGTGGTGGGCTTCGTGCTTGGAGTGAAAATGCTGCTGCTTTCCTTCTTCTTATCCACATTGTTTGGAGCGTTCTTTGGTGTCATTGGCCTTCTTCTTGGAGCCATAAAACGCAGACAAACTATTCCATTCGGTCCATTTATTGCGTTGGGTACACTTGTTGCATACTTTTTCGGGGATTATTTGATCGCAGAATATATGAGTCTATTAACATCAGGATTTTGATTGAAGGAGTTTTGATCATGGCTATATCCATCTTTACCGGACGAAAAAAGATGATTAATCTTGTATTGAATGACCACTCCATTCGGTATGTTGAACTAAAACAAAGAAACCCGATTGTTGTATCAGCCACGGGAGAACGTTTTCTTCCTGCTGGAATTATTTCTGATGGTAAGATTCAGGATGTCGAAACGCTATCTTTCATCCTTGATGAGTGTATAGCAGATTGGGGAATCAAGAATAGAGAAGTTAGATTCCTTGTGCCTGATTCGCTGGTGATCATTCGTAAAGTCGCGATCCCTGTTGATGTTAAAGATGATGAGATTCAAGGATACCTTTATCTCGAGTTGGGTTCAAGCATTCATTTGCCTTTTGATGAACCCGTTTTTGATACCTTTCCAGTAAGTGTAGAAAATAATAAAAGGGAAATCCTTTTGTTTGCTGCTCCAGAAGAGTATGTTTTGGAATATGCTAACCTCTTAAAAGAAGCAAGACTTAAACCAGTGGCTGCCGATATTTCTCCACTTGCTGCCTATAGACTCTATCACTTTCTTGGTCTTTCAGAAGAAAATGAAAATCTAATGACCATTCAATTTGATTTAGGGGTGGTCAGTATGTGTATCTTCGAGGGGACAATACCGATATTTATGAGACATATTCCGGTTGAAATGCAATCTGATTGGCAAGTGAAGTTAGGGATATCTGGTACCCAGGAGTTGTCCTTTGAAGGGGATGCAAATGAATTTGTGTTTCAATTCGAAGATATTTATAAGGAAATCAACAAATTGCTCGACTTTTATCGATATTCTCTTACCCACGGCAAAAACTCCATCACGAAAATCTTATTAAATGGCGATCATCCTATGATGACAAAAATCATTAACGAAATGAGTGAACGCTTTGAAATCCAGGTAGTTACTCTGGAAAAAAAACTGCCTGAAGCAGCAAGCGGAATTTCACGAGCCCATTATTTGGCTTTAGGACTTGGGTTGAAAGAGGTATGAAGATGCTTGTAGAAATTAATTTACTTCCCAAAAAAGAACATAAAACATCTTCTTCACTTTCCATCGCACTTATTTTACTGTTCATCTTCGTTCTGGTTTCCATTGGGGTTTTTGTTCAGGCAAGAATGAATGAAACTTCATTGAAAAAAGTGGATCAAGAGATTGAATCGATGCAAAAATTAAATACCGCCTTACAAACCAAAATTTCAGACCAAGAAAGCAGTGATTCCACGGGAAATCTGCAGAGAGCTGTTACATGGGCTGAAAGTTATACTCCAGAAACGGTAAAATTGCTCAGAATCCTTATTGCGTTGCTCCCTGAACAAGGGTTCATACAATCATTAAGCTATAATGGTGAAGGGATCGTCGGTGTTAAAGTTCAATTCGAATCCTCAAGAGATGCTGCCTATTTCTTAAGTTCACTTAAACACTCTAAATGGGTTAATAATGCCTCCATTTTGACTCTTGAAGCTGTGAAAGAAGAGGGAAAGGAATCTGGCAGTAGTTCGAATACGGAAGCCACAGAGGTTCTTATGCCAACTTATTATTCAGAATTTGAAATTCATTTTAATAGGGAATTCTTCACAAAGGAATATCAAAATACTGGAGGGAAAGAATCATGAACCTCCAATTCTCAAAAAAAGATATCTTTATTCTTATATCCAGCCTGCTCATCATGCTGATTTTGTACTTCATTATTTCAATCGCATACTTAAGTCCGCTGAAGGAAAATGTTATACAGAAAGAACAGCAGCTTAAAACGGAAAAACAACTACAGGCTGCCTACGAAAAAAGGATGACTTCAGTTCCTTCTGGGGAAATAAAGAGTGCTTCAGAATTATATAAAATCATTCCGAAAGAACCATTCACGGAGCAGTTGATCCTGAATTTCGAAAAAGCAGAAATAGTTTCTGACAGTACCATTACGTTAATGGAGTTTGGAGAAAAAGATTCTGCGGATCAGAAGGAAACTGCAGCAGATTCTGATCAGGAATCAAATGATTCTAAAACAAATGACAAAAATGTTGAAATGTCAGACAGTATGCCGGAGGGCCTGCAAAAAACCTCAGTAACACTTTCTGTCAAAACTAAGGGATATGAAGGTTTGGAGAAATTCATCCAATCACTCGAAGAATCGAAAAGAGAAGTCATCATTGAGTCCATTGACTTTGAAGGACCTGATCGTATTGATTATGATGTAGAACAAAAGGAAATCATATCGTTCACTCTTAATCTTTCTGCTTTTTATTTCCCACTGGAGAATGACAAAGGTGACAAAATGCAGATCGAAACCCCAGCCCCAGCCAACAAACGCAACCCGTTCCCGACTTTCGGCGATTATTCAGAGGATAATCTAGTAGAATCACAGCAGTCGGAAGCGGATGATACCGAGAGTGCGGACGAAAACTAAATCTAGTAAAAAAATTGACGAAAGCATTCTATAACAAGACGACAAAAGTCTTGTTATTTTTTTTTGCCATTATGATAGGATGGAGCAAAATAGGAACGGGCAGGGGGAGGTACAAGCATTGGACAAGCATGGAAAGACGATCACGATCAAGATTAATGGCAAGGACCGTCCGGTTCAGGCAGACAAAAAAGTTAAGGATAATGGAACCATCAAGAAACCTGTACAAGAAGATTCCTTTGAAAAGCCAAGGTATAATAAAGAAAAAAGCAGCAGTTACCAGATCAATGAGAGCCAAGAAAGCCGAAGCAGGGTGTATCCGCTGGACAATGATGCTGCGTTGAATGAAACAGCGGCTGCCCAGGAACAGACCGAGGAAAGCTTTGACTGGATCTTGCCTGATCCTGTCGAAGAGGAAATCATCAAAGAATACAAAATCGCTCCGAAGCAAGAAAAAAAACCAAAAAAGAAAGGGATTGGCATTTCGGTTTGGAATACGAAGTCTAAAAAAAACAATCGCCTTTATACGACTATTATTATGAATGTACTTTTTGCCGTTTTGCTCGGAACGGCGTTTGGAGTAACATTCCTTAAATTCCTGCCATCAGAACCAGATACAGCTGCACCAGCCGTCACTACGCCGAAAGCCGGCCAACCAGCAGAGAAACCGGCAGCCGGGAAGGAGTCGATTGAGTTAACCTCAATCCCGACCTTTGTCGTCCAGAATGGCATTTTCACTACAGAGGCTGCTGCCAAGGAAAGGGTGAATCTTCTGGCAGGCCAGGGAGTCCCAGCTGAAGTATTTCCTGTGAATGGCCAGTTCGCCGTCTATTTAGGAACTGCCGGGAGCATTGAGGCTGCCAAGCAACAGGCGGAGGCACTAAAAGCCAAAGGGGTTGAGGTGTTCGCTAAACCATTTGAAATTTCAGGTGGAACGGCAGACGGCTTAACAGCAGCTGAATCGGAATTCCTCAAGCAGGCACCGGAAATCTATCCTATCTTGATGAGCGGATCAGCAGCTGCGCCGGAGGAAGTCCAGAAAGTAGAAAAGTCCCAGAACATGATAAGCAAGATTGAAGACAAGAGTATAAAAGACCCAACCGTCCTGAAGGCTAAGGCGAGCATGGAGAGGGCGGGTGTTGCTTTTATCAGCTACCAGAAAAGTAAGGATGCCAATCAGCTGGCGGAAATGGAGAAAAGCCTCCTGGCATTCCTTTCTGCATATCAAATGATTGGAAAGTAACAAAGCAACAGACATGACAGATAGAATATTTCTCGGAAAATTGTACAAAATAACAGAGCCTTCGGCAAAATGCGCCAAGCTCTGATTTTTTTTGCCAGAATAAGGACTTTAGATTGTTTGAATTGGTGAACTTTGATAGTATTAGCTTGTATCTCCCTTTGATGCAAAAAGAAAAGAAAGGTGATTTTATGCAACGCCTCATTTTAGCCTCTTCTTCTCCACGGCGAAAAGAACTTCTTGAAAACCTCCGCTTGGAATTCGAAATCTCGAGCAGTGATGCAGACGAAAGTTTCAGTGAGTCCCTCAGCCCTGCTGAAGTGGTTATGGAGCTTGCTTCCAGAAAGTCGGGAACTGTGGCTCAAGATTATCCAGGTTGTTTCGTGATTGGCTCAGATACTGTCGTGGTCCACGATGGAACAATCCTTGGAAAGCCTGAAAGCGGACAAGAAGCCTTACAGATGCTCAAAAAGCTGTCTGGGAACACCCATTCAGTCTACACAGGAGTATCGATCATCTCCCCTGAGAAGGAAACGCGATTCTATGAAAAAACAGATGTGACGTTCTGGGATTTGTCAGATGAAGAAATCGACATCTATATAAAGAGCGGTGAACCATTCGATAAGGCGGGCGGCTATGGAATCCAGGGATTCGGCAGCATGCTTGTTAAAGAGATCAGTGGGGATTATTACACAGTTGTAGGACTGCCTGTATCCAAGTTGATCAGGGAGTTAAGAAAAATCGGTTACAACCTTCCTTATTAAAAGAATGCCACAGAAACTTCTTCTACACTTCCCTCGTCATAATCAATGACCGGGAGGAAAATCTATTGTCTACAAATTCATTAATGATCAGAGATTATCCGCAAAATGAGCGGCCGCGGGAGCGATTTGTCCAGAATGGCCCCCAAAGCCTCTCCAATCATGAATTGCTTGCCCTGCTGTTAGGTACTGGATCGCGGGAGGAATCAGTCCTCCAGCTTGCAAACCGAATGCTTGCCCAGTTTGAGGGCCTGCGTCTTCTGAAAGATGCTACACTGGAAGAGCTCACTCAAATTAAAGGGATCGGAAAGGCAAAAGCGATCCATGTCCTCGCGGCAGTTGAAATCGGCAGGCGCATCGCCAACCATACCCTTGATGAACGCTATGTGATTCGCTCACCGGAAGACGGTGCGAAATATTTAATGAATGATATGCGCTTTTTGACACAGGAGCATTTTGTATGCCTGTACTTGAATACGAAAAACCAGGTGATGCACAGGCAGACGATATTTATCGGCAGCCTTAACGCTTCGATTGTTCACCCGCGAGAGGTGTTCAAAGAAGCGGTCCGCAGATCGGCAGCCTCCGTCATTTGCGTCCACAATCATCCTTCTGGTGATCCGACTCCAAGCAAGGAAGATATTGAAGTGACAAAAAGACTTGCCGAGTCCGGGAAAATTGTCGGAATCGAATTGTTAGATCATTTGATCATTGGGGAAAATAAATATGTTAGTTTGAAGGAAAAAGGGTATGTATGATACTAGGATTTTGATTGACGTTGCGATATAATATAATTTATGATTTTTGCGGACAAAGTTAAAATTTTGTCGGGAAATCTGCCTATGAACAATCAACTAATTTTGTTATAGATTGCCTGTTCTTTTATTGCATTTTTTGTTAAGAAAGGGAGATACAAACATGTTTGGGATTGGAACAAGAGACCTCGGAATCGACCTTGGTACTGCTAATACACTTGTTTATGTAAAAGGAAAAGGAATTGTTTTAAGAGAGCCGTCCGTTGTGGCGCTTCAGACGGATACAAAAAATATCGTTGCTGTCGGTAATGATGCGAAAAATATGATCGGCCGTACACCAGGTAATGTCGTCGCATTAAGGCCGATGAAGGATGGAGTCATTGCTGATTACGAGACAACAGCGTCAATGATGAAATACTATATTAAACAGGCAACGAAGAACAAAGGCTGGTTTGCCGGCAAGCCGTATGTAATGGTATGTGTTCCTTCTGGAATAACAGCTGTAGAGGAACGTGCGGTTATTGACGCAACTCGCCAGGCAGGCGCAAGAGATGCCTTTACGATTGAGGAACCGTTTGCAGCAGCAATCGGAGCAAACCTTCCTGTGTGGGAGCCAACTGGCAGCATGGTTGTCGACATTGGTGGCGGTACGACAGAAGTCGCGATCATTTCGCTTGGCGGAATCGTGACATCTCAATCTGTCCGAATTGCTGGTGATGAGATGGATGCTGCAATTATCAATTATATCCGTAAAACTTACAACCTGATGATCGGTGAGAGAACAGCTGAAGCGATTAAAATGGAAGTTGGTTCAGCAGGAGACGCCGATGGGATTGAAAATATGGAAATCCGCGGCCGTGACTTGCTGACAGGATTGCCTAAGACGATTGAAATTACGGCAGAAGAAATTGCTAAAGCACTGCGTGACACAGTATACGCCATTGTTGATGCTGTTAAACTTACGCTTGAAAAAACACCGCCAGAACTTGCTTCAGATATCATGGACCGTGGAATTGTCCTTACTGGCGGAGGCGCATTGCTGCGTAATTTGGACAAGGTCATCAGTGAAGAAACAAAGATGCCGGTCTTGATTGCCGAAGACCCGCTTGACTGCGTTGCAATTGGTACAGGTAAGGCATTGGATCATATCGATTTATTTAAAAGTAAAGCAAAAGAATCAAGGTAATAAGAAGAAGGGAAGCGGGAAATCCACTTCCCTCCTCTTCTGTAATCCATTTTTTTAGATTAGAGGTGTAAATCATGCCACAGTTCTTCTTTAATAAACGCCTGATAATGCTGCTTGTGAGCATTATAGTCCTCGTGGCATTGATTGGATTTTCTTTAAGGGAAAGAGAAGAATTGACATGGCCCGAGCAGTTTGTCAAAGACTCTACAAGCTGGGTTCAATCCGTTGTCTCAAGACCTGCGAATTATATTGCCGGTTTAATCGAAAACCTTCAAGACTTGCAAAATACATATCAGGAAAACAAAGAGTTGAAGAAACGCGTTGATGATATGGCCCGCCTTGAAGCGAAAGTATACTCCCTTGAAAAAGAAAACGAGGAGCTTCAGGAAATTTTAGATAAGAAAGAATCACTTGCAGACTATGAACCAATTCAGGCAGTCAGGATTGCAAGAAGTCCTGAACGCTGGAATGAACTGATCATCATCAATAAAGGTGCTTCTAACGGTGTTGAAAAAAACATGGCTGTTATCACTGCAAAAGGATTGATTGGCAAGGTAAAGAGCACCACACCATTTTCGGCAACCGTGCAGCTGATCAGTTCCATTGACCCGACCAACAGGATTTCTGCGATTCTCCAGGCAGAAAAGCCGCTTTACGGCACAATTGAAGGGTATGACAAGAAGAAAGAACTTCTTTTGTTAAAAGGGCTTCCGTATGATGCGGAAATTGAAAAAGGGCAGAATGTCGTTACCACTGGCATGGGTGGAATCTTTCCGAAAGACCTTCCAATCGGGAAAGTTGTCAAGGTTGTCCCGGATCAATTTGGCCTGAATCAAACGGCATATATTAAGCCGGAAGCAAATCTTTATGATTTGGAACATGTCATGGTTGTCAAGAAATCAATGGTCTCAGTAGACCTTGAAGAAAGCTTGGAAGATAGTGAAGGTGAGGAGGAAGGCAATTGATCCGTTTCCTGCTCCCGGCACTCTTCGCTTTGTTATTCATCCTGGAAAGTTTGTTTGTCGAACTTCTGCCTGCAGAATTATTCAACAGTGACCGGATTCTTGTTCCGCATTTCCTCATGGCAGGAATTTTATTTTTGACGGCATACCTGAGCCCGAAACATGGAATTCTTTATGGCGTTATCTTTGGACTGCTTTTTGATGTTATCTACACAGAAATCATCGGGATCTATCTATTTATGTTCCCGTTCATCGCCTATTTGATCGCAAACATGATGAGGATCCTACAGACCAATATATTGATCGTTTCAATCCTATCGCTTCTTGGCATCGCGCTTCTGGAGGCAGGAGTCTACGAGTTGATGCTGTTGATAAAAATTACTGATCTGGACTTTTCGACCTATGTTAAAATAAGACTAGTCCCGACTTTGATATTAAATCTTGCTTTTATCATCTTGGCTGCCTATCCATTTAAGAAACAGTTCGAGAATGCTGCAGACAGAATCAAAGACTGATGATCCGGTTGTATTTTGGGAGGCATCTCGAAAAATCTATCGAAGAGCAATGAAGAGAAAATATTGATGAAGGCTACTCAAATAAAGGAATTCTGCGGACACTTGTCGAATTTCTTTCAGAGTATGAGAAATTACTTAAAACAGACAATTGTCTTGCGCTTTTTGTTCTGATATAGAAAGTTTAAACTTTTACACTTAGATTAGTGTCTAGCTCCAGCGCCTAGCCAGTTTTCATCCCCGATAATGCTTCCTCGAGTATCTTGTGATAAGCGTTAGCTTTGAGCAGCTCGAGACGTTTCGGTCCAGCCAAGGAAGTCAAAGAACGACTTCACAGGTTGGCCATCCAAAGCTGGTCGGGGCTGACCAAGGCGCTTGTGCTTTTCGTATGAGGTGAACATCCAGTATGAAGAAAACACAAAATGTGACAATAAAAGGAACAAAAGATGGACTTACGCTCCATTTGGACGATACTTGCTCCTATGATGAATTGAAGAAGGAACTCGATCGGAAGCTTTCGAATTCAACTCGTGTTCAGGAGGAGCAGCAGCTGCTTTCGGTTAAGGTGAAGGTAGGAAATAGGTACCTTACGAAGGCTCAAGAGGAAGAGCTGAAAGACCTGATCCGTCAGAAGAGAAACTTAATCGTTGAGGATCTTGAGACGAATGTAATCACCAGGCAGGAAGCTGAGAGGCTTCGTCAGGAAACAGAAATCGTACCTGTTGCCAAAGTCATCCGTTCAGGCCAGGTTCTTGAGATAACAGGGGATTTGCTGCTTATTGGAGATGTCAACCCTGGAGGAACGGTAAAGGCAACAGGGAATATTTTTATCATGGGTTCCTTGAAAGGGGTTGCACATGCTGGTACGGAAGGGTATAACGAAGCGGTCATTGCTGCCTCTGTCATGAAGCCCTCGCAGCTCAGGATCAGTGATTGCATCAACCGGGCTCCAGACCATGTCCCTGAGGACGAAGGCCGAGTGATGGAGTGTGCTTACATATCTGAAAGTCAACAGATTGTTGTTGATAGATTGCAAGTTTTAATGAAGAAAAGACCTAGTTTAACTAGATTTGAAGGAGGCCTCTAAAGTGGGAGAAGCGATAGTAGTTACATCCGGAAAAGGCGGGGTTGGCAAAACGACAACTTCTGCTAATATTGGTACAGCTTTGGCACTTCAAGGCAAAAGAGTCTGCCTTGTCGATACAGATATCGGCTTGCGCAATTTAGACGTTGTCATGGGGCTTGAAAACCGCATTATATATGATCTTGTTGATGTAATCGAAGGAAGATGCAAGATTCATCAGGCACTAGTAAAAGATAAGCGCTTCGATGACCACCTTTATTTGCTCCCAGCTGCCCAGACGAGCGATAAAACTGCGGTTCAGCCTGAACAAATGAGAAAATTGGTGAACGAACTGAAGCAGGATTATGATTATATCGTCATCGATTGCCCGGCTGGGATTGAGCAAGGCTATAAAAATGCCGTTGCCGGTGCTGACAAGGCGATTGTCGTGACGACACCAGAAGTATCCGCGGTCAGGGATGCTGACAGGATTATCGGCCTGCTAGAAAAGGAAGAAAATGTTGAATCACCAAAACTTGTCATCAACCGGATCCGTACCCATATGATGAAAAATGGCGACATGCTTGATGTGGATGAAATCACGACACATCTTTCGATAGATTTAATCGGGATTGTCGCCGATGATGATGAAGTCATCAAAGCATCAAACCACGGTGAGCCAATCGCACTGAATCCAAATAGCAAAGCATCAATCGCATACAGGAACATCGCAAGGAGGATTCTCGGCGAGTCGGTTCCATTGCAGCAATTAGACAACGATCATCAAGGCGTATTTTCAAAGATTAAGAAGTTCTTCGGAGTCCGCTAATTACAAGGCATCTGCTTCTCGTTTATACGAGGACAGATGCCTTTTCTATTTAATCCTCAGTTTCTTATAAGTGAAATTGTCATACTATTGTTGGACAGGTCATAGACTTGTACTAACTTAGAGTACATGGGGAATGGTGGGGATTGGATGAACTCGAGAGCTGACGATATACGCAGAAGGATGATGAAAAGGAAAAGAGAGCGGGAAAGAATGGAGAAGATGAGCCATAACCGCTTTTTCTCGACGGAGGAAGAACGGCATGGTTTTGACAGGATTCCATCTTATGACACGGGTCCAGGTGAAGGCGGACACCCTCTATTCAAAAAGGAAGTGTTTCTCTTCAAGGTACTTGCTTCCGCTTGCCTTGTTTTGATTGTTGCCATTATTTTTCGGAGTCCATCTGAAAAAGCAGAAACAATCCAGCAATATGTGAAGCACACGATGGATCAGGAATTCCAGTTTGCTGCCGTTTCAGACTGGTATGAAGACCAATTTGGCAAACCGCTGGCCTTGCTTCCTGCCAAAAAAAGTGGTGATGAAGAAAACAAACAGGATTTAACTCCAGACAACCAGTATGCACTCCCTGCTTCCGGAAAGATCCTTGAAGATTTTGGCGACAATGGCCAGAGAATTCAGATTGAAACTGGCAAAGGTGCTGGCGTGGAAGCCATGGATGAAGGGCTTGTCCACTTTGTCGGCATGAAAGAGGGGTTCGGTAAAACGGTCATTGTCCAGCATGCGGACAAGAGTGAAACATGGTACGGAAATCTCGATAATATCGATGTGAGCCTCTATGAGTATATCTCTAAAGGAGCGAAGGTAGGTACGGCAATGGATAGTACGGATGGAATCAAAGGTTCATTTTATTTCGCCATTAAAAAAGGGGATGACTTCGTAGATCCCGTCCAGGTGATCAAGTTTGAATAAAGCCATTGCGTTATTGCGAAAAATACACATCCATCCTTTGTTGTGGGTGATCATCGCCCTTGCTGTTGCGACCGCGCATTTTATAGAGCTGATGATGGTGCTGCTGATTATTTTTGTTCATGAAATGGGACATGGTGCTGCAGCTTCTTTTTTTTCGTGGAGAATCAAGAAAATCGCCCTGCTCCCTTTTGGCGGGGTAGCTGAAATGGATGAGCACGGGAACAGGCCGTTAAAAGAAGAGCTGATTGTTGTTCTGGCAGGCCCCCTGCAGCATGTTTGGTTGATGGCACTGTCCTATATCCTGTTTGTTACAGGGATTTTTCCGGAAAAATGGCATCTGCTGTTCATTCAATATAATACAATGATTCTTCTGTTCAACCTTATCCCGATCTGGCCTTTGGATGGAGGCAAGCTGGTGTTCATTTTGTTATCAATGAAAAAGTCCTTTCAGGAAGCTCACCTGAGGACGCTATATGTTTCAGCCGGAACATTGATGATATTTTCGGCGGTCCTTATCATCATCGCCCCGTTGACATTGAATGTCTGGGTCATCATTGGTTTCCTGGCGTTTTCGCTTTACTATGAATGGAGGCAGCGGCGGTTTATCTTCATGCGTTTTTTGATGGAAAGGCATTATGGGAAACAGGTCGATTTGCGGGAACTCAAGCCAATCAATGCAGCAGAGAATGAAATGGTTGGCCAGGTCCTTGAAAAGTTCCAGCGTGGCTGTAAGCATCCAATCATCGTCAAGCAGAAGAACGGCAAGGAAATGGTCATGGATGAGAATGAATTGCTCCATGCTTTTTTCAGTGAGAAGTTATTATCTGCGAAAATTGGTGATTTGCTTTACACTTTCTAAAATAGGATAATAAAAGCAGCGCAGACACTCTTTGCGCTGCATTTTTTTTTATTACTTTATAAGTATTAATCTTTTTGCACTAAGATTAGTGTCTAGCTCCAGCGCCTAGCCCCTCGAGGTCGCTTCGGTCCGCCCAATGAAGTCAAAGAGCGACTTCACTGGTCGGCCCTCCAGCGCTTGTCGGGGCTGATCAAGGCGCTTGCGCATTTCTAGAGGTTAAGGAGAAATAATGAACCAGTTAATTATCAATGCAAATTCAAGAGAGAAACGCTTCGCTTTGGTCAAAAATGGCGAAGTCGAAAAAATATATATTGAACAGCCTGGCCAACAATCACTGGTCGGGAATATTTATCTTGGCACCGTTGAAAAAGTGATTCCAGGGATGAACGCAGCGTTCATCAATTTCGGCGAAGAATTAAGCGGTTTTCTCCAAAAAGATAAGCTGGCATCCTATGTCCAGTCTGACGACGAAAATAAAGCAAATCGCTCGATCTCTTCGTATGTCCATCAAGGAGAAAAGCTGCTGGTCCAGGTTGAAAAGGATGCCGCTGGTACAAAAGGAGCGAGGCTGACGGGAGTCATTGAATTACAGGGTGAGAATCTTGTCTATATGCCCCAGGGAAAATACATAGCTGTTTCTAAAAAGGCAGAATCACCAGAGGTCAGAAATAAGTGGAGAGAATTCGCCAGCGAGGTCAAAACGCCCGAGGAAGGTCTCATTTTCAGAACCGAAAGTCTGAGCCAGACCGAGGAAGCAATCATGCGTGAGCTTGAGCAGCAGCGCCTTCAATACACTCAATTGAAAAAGACCATGTCGGGAATGAAGAAGCCTGGAATTGTTCACAGCCGCGATTATTTTTTTGAGCAGGCTGTGGCAGCACTTTCTTCTTTTACAAAGGGAGAAGTGATTACGGATTGCCTCGATTTTAAGAAAAGAATGCAGCATCATATCACAGAAGGTATAGAGATAGAGTTTTATAATGGGAAAGATCAAATTTTTTCCTTTTATAAAATCGAAACGGAAATCGAGCGGCTGCTTAAAAGGATCGTTTGGCTGGAAAAAGGAGCTTATATGGTCATTGACCAGGGAGAGGCACTTACGATGATTGATGTGAACACAGGCAAGTTTTCCGGTAAAACTAACTTGCGTGACACTGTCATGAAAACGAACATGAATGCGGCAGTTGAAGCGGCAAGGCAGATCAGACTCAGGGATCTTGCCGGCATCATACTGATCGACTTTATTGATATGAAGACTGATAGTGAACGGAACAATGTGCTGGAAACGATACAAAAAGAACTGCACCAGGATGAGCGCAGGACACGGATCATCGGCTTTACCGAGCTTGGCATCCTTCAGTTGACAAGAAAGAAGACGAAGCAGTCGCTGGCCGAGACTCTGACTCAGAAATGCTGGACATGCGGAGGTACAGGAGAGGTGCTGAGCGCGGAATCCGTCGCATACAGACTCGAGCGTGCTCTGTGGGAGTACAAAAACTCCGATTATGAAGAAATTCATGTAACCGCGACGAAGGAGGTCATAATCACTTTTTCCGGTGAGGCTGATATCCATAAATTGAGGCTTGAAAAAGCGTTAGGCTTTAAGATACAATTCTCAGTGTCAGACGCGGGGAAACCTTTTTATGAAATTCTTAAGGTTGGTGCTTCGACAGAATTGAGTTGAACCAAAGCTGGCCATTAAAAGAACATCGATTATTATGTTGACACTTTCGTTAAACATATGGTAGTATTTTAATGTTATTGTTTGTAGCACCCGTGCTACAACCGCACACTTCAGGTATCTAAGCTTTGCAAATACGCAAACGCCTGCGGTTGGCGAGTCTGAGTCTAATGAGGAGGTGCAATGGAATGTACGCAATTATCGAAACTGGCGGCAAGCAAGTAAAGGTAGAAGAAGGACAAGCAATCTACATTGAAAAGCTAAACGCGGCTGAAGGCGAAACTGTAACTTTTGACAAGGTTCTTTTTGTAGGTGGCGATAACGTTAAAGTTGGTAGCCCAGTAGTTGAAGGCGCAACTGTAACAGCTAAAGTTGAAAAGAATGGCCGTCAAAAGAAAATCATCGTTTTCAAGTACAAAGCGAAAAAGAACAATCGTAAGAAGCAAGGTCATCGTCAGCCTTACACTAAAGTTGTTATCGAAAAGATCAACGCTTAATTAAGGCGGATTACCATGATTCGTGCAACGATTAATCGTACAAAATCCGGAAGCATCCAATCGTTTACGATCAGCGGCCACGCTGGATTCGCTGCCCATGGCAGCGACATTGTCTGTGCAGGTGTTTCGACCATCTCAATCGGGACAGTCAATTCCATCATTGGATTGACAGGTGTCACACCGGACATTGAACAAGGCGCAGATGGTTTTCTCCGCTGTGAGATCCCGGACAATTTGCCTGAGGATACACAGGAGAAAATCCAGTTGCTCTTAGAAAGCATGGTCATTACATTGCAATCGATGGAAAAAGAGTACGGAAAGCACATAAAATTAACCTTCAAACAGTAGGAGGTGGAACAAAATGTTAAGATTAGATCTTCAATTCTTCGCTTCTAAGAAGGGTGTAGGTTCTACTAAGAACGGACGTGACTCAATCTCTAAGCGTCTTGGCGCTAAGCGTGCAGACGGTCAATTCGTAACTGGTGGTTCTATCCTTTATCGTCAGCGCGGAACAAAAATCTACCCAGGTGTAAACGTGGGTAAAGGTGGAGATGACACTCTATTCGCTAAGGTTGACGGCGTCGTTAAATTCGAACGTCTTGGCCGTGACCGCAAGCAAGTAAGTGTTTATCCTGCAGCTCAAGAAGCGTAAGCCAAAGAGAAGCCCTAACCACTGCGGTTAGGGTTTTCTTGTATTTTATGGCTTTAGTCTCATGGACATGATAAAAAAATCCAACTAACTTAAATACATAATTAGCTTACGCAGAATGGCTTTTTTGTTATACTTACACCAAGTAGTCTTATGAGTAGGAGTATGTGTGTATGAAAAAAGAGTGGGATACAATCGAGGTTTTGCGCCATGCACGCCATGATTGGATGAATCAGCTTCAACTAATTAAAGGGAATTTATCGCTGAATAAAGTGGACCGGGCTAAAGAGATCATTGAAGAAATTATCATGGAAGCCAGGCAGGATGCAAAGCTATCTAACTTACATCTTCCTCAGTTTGCCTCTACATTGTTAACCTGCAATTGGGAGAATCATCATTTCCAATTGGAATATGAAGTAATGGACTCCCAAAACTTCCACAGATTAGATGACCAGTTGTTGACTCGCTGGACAGAGCAGCTTTTTGATGCATTGAATTCTTCGATTGAACCATATCAGGAAAATCATCTCTCCGTTACAATTGAACCGCAGGAGAAAGGAATCGGGTTCTTTTTTGATTTTAGCGGAATAATAAATGATAAAAATCGCTTGAAAAGTTTCCTAGACGAGCAGCCGGGTTACAATATGAAAGTAATGTCGGATGGCGTGGTCGATGGGGAATGGACGATAGAAGTTTTCTTGGAAACACTCTAGGGAAACATAGAAGCGATAACAAATTTCAGACAGGTGGTAATGACATAATGTTTGTCGATCAGGTTAAGATTTATGTAAAAGGCGGGGACGGCGGCGATGGAATGGTCGCGTTCCGACGTGAAAAGTATGTTCCGAAGGGTGGTCCGGCTGGCGGCGACGGCGGTAACGGTGCAAATGTAGTCTTCCAGGTGGAAGAGGGACTGCGCACGCTGATGGATTTCAGATACCAGCGCCACTTCAAGGCACCGCGCGGCGAGCACGGAATGTCTAAAAACCAGCATGGCAAAAATTCGAAGGATATGATCGTAAAGGTTCCACCAGGGACAATTGTTTCCGATGCCGAGACTGGCGCGATCATTGCTGACCTGGTAGAGCATGGCCAGAAGGCTGTCATCGCGAAGGGCGGACGCGGCGGACGCGGCAACTCACGATTCGCAACACCGGCGAACCCGGCACCAGAGCTTTCTGAAAAAGGTGAACCAGGACAAGAAAAAGAAATCATCATGGAATTGAAACTTCTTGCGGATGTAGGGCTGGTAGGCTTCCCAAGCGTAGGAAAATCTACGTTGTTGTCTGTTGTTTCAGCAGCCAGACCGAAAATTGCGGAATACCACTTCACGACGATTGCTCCTAATCTCGGTATGGTTGAAACAGAAGATGGCAGAAGCTTTGTTCTTGCGGACTTGCCAGGTCTTATCGAAGGTGCGCATTCAGGTGTAGGACTTGGGCATCAATTCCTGCGCCATATCGAACGTACACGCGTCATCATCCATGTAATCGACATGGCCGCCACAGAAGGCCGCGATCCTTATGAGGATTATTTAACAATCAACAATGAATTGAAAGAATATAACTTGAGGCTGACGGAGAGGCCGCAAGTAATTGTAGCCAATAAAATGGACATGCCAGAGGCGGAAGAAAATCTGAAAATGTTCAAGGAAAAGCTCGGGGACGAACACCCTGTTTTCCCTATCTCAGCTGTTACTAGAGAAGGTCTGCGTGAATTATTGTTCGCTGTAGCTGACCTGATTGAAAAGACTCCGGAGTTCCCTCTCATTGAAGAAGAGGAATTAGAAAAAGATGAAAACCGCGTGATGTACAAGCATGAAAAAGCAGAACAGGAATTCCAGATTACCCGCGAATCGGATGGAACATTTGTCATTTCGGGTGACAGTATTGAAAGGCTGTTCAAGATGACTGACTTCTCAAGGGATGAATCTGTCCAAAGGTTCGCCCGCCAGATGCGCGGCATGGGTATTGATGATGCTCTACGTGAAAGAGGCGCGAAGGATGGAGATACAGTCAAGCTGCTTGAATATGAATTTGAATTCGTGGAATAGGCTTAAATGATTTTAGAAGGTCGATTAGCCAGCACAGGTTAATCGGCTTTCATCTTTAAAAATGGTTGTTTTACGAAATGGTTCTTTTTAAAAGTAAAAATAAAAAAAGGCTGGCATTCGGATGGGGTGGTGGAGATGAAGCAAAATCAAGATAGTAAGTTTTACCTTGTTCGTGAGGATGTCCTGCCTGAGGCGATGAAGAAAACGCTCGAGGCAAAGGAATTGATCGAACGTGGTAAAGCAGAGTCGGTCTGGGATGCAGTGCAAAGGGTTGACTTGAGCCGGAGTGCATTTTATAAGTACCGTGATACGGTCTTTCCTTTCCATACAATCGTGAAGGAAAGGATCATTACGCTGTTTTTCCAGCTTGAAGATCGGTCTGGTACGCTTTCTGAGCTGCTGAGTACGGTTGCTGCTACTGGCTGCAATGTTCTGACCATCCATCAGACCATTCCTCTGCAAAGCAGGGCGAATGTAACGCTAAGCTTGAATGTCACCGAAATGAGAGTCGAAATGGATGAGATGCTCGCAAGGCTGAAAAGACTGGAATTCGTAGAAAAAGTTGAAGTACTTGGATCTGGTGCTTAAAACAGAGTGTTTTGTAGCAGGGGGAGATGAGCTTGAATATTGGTTATCTTGGACCGGAAGCAACATTTACAGACTATGCTGCCCGGCAATTGTTTAAAGAGGCTAAGAGAATTCCGTTTGTGAGTATACCAGAATGCATGGATGCTGCTTCAGCAGGAGAAATCGATGCAGCCATCGTACCGCTGGAAAACTCCATCGAGGGTTCAGTAAATGTCACAATCGATTATTTAGTCCATGAAACAGACCTCCAGATTGTAGGGGAAGCGGTGGTGCCAATCAGGCAGCATCTGCTGGTTCATCGGAATCATATCGAACAGTGGAAGGAAGCTGAATTGATTTGCAGCCATCCACATGCACTAGCACAGTGCCATAAATTTTTACATAAAGAATACAAGGGAATTCCTCTTGAACATATGTCATCCACAGCAGCAGCGGCTAGGTATGTACAGAGCCATCCTGACCGGAACATCGCCGCAATCGCTAATAGCCTTGCAGCTGAGGAGTACGGTTTAGCTCTGGCTGAGCAAAATGTCCATGATTACAGCTATAACCATACCGTATTTGCTGTGCTGGCGAAGGAAGGGCATGACATTTACATGGCTCCAACCGAAGAGACCAAGACAAGTTTGATGATTACACTGCCTTCGGATCGGGCAGGAGCACTGCACCAGGTTTTATCTGCTTTCTCATGGCGGAAGCTCAATCTGTCCAAAATTGAATCGCGCCCAATGAAAACAGGGTTGGGAAAATACTTTTTCATTATCGATATTAATTTGAAAATGGATGATGTTTTGATTCCAGGATCCATTGCTGAACTGGAGGCATTAGGCTGCACTGTTAAAATGCTTGGAAGCTATTCGAGCTATAAGATATAAAAAAATCCATCATATGTGATGGATTTTTTTTGATTTCTATTCTAAATCAATAAGTAATTTTTCTTTTCTTAGCGTTTCTTCTGCTGCATCCAGCGCTTTTTCCGTCGGAGCAGAAATTGTGTGCAAGTGGATTCCGTCCGTTAACTCTGATAAATAGGAAGCTTTGGTGGCTCTGATTTTTTCCATGAATTGTTTTACTTCGTTTCGATTGGACACCATGATGGAAGCTGTTAAATCCCCATACACAGGATGCTCAATCTTTACGTCTTTTACGGTTACTCCGTGATCGACAAGAAGCAGGAGTTCTTCTTCTGTCCTTTCAGGGCCATGGGAGACGGCAATGGTTCTTTCCGCTGCTGAAGGACGTGATGCATGCATATATAGATATCCCTGGCTGGTAGCAATGATTGGTTCGTTTTTGGCTTTAAGCAAGGTAATATCGCCAACAATGACCTGTCGGCTTACATTCGTTATCGCCGAAAGCTCGCCTCCGGTTATAGGCTCACTGCTTTCCTGCAGACGTTTCAGGATGTAGGCCCGCCGTTCATCTCCGAGAATTTTCGTGGGTTCCTTCATATTCCGATCTCTCCTTCGACTTCTTCATTCGAGAATTTTACCATAAAATCAGCTTGAAGTTAAACGACCGGGACCTGTTTGATGATTGCTGCAAGCATTTTCCCTAGATTGACAGCATCTTCCTGCTGCGTTTCCCTCCCGAAAGAAATTCTGAAAAATTCCTTTGCTGGTTTGCCGTTAATACCCATTGCAGACATGGTCTTCGCAGGTGAAAGCATGCCGGTATGACAAGCTGTGCCGGTTGAAATCGCAAATCCATTGCGATTGCATTCAAGCAGGACATATTGTCCCTCGAGTCCTTTTATCGCCATTCCCAAAATACCTGGAAGCTGTTCATCCCCCTCTGTTCCAAAAATCCCGATTGACTCCCTGACTTCTGAAAGGGAATCGATAAGAGCCTCTCTCAGTTTATTAACTCTTTTCGTTTCTGTATCCATGAGAGAATGTGCTTTTTGCGCTGCTGCGGTCATCGCTGCGATTCCCGGGACATTGACCGTGCCAGGCCTGAATCCTTTTTCATGTACAGTTCCATCAATATAAGGTTTCCAGGCAAGCTTGGGATTTACATATGCCGCTCCAGTTCCTTTAGGTCCGTAAAACTTATGCCCTGAAATCGAAAGGGCATCTACACAGCTGGCCAGCGGGGCAACTGGAATTTTTCCGAAGGTCTGCACGCAGTCCGTGTGAATCAGTATATCTTTAGAGCGGCAATAATCAGCCATTTTGATGATTGGCTGGATTGTTCCGACTTCTGGGTTGCCATGCTGAATCGAAACGAGCACAGTTTCAGGTCGGACAGCTTCGATGAAATTCGCAAGCTCAATTTTGCCATTTGCGTTCAATGGGAGGTATGTGATATCCCATCCTTCTCCTTCAAGCTTTTTCATCAAATTATAGACGGAGGAATGTTCAGCACCCCCAGTAATAATATGATTGCCTTGTTTTCTTTTGGCAGAGAGGAGCGCCATAATCCCAAGATAATTCGCTTCAGATCCTCCGCCTGTAAAATAAATCCCCGCCTGATCAACACCAAGCAAGCGCGAAAATTCCTGTCTGCAGCTCTCCAAAAGATTAGCAGAAGCACTGCCAGCTTCATGGAGACTTTGACTATTCCCAAAGTACTTTGTGGATGCCTGGATATAAATATCTGCCGCTTCCCGGTCAAGCGGGCATGTCGCCGCGTAATCGAAATATTTCATAGGTTCGCTCCTGTTCAACTTTTATATCTTGCTTGTACTCGAAGATTTGAATTGTTCTTGGCTTACAATCACAAGAAGTTTCAACTTGTGCCCGAAAACTGTCTTTCTATCGATTCACGGTCACAAGAAGAGGCAACTTGTGCCCGAAAACTGCCTTTCTATCGATTCACGGTCACAAGAAGAGAAAACTTGTGCCCCAAATCTTCCTTTCTATCAATTCACGGTCACAAGAAGAGAAAACTTGTGCCCCAAATCTGCGTTTCTATCAATTCACGGTCACAAGATGAAGCAACTTGTGCCCGAAATCTGTCTTTCTATCGGATTACGGTCACAAGAAGAGGCAACTTGTGCCCCAAATCTGCCTTTCTATCGGATTACGGTCACAAGAAGAGGCAACTTGTGCCCTAAATCTGCCTTTCTATCGAATCACGGTCACAAGAAGAGACAACTTGTGCCCGAAAACTGTCTCTCACTCCTATCACGGTCACAAGCATACACTCTGTGCAGTGCTTGCTTTCTCCTCTGGCAAAATAAAAGTTCTTGTCAATAGTGTAAATGTGTGTAAATATATATGTCAAGACACCTGTTAATCCAGGAGGCTATCATTATATGAAACAATCAGATGTAATCATTGTTGGCAGCGGGATTGCTGCACTTCAATTGGCCAATCAATTAGCAAAGAGTTTAAATGTGATTATTCTCACAAAAAAGGAACTGACAGCAGGAAATTCTTATCTTGCGCAAGGCGGGGTTGCAGCGGCGGTTGCACCAGGCGATGACCCTTACTTTCATTATCTCGACACAATGGAAGCAGGAGCTCACCATAATAACTCTGAGGCTGTACTTGAAATCACCAAAAAAGCACCGGAGTTGATTAAAGGATTATGGAAATCAGGCTGCCGTTTTGATGAAGATGCAGATGGAAAATTGATGCTGGGGATGGAAGGAGCTCATAGTGAAAAGAGGATTGTCCATAGCGGAGGCGATGCGACTGGTAAGCATATGGTCGACTTTTTGCTCTCGAACCTGGATGGCAATATTTCAATTGAACAGTCCGCATTTGTGTATGAGCTATTGATAGAAAGCGATGCAACTCGTTGTATAGGTGTGAAAGCGAAACTCCCTGATGGAACGAATGAGGTATATCTTGCTCCACATGTAGTCCTTGCTACGGGGGGCTGTGGGCAAGTCTTTGCCTTCACTTCCAATGCTGAAACAGCAACCGGTGATGGAATGGCACTGGCTTACATGGCAGGTGCTGAGCTGGCCGATATGGAATTTGTCCAGTTTCACCCCACACTTCTTTATGTAAATGGAAAGACGAGAGGCCTAATATCTGAAGCGGTTAGGGGTGAAGGGGCCGTATTGGTGACTGTTGAAGGCAAGCGGATCATGGAGGGTGTTCATCCTTTGAAGGATCTGGCACCGCGGCATATTGTCTCCCAAACTATTTATGACTACTCGCGAAGAGGAATTCAAATTTATTTAGATATCACAAACCTCCCTGATTTCAGCAGCCGCTTCCCAACGATCAGCAAGCTTTGTTCTGAGCGTGGGATAGATATTCGTAAAGGCTTAATTCCTGTTGTGCCTGGCAGCCATTTTATCATGGGCGGGATAAAGACCGATTTGCAGGGCCGAACCAGTATTCCCGGACTGTATGCGATTGGTGAAGCGGCATGTACAGGAATCCACGGAGCAAATAGACTGGCCAGCAATTCCTTATTGGAAGGTATGTTTGTTGGCGGCAATCTTGCTGATTGGATCAACAGCCATCAAGCTGCCAGCAGAGAAGCAGGAAGAATTACGGAAATTCATTACCAAGCTGCCAAAAGAGAAGTCAACATGAATCAAAATGTATCCGGAGGCGATCTTCCTGACATCGACTCACTAAAACAAACAATGATGGACCGGACAGGAATTGTCCGTACTAAGGAGTTGCTGACTTTACAGAATGAATGGCTTGATCAGTTCAACCTGGACCAATGGCTGAAGTCTAGCCTGGACCATTTGCAGCCATCTGAGTTAAATAGGCTGTTCATGTATATCACCGCCTCTTTAATCACCCAGTCAGCTTTGGAAAGAACAGAGAGCAGGGGAGGGCACTATCGGAAAGATTTTCCCCATGAAGATAACGCCAATTGGATGAAGAAACAAATCATCCATCAACGAAAACACGTAAAGGATGGTAAGCATGAATTCAATCAAACTGCGCTTGCTACTTGAACAATTTTTTATTGAAGATATTGGTGAACGAGATGTCACCAGTGAACTGATTTTCGGAAATAAAAATAGAGGAAACCTCGTTTTGATCGCTAAGGATGAAGGGATTTTCTGTGGCGAGCAAATCATCCATACAGGCTTCCGGCTGCTTGATGAGAGCAGTCAGATTACCCTGAAAGTGAAAGATGGAGAGAAAGTTGTGAAGGGCCAGGAACTTGCCTTGATCCACGGCAGGGTTTCCGGTTTGCTAAAAGCAGAAAGAGTCGTCCTTAACCTTGTTCAGCGGATGAGCGGGATTGCGACGAAAACGAATGAGGCTGTCAAAGTATTAGACAGCGCGAAAACGAGAATCTGTGATACGCGTAAAACTACCCCGGGTCTCAGGATGCTTGAGAAATATGCAGTCCGTTGCGGCGGCGGCTTCAACCATCGTTATGGGTTGTATGACGCTGTGATGATCAAGGATAACCACATCTCATTCGCGGGCTCAATCAGCAATGCCGTTGAAGCAGTAAGGTCAAATCTTGGGCATATGGTGAAGGTCGAGGTTGAGATTGAAACGAAGGACCAGCTTCTGGAAGCAATTGCTTCAAAGGTTGACTGCATCATGTTCGACAACAGGCACCCTGACCAGATCAAGGATTGGATTAATAATGTGCCTGCAGGAATTTTAACAGAGGCATCTGGAGGCATCACACTAGATAACCTCCATAGCTACAGTGATTGTGGTGTGGACTATATTTCGCTTGGGTTTCTTACCCATTCCGTAAAATCTTTGGATATCAGCGCAAAAGTGATGGCAGATAAGAAAGGGGATTTACAATATGAATATATTGGAGACGCTCGAAGCTAAGTCCAGGATGCTTCCTGAAAAGTACAAAAACATGTCTGTCCAGGAACTTGAAGACATGATCAAAAGCATTAAGGAGAAGATGGGCGAGAAGCTCTTTATCCCGGGGCATCACTATCAAAAAGATGAAGTCATCCAATTTGCCGATGCGACAGGTGATTCTTTGAAGCTCGCGCAGCTTTCTGCAGATAACAGGAAAGCGGAGCATATCGTGTTCTGCGGCGTCCATTTCATGGCTGAGACGGCAGATATTTTAACAACTGAAAGCCAGAAGGTCCATTTGCCGGATATGAGGGCTGGCTGCTCCATGGCGGATATGGCTGATATATACCAGACCGAAAGAGCGTGGGAGTTCCTTCAGGTGTTGTTTGGCGACACCATTTTGCCGTTGACGTACGTGAATTCGACAGCAGCGATTAAATCCTTTGTCGGAGCCAATGGGGGTGCGACTGTGACTTCCTCTAACGCCGAGAAGATGGTGCGCTGGGCATTTTCAAAAAAAGAACGCCTGCTTTTCCTTCCAGATCAGCATTTAGGGAGGAATACAGCTTTTAACATTGGAATCGGCCTGGACGAAATGGCCGTTTATAATCCGATTGAAAATATTCTCGAGTACGATGGCCCGCTCGAAAAAGTAAAGGTCATCCTCTGGAAGGGACATTGCTCTGTTCATGAGAATTTTACAGTGGAGAATATCGCGGATGTCAGGTCAACATATCCTGATATGAAAGTCATTGTCCATCCAGAATGCCGCCACGAGGTTGTGGCACTAGCTGACATGGCAGGATCGACGAATTACATTATTGAAGCAATAGAAGCTTCCCCTGCAGGCTCATCATGGGCGGTCGGAACAGAAATGAATCTGGTGAACCGCCTGATTTCTCAACACCCTGATAAGCAGATCATTTCTTTGAACCCGCATATGTGCCCGTGCCTGACAATGAATAGAATCGATTTGCAGCATCTTGCCTGGAGTCTCGATTCGGTTGTCCAGGGGCAGGAAATTAATCTTATAAAAGTGGATGAAGAAACAGCATTTAATGCGAAGCTGGCCCTAAACCGCATGCTTGAACAATCATAAAATGGAATCCTTCCCGGGCCGGGGAGGATTTTTTTTATGGGAAAAGCTTAATCTTATGCTGAAAAACATATTTATTTACATAGAAGCATAAGTTTTTCTGAAGATTGTTAGCAATTTGCCCACACCAACATAGAATATATGGACTTATGCCATAGGAGGGAATCAGAGTGAAAATCCATATCGTACAGAAAGGGGATACTCTTTGGAAGATCGCCAAGAAGTACGGCGTGAACTTTGAAGAGCTGAAAAAGATGAACGCGCAGCTCAGCAACCCTGATATGATTATGCCCGGTATGAAAATAAAAGTTCCAACCGCTGGAGGAACAGTAAAGAAAGAAGCTCCAATCGCAGGTGGAACGCCTCAAGCAAAAATCAATATGGGTGGCAAAAAGGAAATGCCGATTGCCAAAGAGAAACCAATGCCAATGCCAGAAGTGAAGAAAGAAGTTCCAAAAGAGGCTCCAGTTAAGGAACAGCCGAAGGTGGAAATGCCTAAACCTGTTCCAAAGGAAGAGCCAGTTAAACCATATAAACCGAAGATGCCGGTACAAATCAAGCCTGAGATTGACATCAACAATTACTATATGATGAATATGGCTAATATGCAGATGCCGCCGCAGCCGCAGCCAAAACCGCAGCCAAAACCACAGCCAAAACCACAGCCAAAACCACAGCCGAAGTTGCCGCCTAAACCAGACAATATCTTCCCGGAAGTAAAACCAGAGGTAAAGCCTGAAGTGAAGCCAGAGGCAAAGGCTCCAGTCAAGCAACAGGTCAAACCACAAGTTAAGCAAGAGGTAAAACCTCAGCTGCCGAAAACTGAGATGAAACCAAATGTGAAGCATGAAATTAAGCCCGAGATAAAAATTGAAAAGAATAATTTTATGGATGAATCGCCATCCATGATGCCGTTCATTCAAGGAGGTTACCAGCAGCCAATGATCCCTTACCCTTATAACTGTTATCCAGGGGCGCCTTCCATGTCAGGCCCTGCTTATGGCTATCCAGGAACCCAGCAAATGCCTTATCCACAAGTACAGGGAGTTTCACAATATCCAGGAATGATGCCTAACATGGCAATGCCGGCAGAAGATATGGAATCTTCATCTTTTGCGAATATGCAAATGCCGTTGAGCCCGGCTATGGAAAATATGCCTCATCATGCAGCTCCGCAAATGACAGGTCCAGTCTTCCACGGTATGCCGATTTCGCCGGTCATGCCTGGACCAGGCTACTGCCCGCCGTATGAGCAGGGATATCCGCAGCAGATGCCATACATGCCTCAGGTAGCTGGTGCGATGGATCAGATGCCAATGCAGCCGCAGGTTGGCGGAATGATGGATAACCAAATGCCACAAGTCGGAGGTATGATGGATAATCAGCAAATGCCTCAGGTCGGAGGTATGATGGATGATGAATCTTCTGAAATGCCAATGCCTCAGATGCCGCAAGTTGGCGGGATGATGAATAACCAGATGCCACAGGTGGGCGGAATGATGCAGGGCCAGATGCCGCATCAAATGCCTCAGGTCGGAGGAATGATGCAGGGTCAGATGCCGATGATGCCACAGGTCGGTGGAATGATGGAT
>NZ_JAGGQU010000013.1 GCF_018613155.1 Bacillus sp. ISL-55 | reverse complement strand
CACCCCCTCCTACTCGATTAAAAGTATTTCTGGTAAAACTCCTGTCTGAGCCTTCCGCTTAGTTGAGCATAAATCCTAGTGGTTTCGCTTTTCTCGTGACCCAAAAGGCTTTGAATGACTTCTACTGGTGCTCCATTGTTTAATAAATGAGTGGCGTAGCTGTGTCTGAGTTGGTGAGGATGAATCTCCTTATTTATTCCGGCACGCGCTGAGATTTTCTTAATGTAATACCTTATCTGTGCGATACTCATCCTGTGTGGCTGTCTCTCTGTTACAAAAATGGCCGGATCTTTATCCTGGCGGCTATCAATGTATCGCTTAAGCCATAATTCTGCGCGAATATTAAAATACACTTCACGTTCCTTATCACCTTTTCCCCTGACGATTGCAGAACGGTTAGACCAATTAATGCAATTGCGATCAAGTGCAGCGATTTCACCGATTCTGCAGCCAGTTGAAAACATAAATTCAAAAAGTGCCTTTTCCATAGGACTTAGACAGGCTTCACGTAAAAGTTCAATCTCCCTTTCCGATAGGAATTTTGGAATTCTCTTACCCGCTTTAGGTTCCTTGATCTTTGCTGCTGGATTAATGTTTAAATGGCCCTCCTCATGACACCATCGAAACAATGACTTCATAAACCGAATTCTGTGGGCCAAACTTGAGGGTTTTAAATCCTTGCCTTGAGTAACAAGATATTCCTTTAATCCTTCTGTATTGAAGGTATCAATAATTGGGTCCTTAAAATAGCTTATGAGCAGCTTTGCCTGAATACTATATGCTTTTAAGGTATATGGTGAGAATCCTTCAATACGTTTATCTGCTTCATAGGACTTCCAAGCAGTTGATAGCAACAAACCAATCCCTCCTATTTAATTAGTATATTAGAAGGTATTCTTGCCAGTTTTATAGAAATTTAGACTTGGTGAATAGATTTTGTAAAATATCTAACAAACTTGGTTAATTTAACTAAGTCTTCTAATGTACTAATTTATTCGAAGTGTTGAAATGGAGATGGATAAGTATAAATACAAGCTGCCTGGGGTTCATATAAACATTTAATAATGATACTAACAATTCTTATGATAAATCTAGTCCCCAGATTTATCAGATATATGAAAGGGTAAATATTTTATGAACAATCCAATTTAAAAATTCCCCTATTTAAGAAAACATTCATTTCAGTAATTGGGGGACATAAAATGAACTTGAATAAAAACTTTTCTTTATTACTGTTGGGTCAATCGCTCGCTAATATTGGCGATGTATTGTATATGGTCAGTATCATCAGTACGATTTTTGTATTAACAGGCTCGGCAACAGCTTCCTCATTTGTACCATTTACAATTACTTCTTCCATGTTTATATCTAGTCTGTTAACACCACTTTTGGTGGGAAAAGTAAATCTTAAATGGTTAATGGCTGGATCGCAAATCGGAAAGACTATTCTGCTTTTTATTCTGGGATTTATGTTAGTTGGAGTTACAGCATCAAATTATTATTTGATTTTCTTAATCATAGGTTTGATTGCTTTACTAGATGGATGTGCAAATCCAATAAGACAGACATTAATTCCATACTATGTTAATCCAAGTCAATTAATTAAAGCCAATGGAATTGCAGAAACTGTTACACAGATCATACAAGCAGTAATGTGGTTCATAGGGAGTTTATTCTTAATTATTGTGAACTCACATCAACTGGTCTGGTTAGCAGGAGGTTTGTTTATAGTAGCAAGCATCTTGCTCAGTCTTTTAGAAAATGTAGCTGATAATAGAACTGAGGCAAAAGGGAAATTTGAACAGATTACAGAGGGATGGGTAACTTTATCTAACACTCCAGTATTAAGAAAGATTGCTTGGCTAGACTTCTTTGAGACAATCGCAGGAACGGTTTGGATAGCAGCCATACTCCTTGTGTTCGTTAACGATGCTTTAGACGTTGGTGGACAGTGGTGGGGATTTATCAATGGTGCCTTCTTTTTGGGATTGATCTTAGGAAGTGTTTATTGTATTAACTACTCTTCAATCATTGAAAAGAAATTAGGGACCTTTATATTTATAGGTTCAATCCTAAGCTCCTTAGTTACATTACTATTTAGCCTAAACAGCATACCAATAGCTGCACTCCTATTGTCGCTCTGTGCAGGGATTTTTGGGCAAATTAAAGGCATACCTCAACAAACAGTGATACAAACCAGCGTTGCAAAAGAACAGTTATCAACAGTTTATACTTCGTTAGGAGCTATCGGTACTGGAATCTTTGGCGTTGGCTCTCTTATTATGGGACTGTTAGCAGATTTACTGGGAATAAGAATCGTGTTTATGATCTCAGGAATACTGCTTGCAGTGGTCAGTTTAATTGTTTATAAAAGTAAGCACTTGTTTGTTAGGAATATAATCGAATTGAATAATTAATGTAGAGTGGGACTGCGGATCATCTGTGGTCCCATGCTTTTATAATTTGTGCTTTAAGGGGGTTGAAATTATGGAGATAAAGAAATCACAAGGCAATTCTAATTTATTGGCAAGAATAAAAATTGTAAAAGGAGAAAACTTTGTAACTATTGAAGATACAAAAAGTCTGGCGAATCAAGAGCTAATTGAACTTATAACATATCTGATGGGACAGTCATTTATAAAGAACTTTAAAAATGTAAATATACTGGTTAATAGTAAATTTAACAAAGAAGTAGACTTTCTTTTAATAGAAAATGGGTTTAAGTTACATGATGAAAATGTTACTGTTCACAAGGTGTTAGATGATTCATCTAAGGTTGAAAACGAGTTCTTACTAAAGGATTTACACGAACTTTCGTTAGCAGAGTTTAAAAGGGTTTGGGAGGAATCTATGAAAGAATCATTAAATGCACCTTCTTCGCTAAATGTTGACGAACAAATGCGAAGTGTAGAGTTGGAATTAGGCCCCAACTATAAGAAATCTTGTATTACTGCTTACGATAATGGAAACCCAATCGGAGTAATTATGCCCCATATAGAACCTGGGACTTCAGAAGAAGGAAGGTTATTTTATTTTGGCATCATTCCAAGCGAAAGAGGGAAGGGAAAAAGCAAACTTCTTCATCAACAAGCATTAGAAATATTAAAAAATGACTTTAAGGCCACCCATTATATTGGCTGCACTGGTCACAACAACCTTCCAATGCTTACAACATTCCGAAATAACGGATGTACAGTTATAGAACGAAATAAGGTTTTCAAAAGGGAAAACTAAAACTAAGTGAAGAGTAAAGGGAGAGTTGATCAGGAAGGATTATTGTACTTTATGAATTCCTTATTAAGCTAAAGGAGCAGGATAGTTAAAGAAGGAATAACGTTTAAATTATAGAATTTATAAAAAAAGAGAAAAGAAAAGGAGTAAGTTATGAGAGATTTATTAGGATATTTTCTTATTGCACAAGCGATTATTACAGGTGTTATTGTTTATTCCATTCAACAATTATCAGATTCAATTAAAGAATCAGCTGCTTGGATTGCGAATCCAAATGGATCCTTAGGATGGGGTTCGGATTTGCCTACATTTGTTTTATGGTCACTAATAGTTGTTGCTGGATTAGGGATATTCTTAGTAGTAAAGAAGAAAAGTGATTAATAAGCCCTTAGAAGTAAGTGCATTGATCTAGTAAGGATTAATGCTTTTTTTGTAGAATGCTTGTTAAACAAACGATGCAGTTTAGTTGAACAAAAGACAGACAAAAAACCGCAAAAAAATTTGCGGCTTACAACTGGCAATTTGTTTTTGATTTATACCCATATAAATCAAAAACAAATTACATTGTTGCGTTAATCTTATATAACACCAGAATTGAGCAGAGTGAAAGTAAGACCCACAAATTAGAATACTCTGAAGCAATTAAGGTAGCTCCCTTCCTAAAGGCGAACGGTTCCCTTTTCTGAATAAGTCCTTTATGTCTACCAAGTGGTGGTGAATGAAGATTTGAAATATTCCCACCACTAAGAAGATAAACGCCGTTCATACAATCTCCCTCAGTAGATGCCCCGTCCCAATATCAAAAACTACTAAATTGTAGGAATTAGATAATATGTTATATTATCAATTAATTTATTCTTTCCCCACATTTTGAATATCACAAGCCTAAACAATAAACCATTGGTTTTCCAGCAAGTCACATTAAATTTGACGAATGAAAATACGCCTGATAAAAAATAAAAACTTTTTTGAGAATGAACTCTTGGACAGCCCGTTGTACTTAATGAAAAAGCTTTTTCCCAATCAACTAAGGAGCAAAATAAATGAAAAGTTCATCAACAAACTTTATCAGTAGATTAAAAAAACAAAAAGAAGATGCACTCGAATATATCATTGATGCATATATGCCGCTTGTGAAAACAATTGCCACAAAAATTTTACATAATATAAAGAAATCAGAAATTGATGAATGTATCAATGATGTTTTTCTGGCTGTTTGGCAAAATGGTCATCAGTTTGAAGGGAATCCACAAGATTTTAAAAAATGGATCGGCATAATTACGAAGTACCGGGCAATTGATCGATACCGTAAAGCTAAAAGACAAAGCCAATTTGAACAGCCAGACGCACCACTAGAACAGAAACCAAGCGTTTTAGAAACAGATGTATCTGTCTTCAAACGACAAGAAAAAAACGCATTGTTACTTGCGATTAGTCAATTGAAGGAAATCGACCGCGATATTTTCATAATGAAATATTATTTGGAACTTACAAATATTGAAATTGCTGACAATCTGGGACTATCGAAAGCTGCAATCGACAATCGGCTGTATCGAGGCAAGAAAGTATTAGCCCAAAATGCCAAGTTAAAGGAGTTCTTTATATGAGTATGAAGGAATGGATGGAAATGGATATCGATCAACTTGAGTTATTAGAAGTAACAGATATCGAAAAGGCACGTGTAAAACACAATGTTCTCAAAAAGCGAAGAAAAGCACCAATTTGGCGAAATATTGCGGTCGCTGCTGTTATCATTGTTGGAGCAAGTACGGCAACGAGTTTTGCATTCCCTTCTTTTGCATCACAAATTCCATTTATGGATAATGTCATTAGTTTCTTAAATGGTGCTGAGAGAGATTACAAGGATTTTGAAACCTTCTCGAGTGATATTGGTCTTGCACAGACGAGCAATGGTATTACGGTTATGATCGATAATGCGGTATATGACGGAACAAACGTTACTGTGTCATTTGCAATCGAAAGTGATTATAATTTTGATGGACACTTGGATGTACGTGCACCGAATTGGTTTTATGTTCGTGAAGCAACAGGTGGTAGTGGTGGTGGATTTAAGTTTACGAAAATTAGTGATAACCGCTATGTGGGAATAACAACTTTCACTCCAGCTTTCAAAGATGATCAACCCCCAGAAAGAATCGAAGTCACTTGGGAACCAGGCTCCTTTTACAGTCAATCAAATGATTTAGAAGTAAAAGGGGATTGGTCATTTGCCTTTTCACTGAATCGTGTAAAAGGTGATATCCAAATTGTAAATCAAACCGTACAGAAAGAAGATGTGAGTTTTACACTTCACTCTGTGGAGTTCACTGATATATCAACTGTGATTAGATATGAACAAGAGGTACCAGATGTACTGCTTGAAGAATGGGTAAGTGTGACACCTGTTTTCCAGGTAACAGATAATCTTGGTAATGTGTATATGGATGGAACTAGTGGACCTGGGGAAACAACTGATGACTACAAAACATTTAAAGGGACAAGTAACTTTGGTACGATTAAAGAAGGAGCTAGCAAGCTCTTCATTCAGCCTATTCAAATTGCAAGTCTTACTTCTGGAAAAGGTCATAAAAAAATTGAGCTTCAGCCTATTGTCATTGACTTAAAAAAATATGAATGAGTTAGTTGAAAATTTGTGCGTTAGCTGAGAACTACGGAGACTTTTTATCAGGGTTAATAACTAATGCTATAAAGGTTCAACGGCCTTTTTGTTGAATTCCTTATTAAGCTAAAGCAGCAGTTTACTTACAGAGTAACTCCCCTTTAAACGTAACATATATATTGAATAATGTAATATATATGTTACAATTAATTTGAGGAGGGATATAACGTTTGGAGAATAAAGTTAAGATTGCTCGTACTCAAATAAGTCTGACGCAACAACAACTGGCAGAAAAGATAGGTGTCACTCGCCAAACTATTAGTTTGATTGAGAAGGGAAAATATAATCCAACCCTAAAGTTGTGTCTGGATATTTGTTATACAGTTAATAAAACATTAGATGAAGTATTTTGGATAGAGAAAGGAGAATGATTAAAAATGAAAAAAATTACAGATGAACGATTAGTATTACAGAATTTAAAAAACATCCGCATTGCATATATCGTTCAAACTGTTGGTATTCTTGGAATTTTAGGATATGACTTAGTTACAAAAGGGTTAGATGGAATGAGAGAAAATCCCTTATGGCTTGTGTTTATAATAACTACGGTTATTTCTACATATTTATCAATGAGTATTAGTGCAGACCACGAAAATAATAAAGTTAACCCACAAAAAAGTCTAAATATTTCGCTGGTTGTACTTGTTTTAATTTCAACTGTTGTAGGTTTTTTTGTATCGCTCACTGATGGCTTTACTTTTACCAATGGGGTAATTGTGGGTGGAATATTATTTATTTGCGGTCTTATTCCAATAGTCTATATCTATAATCTACGAAAAAAACGACAAGATGAAAATATCGAAGAATAAAGGGAGAGTTTTCCACTAACGGGTGCTTTAGTTAAATAACATAACACAAAAAGGCTTAGAGTAGAAAATAACTCTGAGCCTTTTTGCCCGTGAAATATACTGCTATTTGAGGTGCGATTAGCACTGTGATTTAACGTTTGCACCTCACAAGTAAACCCGTTAGTATTTTGTACGGTTTTTCTTATATTATTGTAAGATATTTGAGTTTATCGCGTCTTATATGTAAGGAGGTGAGATGGTGACACAGCTTGAGGATATTTATAATACATACTTTAAAGATGTATTTTTATATGTGTATAGTTTGTGTGGCGATAAGCATATCGCTGAAGATATCACTTCGGAAACTTTTATGAAGGCATTAACATCGCTAGACAGTTTCAGAGGGAATAGTGATATTCGTGTTTGGTTATGCCAAATTGCCAAAAACAGTTATTACTCTTATTTGCGTAAGAATAAAAGCTTGGTGGATCTTGAGTCGGTTCCAGAATCAGCTAGTGGAGACAATGTAGAACAAGAAATAGCCATTTCAGAAGCGTCTATGAAGGTACATGAAGTTATCCGGAATTTGAAAGAGCCATACAAAAAGGTCTTTACTCTCCGTGCATTTGGAGAACTGTCATTTAAGCAAATTGGCAAATTGTTTGGTAAAAGTGAAAACTGGGCTTGTGTTACTTATCACCGTGCTAGAGAAAAAATTAAAGCGCGATCGGAGGATTATCGATGAAAATTAGCTGTAATATGATTAGGGATATACTGCCGTTATATGTCGAGGATATGGCAAGTCAAGATACTAGAGATCTAGTTGAAGAACATATAGCTTCTTGTGAGGACTGTAAAAAACGACTTGAAGAAATGAGGACTTTTGAAGAACCGCCAGTAGATACCGATATAGCTCCCTTAAGAAACATACAAAATACATTGCGAAAGAAAAAGCTGCAAACGATTATTCTTTCAGTCATGGTAACATTGGTTTTTGCAGTGGTTACAATCGCTTATCTGACAACCCCAGCATACATCTCTTATAATGAAAATGCGGTTTCAATTATTGAAAGGGATGATGGAACTGTACTTTTGAATTTTAGTGAAGAAGTCTCTGGATATAATGTAAATCAATATCCAGCAGCAGACAATTCAGGTTATGTCTATGATATAACTACATGGGAAACGATTTGGCAACAGAAAATAAACAAAAACAACCTGGAAAATACGGTCTTAAACCCGAATGGGGAAACGGTCGCTTCGATCTACTATTACAATACCGATGGAATTGAAAATACTTTAATTTATGGAGATCCAATAACGGATGGTTCTGTCATGACGTTACCTCGGCTTGTTTTAAGCTACTATGTGTTGTTTGCTATAGGATTTTTACTTATTTGTGGAATTGGATTGGTCATATTCATTAAGAAGGAAAAAATAAGAAATGGACTAGAAAAAATGATTCTATTGCCTATCTCGTACCTGTTTGCTCACTTACTTATAAAAGGTCTTCACTCTGCCACTTACCTTGCTGGACGAGACCTTTATGTAATATTACTTGTCACAATTCCTTTATATTTTGCGTTGTTAGCTGGAAGGAACATATTAAAAAAAATATCAATCAAGAAGCCGAAAAACACTTTATAATAGTTGTTGCTTTCACTGGTTTATAATAGACTCGCCAATCAGCGATTTTTTTCATAATTTCAGTTCTATTTTACTTGATTCGGAAAGGTTTCCTGATGGATTCAGATTTCTAAAACATGGACAAAAAGTATCCTTTGAATTGGTTGAAAACCCAAATTCTACTGTCCAGGGGCAAATTGCAGAAGATGGACTCATTATTTCTGATTAATTAGTCCATCTTCATCAAACAGGTGCTAATGCTGAATAAGAATCAATATATTTTCGAGCCGATATAAAATATATTAGAAAAATGGCGTGTCCAAAACTGATGTCAGTTTACCCGCCATTTGCACTGTCTTATATACACGCAGGCACAAAGTGGTTTATCTTGGTTGCGGAGGAAGTTTTTTGTTTTATTGTCAAAAGATCATTGACTTCTTGGTTCAATCTGAATAAAATCGGATTAATAACTTTTTAAAAGCAATGAAGAGAAAAAGTAGAGTGCCCCTGTTTTTTACAGAGAGCTTCGGAAGCTGAAAAGAAGCAAAGACAGTCACTTGAAAAATGGTCTCTGAGCTCCGTTCTGAACATGCTTTTTGGCATAAGTAGGTTACGGCGAGATTTGGCACTCGTTATCAATGTCACAGTATAAGAGCAGGCAATCATATGCTCCGTACTTGCTGAGGCAAATGGTGTGAACCGTTTGCGAAATAAGGTGGTAACACGTGGGATCCCAAACCTCGTCCTTAACTATTGCAGTTAAGGGCGGGGTTTTTTTATTTTTTTTCAATTTTATAAGGAGGTCTTCAAAATGAGTGTTTTTATCGGAGGAGCATGGGCTTATGCTAATGGTTCGATGCATCTGGGGCATATTTCGAGCCTGCTGCCCGGGGATATTTTAGCGAGGTATTACCGTTTAAAAGGAGAACAGGTTCTATATGTCTCTGGCAGTGACTGCAATGGGACGCCGATTACAATTAGAGCGAAACAAGAAGGTGTGTCACCAAAAGAAATTGCTGACAGATACCACCATGAGTTCAAGGAAAGCTTTGCTAAACTTGGTTTCTCGTATGATATCTACACAAGAACCGATACCGCCCACCACCATAAAATCGTTCAGGAAATCTTTCTGAAGCTGCTTGATAAAGGGTTGATCTACAAGAAGGAAATTGAACAGACGTATTGTGAGCAGGACCAGCAGTTTTTGCCTGACCGTTATGTAGAGGGAACTTGTCCAAAGTGCGGAGCGAACGCTCGTGGTGATCAATGTGATTATTGCTCAAGCGTACTTGAACCGCTCGATTTGCTGGAGAGAAAGTGCAAAATATGCGGCGCTCCGCCAACAACGAGAGCAACTCAGCATTTTTACTTTGCGTTAAGTTCACTCCAAAATGAATTGGATAAGTATACACAGAATGCTGAACAAAATCAGCTCTGGAGAGAGAACGCCATATCTTTGACGAAGAGATACTTGCATGAAGGCCTTCAGGATCGGGCAGTTTCCAGGGATTTGCCTAATGGGGTAAGTGTGCCTGTTAAAGGCTATGAAGAGAAGAAAATTTATGTTTGGATTGAGGCGGTTTCAGGTTATTACACAGCAAGCAAGCTTTGGGCTGAAGAAACGGGACAGGAAGACGCAGCGTTCTGGAATTCTGGCGCTCAATCCTATTATGTACATGGGAAAGATAATATCCCGTTCCATACCATCATTTGGCCAGGGATTCTTAAAGGACTTGATATCGATGCATTGCCTGCCCACATCGTTTCTAATGAATATCTCACATTGGAAAAGAAAAAATTGTCCACAAGCAGAAATTGGGCAGTTTGGGTACCGAATATCATAGAAAAATACGACCCGGATTCAATCCGCTATTTTCTGGCCATTAATGCACCGGAAAGCCGGGATGCAGATTTTTCATGGAAGGAGTTAATCTATAGTCACAATAGTGAACTGTTGGGCGCTTATGGGAACTTGGTGAATCGCACCTTGAAATTCATTCAAAAGTCATTTGGAGGCGTTCTTCCTGAAAAAGAGATTAACAAAGAAATAGTGAACAGAGTAGATTTGCTTTACGTAGAAACGGGAAGGAATATTGAAAACGCCAGCTTTAAAAAAGCACTGGAAAAAGTGTTTGAATTAGTGAGATATGCAAACAAATACTTCGATGAACAACAACCATGGAAGCAGGTGGACGAAAACCCTGAAGCATGCAAGCAGACGCTGGCGGATAGCATATATATCATTGCGAACCTTGCCAATATCCTGTCGCCATTCCTTCCTTTTTCAAGCGAAAAGGTTAAAGGCATGCTGCTAATAACGGAACACAGCTGGGTCCCTATAGAAGTGAAATCAATTGGCCTAAATCATGTAGAACCATTATTTGAACGACTTGATCCAGACCTAATCACCCACGAGCTGGAAGAGTTGAAGAGACGAGAGAATGTTTAAAACTCTTATTTTTAAAAAGGTCAAAAATAAAAGTTATTTACCGTGCCTTAAATTCGGGTAAAGGCAAGCATAAAGGGGTTGAACTATTTATGCCATATGCCAAAATCGATGACTCTCTCTCACTTTACTATCAAATAAAAGGTGATGGGCTGCCTGTTGTGTTCATTCATCCTTTTGTGATGGGGCACAATGTTTTTAAGTATCAAGAGGCACTATCCGATCGCTGTAAGACCATCTTTTACGACATTGCCGGGCATGGGCGAAGTTCGAAGGGAAACAAATATTTAAGCATAGAGGGACTTGCGGATGATCTAAAAATGTTGCTGGATGGAATAGGTATTCACAAAGCTGTGCTATGCGGATATTCCCATGGCGGATTGGTTGCCCAGGAATTTGCACTGAGGTATCCTGAACGCTCAGCTGCGTTAATCTTGTCTGGCGGTTTTTCAAAGATTGATACTTTTATCCCAAAGCTTGTAATTAAGTTAGTGCAGCTGATGGTTAAATTCGGTCAAGTGTCTCTTGCTGCAAAATGGCAGGCAAAGTTTCATAAATTGGATTATGAAGATGAAAAAGAAATCTTTGAGTTAGCCAGGCGATCAGATGCTCAGCGTTCGTATGAGTATATCCAATCTGGGCTGCATTATGATTCCACCAGCCAGCTTCATAAGCTGGATATGCCTATCCTTCTGATATACGGTTCACTGGAAAAGCCGATGCACCGCTACCGCATTCCTTTTCAAAAAAAGGCTCCCCAAACCCAAGTGGTGTATATAAAGAGTGGCACCCATCAGCTGCCACCCAGGTCACATTATGAATTTAATGCGATTGTCGACGCTTTTTTAAAGCCGCTCAATGATAATAAAGAGAAGCAAGCAGGACTGGGGTAGGTGGATATGAAAAGACTTTTACTTTTGCTTGGACCTGCTTTCATGATTTTCATCGGGCTGCAAGTGCTGGAGAGCGTCATAGCTGCCTTTATACTCTTTTATAGCTGGCTTCTTGCAGTCCCGTTGCTTGGACGTGGAATTCAAAGGGAAAGATTCAAAGTGACAAGCAAGGCTGTTATGTTGGGATTTGGGAGCGGTCTGCTCTTTTTCCTATTCATTTTTTGGGGGATAAAATGGCTGCATATTTATCTTATGGATATCGATCAATTAAGGGTTCTGCTTTGGGAATGGGGTTTTTCTGGACCCGGTGAGATATGGCTCGTGCTGGTCCTGCTGGTGGCTAATCCGATTCTGGAGGAAGTTTATTGGAGAGGGCATATCTATGAAAAGCTGAGAATGGAAGGGTCAGCGAAGTATGCGGTGTTAATGACGGCAGCTTTTTATACTTTGTACCATTTGCTCTCGGTGATTCCGATTTTCGACGGTTTTTATGGCATTATTGCAGCTGTGCCTGTCTTCATTGCGGGCATATTTTGGGGTTATATAAGAGAGAAAACAGGGACGATAACAGCCGCGATCTTCGGCCATGTTCTGAGTGACTTGGGAATCATCTGTGTGTATTGGTTTATCATACGGTAAATATAAAAAGACCGGGGCTGACCCGGTCTTATTCATGAGATAAAGTATAATTTTCACTTTGAGAATTGTCTAGCTCCAGCGCCTAGCCCCTCGAGTCGCTTGTCTAGATTCGCCTCCTAGAAACTCCGAGTCTCCAGTTTCTGCGTTTCTGGGCAGTCGGCTACACTTTTCGATTTCGGTCCGCCCAATGAAGTCAAAGAACGACTTCATTGGTCGGCCCTCCAGCGCTTGTCGGGGCTGAACAAGGCGCATGCGCTTTTCTAATTAACTCAACGCTTCAAAGGTTTTGCAGTCTGTTTCCCGGCTGTTATCGGCTGTCTCGCCGACATGGCTGACAACATATATTTGATCGGCACTGCAAAGATTTCCATCCTTCCAATACTGGCAGTTATTGACTTCACATAATACATCTTTTGCCATCGGTGTACCACTCCTTTTTGGTTTGATACAACCTTAGCATGCAGCGAACTGAAGCAGGTAATTCCCGCTAAATTCAGGAAGCTTTAAGTTTGTTCTTTCGTTTTTTTCTGCCGCAAGTACCGTTTATCCTGCATGAACAGACTCCAAAAATAAATAAAGCCGGGAAAAAGGATTAAAAATCCGACGATGTATGTCGTGAAAACAGCCCGGAATGAGTTTGGGTCTGTAAAAGCGGATTGTATTGTTACTTCTGGATATACGATGTAAGGCAGATGAGCCTTTCCGTAAACATAGCTTGCTGCCAGGTATTGAAATGTGATCAAGATGACTGCAAGCCTTGGAATTCCTCTGAGTGATTTATTATTTATCGATGGAAGGATAAGTGCCAGACCTCCGATCAGAAATAATATAACCGAAAGAATCAGAATGGAGAGGTCATCCATCATTTTATCGTAAATCCAAGCTGCTTCATTTCTTAATGTCAGCATGATCGCAAAAGCCATGAATAGCGAAATCGGCCCCATAATCAATGCATCACGCCTATATACGTGATAAGCCTGAAGCTCATCGGAGGCTTTGGAATAATCAGCTAGCAGCAGGGATGACAGGAAAAGTGTACTGGCGACAGCGAAACCAATAAAAGCGTAGACATTTGGACTTGTGAACAATTTGCCCAAATCCAAATTCTGTGCGCTAGCCGTAAACTCTACGAAACCGCCATGGGTGATCGGCAGGACGCTGATCAGCAAGCCAGGAATCAGAATTCCGCTAATTCCAGAAATATAAGTGAGCACCTTCCGATAATCCTCCGCAATATTCGAAAAAACAAGGAAAGCACTTCGCAATGACAATAGCAGTAAAATCATACTGCCGGGAATCAGCAATACGGTTCCCAAAGTGTAAGCAGCTCTAGGAAACATGCTGTAAACCGCGACAACAAGCGCAACGATAAAGGTATTCGTGACCTCCCAGGTCGGCGACAGATAGCGGTTGGCAATATTCGTTGCCTTTGTTTTTGTTTTATTGATATAAACCATCGACCAGAACCCTGCTCCGAAGTCCATTGTCGCCATGACAGCATAGATAAAGACGAAGCCCCACAGTACGGTGATGGCAGTTAGCGCGTCAGTCAAAATGGATCATCCTTTCATGAGTTGGAACCATACAAAGGGATTTCTTTTTGCTGTGCCCTGTTTAAATCATCTAAAACTGTATTTTTCCGGAAGAAGTAACGAAGCACAATGATTTCCATTACCCCGAGTAAAACGTAAACCCCGGCAAACAGAATAAATAAAATACCCAGGTTTGAAGCGGTGGTTGCAGCATCCTCCGTTGAAAGGACATGATAGATCACCCAAGGCTGCCTGCCGGTACAAGCAAAAACCCAGCCGAATTCGATTCCCAGCATGGCTAGAGGACCTGTAGCGACAAAAAGCCACATCAGGAATTTCGGGAACTTTTCTTTCTTTAAAATTTTGTTCCAGACAAAGGCAATCATAGAGAGAGTGATCAACAGCATCCCGACACCGACCATTGCATTAAATAGTGTATGGATAAACAGTGGCGGCCAATGTTCCTCGGGAAAATCATTCAGTCCTTTTACCTCGGTGTCAAATGAATTGCCCGCAAGGAAGCTTAATGCCCATGGTATCTCGATTCCCCATTTGACCGATTCAGTCTCCCGGTCGGTGAATCCGCCAATAGCAAGAGGCGCATATTTCTGTGTCTCAAAAAGCCCTTCAGCACCTGCCAATTTTTCAGGCTGGTATTCATGAAGGTATTGGGCGGCAGAATGACCATTGACGGCTGTCAGGATGGAGAATATCCCGCCTATGATCAAGCTGGCCATAAGGGCCTTCTGGTGGAATTTATACACTCTTGAACCAAAATCACTTCTCAACATTTTATAGGCAGCTACAGTGGCGATGATGAATGCGCCGGTCATATAGGCCGTGACGACAACGTGCCCGCCTGTTACGACAAAGCTTGGATTCCAAAAGGCAGCCCATGGGTCAATGTCCACTAATTCACCGTTTTCCACACGGAACCCTCTTGGTGTACCCTGGAATGCGTGAACATTCGTAATCAGCACAGCTGAAGCAAGAGCGCCGAGAGCTACAAGGGTTAGACTGGCGATCCTCATCCAAGGTGAGATCCTGTCAGCTGCGTAAACATAGATAGACATGAATAAAGCCTCGATAAAAAAAGCATAAATCTCAATCTGAAATGGCAGAGCCATTACTCTGCCGACAACTTCCATGAATCCTGGCCATAGAAGAGAGAGCTGGACTCCTGCAATCGTTCCGGTTGGGATGCCGACACCTAATGTCACCGCAAATGCTTTTGTCCATCTTTTAGCCATGACGGCATAATCACTATCGTTGGTTTTCTGGTAGAGAAGTTCTGCCGCCAGAATCATCAATGGCAATCCAACCCCGATGGTGGCATTGATAATATGGAAACCCATTGTTGTGCCGAATAGAGAGCGGGCAATTAAAACATCATCCATTATTTAACTTCCTTTCCGTAATATAACTCCCAATATTATTTTCAATTTAATAGATAATATGTGCTCAAATTTCAAAGGCAATAAAAAAAGCCTCCCGCAAATAAGGAGGCAACCAATTATTATTCATTCAACGCTTTTCCAAGGGTAGCGATATTTTTTTCCATTAACGTGAAGTAGGTTTCATTATTTTTAAGATCTTCATCGGTCAATACGGAAAGGTTGTGAAGAGTTAGCGATTTTGCACCGATTTCTTCCTGGACCATTTTTGCCAGCTTGGAGTTGAAATTTTGTTCGTTCAAAACATATTTGATTTTTTCATCTTTGGCGTAGGTAATCAACTTTTGAAGCTCTTTTTGAGATGGCTCATTAGTAGTTGATTGGCCAGAAATACTGATTTGCTGGATTCCGTAACGCTCCTCCCAATAACTAAAGGCAGAGTGTGATACAAGGATTTCCTTGCGTTTGGCTGAACCAATAACCTTTGAGAATACCTTGTCAAGATCCTTTAATTGCGCAGTCAGCTCTGTGTAATTCTGTTCGAAAGTATCTTTATGTTCAGGCATCTGTTCTGATAATTGTTCTTTGATTGCGAGTGCCAGCTCGTTTGCGTAAATCGGATCAAGCCAGACGTGAGGGTCAAAATCTCCGTGATTGTGCCCATCCTCTTCTGAATGCTCTTCATCAGCATGTTCTTCTTCGTCATGAGTTTTTTCATCATGACCTTCCTCAGTCGAGCTATCCTCAGTGTGAACCTCATCTTCATGGGCAGCCTCATCCAGATGCAAAGATTCACCAACCGGTACCATTTTTACATCCTCATTTTTAAGAGTCTTACTGGCTTTATCAACAAAACCTTCCAGGCCCAGGCCGATATAGAAAAATAAGTCTGCGTCTGCCAGTGCCATCATATCTTTTTGGGAGGGCTCGAATGTATGCTCATCTGCTCCCGGTGGATAAACGGTTTCAACATTTACATAATCACCGCCAATTTGCTGTGCGAAAAACTGGAGTGGGTATACAGTGGTATAGACTTGAAACAGGTCATCGTTCTTCTTTTGATCAGTAGCATTCTGCCCACAGCCGCTTAGAAAAGCAGCAAAGACCATAAATATAGATAAAATAAATGCAGTTTTTTTCATATGTGCCTCCTGATAGTCAAAACGGACTCATTACGATTTAGGAATTGGAGTTTATTTGTTATTAGTTTTCTATTCATATACAAAAATATTAATTCGTAATGGTTACGATTTACCTTATGTATCATACAAAAGGATGACAGCAAAATCAAGTAAAATATTTTTGTTCACGTTCAGTTTACGGTATTCTATTAGAAAGAAAACTTTTAAAAGGAGAAGGAATATATGCGAATGCTTGATGAAATCCTTGATTTTAATGAGAAATTTGTAACTGAAAAGAAATATGAAGAATTCACTACGACTAAGTTTCCGAATAAAAAGATGGTTATTTTAACTTGCATGGATACGAGGCTTGTTGAACTTTTGCCAAGAGCTTTGAATATCCGCAATGGTGATGTGAAAATTGTCAAAAATGCCGGTGCGCTAATCATGCACCCGTTTGGAAGTATCATGAGAAGCCTGCTTGTCGCAGTTTACCAGCTGCAGGCGGAGGAAGTGGCGATCATTGGCCATTACGACTGCGGCATGAGTGGAATGAAGCCGGATGGCATGATTGAGGAAATGAAAAGGCGTGGAGTCAGCGATGACATGCTGAATACATTGAATTACTCCGGAATAGACGTGAAGGAATGGCTGCACGGTTTCGATAACGTCAAGGACAGCGTTGCCCACAGTGTCGAAATCGTTAGAAACCATCCCTTGATGCCTAAGGATGTTCCGGTTCATGGCCTTGTGATCGATCCTTCAACGGGAAGGCTTGATCAAGTAATCGATGGCTATGAAAAGTAATTTTTAATGGTTATGAGCTTTAGCGTTTTTCTTTGATGGCCACTCTTCCGGTACCGGGTCCATGCCTCCTGGATGGAAGGGCTGGCACTTAAGGATGCGTACAATCGTCAGCCAGCCGCCTTTGAAGGGACCGAATCTTTTAATCGCTTCAAGCCCGTAATGTGAGCATGTAGGATAGAAGCGGCATGTAGGCGGCTTTAATGGCGAAATGACAACCTGGTAAAAACGGATAATCCCGATGAATGCTTTTTTTAACATGGTGTTCATCCCTTCTTTAAACTCTAAAAAGGAGCTGATTTCCAGCTCCTTTTATTTATTTTCATCCTGAGATTTTGGTTCATTAGAGTCTGCATGGCTGTTATTGTTGTCAACCGGATCGACGGTATGTTTATACTGATATGCCTTTGAAGTGGTGACTACACTTAATATTAAAACAATGATAACGATTATGACTGAAATAATCAAAACGGTATACATACAAGGGCCTCCTTTGCTTCAAAATTATTGTAGCATGTTCTCTTCCGATATAGGTAAAAAGTTGCTGGCAGCATGTTTTTTATAAGACAGAAAGGGGAATATAAACTATGACTAAAAGGGAGGATGAATAACCTATGGCACAAAAAGATTTAATTCAAGCGGTTAACAAGCAAGTTGCAAACTGGACGGTTCTTTACACGAAGCTTCACAACTATCATTGGTATGTAAAAGGGCGGCACTTTTTCACGCTGCATGTAAAATTCGAAGAGCTTTATAACGAAGCAGCGACAATCATTGATGAATTCGCCGAAAGAATTCTTGCATTGGAAGGAAAGCCTGTTGCAACGCTCAAAGAGTACCTTGAATTATCCTCGATCAAAGAAGCATCTGGTTCAGAAAAAGAAGAGGACATGGTCAAACAACTGCATGATGACTTTGCCACAATCGTGGACGAGCTTCAGGCAGCAATTGAACTAGCAGAAAAAGCAGAAGATACAGCTACAGCAGATATGATGACAGAAGTGAAAATGAGCCTTCGCAAGCATATGTGGATGTTCAAAGCTTATCTTGGATAAAAGGAAACTGGCCGGTAAATCGGCCAGTTTTTTTCAGTGATCTAGGAAAATAAGGCAAAAAGAAAAACCGGCACGCAGCCGGTTTGTATGTATGGTTAGTTACAAGGATTAGTGCACATTCCGGGAAGGATATGGATTGACAGATCGCGCGCCGAAATCATCCTGAGCAAACTTTCCTTTCAAGCTCTCGATTAAGTAAAGGCCCATCAAATCATAAAGCTCCTGCTTATCAAGGTCCTGGATAATTTTCAACAAGTCCTCGCGGTTCATTTCTTCAAGGAAGGCAAAAGCGAGCATATCGATATCCTCTTCATCACCGGTCAATTTATTGCGGTACAGTTCGTATAGCTCATCAATCAGTTTCATTAGATTTCACCTCTCCTTCTTAATCGTCCATAATTCCTTATAATTATTTAATACCCTCCAGCGGAAAAAATATGCCTTGAAATTGAAGTATTTTCCTGTTGGGTTGCTGAGTTACCTGTATCTTTATTTGGTTTAATTTTAACATACAGATAACTTGAAGAGTAATTTGGAGGGCAGAAAAAATTATTTATTTTAAAGATATTCAGTATAAACGAATATAGACGCAGGGAACGATATCCATGAGGTGAGGCATATGCCAGAAGGCAAAAAAACATATTATATCAACATCAGTGATGGCGAGATTCAAAGCGTTTCAACTGCATCTCCATGGAACTTTAAAATTGAGGCAGATGACGAAGAAATCACCGCGTTAAGGGAAATATTCGATCAGGGCCATTCAACAGGCTGGCAGAATTTCATGCGGGCGCACGTTCCATATGTGCAATACCATTATGATCGTGAAAATGATGCGCTCGACAGACAACTGATCCAGACCTATGAAATGATTTATAAACTAGGCGATGACGAAGCCAAGAACCATATTGAAAGCATGGGGATCCTCCCTGAAAAATAGAACAGCCGCAGACAGATGTCTGCGGTTTATTCATTGTCTAATTTTCTATATAATTAGAACATGTTTAATGGCGGGGGAGAACTTTTTATGGAAAAGTTTAAAGATATAAACGGCGGAGAGGTGACCTTATCCTTTCAGGAAAATGCCTTTGAAAAAAGGGCGCAACATGTGCTGGTCATCTGTAAATATCAAGACAAATGGCTTTTGACTCAACATAAAGTCAGAGGACTTGAGTTCCCTGGCGGCAAAGTGGAAAAAGGTGAAACCTTGGAAGATGCAGCCCGCCGTGAGGTTATGGAGGAGACTGGCGCCGTCTTATCCAGGCTTGAGAGCATCGGGGAGTATCAGGTTAGTGATAATCAAGATTCATTTGTAAAAAGAATCTTTTTCGGTGAAGCAGAAAAGATACTGCTGCAGGATGATTACCTGGAAACTGGCGGCCCAGTCCTTATAAGCGGCGATTTACTGGTGGAAAGAATGAGGGAAGAGTACAGTTTTATCATGAAGGACGATGTGATCAAGCATAGTCTTAAGTTTTTGCAAGAAAAGTTGTAAAAGTGGCTGATTGCCGCTTTTTTTGTGTTATGTGGATAAATTGCATCGAAATTAACTGTTGTTTGTAAGCCTGGTTCTGATATATTGGCGAAAATCTCATCTTATTGGCGGAGTTCACAACTTTATTGGCGTAAATCAGATTTTATTGGGGGAGTTCACAATTTTATTAGCGAAAATCTGATTTTATTGGCGGTGTTCACAATTATATTGGCGAAAATCCTTTTTTTTCGGCCAAGTTCATTTTTACCGGAAATTTTTTAGACAGAAAAGAAGCCGGCATATAATCCCGGCTTCGTTATTGATTGCTTTTGATCAGTTTCTTCTCAAGCAGTTCGACAAGCTGGTACATAACGGTCGCGAACACCGCGATGACGAGCAATGACAGGAACACGAGTGTGAAATTGAAAACCTGGAAACCGTAGATGATCATATATCCGAGACCACGGGCCGAAACGAGGAATTCCCCGACAATCACACCTACCCAGCTCAGGCCCACATTCACTTTCAAAGTAGAAATGATCGTAGGGAAAGATGCTGGCAAGATTGCCTCCCGAAAGCTCTGAGTCCTAGTTGCTCCGAATGTCTGCAGCACTTTCAGATAATTTGGGTCCACCTCTTTAAAAGCGGTATACACCACGATAGTCGTGATGATGATGGAGATGATTGCCCCCATCGCAATAATCGAAGTCATATTGGTGCCTAGCGCAACAATCAATATCGGGCCCAGGGCAACCTTTGGCATCGAATTTAATATTACCAGGTATGGATCCAAAATCCTGGAAAGCAGCGGAGACCACCATAATATTGCTGCGAGTATTGTACCTGCTAGTGTACCGATGATAAATCCAAGTACGGTTTCGGCCAATGTCACGCCAAGATTCACGGCCAATGAACCATCCATCGTCTTTTCGATTAACATGTTCCAGATTTTTGACGGTGAACTGAATAGGAGCGGGTCGATCCATTTTTGCTGGCTCGAGATTTCCCATATGGAAAAAAAGGCAATGAAGATCAGCAATTGATAGATACGGACAATTTTTTTCTCGCGTCTTAACTTTTTAAGATATTCTTGATGGAGGAGTTCAGTTTTCTTCTGGCTCAATTGACTCCAACTCCTTCCATACTGTCTGGAACAGTTCATTGTATAAAGGGTGGTTCCTGGCCTCGAAAGGACTCAAGTTCCTTAGCTCCTCTGGTATCGAGAAAGTTTTATGCAGGCGGCCAGGTCTTGGCGAAAACAGGAAAATGCGGTCGCTCATTGCTATCGCCTCTCCGATATCATGTGTGACAAGAATCGCCGTTTTACCAAAAGCCTTAAAGGTACGTGAAACCAAGTCCTCAAGCTTCAATTTCGTTTGATAGTCCAATGCGGAAAAAGGTTCGTCGAGCATGAGCAGCTTAGGTTCTGTTGCCAGTGTCCTTACCAGTGCCACACGCTGGCGCATCCCGCCGGATAGCTGTTTTGGATAATGCTTTTCTACATTCTCCAAACCCATTTGCCTTAGCAGCGATAAAACCTCAGCTTTTTTCGAATCTTCCAAGGTTCCGCCAATCTTCAACCCAAGAAAAATATTTTCCTCAATTGTTTTCCAAGGAAATAAATAATCCTGCTGCAGCATATATCCAGTTTGATTCGCAGCTTCCTTGACTGATTTCCCCTCCAGTTTTACCTGCCCATCGGTAGGCTCAATCAGCCCGGCGATGATCGAAAGCAGCGTTGTTTTGCCGCAGCCGCTCGGACCCAGGAAGGAAACAAACTCACCTTCCTGGACATGTAGTGAAATATTATTTAATGCATTGACAGCAGTTGTTTGGGTGAAATAAGTGTGCTGGATCCCTGTTAATGTCAAAAAGTCCATTGGCTGCAACCTCCTGTTATTTCATGATTTCTTCTGCCACCTCTGTGTTTACTAAAGTGTCATGGCTGACTTCCTCAGGAAGTTCCCCTGCTTCATCCATGATATCCTGCAAGTTCTGCCATTCCTCTTCATCCAGAATAGGATCAGTTGCGTATGATCCCTGGCTCTTGTATCGATCAACAACCGTTTCAATTAACGATAGATCTGTATCTTTAAAGAATGGTGCGATAACTTCCGCTGTTTCTTTGGCACTGTGTGATTCCACCCACTTCTGTGCCTTATGGACGGCGCGGGTGAATTTTTCGATTGTCTCCGGGTTTTTTTTCATGTAGCTTTGTTTTGCCATAAATGTGGTATATGGTACATGACCGGACTCAGTTCCGAAAGAAGCAACGATATGGCCTATGCCTTCCAATTCAAACATGCTGGCCTGCGGTTCGAATAGCTGGACGAAGTCACCAGTTCCGGAAGCAAAGGCGTTGGGAATATTCGCGTAATCAATATTTTGGATCATCTCTAAATCTGCCTTTGGATCGATGCCGTGTTTCTTGAGGACGAATTCACCGACCATTTGCGGCATCCCGCCCGTACGCTGGCCGAGATAGGTGGCTCCTTTTAACTGATCCCATGAAAAATCATCGATCTTTTCTCTGGATACGAGAAAGGTTCCATCTGTTTGTGTCAGCTGGGCAAAGTTGATGACTGGATCATTTGATCCCTGGGCATAAACGTAGATGGATGTCTCTGAACCCACGAGTCCTATATCGGCTGCGTTAGAGAGAACGGCTGTCATGGTCTTGTCGCCGCCCCATGTTGTAGTTAATTCAACTTTCAACCCTTCATCCTCAAAAAATCCCTTTTCAAGGGCAACATATTGAGGAGCATAGAAGATTGAACGCGTTACCTCTGCCACTTTTACAGTCTGTACCTTGTCTTGACCGCAGGCTGCAAGAGGTATAATAAGTACAGCAACCATAAATAAAGCAAAACCGGCTTTGAACCATTTTTTCATATTGATGCCTCCTAAATAACTGTATTAAATTGGGCTTACAGTATCGTATGAATTCCCTAAAAATGTGTGAATGCCCAGGAACCAAATTTAAAGAATTTCATATAAGAGAGGAGTGTTTACTTTGGATAATGACGGGTTAATGATCTCAGCCTATAAATTTCCTTCCCCCAATCCGTCAGTCGAGCTGCAAATGGTGACATACTACGCAGGCGGACTGCGGGTCAAAGGACTTTTGGCCAAGCCGATTGATGGAAGCGGGACAGAAGGTTTCCTGTATCTGCGTGGAGGAATTAAAAATGTAGGAAAGGTAAGGCCTGCCAGAATTGCACAATTCGCTTCTGAAGGCTTTACGGTTTTCGCTCCTTTTTACCGTGGGAACCAGGGAGGGGAAGGATATGAGGACTTTGGCGGCGATGACCGAGTCGATGCATTTGCAGGATTCCAGCTGCTGCAAACATTGCCATGGGTTGAAAGGGTCCATGTCTTTGGTTTTTCCCGCGGCGGGTTGATGGCTTTGCTGACTGCCATTAAGTTTCCTGAGACGGCGTCCGTCGTTACCTGGGGAGGGGTAACGGATATGTTTTTAACGTATGTGGAAAGGAAGGACCTGCGCAGGATGATGAAAAGGGTGATCGGCGGGTCGCCCAAAAAGGTGCCAAACCGCTATAAGTTCCGCACGCCTTTATACGATATCGAGGCCCTAAAAGCACCTGTGCTGCTGATCCACGGCCGGAACGACCACAATGTGTCGGTTGAGCACTCCTATCGGATCGAGAAGCGGTTAAAAGAGTTGGACAAGCCTGTCGCTAGCTGGTATTTTGATGACTACACGCATTACTTTCCGCCTGTAATGAACCGGAAAGTTGTGTCCGACTTAACGAATTGGATGAAATCACAATAGCAACAATGATAAAATAAAAGTGATATTAATGATGAACAATAGAGGAGCGAGTACAATGGGGATGCCATTAGAGTTGAATACAATGATCGTGACGAAGGGCCGGGAAAAAAGGCTCGAAGACAATTTTTTCACTCTGACCAAGGAAGGCTACAGGCTTTATCCAGTTGACATTCCACTTGAAGTCAAAAAGACAATCGAAGGTGACCTTACCGGAACAGGTGTCATCAAGAAAGTTGAATGGACAGAAAACACTACAACACTTACTTATCAGTTAATTTCCTTGAATTCAACCAACTAAGCAGGGCACATATTGTGCTCTGTTTTTTCGTACCACGGGTTCACAGGGGGACTTTGATCGAACCTGGGGCATTATCGGACAAAATCAAGGGTTCGAAGCGTAACTTTGTTCTAACCCGGGTCACCTTCGGACAACATCATAAGCTCAAAGCGTAATTTTGTCTGAACCTGTGTCACCTTCGGACAAAATCAAGGGCTCAAAAGCGGAACTTTGTCCGAACCCGGGTCACCTTCGGACAAAATCACGGGCTCAAAGGGGAACTTTGTCCGAACCCGGGTCACCTTCGGACAAAATCATGAGCTCAAAGCGTAATTTTGTCTAAACCCGCACACCTTCCAGGATATGTTAATCTTAAGATTGATAAAAGGTCCAAATCAAAAGCCATCTCCTGCCCCGGAGATGGCCTCAATCAACTGCTCTATTATTTCGCTGTCGGTCCGCCTTTTTCTTCGATCTCAGACGGTACGTTTGAGAACTTCTTAAAGTTTTCGCGGAACTTGCCTGCAAGTTCATTCGCTTTTGCGTAGTAGGCTTCTTTGTCGCTCCATGTCTTGACTGGCTGAAGGACGTCGTCAGGCACACCTGGTACGTGTGACGGAATATCAAGGCCGAAAATTTCGTCTTTGACGGTTTCAACGTTGTTCAGTTCGCCTTCAAGTGCTGCCTGGACCATTGCGCGAGTGTATGCAAGCTTCATGCGGCTTCCGGTTCCATACTCTCCGCCTGTCCATCCTGTGTTCACAAGGAATACCTTCGCGTTGTGCTCATCAATTTTTTCACCGAGCATTTCCGCGTATCTTGTTGCCGCCAGCGGAAGGAAAGGTGAGCCGAAGCAAGTCGAGAACGTTGCTTGCGGTGAAGTAATGCCGCGCTCCGTACCTGCGAGCTTTGAAGTATATCCACTCAAGAAATGGTACATTGCCTGTTCCTTTGTCAGCTTGGCGATTGGAGGCAGAACTCCGAAGGCATCGGCCGTAAGGAATACAATCGCGTTTGGATGTCCGGCAATGCTTGGATCCACGATGTTTTCGATTGCCTGAATCGGATAGGCTGCACGAGTGTTTTCTGTCAGGCTGCCATCATCATAATCGGCCTCACGTGTTACGTCATCGACTACGACATTCTCAAGAACGGAACCAAAGCGGATTGCATCAAAGATTTGCGGTTCTTTTTCCTTGGATAAGTTGATGCATTTCGCATAGCAGCCGCCTTCGACGTTGAACACACCGTTAGCTGACCAGCCATGTTCATCATCACCGATCAGACGGCGATTATTATCAGCAGACAAAGTTGTTTTGCCTGTGCCAGATAATCCGAAGAACAATGCCACATCGCCTTCACGTCCCACATTTGCCGAGCAGTGCATGGACAGGATGCCGTTTTCAGGCAGCAAAAAGTTCATCACGGAGAAAATCGACTTCTTCATTTCACCCGCATATTCTGTTCCGCCGATCAATACGACGCGCTGTTCAAAAGAAACAATGATGAATGTCTCGGAATTCGTGCCATCCACTTTAGGGTCTGCCTTGAAAGTTGGAGCAGAAATAACCGTGAATTCAGATTCATGATCAACTAGCTCTTCCTCCGTTGGGCGGATGAACAATTGATGTGCGAAAAGGTTGTGCCAGGCGTATTCATTGATTACCTGAATCGGAAGCTGGTATTTCTTATCAGCACCCGCAAATCCTTTGAATACAAATACTTCTTCTTTTTCTTTAAGGAAATTCAATACCTTATTATAAAGTTTTGTGAAAGATTCCTCGGAAATCGGCTGGTTGACGGAGCCCCAGTCAATTTTATCCTTGACGGATTCTTCCTCGACAATGAATTTATCTTTAGGTGAACGGCCAGTATACTTACCAGTAGTAGCTCTTACGGCACCAGTTGAAGTCAGGAGGCCTTCGTTTCGGTTCAAGACTTTTTCAACAAGCTGGGGAACAGATAACTGCACCTTTACATTGCTTCCTTTTAATAATGCTGAAAGTTCATTTGATATTCCTACAACATTCATCGGAGAATACCTTCCTTTTTTATAGATTCAAAATTAAATATTAACCTCGAGAAATGTCCAGCGCCAGCGCCTAGCCCCTCGAGTCGCTTCGGTCCGCCCAATGAAGTCAAAGAACGACTTCACCGGTCGGCCCTCCAGCGCTTGTCGGGGCTGAACAAGGCGCTTTTGCATTTCTTGAAAGATTAATATTTTTGTAAGTGTTTACATCTCGGTATTAGTATAACACATTGGTTTAATTAATCTATACTAATGACTCGAAAAATTACCTTGTACCTAACTTGCGTTATATAATTCTTTCTTTATATAGTCAAGCGAAAAGAAGCGTTTTAAAGGCATTTTATTATATAAAAAAACTTTCAACAACAATCGACAATTTTACCGAGAAAATCATTGACATGCAATTGTAGTTTCGTTATGATTTGGTCTTGAACGGATACTCTCTTATCCCGAGCTGGTGGAGGGACAGGCCCAATGAAACCCAGCAACCTGCAGATGTGAAAAAACAGCTTATGGAATGCTGCTATTTCCGGGCAAAGGTGCTAACCTGACGCAAGGGAACTGCCCTTGAACGATAAGAGCGAAAGGCGCGGATTTAAGCATAAACCTTTCCTCGAAATTGGAGAGGTTTTTTATATTGCTTTTTTCTGTCCAAATGCATGAGAATGCAACCGGACTGCCTTCTTTGGTGTCATTGCTCCCGTGGGTGAAAATTAGGAAAAAAAAGAAATTCATCATGAATCCTAAACAAATTTTTCTAATAAAAACTCAGCGTTTATTTCATACTACATAGGGAATGAGTACCGTATCAACCCGAGGTCTGTATTGGGACAGCCTCGATCAATTTTTATAAATAAGGGAGGAACTCAGATGTCAAACAAACGCCGTTTGTTCACTTCTGAATCAGTAACAGAAGGCCATCCGGATAAAATTTGCGACCAGATTTCTGACGCAATTTTGGATGCGATCCTTGCAAAAGATGCTAACGCACGTGTTGCTGCTGAAACATCAGTTACGACAGGCCTTGTACTAGTTGCAGGCGAAATCACTACATCTACATACGTAGATATTCCGAAAATCGTTCGTGAAACAGTCAAGGAAATTGGCTACACTCGCGCTAAGTACGGTTTTGATTCTGAAACTTGCGCAGTTTTGACTTCCATCGACGAGCAGTCTGCTGACATCGCAATGGGTGTTGACCAGGCTCTTGAAGCACGCGAAGGCCAAATGTCAGATGATGAAATCGAAGCAATTGGTGCAGGGGACCAAGGATTAATGTTCGGTTTTGCATGTAATGAGACAAAAGAGCTTATGCCTCTTCCAATCTCATTGGCACACAAGATTTCACGCCGCCTGACTGAAGTGCGCAAGGAAGAGATTCTTCCATACCTTCGTCCAGACGGAAAAACTCAAGTAACAGTTGAATACGATGAGAACGACAAGCCTGTCCGTATCGACACAATCGTTATTTCAACTCAGCACCACCCGGAAGTTTCCCTGGAGCAAATCCAGCGAAACCTTAAAGAACATGTTATCAATCCTGTTGTACCAGCAGAATTGATCGACGAGAACACAAAATACTTCATCAACCCAACTGGCCGTTTCGTAATCGGCGGACCTCAGGGTGATGCAGGTCTTACTGGCCGCAAAATCATTGTTGATACTTACGGCGGATATGCTCGCCACGGCGGCGGTGCATTCTCTGGTAAGGATCCTACAAAAGTTGACCGCTCAGCTGCATACGCTGCACGTTATGTTGCGAAGAACATCGTAGCTGCCGGCCTTGCTGAAAAAGTTGAAGTTCAGCTTGCTTATGCAATCGGTGTGGCTCGTCCGGTATCGATCTCAATCGATACATTCGGAACAGGCAAAGTGAGCGAAGATGTATTGATCGACGTTGTTGAAAACAACTTCGACCTTCGCCCGGCTGGTATCATCAATATGCTTGACCTGCGCAAGCCAATCTACAAGCAGACAGCTGCTTATGGACACTTCGGCCGTTCTGACGTTGACCTTCCATGGGAGCGTACAGACAAGGCTGAGGCACTTCGCACTCAAGCTCAAGGAAAATAAAATCACAAGGGAGTTGCATAGAAATATGTAACTCCCTTTATTATTTGCCGTCTAATCAGGGAAGACAAAAAAGGCCCTCTGGTTTGCGAGTGGTCCAAAAGGTGTAAAATAGAGTATTACCTTAAATTTCCCACAGATTTTACTGCAAAAACTTTGTGTTTAATGATAGTATTAGATGGTATGTTTTTAGGCAGTAAATTCATTGGAAAATAACAATAAATTTTTATCTGAAATGGAGAAGGTGAAGTACATAATGTGTGGCTTTATCGGTTGTGTACATGAAAATGCACAGAAATTCAGCAGCGATGACAAGCAGCTGTTCAAAAATATGAATGACATCATCACCCACCGCGGGCCTGATGATGATGGATATTTCTATGATGAGCATATCCAATTCGGTTTCCGCCGTCTGAGCATCATTGACCTTGAGGCTGGCCATCAGCCATTGACGTATGAAAATGAGCGCTACTGGATCATTTTCAACGGAGAAATCTACAACTATCTTGAGCTTCGTGAAGAGTTGATTGAGGAAGGGCTTACCTTCGAAACTCATTCTGACACTGAAGTGATCATTGCTCTATACAGCTATTATAAAGAGCAGGCTGTCGACAAGCTGCGCGGAATGTTCGCGTTTGTCATTTGGGATAAAGAGGAGCAGACCCTTTACGGTGCGCGTGACCATTTCGGCATCAAGCCATTTTTCTACTTTGAAGATGAAAATCGTACATTCTTCGGGTCTGAAAAGAAGAGCATTTTGCTTGCGCTTGAGAATGATGTCCTCGATTATAAGGCACTGCAGCATTATTTGACTTATCAATTCGTACCAGAACCTAATACAATGTCCGAAGGCATTTACAAGCTTGAGCCAGGGCATTATTTTACAAAAAAAATCGGCTCACCGATGGAAATCAAGCGTTATTGGAAAGCGAGCTTCTCGCCAATCCACAAATCTGAGGATGAATTCACGAAGGAAATCAGGGATGTCCTGTTCGAATCGGTGAAAATCCACATGCGCAGCGATGTGCCGGTAGGTTCATTCCTTTCCGGCGGAATTGATTCTTCGATCATCGCGTCGATTGCGAAGCAATACCATCCTGGAATCAAGACTTTTTCTGTTGGATTTGAACAGAATGGCTTCAGCGAAATTGATGTCGCGAAGGAAACGGCTGATAAACTCGGTGTTGAAAATATCAGCTATGTGATCAGTCCGCAGGAATATATGGATGAACTTCCAAAAATCATGTGGCATATGGATGACCCGCTTGCGGATCCGGCTGCCATACCTTTGTACTTCGTTGCCCGGGAAGCAAGGAAACATGTAACGGTTGTTCTCTCTGGTGAAGGGGCGGATGAATTATTCGGCGGATACAATATCTACCGCGAACCGCAGGACCTTGAAATGTTCAACAAGATTCCCCAGGTCGGGAAAACGATGCTGAAGGGCATTTCGAAAATGATGCCAGAGGGCATGAGAGGAAAGAGCTTCATCGAACGCGGCGTAACGCCTATGGAAGAGCGTTACATTGGCAACGCGAAGATGTTCACTGAAAAAGAGAAGAGCGAACTGCTCCACGTTTATAATGGACAGTACGATTACAGGGATATCACGAAGCCTCTTTATCGCGAGAGCAGAGGCTATGATCCGGTTGATACCATGCAATATATTGATATCCACACTTGGATGCGCGGCGACATTCTACTGAAGGCTGATAAAATGACGATGGCTCATTCTTTGGAGCTTCGCGTACCATTCCTTGATAAGATTGTTTTCGAAACAGCTTCAAAGATCCCTACAAGCTTGAAAACAGCTAACAACACAACCAAGTACATTTTGCGTAAAGCGGCTGAAGGCGTTGTACCTGATCACGTTCTTACACGCAAAAAGCTTGGCTTCCCGGTGCCGATTCGCCACTGGCTGAAGAATGAAATGAACGAGTGGGCGAAGAACATCATCAAGGAAAGCAACACAGAGCATCTGATCAATAAGTCTTATTTATTGAAGCTATTGGATGACCACTGCCAGAACAAGGCTGACAACAGCCGCAAAATCTGGACAGTGCTGATGTTCATGATGTGGCATGATGTTTATGTCGAAAAAAAATACTCCTTCCAGAAGGAGTATGAGGCTCAGAAAGTTTTACAATCTTAAAAATCAGGGAAGGTAGGTAATTGCTTGCCTTCCCATCTGCACCCAGGCTTCCATGAAGTCTTTCATGGGTGCTTTTTTATTTTTTTCACCAGTTAACGGGTCGTTGAAATAAACGGAATTTTCATCATAGCCGGTAACCAATACCGAATGCTCTTTTGTTGTAACCTTTACTTCTCCATTAGGTGTATACCATGTTTGGAAAAAGCTATCGTCCAAGCTTTTATATTCAGTGTTCGTAATAATCCATACTGGCCGGTTATCTGATAAGTGGATTTTAAGTTCCTGGAATTCTGCGCCTGTAAGGTCCTTTATTTTCCCAGGAAGATATTGTTGCGCCAGTTCAGCAATCGGTTTGTGATAGACACCAAGACCTGGTTGAGTGTAGGTGTACATATTCCCGACAAAGCCTTCGTTTGGATCGCCAAAATAGATTTTGCCATTATGAAGCCGATATTCGGCCGGATTTTTCTTTACTTCCCTGGCTAGTGTCAGCTTGTCCACTTGAATACCCCGGTGCTGCAGGAGCATGGCGAGGCTTGTGACTTCACATCCTCTAGGAAGCTCAGGCATCTGCCAGATGACCGGAGCATCCAGGAGAATCTGGTTTTTTATAGGAATGATTTCAGGTTTATATTCTTCCATGATAGCAGCTGCCTGTCGTGGCGGACTTGGTTCAGGTTCATCAAGCCATTCCTTGACCGACTGGACAGCCTTGGCTACATGTGAAGCCTGAAGATTCTCGAGCAGGAAAGCACCAGCCACCAATGTAAAAACAAACATGAACATCAAGATGGATTTTATCATGCTATTTTGATTTCGGATTAACAGAAAAAACAAGACTAGCAGAGGTACAACAGCAGCAATTGATATATATAACATATCCACATCGATCACCTGGCCCGTCCGCATATTTTAAAAATTGCAGGGTATAATATATAAATTAATATCGGACTGATGCGGGATTTGTTTAATCAATCATTATTCTTTGTTTTGGAGATTTTTATAATATTGTCCTTTCTCGGCATACTCTCTTGAGATTCGCTCCATGTCACGGATGTCGTCTTCATTCAGCTCGCGGATGACCTTGGCCGGCCTCCCGAATGCAAGTGTGTTCGGCGGGATTTTTTTGCCTTGGGGTACGAGACTGCCAGCGCCTATGAAAGCACCTTCTCCGATTTCAGCCTGGTCGAGGATAATGGACCCCATCCCAATCAATGCTTTTTTCCGGATGATGCAGCTGTGGAGGATGACCTGGTGGCCAACAGTCACTTCATCCTCAAGAATCAAAGGATTATTAGGGCTCTGATGGAGGACAGAGTTATCCTGTATATTCACTTTATTGCCGATCATGGTGGGAGCGACGTCGCCGCGGATTGAGGTGTTGAACCAGACGCTCGATTCCTCGCCGATTTCGACATCCCCGCTAATCGTTACATAATCTGCAATAAACGCGGAATCCGCTATTTTAGGTGTCTTGCCTTTGTAAGGATAAATCATTTAATACACTCCTAAATAAAATTGTTTTTATCAGTGCTTTCATTTTTATTTTTTATTAATTATATATTATAGTTCTTTTAAAGAAAGAAAAAGTATTTGAGTGGGGGAATGGTCATGTGGAAATGGGAAGCTGACGGGGATGCGAAGGCAGTAATCGTTATGATTCACGGTGCCCTCGAGCATCACAGGCGATACGGGTGGCTGATTGAAGCTTGGCGCTCATCCGGATTTCATGTCATAATGGGTGATTTGCCTGGACAGGGCATGACAACAAGAGCGAACCGTGGCCATATTGATTCATTTGATGAATACATTTTGGCAGTGAAAGAATGGGTTGAGGCAGCCTATGAATTTGATTTGCCAGTTTTTTTGCTCGGCCATAGCATGGGAGGACTTATAGCGATCCGTATGCTGCAGGAGGAACGAGTCGAAATTGCCGGACTCATTTTGTCATCTCCATGTCTTGGTTTGGTCAAATATCCTTCTAAAATGCTGGATATGCTTTCGCATGGACTGAATGTACTAGTTCCTGCCATGAGGATGTCGCCAGGCCTGACGGTTGAAATGGCCACAAGAAATGAGGATGTGAGAGCTGTGGATGCAAATGACTCACTCTACCTTACCAAGGTATCAATCCGCTGGTACCGTGAACTTATCGCGGCAATGGATCAAGCCTTTGAAAGCATGAGTAAAGTCCAGGACGTTCCAACACTATTGGTGCAGGGCGGTGATGATCGGATTGTGGATAAACGCTCTGTGAAGGAATGGTTCAATAATGCTCCGCTCTCTGAAAAAAGATATAAAGAGTGGCCAAATTGCTTTCATGAGGTGTTCAACGAACCTGAACGCGAAGAGGTTTTTGACTACGCACACGATTTTGTCATCAGCCAACTCAAGGCAATTGGTTATGTTTATTAGATATTTGTTTTACATGGAAAGGATGAAAGTGTATACATGTTGATCCCATCAATGCCAATCAGTTTAATGTACCGTGTATACAAACAAGTCCTCCCTCAAGTACACAGGGAGCTGGCGTACTGGAAGAGCAGGGCAGAGGAAATCCCGAACCCGGAATTAAGGAAACAGGCACTGGCCAGCATCGAGCATAAAACCTTCCATTGCGAAGGAGGCGCGATTTTGAGCCTGACCGCGAAAAAGAATTACAAAAAAGCGATCCGTTTCATAGTTGCTTACCAGACGATCAGCGATTACCTGGATAATCTTTGTGACCGCAGTACATCATTGGATCCGGCCGATTTTGCTGCGCTGCATGAATCAATGGCAGACGCTTTGAATCTGGACCGCCAATTGAAAAATTATTATCGCGAGCGGGAAGACCAGAATGACGGAGGATATCTCATTGAGCTGGTGACTGTCTGCCGGGAAGTCCTGTCGGAGCTAGATTACTACCAGGATATCCAACAGCATTTGAGCGAGCTTTGTGACTATTATTGCGACTTGCAAATCCACAAACATGTCGAGGTAAAAGACCGCGTCCCAAGGCTGCAAACATGGTTTGACGGCCACCGTGACAACATTCCCGACATGGAGTGGTATGAATTCTCAGCGTGCACCGGCTCGACGCTCGGAATCTTTTGCCTTGTATCCTACGCGCTTCGCGATGATTTTAAACCTGAGTATGCTGACAGCATCCGCAACGGATATTTCCCTTACATACAAGGCCTTCATATCCTGCTCGATTATTTCATCGACCAGGAAGAAGACCGTGAAGGCGGCGATTTGAACTTTTGTTTTTATTATGAAAATGAAGAAGCTTTGTTTGAGCGGCTTCGACATTTCGTGGAAAACGCTGATCATCATACAGCCAAGCTTCCGCACCAAAGATTCCATAAACTGATCAACCGCGGCCTCCTCGGCGTCTACCTCTCTGATGAAAAAGTAAGGCGCCAGGAAAGAATAAGGAAGCTGGCCAGAGAAATGATCAAGACAGCCGGCCCCGTCAGCTACTTCTTTTATATAAATGGACGAGCTTATCGGTCATTGCAGAGGTGGGTTCCTTCAGGAGTGGTTAAGGCGTTTATAAAGTAGGATTGCAAGCCAGGGGAGCCCCCTGGTTTTTCTGTGTAATTGGTGGAAGCGGATATATTTAAGGTGTGATGGCTTTATCGTATCGGACACAACTGGAGAAAAGAGCAGTCAGTTTGTCCGATAGAACCCTTCTAACGGACACAAATGGAGAAAAGAGCGGTCGATTTGTCCGATAGAGCTCTTCTAACGGACACAAATGGAGAAAAGAGCGGTCAGTTTGTCCGATAGAGCCTTTCTAACGGACACAACTGGAGAAAAGAGCGGTCAGTTTGTCCGATAGAGCCCCTCTAACGGACACAAAAGGAGAAAAGAGCTGTCGTTTTGTCCGATAGAGCCCTTCTAACGGACACAAATGGAGAAAAGAGCGGTCAATCTGTCCGATAGAGCCCTTCTAACGGACACAAATGGAGAAAAGGGCGGTCAGTTTGTCCGATAGAGCCCTTCTAACGGACACAAAAGGAGAAAAGAGCGGTCAGTTTGTCCGATAGAGCCCTTCTAACGGACAAAACTGGAGAAAAGAGCAGTCAGTTTGTCCGATAGAGTGAACTAATAGTGTAGTTTGGATAAAGGTGAGGTGTTCATAAATCGTTTATAAGTAGATAAAAGGATCCTTCATAATGAAAGATCCTATCTCTTCTCAATCGCAATAATAAATGGAGGATTGTTTTTCTGGTTAAGAAATTTATATTCCAATACATGTGCAATATTTTGATCCAGTGATTTTACATAACGCAATAAATACTCCCGTTCTACCTTGCCTTCAGGATGCCCGTGGTAAATCACGATGACGATAATGCCTTCAGGTGCCATGATTTCCAGCAGTTGGTCGATGGCCGCGATGGTTGTCTCGGGGACAGTGACGATGTCCTTATCACCACCGGGTAGATAGCCTAAGTTGAACACGGCACCGGTAATTTTTCCGAAATGCAAAGGAGGGATGCATTCTGTGATGTTTTCATGTCCTGTATGGAACAGGGTGACCTGATCCTGCAGCTCATGTTCCCGAAGCTTTGTTTTGCAAGACATTAGTGCTTCATTCTGGATATCGAATCCGTAAATCCTGCCGGAAGGCCCGACCAGGTTGGCTAAAAATAATGTGTCATGCCCGTTGCCGACGGTCGCATCCACTGCGATGTCCCCTGGTTTCACGGCCAGTTCAAGAAGGTTCCTGGCAAATGGAAGGATCCGTTCAAGCTTCATTTTCAATCACCACTTTGTTCCCAGTATAAAATTTCCCCTGCCAGCTGTCGCGGCGCTTCAATTCTTTGTCAATCGAATTTAGTACTTCCCATTTATTGACGCTCCACATCGGCCCGACCATAAGCTCGATCGGCCCATCCCCGGTAATTCGGTGGATGATCATTTCAGGAGGCAGGATTTCCAGCTGGTCACAGACTAACTTGACATAGTCCTCAAAGCTAAGGAATTCAAGCAATCCTTTTTCGTATTGCTTGACCATCGGGGTGCCCTTCAACAAATGAAGAAGATGGATTTTGATCCCCTGCACATCGAGCTTCGCGACTTCTTGTGCGGTCTCCATCATCATTTCCGGAGTTTCCTGTGGCAGACCGTTGATAATATGCGAGCAAACCCTGATTCCATGCTTGCGGAGCTTGTCCACACCTTCTTTGTACGTTCTATAATCATGGGCGCGGTTGATTAAATTGGCGGTTTTTTCATGGACTGTCTGAAGACCGAGTTCAACCCATAAATACGTCCGCTCATTCAGCTCAGCCAAATATTCCACGACATCATCAGGAAGGCAGTCGGGTCTGGTTGCGATTGAAATCCCGACAACTCCTTCTTCGTTCAATACAGTTTCGTACTTCTCCCGCAGCACATCGACTGGGGCGTGTGTATTGGTGAAAGCCTGGAAATAGGCCATGTACTTGCCATCTTTCCATTTAGAATGCATTTTTTCTTTTATCTTTGCGAACTGTGTGCCGAGATCTTCTACTCTGTCACCGGCGAAATCACCTGAACCAGCTGCACTGCAAAACGTACAGCCGCCATGGGCTACCGTGCCATCGCGGTTCGGGCAATCGAATCCGCCATCAAGTGCCACCTTGAAAACCTTGTGGCCAAAATGGCTGCGCAAATGGTAATTCCAAGTATGGTAACGTTTATCGTCAGTAGCATAGTGAAAAGGGTTGGTCTGTTTCATGCCAGAAACCTCCTAAAGCCTGTCTGTCAAAAAAATGAATAATAAAAATTGTACCACTTAGACAACATGAATCCAATTGCAAAAAGATTACAATATGCACCCTAAATAATTGGCATCATTAAACATTGGCAAAATCGTGATAGGAAAATGTATTGTGAACAAAATAAAGAAGAAGCAGACTTTGCTTCAGCATCAAGTAAAGGAGGGGCTACTATTGGCAACACGTCAATCGGTTGACCAGTTACTTCAGCAATGTGAGGATGCAATCAATCTGGCCCAGGAACAATACAAGGATGCCGCTACTCAGCAGCATTATAATGACGGTAATTACACCAATGCACTGCATGCGCTCGAGGACGCTTATAATGATCTGGCCAAGCTCTCCTTCAGCGCAAACTCCCAGCAGCGCGAACAACTGCACAGAATGAGGCTTCAGCTGCAGCAAGTCCAAAACAATATGATTTTGCTTGATCACTAAACAGGAGGGGAAAATCTTGAAAAAGCGCTCAAAGCAGAATAATCCTGAACAAAAAACAAGGAACGGCATCAATAACCAGGATCTCGAGCTCGGAATGGACCATGATCCGGTAAAAAAAGCAAAGAAAAAATATGAACAAAGCGGCGGGCAGCCTGTAAAATCAAAATTCCATCCTGAACCAGAGCAATCTTCATAAATTTGTAACACCCTCACTTCCATTTTGGAAGTGAGGTTTTTTATTGATTTTGAAAAAGCCAATAGTATTTTTGCACCTGTTGATTGTAGTGGAAGGCGCGAAGACTCCTACGGGATCATGGGGCAGGGGGAGACCCCGCAGGAGTGAAACGACGAGGAGGCTCCCCGGACCACCCGTGGAAAGCGAAGCGCATGGAACGAAAATCAACAGCCTTGTTTATTCAACAAATACCCCCGTTCACAAATCGGATAAAACTCACGAAAATTCCGTGATTTATATCACAGAATGGGAGCTTTTAGAAATGGTTTAAATAAGGTAGACCCAAAAGGTCTTGAGGGAAGAAATTTCATTTTGGAAAAATCCTTAGCCAAAATAAATTGTCATTTTCAATGTAAGTTGTCTTGTGAAAATATTCACGAATTTGTCACATATAGAAAGGAGCCAATCAAATGAAAGTTGTGAAGTTCTTATCGGCCATCATTTTATTGTTCATATTCCAGCTGCCTGGTAAGGGGAGTGCTGAGACAAAATCAAATGTCCTGAATATGGAGGAGCTCACGATCCAGGTGATGCCAGAATATTCGTATCACCCAAAAGATAAGAAGAAGAATGCACCACTTTTGGTCGGCTATCATGGGGCATTGAAGAACAATGCAGAAGAAGCACAAAAAGGTCAGGTAGTCATCCCGCTGCCAATGGATGAAAAGAATTTCAGAATTGGTTTTGTTGCTGATTACTCCCGGGACCTGACTGAAATGAATGAAATTCAATATGAACTTGATCAGGATAACGGAACAATTTCCTGGGAAACGAGCGAGGAAATACAGCCGCAGGAAATCTACAAATTTGTGATTGAGTACTATACCGACAGCATCAAGGAAAAAGACGGCACTAAGACACTGACTTACGATTTTAAAAACTTCGCTGATATTGGTTTGTTCAACTTGATCTTCGTTGAGCCGCTTAATTCGGAAAGCTTTAAGCTGGAGCCTGCCTCAGAGCAGCATCAAAAAAATTCCTACAACATGAACATGTTCCTTTATCAAAGCCAGGGAATGAAGCCTGGTGATGAAAAGAATATCTCACTTGAATACAAACGAGCTGACGATAGGACGACAGCGGAAATTATGGAGGCAATGGCCGGGGATGCAAAGAAGGCCGGCACTGTAAAACAAAATGATGAAAAAATGCCTCTGTGGCTTGTCATTACAGTCGTTGGCAGTGTGACAATTTTTGCGGCAGTACTGTTGATTTTCATTATGAAGAAAAAGAAAGTAAAGCCGGTTAAAGCTGATGCTTTTAATGACTATGAAGCCAAAAAGTCAAAGCTCCGTGCCATGTTGGTAGAAGGAAGCATTACCGAAGCGGAATTCAACGAATTAATCAAAAAGCTGGGAGGTAGAAACTAATGTCCAAAAATAAAAAAATCGTGGTGGGGCTCAGCCTGGCAGCTGTGGCATTCGTGATCATGATGTTTTCGACAATGCCGAGCGCAGGGAGCAAGGAAATCACGATTGCCGACCTTAGCAAAAATGGTTCGAAATATGAAGGCGATTATATTATGACGCAGGGATTGCTCAATAAGGAATCCGTTGAATGGGACGCTGACAAACTGGAGCTCCGTTTCGAGATTTACGAGGAAGGCCAGGGAACGCTTCAGGTTTTCCATAAAGGCATTAAGCCGGATAACTTCTCAGAGGATGTCATCGTCCTCGTAGAAGGTTTTATCCAAAAAGACGGAGTGTTCGAAGCAGAAAAAGTCCAGACGAAATGCCCGACAAAATATGAAGGCGAAGACATGGAGAACTATGATACCGAAATGCATAAGGAAATGTACAAAAATGACAATCAGGAATAAAACAGATGGGTGGTTATCTGTATGTATCTAATTGGGAACATCTCAATCTACCTTGGCATTGTGATATCGCTTTATGGAATCATTGCCAATATCGTCGGAATTAAGAAGAAAAGCAGCAAGTGGATTGAAAGCGCAAGAGGCGCAGTACTTTCGCTGGCTTTTGTGGCAAGCATCGCATCCTTCCTGCTGCTCTACTTGCTTGGATCAAGCCAGTTCCAATATAAATATGTGGCTTCGTATACGAATGAGAGCTTGCCGATGGCTTATAAGTTAACAGCATTTTGGGCGGGTAACGCTGGATCCCTGCTGTTATGGGCTTTCCTTTTATCACTATACGCAGCAATGGTCGTTTTTTCAAAAGAAAAGAAGAACCCGATGATGCCGTATGTATCGAGCATTCTGATGGTGAACATCCTGTTCTTTTTCACCGTAATGGCACTTAATGTAAATCCATTTGAAATGACCGATAAAATTCCGGCAGATGGAAAAGGGCTCAACCCGATGCTGCAAAACCCGGGAATGATCCTGCACCCTGTAACGCTCTATATGGGCTATGTCGGATTGGCCGTTCCATTCGCATTCGGAATTGCGGCATTGATCCTGAAGAGGATGGATTCAGAGTGGATCAAGCTGACGAGAAGATGGACCTTGCTGGCTTGGCTGTTCCTGACGCTCGGCAATGTGATTGGCGGCTGGTGGGCATACCTTGAGTTAGGCTGGGGCGGCTACTGGGCATGGGACCCGGTTGAAAATGCCTCGTTCCTGCCATGGCTGACTGTATCGGCCTTCCTGCACTCTGTGATGATTCAGGAACGGAAAAACATGCTGAAGACGTGGAACGTAAGCTTAATCATTTTATCCTACATCCTGACACTGTTCGGGACCTTCCTTGTCAGAAGCGGTATTTTGACCAGTGTCCACGCGTTCGGTGACAGCAATTTGGGTACTTACTTCCTTGTTTTCATGGCCTTCATGATGTTGTTTTCTCTTTATATCGTGATGACAAGATACGGACTGTTAAAAAAAGACAGCAGCCCGATTGAAGCTTATTTTTCAAAAGAAAGCAGCTTCCTGCTGAACAACCTGATTCTTGTGGCTGCCGCTTTCGCCGTTTTCTGGGGAACAATGTACCCGCTGATTTCAGAAACTTTTACAGGGACAAAAGTTAATGTCGGCGCGCCATATTTTAATCAAGTGATGGCTCCGATCCTGCTGGTGCTGATTGTATTGATGGGCATCTGCCCGCTCATCGCCTGGCAAAAAGCGGTGTTCGAAAAGTTTATGAAAAATGCGCTTTGGCCGCTGGCAATGGGTGTTGTTACAGCAATCATCCTATTCGCTTTTGGCGTCAAGGGTATTTACGCGATTATCGGTCTATCAGCAACAAGCTTCATGTTCGGAACGCACTTGCTTGAATTCGCCAGAGGAATCAGTGCAAGACGAAAAGCTACAAAGGAAAATGTCTTGAAGGCTGCGTTCAAGCTGACGGTGAAAAATCAGCGCCGCTACGGCGGTTATATCGTCCATATCGGGATTGCTGTGATCGCGGTAGGTGTCATATCTTCGCACACTTACTCAACAGAAGTGCTGAAAACGGTAGATGCAGGAAACAGCATCAAGACTGGGGATTATAGCTTGAAATTCAATGAACTGACCGAACATACGAAAAACGGAAATGGAATAGTGGTGGCCGATATCGATGTGACGTATAAGGGCAAGGACATTGGCAAAATAAAGCCCGTAAAGATTTTCTACGAAACATGGCCTGAACCATCAACAGAGGTAGCAATCAAGACGAATTGGAGCCAGGACTTATACGTCGTGCTCAGTTCCTGGGAGAACAAAGACAAAGTGACATTCATGGTTAAAGTGAATCCATTCGTAAGCTGGATTTGGATGGGCGGGATTATTATGGTGATCGGAACAGCGTTCGCCCTCATAGGCGGCAGGCCGACAACATCCCGCTACCAAATCAATAAAGGCATTTCGAGAGTGGGAGGGTGAAGAAGATGAATAAGAAAATTCTCATAACAACACTCCTTTTGCTGATTGTGATTCCTGGCATGACAACAGCCTTCACCTATAACTCTAAGGAGTTCAAGCACATCATCGGACAGCTTGATATGCAGGGCCATGCTGACCATGAACTATCCACTTGCTCAGTAAAAAAAATCTACTACGATGAAGTGGTCGAGATGCTGAACGGCGGCAAAACAGAGCCGGAAATCATCCAGTCCTATGTTGATGAATACGGGCAGGCAGCATTAAGAACTCCGGGCGGCGGCACAAGTGGCTGGATTGCCTGGGGGATGCCAGCTGCTGGAGTTGGCATCGGCAGCGTAATTGTCGGTGTCTGGCTCAGGAAATTGACAGTCAAGAAGGCAGAAACAAAGCTTGAGGCGACTAAAGCTTGGAATTCGGAAGTGGAGAAAGAAATTGCGGCAAAAACATTTGACGAAGAGCGCCGGAAGCTTTTCTAGGAGCTGATCAAAATGGATTATCTATTTTTAATAATTGGTTCACTTGTAATCATTACTTGCTTTTACTTCATTATTTCACCTTTCTTTCAAGCTGGCGAGATGCCGGCTGAGGAAATGGACACAGAGGGGGAAAAGCTGACGCTTGAGCAAGTTTACAGCGCTGTGAATGAGCTGGAGATGGACTTCTTAATGAAGAAAATCACTCGTGAGGATTTTGAAAAATTGAAAGAGGATTACCAATTGCTCGCGGCCGAGATGTTAAAGGAAGAATTGCAAGGGCGCAAGGCAAAACATCTTCCAGAGAGCAAAAAGAAGATAAAGGATGCCGAAGCAGAGGCGGAAATTCTTAGAGAACTGAAAAAGCTTCGCCAGCAGAAGGGGTGATCAGTATGGCGCCAGCCTACCATCCTGAATGGCTTGTGAAATTCTGGCTCAGTACTCCGGGGTTGAACATGGTGAATCCACACTATTTGCTGATATTTTTAACTGCTGTCCTTATTGTTGTCTGGTTTTTACGAAAACGGAGGAAGCCCGCAGAGGACAGTATCAGTGAGGAAGACCAGTTATTCAGACACCTTCTCCATAGGAAAAAAGTGATTGAAGGGGAGCTCGTGGGACTTGAAGCAAGGCTATCGGCAGCAGAAATCACCGAGGAGAATTTTAACAAGATGAAGCTTGATTACCAGAGCCATCTCGCCGAGGTAGAAAAAGAACTGAAACAATACACTTAACGAAAGAGTTGGGGACCATGCTGGAACTGAAGAAAATGACCAAAATGCTGGGAGACAAAATCGTTTTAAGGAATATCACCCTTTCATTGGAAAAAGGAGAGATTCTAGCAGTGATTGGCCCGAACGGAGCAGGGAAGAGTACCTTCTTTAAATGCACGGTCGGACTCCTGCAGCCAACGAGCGGGGAAATTTACCTGGACGGTGAACTCGTTAAGAAAAATTCACCACAGGTAAAACAGCGGATTGGATTTCTGGGTCATGAATCATTTCTTTACAACAATCTGTCCCCGCTTGAGAATCTCAAATTTTACGGGAAGCTATACAAAGTAAAGGATCTTGACAGGAAAGCCAATGAGCTTTTGAAGGAAGTGGGGCTCTATCTTTTTCGCGATATGCCCATTCGCTCCTTTTCAAGAGGGATGATGCAAAGACTGGCCATCGCCAGGGTGCTGCTTCCAGACCCTGATATCCTGATGCTCGATGAGCCGCACACCGGTCTTGATCAGGAGGCTGTGACCCTGCTTAATAACATTATTAAACACAAACGGGACAGCGGGACCTCAATCCTGATCATCTCTCATGATTTTGAGCAGGTGCATGCGCTTGCTGACAGGGCGGCTGTGCTGAAAAAAGGGAAAATCGTCTCAACAATGCGCCTTGGAGAAGAAGTAAGCCTCGCAGAGATGAAAACCTGGTATGAAGCAGAGGTGAAGGGCTCGTGATTTCAATCATTAAAGATGCGTGGACGATCGCAAGCAAAGACCTGAGCAATGAGATCAAAACAAAGCAGACAATTGGTATGATGGTCATCTTCTCAAGTCTCGTCGTCCTGATCTTCAGCTTTGCGTTCGATCCGACAAACAATATGGTAAAGGCCGTCATTCCAGGGCTCGTCTGGCTGATTACCGTGTTTTCCGGAATTCTCGGACTGAATCGTTCCTTTCTTTCTGAGCACGAAAACGATGCTCTGACAGGATTGCGTTCGGCTCCAATCGACCCTTCGAGCATCTATCTTGGAAAGGTTTTGGCGAACTTCATCCTCGTTACGGCAGTACAGCTGGTCAGCATTCCAGTCTTGTTCCTGCTGTTCGACTACCGCTTTTTTGGAAAAGTAAGCTGGTTTATCGTTGTGGTCATCATCGGCACTCTCGGTTTCATCATCGTCGGGACCTTCCTGGCTGCGCTATCAGCAAATGCCAAGAACAGCGAGATGCTTTTGCCGGTTTTGCTGCTGCCGCTGCTAAGTCCGTTGCTGATCGCCGGGGTCCAGGCAACGAGGATCATTCTTGAAAATGAAATGATTGCAGATGCAGCTTCATGGATCAGGCTGATGGCTGCTTACGATTTATTGTTCCTGGCTGCTTGCTTTTTCTTATTCGAATTTATTATGGAGGGATCTTGATGAAAAAGAATACTGGCATTATCGACCGGCTGTTGCTGTTTACGTTGATTCCGACAGTTTTTATCGCGCTTTATCTGATTTTTATATGGTCGCCTGTTGAAAGGATAATGGGCGCTTCACAGAAAATTTTCTACTTTCATGTGGGCAGTGCCTGGGTAGCCTTTCTGGCCTTTGGAGTCGTTGGCTATTACAGCGTGAGAGTGCTGATCAAACCTAGACTTCAGCATCATATCAATGCCGGAATCTCCGCTGAAATTGGTGTTCTTTTCACAACGATTACACTGATTACCGGTATGATCTGGGGAAAATCAAGCTGGAATACATGGTGGACTTGGGAACCGCGTCTAGCGACAACCCTGATACTATGGTTCATCTATGTTGCTTATCTGTTTGTCCGCAAGATGGACGGCTCAATGGAAAAAATTGCGAGACTATCAGCTGTTTTTGGCATCATTGGCGTCATCAATGTCCCGATTGTTTTCATGGCCATCCGCTGGTGGAACACGAAGCTGCATCCGGTTGTGTTCGGTGAAGGCAAAAACCAGTCAGGCGGCGGAGTCGAACCAGATATGCTGGTCGCATTGCTGTTCTCGATTTTTACGATTACCGTGCTGTATGCGTTCCTGATGCGCAAGGGGATTGAAATTGAAAAAATGAGGCACATCGTCAAAAAGGCAAAGTCAAAAGCAATCGAAAAGCTTGCAGGCTAATTACTAAGGAGGAATGGAAAATGACTTACTTATTCATGGCTTACTCAGTTATTTGGACGTTGATCGCGGGTTATGTAGTAGTGCTTGGCCGCCGGCAGAAGCAGCTGAAAAAAGAGCTTGAACTACTTGAAGAATGGAACTCAGATTTTTAAAAAAGCGGGTGAATAGAATGGGCAAAAAGATTGTTCCGATCATTGTCATCGCTGCCGTCATCGGAGTTCTCGGCTTTTTGGTCAGCGGACTGGGAGGAAAAGCATCGGCCCAGCCTGGTGACCAGTCGATTGATTTTGAACTGCAGGATATTGACGGCAATACTTATAAACTTTCTGATTTTAAAGGCCAGCCGGTCGTCCTGAATTTTTTCGCGACATGGTGTGCGCCATGCATTGATGAAGCTCCTGAACTGGAAGCGTTCGGCAAAGAGTATAAGGATGCAAAGCTGCTGATCCTCGCCAAAGGCGAATCGAAAAAACGGATGGAAAAATACATCTCGGAAAGCGGTTCTGACCTTACGTATCTTTTAGATACAAAAGAAGACATTTCAAAAGATTACAATGTCATCGGCCAGCCCGAGACGATCATCATCGACGGAAACGGAGTCATTGTTGAACGTTTCTCAGGACCGACAACGAAGGACGATTTGATCAAACTGATCCAGGAAATGGTTTCACCTTAACCTTGGTTAAAGCACATCCGTGTTTTAATAAAGCTGTTTTCGACCATGCAAAACAGCTTTTGGTAGATTGCGAGAATCCGCTTTAAGGGAGGTGAAAAAGATGCTGAAAAAGCTACTGGGAATAGACAAAAAGATGCTGTTATTCATTGGCGTATTTGCTGGAATCATTGTTTCTGTCGTCACTGTCAAAACGCTTGCTTATACGGATTCACCTGAATTTTGCTCGAGCTGCCATATCATGACAGAAGTCCATGACTCGTTCTCTGATTCCAACCACGCCGGCCTTGCCTGCGGCGACTGCCATTTGCCGCATGAAAACATGGTCAAGAAGTACACGTATAAGGCAAAGGCGGGCATGACCCACGTGTACTACAATACGCTTGGAGAAGCAAAAATCCCGAAGGTGCTCCACGCAACAGAAAGCTCTGACGAAGTCATCAATGAGAACTGCATCAGCTGCCATGAAAACACACTGGAAAATGTATCGCATGATGCAAAGGACAGCTGTTCAAGCTGCCACCAGGCAGTGCCGCACGGCAAGGGCTTCAAGACAGAGGATTATTTTAAACCGCCGAAACCAGGCGAGCTTTTAGAAAATAAAGGAGGTACGATGAACAATGGCTAGAAATTTCCGCTGGGCACTCTTGCTCCTTGCGGCTGTCATGCTCATCATTACTGGATGCTCCGGCTCAGAGGAAGAAGCAACCTCGGCAAGCGAGCTGAAAACGGGGCTGAGCAAAGATGAAATCAGCAATGAGGCCTTCAAGGACCTTTTCCCGCTGCAATATGACAGCTACAAGCAAAATGAAAAAATGGAAGATACGAAGTACAGCGGTTCCGTCAAACGAAGCAAGTTCGACCATGATAAGGAACCCTATCTGCCAGTCCTTTTTAACGGCTATGGCTTTGCGACTGAGTACAACGAGGATCGCGGCCATATCTATGCGAATGAGGATGTCCGGGCGATTGCGCGTATCACTGATAAATCAATTGGTTCATGCTTAACTTGTAAATCGACTGCTGTTCCTCACATGATCGAGGAAATGGGGGATGATTACTGGGGAGGCAATTTTAATGAAGATATCTGGCCAAAAGCAGAAGCGATGGGCCATTCACCAATCGGCTGCTCAGACTGCCATGATCCACAGACAATGGACTTGAGAGTAACCCGTCCAAGCTTTATCAAGGGAATGGAATCACAGGGAATCGACATGTCCAACCCAACGAAGAATGATATGAGGAACTATGTTTGCGGACAATGCCACGTAGAGTACTATTTTGCTGCAGATAACGGAGAAGTAACTTATCCTTGGGCTAATGGCTTTGAGCCTGAAAATATGTACGAATACTATGAAACTACTGCTAAGGAGCAAGGGTTTGAGAAGGACTGGGTCCACAATGTTTCAGGGACGCCAATGCTAAAAGCACAGCATCCTGACTTTGAGACTCATATCGAGGGTCCTCATGGTGAAGCAGGAGTTACATGTTCAGACTGTCACATGCCATATGACAGGGTAGACGGCAAAAAGAAAATCAGCTCACACTGGTGGACTTCACCGCTTAAGACCATGGATCAATCATGCGCAACCTGCCATACCAACAGGGATATGGATGAACTGAAAGAGCGTGTAATCGGTATCCAGGATAAACATATGGAAGCACTTCATAAAGCTGAGGATATTTCGATTACATCACACTATTACGTAAATAAGATGATTACTTCTGGCGTAAGTGACGAGAAAATCAAGCAAGCTCAGGAGCATATCAGAAAAGGACAATGGTTCTGGGATATCGTTGCAGCTGAGAGTGCAGCAGGATTCCATAATCCGCAGGGAGCAATGGATTCATTAAGGGTATCGATTGAAGAGTCGAATGAGGCGATCAATCTTGCCATCGAGGAATTGACCAAGAAAGGTGTAAATCTGGAAGAGGTTAAAATAGAGATTGAAAAAGTGAAGAAGGCTGTTTTCGACGAAAAAGATAACTTCAAGAAGAAAGAGAAAGCAGTGAACAGTTACTTCCCGGCACAACAGCCAGCTCCAAAAAAATAAAGAATAGTAAATTTAGAGAAAAGATAAATATGAAAACACTGTGCAAATGGTAGTTTGTACGGTGTTTTCTTTAGTTTTGCAGAAAACCGGTTGAGTGTCAATATTCCCGGAATCATTTTTAAAACTTCCTGCTAATCCTGGTGGTTCAAGATGCATAACTTAGCGAAAATCCCCGTAATTCCGCGAACTGGAAATTAGCGAGTATTTTTTCCAATTCCACTTCAAAAAAATAGAAAATTTCAACTTCAAATATCTGCATAAATTCCTATTGCAACCAATTGTGAAAAGCTCTAGAATTACTTTGGTAATCGAAATTTATGAGTGAAAGAAGGCGTTATTTGATGCCTAGAGCCTTGTGGCTTTTGATTATTGGGATGGCAGTAAATGTTACTGGTTCCTCTTTTTTATGGCCTCTGAACACCATTTATATACATGAGCATCTCGGCAAATCGCTGTCTGTTGCAGGTATCGTCCTGATGCTGAACTCTGCTGCCAGTGTTATTGGCAACCTTTTTGGCGGCAGTCTTTTTGATAAAATTGGCGGTTATAAGTCTATTATTCTTGGAATCAGCATTACCATCATGGCGCTGCTTGGCTTGACCTTATGGCCTGGCTGGCCGCAGTATATTTTCTTTTTGACATTGGTTGGCTTTGGATCTGGAATCGTTTTTCCGGCAATGTACGCAATGGCAGGTTCGGTCTGGAAGGAAGGCGGACGTAAAGCGTTCAACGCCATCTATGTAGCGCAGAACCTCGGAGTTGCGGTTGGAGCGGCGCTTGGCGGTCTTGTCGCATCTTATTCATTCCAGCTGATCTTCATGGCGAACGCAGTGATGTACCTGATTTTTATGATGATCGCGATTTTTGGCTATCGCAGCATCGACACGCGGGCAGCGAAGCAGACGAACGTTCTGCAGGAAAACGGAGTGATCAAAAGCCATACCAAGCTGTATGCGCTCCTTATCCTTGCTGTTGGCTACTTGCTTTGCTGGGTTGGTTACGTACAGTGGCAAACCACGATCGCAGCTTATACACAGGAATTGAAAATCTCCCTGAATCAATACAGCATCCTCTGGACAATCAACGGCGCTATGATCGTTCTTGGCCAGCCGGTTGTAAACAGGCTGATCAAGCCGTTCCAGAATAAGTTAAAGCTGCAAATCGTCATCGGGATGGTCATCTTCATGGTTTCCTATGCAGTTGCTGCAGGAGCTAATGCATTCTCAGGCTTCGTGGCTGGTATGGTGATCCTGACGATTGGAGAAATGCTGATCTGGCCGGCCGTTCCGACAATCGCAAATGACCTGGCGCCAAAAGGACGGGAAGGCTTTTACCAGGGAATCGTCAACAGCACCGCAACTGGCGGCAGGATGATCGGCCCGCTCATGGGTGGAATCCTTGTCGACCTTTATGGTATGCCAATGCTATTCGCGATTCTTATTGCCCTCATGTTTATCGGGATCTTTACTACTGTCATTTACGATCGGAAACTAAAGGAATCCCACAATGTGGCTGCACAAGTATAAATAACAATAGGCTCTGTTATAGCGAAAAAATTTTTAAACACCTGTTGATTGTAGTGGAAGGCGCGAAGACTCCTCCGAAAATGCTAACGCATTTTCATCGTGCGTGGGCAGGTTCGAGGAAGCTAACTCAATGTCCTGCGGGATGAGAAAGTCACGGGAGACCCCGGAGGCGCTAAAAGCGCTGAGGAGGCTCCCGGACTTCCCGCGGAAAGCGAAGCGCCTGGAACGAAAATCAACAGCCGAGTTAACAGAGCAAAACAAAGAGGAGTTGGGCTGGTAAGCCTGGCTCCTTTTGTTATCGGTCACAATTTATGCATTTTTTCTCGATAAAAAATGCATATTTTACATCTAAGATAGGACTGTGTGATTATGATATAATCATACTTTGAAAGACAAGGGGGTGAATGGATTGAAATTTAAAATCCTCGGAATTGCGTTTTTGGCTGCAGGTTTATTAACTGCCTGTAATGGCGGGGAGGAAACTGCTGAACCTGAAAAACAACAACAAGACATCAAGGAATTGGTGAGTGATTACAGCATGGGCAAAATTAAGGGACACAATGCTTCCATCACCTCACAAGAGCTGACAATTGCTGATAGTGAAGGGGACAAGCAAGTCTACGATATTTCGGAAGAAGACTTCTTCGTCTCAATTGCGCCTTACGAAAATCAAACCCATCCTTGAACGAATCATAGCTTGACAGGTTGTCAAGGTGAACTGGTCGAAAAAGAGTTTGATGTATATATTGAGGATGAAGATGGCAAGGTGATCGTTGATGAGAAATTGACATCCCATCAGAATGGTTTCATCGATTTGTGGCTTCCACGTGATCAAAAGTTCAAAACAAAGATTGGATATGACGGCAAGACTGTTGAATCAGAGATATCCACTTTTGAGAATGACGCAACCTGCATAACAACAATGCAGCTAAAGTAGACTAAAACACCTGTTTTTAGGTGTTTTTTTTATGCTTGTATAATGTTTTCAGAAAAGTGTGATAAAATCAAAAGAAAAACCAGGTGACGGATTATGAATACAAAGCTTTTACATATACCGGCAGATATTATTGAAACCATTGTTGAGAATGCCTTTGAATGGCTTGTTGTAGTAGATCGGGAAGGAAGGATCATTTATATCAATCATAATTATTGTGAATTCCTTGAAGTCAATCGTGAAGAAACGATTGGCCGTCATGTGACACAAGTGATCGAGAATACGAGGATGCATATTGTGGCCCAGACGGGAAAGGAAGAATTGGCAGACTTGCAATTTATCAAGGGAAATTACATGATTGCCAACCGGGTGCCCATCATAAAAAATGGGGAAGTCATAGCCGCCTTTGGGACGGTATTTTTCAGGGATACTCAGGAATGGATGAAGATGGACAGCCATGTAAAAAGCCTGCTGACCAGGATGCAGCCATACATCCAAAAAATTGATTCAGGCGTGAAATATACGCTTGATGACATCCTGGGCGAATCGCAGCAGACTATCAGTTTAAAAGAAAAAGTAAAAATGGTATCCAACAGCAATATTTCGATTCTGATCAGAGGAGAGAGCGGAACAGGGAAGGAATTGTTCGCTCACAGCATCCATCAGCTAAGCAGCCGGAGCCAGAAGCCGTTCATCAAGGTGAACTGCGGCGCAATCCCAGAGAACCTGCTCGAATCCGAGCTGTTTGGCTATGAAGAAGGAGCTTTCACAGGCGCGAAAAAAGGAGGGAAGAAGGGGAAATTCCAGCTGGCTAATGGCGGTACCCTTTTTCTGGATGAAATCGGGGACTTGCCGCTAAGCATGCAGGTTAAACTTTTGCGTGCGCTCCAGGATGGGGAAATAGAACCGATTGGTTCAACGAAATCCATTTCAGTTGATGTCCGGATCATCGCTGCCACAAACAGGCCACTTGAAACCATGATTGAAGAGAAGCGATTCAGGGAGGACCTTTTTTACCGGATCAATGTGGTTCCTTTCAGCGTTCCCCCATTAAGGGAACGCGCTGAGGACTTAACACTGCTGATCGGCCATTTTATCGATAAAGTCACGAATCGGTTAGGCAAGCGGATCGCAGGGATTGAAAGGAACGTCATGGATATACTGAAATCCTACAGTTGGCCGGGTAATATCCGCGAACTGGAAAATGTCATTGAAGCTGCGGTCCATTTGACAAAAGGAGAACAGATTACACTGGATTCCTTGCCGGATTATCTGCAAACACAGACAGCCATGTATCGATTCAATAACAAGAAGCTTAAGGATATTGTTGAAGAAACAGAAAAGTGGGTACTGATGCAAAGTCTTGAAAGAAATAAAGATGACAAAGTCCTGGTAGGCAGAGAGCTGGGGATCAGCAGGTCAACCCTGTATGAAAAGCTTAATAAATACGGCCTCTTGTAGTCCGGAAATTCGGAATGCTGTCCGAGTTTTCGGACTTTCTTTTTTCTAGCAATATTTTAATATGTTTTCACTGTATGAATGGTAATTAATCAGAGGGAAAAGGACAGGTTAACTCTATTAGGTAATGGTAATGATAGATTGATAGCGTCCGGAATTCCGGAATTAAATGACTGAAAATTGAGAATAAATGTTGATTCTCATCCTTCGAAAAGTTGGCACGATAGTTGCAATAAGATAATACAGCAATTTTATTCAATATATTTGTAAGCGTTATCATCTCGTCAAACAAGGAGGGCAGTGTGCGTTTATCTTTATTTTAAAAATCAAGGGGGAAAAAGAATGCTGAGTATGATTGGATTAATTGGCGGTCTGGCTTTATTGATTTATTTGACGATGAGAGGTATGAACCTGCTTATTGTTGGACCGATTTCTGCGTTATTTGTTGCCGTTTTCAGTGGGATGCCACTGTTTCCGCAGCTCGTTGAAGAAGGAGCTGCCAACTTTGTCGGCAATTATATGTCTGGTTTTTCTGGTTTCGTTACTGCATGGTACATGATGTTCCTGCTCGGGGCGATTTTTGGAAAGGTGATGGAGGATAGCGGCGCGGCTGACAGTGTGTCTGAGTTCATCGTGGACAAATTGGGGATGAAGTTTGCGGTGCTTGCGATCGTCGCAGCCTGTGCCGTGCTGACTTATGGAGGCGTAAGTTTGTTTGTCGTAGCATTTTCGGTTTATCCAATGGCATTGAGCTTGTTCAGGCAGGCGAATTTGCCAAGGCGTTTCATTCCGGCGGCACTGGCTTTCGGTTCGGTTACCTTTACAATGACTTCCGCCGGGTCTCCGGAAATCCAGAACTGGATTCCCATTCAATTCCTGGATACTTCACCGATAGCAGGCTGGGAGGTCAGTGCCATCGTTGCGGTTTTCATGATGATTTTTGGATACTGGTGGCTGAAACGAATGATTACAAAGGCCGTCGCAAGAGGGGAGAAATTCGAAGCGAGGAAGACCGATCCAATGATGGAAAAGCGAGAGCTTCCGCATCCGCTTATGGGTCTTATACCGTTAGTTGTGGTACTGGTTATTTCTTTCGTTTTCCATGATTCATTGAAACAATCAGCATTGATTATCGCCCTGCTTGGCGGGGTTGTATCTGCCTATCTATTAAATCGCAAATACTTTAAGAATTTCTGGGAAGCTCTTTCTGAAGGAACGATGGGTGCGTTGATTGCAATTGGTAACACAGCTGCAGTCGTCGGATTCGGCGGTGTCGCCAAAGCAGTGCCGGCTTTCCAGACGGCGGTAGATGCGATGACGAATATTCCAGGCAGCCCGTTGATTGGTGCGGCAATCGCCGTCAGTGTCATTGCCGGTATGACTGGATCGGCATCCGGTGGTCAGGCAATCGCGCTTCCATTACTCGCTCCGCATTACATGGATATGGGTGTCAATCCGGAAGCTCTTCACAGGGTAGCGGCAATTTCCTCGGGTGCGCTAGATTCACTGCCGCACAATGGTTACGTAGTCACGACCGTCCGGGCGATTTGTGGTGAGTCCCATCAGGATGCTTACAACCCAGTGGCTGCTGTGACTGTCATTGTTCCGTTGATTGGCGTAGCAATCGCGATTGTTCTATTCTCTCTAGGATTAGGAATTTAAGAAAGGAGATTCCCGATGGTAAAAGATAAAGTGGTGATGATTACCGGTGCCGCCCAGGGAATCGGGTATGAGATTGGCAAAAGTTTTGCTGAGCAGGGCGCGAAGGTATTTTTAACAGATTTACAGGAAGAGGCTGTAGGGAAAGCGGCTGCCAGCCTGCGTGAATTAGGGCATGAAGCCGCTGGATTGAAATGTGATGTTACCAGAGAAAAAGACATTGAGGAGGCAGTGGCAAAATGCATTGAGCACTTTGGTACAGTCGATGTTCTTATCAACAACGCTGGTTTGCAATATGTCTCCATGATCGAAGACTTTCCGACTGAAAAATTCGAACTGTTGATAAAAGTAATGCTCACGGCACCGTTTATAGCATTGAAGCATGTGCTGCCAGTCATGAAAAAACAAGGTTTTGGGCGGGTGATCAACATGGCATCCATCAATGGGCTTGTCGGTTTCGCTGGTAAAGCAGCTTACAACAGTGCCAAGCATGGGGTCATTGGACTAACAAAGGTTGCAGCTCTTGAAACCGCTGAGCACGGCATTACAGTAAACGCAGTTTGCCCGGGGTATGTCGATACACCGCTTGTGCGAAACCAGCTTTCCAGCCTTGCGGAGACAAGGAACGTGCCGCTCGAAAAAGTGCTCGAGGAAGTCATTTTTCCGCTTGTTCCGCAAAAACGCCTGCTGGCTGTCGATGAAATCGCCAGTTATGTTATGTTCCTGGCCAGTGATGCGGCCAAAGGAATCACTGGCCAGGCGGCGGTCATTGATGGAGGGTATACGATTCAATAATCAAAATAAGCTGGCTCCCTTTTGGGCAGCCAGCTTATTTTGACTTTGAACTCCTATATTTTAGCCTGGTCAATATATTTATGGAGAATATTCTCTACATTCTCGATATGACTGAGCATCATATTTCTTGCTTCTTCTGCTTTCTGTTCTTTTATTGCTTCGTAAATAGCATAATGTTCGTCATGGAGCCGATCTGTTGTCGTTTGTTTCGAGTAAAGCCAGAGCCGGCGGGTATCCTTCATCGTTTCTCCCATCAGGCCTGAAACATGGTTCATCAAGCTGATCAATAAAGGATTATGCGAGCTTTCAGCAATGGCCATATGAAATTGCAAATCGGCTTTTTCACCAAGTTCCTCATTACCACTGGCATGTTTCATATCCTCAAGCGCCTCTTTCATTGTCTGCAGCTGCCCTTCAGTCCGTTTCTTTGCAGCGGAAAAGACAGTGCCAGCCTCAAGGATTTTCCTCACTTCCAGCAGATGTGCTGTATCCTGAGCATTCATCAGGATGGCCGTCGATAATGGAAAGCTAATCTGCTCTGACTCGAACTCCCTCACATATGTTCCTTCGCCCTGTCTGATTTCAATAAGCCCCATTGCTCTTAATGCAGTCAATGCTTCCCTGATAGCGGAGCGCCCCACCTGGAAATTCTCCGCGAGCTGCGGGACCGAATCCAGTTTATCGCCTGGTTTCAATTGTCGCGACTTGATCATTCCGTAGATTGCTTCGGCTACTTCTTCATAAATCTTTTTAGGTTTTATTTTTTTATATTGCAAAGTAAAGCCCCCAATATTCCGATCTCTTGACTCCCATTATACAATTTCACTTTAGCTATGTAATATTCTTTATCATCATTATGGGTTGGAAGCAGGAAATCCCAATATAAACACACTTCACAAAGTTATATTTCACTAACTTTTAAAATTATATTGATATTTACGCTAGAACCATCCTATAATTTAGATAGGTCGTGCTAATGACCCGGTCATCAGATGACCTTACCATTACTTGTAAGCGGTTGCGATTTCTGCGAATTATAGGAATTATTGATAGTTTTAAAAAATAAATCATACATGCGAAATAGCGTCCTGGCTTGGACCCTAAAGCATCGTGCTTTAAACGTATGTTCAGGCTTCTTTTTATCTGACAAGGAACATCGTTTTATTTAACTGACATAGGGGGAACTATCATGGTTACAAACACAGTCAAAGAAAAGATTATTTCAATTGTAAGTCCTGTTAATTTTGATGATTCCAAAACGGGAAGACTCGTTTATTCATATGATGCAACACCTAATTTCCAATCAATGCCGGATGCAGTTGTAAGTCCGCGAAACAAACAGGAAATTTCACAGATTGTGAAAATTTGCAATGAATATCAAATTCCGATTGTCCCGCGCGGATCAGGAACGAATCTTTGCGCAGGTACTTGCCCGACAGAAGGCGGAATTGTGCTTCTTTTTAAACATATGAACAAAATCCTTGAAGTCGATGAAGAGAATTTAACTGTTACTGTTCAGTCCGGTGTGGTAACTCTTGATTTAATCAACGCAGTCGAGCCGAAAGGCCTGTTTTATCCACCGGACCCAAGCTCTATGAAAATATCAACCATCGGCGGCAATATCAATGAAAACTCTGGCGGTCTCCGCGGCTTGAAGTATGGAGTGACAAGGGATTACGTAATCGGGCTTGAGGCTGTGCTGCCAAACGGGGAAATCATCACAACAGGAGGAAAATTGGCGAAAGATGTTGCTGGATATGATTTTACGAGACTGCTTGTTGGCTCGGAGGGGACATTGGCCATCATTACCGAAGCAACCTTAAAGCTGATTCCTATGCCAGAGACAAAACAAACAATGCTGGCTTTATATCAAGACATAGAAGCAGCAGCTAAATCAGTTTCCAAGATTATCTCTAGCAAAATCATTCCGGCTACGCTGGAATTCCTGGATCAGCCGACATTGAAGGTAGTGGAGGATTTTGCGAAGATTGGGCTGCCAACAGATGTCAAAGCAGTGCTATTGATTGAACAGGACGGTCCTGTTGAAGTGGTCGAGCGTGACATGGCGAGGATTGCCGAGGTTTGTAAAGAGGAAAGAGCTGTGTCTGTGCAGCTGGCCCAAACAGAAGCTGAAGCTGAAGCACTGAGGACTGCGCGCAGAAGTGCATTGTCCGCACTAGCGCGGTTAGCACCGACGACCATTTTGGAGGATGCGACTGTTCCAAGGTCAGAGATTGCGAGAATGGTCAATGCAATCAATGAAATTGCGGCTAAGTATAACCTGAATATTTGTACTTTTGGCCATGCGGGAGATGGAAACCTTCATCCTACATGTCCGACGGATTCCCGGAATCATGACGAAATGGAAAGAGTCGAGAAGGCATTTGCCGAAATTTTTGAAAAGGCGATTGAATTCGGCGGAACGATTACAGGTGAGCACGGCGTCGGCGTCATGAAAGCACCGTACCTCGAGTTGAAATTAGGAGAAGCAGGAATTGCGGCTATGAAAGCTGTGAAAATGGCCCTTGATCCTAACAATATCATGAATCCTGGTAAGGTTTTCGCGAAGGACAGCAGGAAACGGGTGGTGGTTTCAAAATGACAACGGTTCAAGAACAGCAGAGAATCCAGACAGAATTCCAGGAAAAGATGGACCAGAACGAACTATTGAACTGCATGCGCTGCGGGTTCTGCCTTCCGACATGCCCAACTTATATCGAATCAGGCTATCAGGAATCACATTCACCACGCGGCCGGATCGCGCTTATGAAGGCGGTTGTCGATGGAATTATTGAACCGGATGAGGACTTCGAACGTTCACTTGACCTGTGCCTTGGCTGCCGTGCATGTGAACCTGTCTGTCCATCAGGAGTGAACTATGGCCATCTTCTCGAAGAAGCCCGTGACATTGTCAATCAAAACAAGAAGTTTTCAATGCCGGTAAAAATGGTCAGAAATGCAGTCTTCAAAGGACTATTCCCACATCAGGAGCGGATGAGGGGACTGACTGGGCTGATTGGCTTCTATCAACGTTCCGGCCTGCAGAAAGTGGCGCGCGGAACAGGTGTGATGAAGCTGTTCCCTGAGTCACTCGCAACGATGGAAAAGGTTCTTCCCCAGGTGCCGACAATGAAGGAAATGAAAAATCGTCCTGAGCACCTTGAACCAATTGGCACGAAGACGCATAAGGTCGCATTTTTCAGCGGCTGCCTGATGGATACGATGTTCCTGGAAACAAACAATGCAACAATGAAGCTCTTGCAGCTTGCAGGCTGTGAAATTGTCATCCCGAAGGACCAGGCCTGCTGCGGCGCGCTTCATGGGCATAGTGGTGAAAAGGAAGATGCGAAGGTACTTGCCCGCCGCAATATTAAAGCCTTTGAGGACACCGGGGTCGATTTCATCATCACCAATGCAGGGGGCTGCGGTGCCTTCCTTGTTGACTATGACCATTTGCTTAAGGATGATCCGGAATGGAAGGAAAGGGCTCAGGCATTTGCTGATAAAATCATGGATATATCGCAAATCCTGGTTGAAGTAGGCTTTCATGAAAAAGTGGACCTCCAATTGGCGCATCAAATCATTACGTATCAGGACTCCTGCCACCTTCGAAATGTCATGAAGACAGCATCAGCACCGAGGACATTGCTGCAGTCCATCAAGGGAATTCAATACCAAGAGATGGAGAATGCCGACCGCTGTTGTGGTTCAGCAGGAATTTATAATATTGTTGAGAGTGAAATGTCGATGCAGCTCCTTGATTCCAAAATGGTTCAGGCAAAGGCCACCCATGCAACGACGGTTGTTACCGCAAATCCAGGCTGTCTTCTTCAAATGAAGCTCGGGATAGAGCGTGAAGGTCTTTCTGGCAAAATGAGAGGCGTGCATATTGTTGACCTGCTTTTGGAAGCAGCGCAATCGGAAAAATAACCACCTAGAACCCATCTGAATCTTCGGATGGGTTCTTTTTTGTCCACGTCCCGGTATGTAAATGGGTGCACCAAAAGGCAATACAGGCATATACTACTCACTATCATCAAAAATTCTATCCCCGCTTGCATATGTGAGGGAATTTTATTACAATATCTCTATATTCATAATGAAAGACTTCGACAAGGAGTAGTAGTGGTGCAAAGCCTGATGTAGAGAGCTGGCGGTTGGTGCAAGCCAGACAGGATTCATCATGAACTCGCCTTTGAGTCGCAGGCGCGAATTTTTTAGTAGCGTTTGCCGTTTTCCGCGTTAAGGATGAATGAAGCGAGTGTTACACACTAATTTGGGTGGTACCGCGGGAGATCATACATAACCTCTCGTCCCTTTTACAGGGGCGGGAGTTTTTTATTTTTCTGGAGATAAAGGCTTGGCGCAAGTCCAACAATGTCGCCGTCTTTTCAATCAACAAGCTCCACACCGCTAAAAAATAAATCGAAACCAAACAGGAGGACATTGACGATGAGTTTTAACCATCAGGAAATCGAGAAAAAATGGCAATCGCATTGGGAACAGAACAAAACGTTTAAAACAACTGAAGATAAAGGGAAAGAGAAGTTCTACGCGCTTGATATGTTCCCGTACCCATCTGGTGCTGGCCTTCACGTTGGCCACCCGGAAGGTTATACAGCGACTGATATCCTTTCACGCATGAAAAGGATGCAGGGCTTCAACGTCCTTCATCCAATGGGCTGGGATGCTTTCGGCCTTCCTGCTGAGCAGTACGCATTGGATACAGGGAATGACCCGGCAGAGTTTACGGAGCAGAACATCAACACGTTCCGCCGCCAGATCAAGGCATTAGGTTTTTCATACGACTGGGACCGCGAAGTCAATACAACAGACCCTGAATACTACAAGTGGACGCAATGGATTTTCCTTAAGCTCTATGAAAAAGGGCTTGCATACATTGATGAAGTTGCGGTTAACTGGTGCCCGGCTCTTGGAACAGTTTTGGCGAATGAAGAAGTTATCGACGGTAAAAGTGAGCGTGGAGGACATCCGGTGGAACGCCGTCCGATGAGACAGTGGATGCTGAAGATCACTGCGTATGCAGACCGTCTTCTTGAAGATCTTGATTTACTTGATTGGCCGGAGAGTTTGAAGGATATGCAGCGCAACTGGATCGGCCGTTCAGAAGGTGCGGAAATCACCTTTAATATTGAAGGACATGAAGGAACATTCACGGTTTTCACAACCCGTCCGGATACACTGTTCGGCGCAACATATGCAGTGCTTGCACCTGAGCATCAATTGGTTGATAAAATCACTACTTCAGAACAAAAAGCAGCAGTTGAAAAATATATCGATGAAATCAAGAGCAAGAGTGATCTTGAGCGTACAGACTTGGCGAAGGACAAAACTGGCGTCTTCACTGGCGCTTACGCGATCAACCCAGCGAATGGCGAAAAAATGCCAATCTGGATCGCTGACTATGTTCTTGCATCCTACGGAACAGGGGCGATCATGGCAGTACCTGGCCATGACGAGCGTGACTACGAATTTGCGAAAAAGTTTGATTTAGAGATCAAGGAAGTCGTTGCCGGCGGAGACATCGAGAAAGAAGCATATACTGGCGACGGCGAACACATCAACTCTGAATTCCTTAACGGCATGGGCAAAGAAGAGGCAATTAATAAGATGATTGCTTGGCTTGAAGAAAAAGGCATAGGTACGAAAAAGGTCACTTACCGCCTTCGCGACTGGCTGTTCAGCCGCCAGCGCTACTGGGGTGAGCCGATTCCAATCATCCACTGGGAAGATGGAACGATGTCTGCTGTACCTGAAGACCAGTTGCCTTTAGTTCTTCCTAAAACGACGGATATCAAGCCTTCTGGTACAGGCGAGTCTCCACTTGCCAATATTCATGACTGGGTGAATGTAGTGGATCCTGAAACAGGCAAAAAAGGCCGCAGGGAAACGAACACAATGCCACAATGGGGTGGCAGCTGCTGGTACTATTTGCGCTATATTGATCCGAAGAATGATCAGGCACTTGCAGATAAGGAAAAATTAAAGCAATGGCTGCCTGTTGATATTTATATCGGAGGCGCAGAGCACGCAGTACTTCACTTACTTTACGCTCGTTTCTGGCACAAAGTCCTTTACGATGTAGGAGTTGTCCACACGAAGGAACCTTTCCAAAAGCTTTTCAACCAGGGAATGATCCTTGGTGAAAATAATGAAAAGATGAGCAAGTCAAAAGGCAATGTCGTCAACCCGGATGAAATTGTCGAAAGCCATGGTGCGGATACGCTTCGTCTTTACGAAATGTTCATGGGACCTCTTGAAGCATCCATCGCATGGTCTACTAATGGTTTGGACGGATCACGCCGCTTCCTTGACCGTATCTGGCGCTTGTTCGTCAACGAAAACGACAGCATAAGCGACAAAATCCAGGATACTGAAAATCAGAACCTTGAGAAGGTCTACCACCAGACTGTTAAAAAGGTGACAGAAGATTACGAGGGGCTTCGTTTCAATACAGCTATTTCGCAAATGATGGTCTTCATTAACGAAGCATATAAAGCTGAGGTATTACCGCAAGCTTACGTAGAAGGCTTTGTAAAAATGCTTGCCCCAATAACGCCGCATATCGCGGAAGAGCTATGGGCTAAGCTTGGCCACGGTGAGTCAATCACTTATGCAGCATGGCCAGCATATGATGAAGCCAAGCTTGTCGATGATGAAGTAGAAATCGTTGTCCAGGTAAACGGTAAAATCAAAGCAAAAATGATGGTGCCGGCAGATGCAAACAGAGAAACTCTTGAGCAGATTGCGATGGGCGATGATGCTGTCAAAGAGCAAATTGACGGAAAGACAGTCCGCAAGGTAATCGCAGTACCAGGAAAGTTAGTTAACATAGTCGCAAATTAAGGTTTTTTCCCAAAAGGGTCGTGTAATGGCGACCCTTTTGGTTTTTTAATAAAATACCCCATAAGGTTTATTCTTTGTAATTTAAATTTGGTTTTTATATAATAAATAGGGGAAAATACATTAAGGTATTGTATCCTTAAAATAGGATTAATTTTACTAAATATTGGAGGAAATGACTAATGAATAAAGTTGAAACCATCACACCTGAAGAACTTCAAAAGAAGCTGGAAGCGGGCGAAAAGCCAGAAATGGTTGACGTTCGTGAACATGACGAAGTTGAATCTGGAATGATTCCTGGAGCTAAGCACGTACCAATGGGAGAAATTCCTGAAAGAATGAACGAATTCGACAAAGACAAAGAATACATCTTCATCTGCCGTTCAAGCGCGCGCAGCGGCAACGTCTGCCATTACATGAACGAGCAAGGCTTCAAAGTCCGCAACATGGTTGGCGGCATGATGAGCTGGGGCGGAGAAATAAAACGCCCATAATTATAAAATTCTGAAAACCTGGCCAGAATGGATGTAAAAAAGGAAGGATGACTTCCCTTGATCCAGGTCAGAGTTTTTGATCATGAACATGAAAAAGATCTAGAACAGGATATGAACCGCTTTCTGGAAAAGCTCGATGAAAAAAAGCTTTTAGACATTAAATACAATGTCGCGGTCCTGCCAGAAGAAGAGGACGAAGAACAGATCTACTGTTTTTCAGCCATGGTCGTGTACAGAGCCTGAGTGGATTCACTCAGGCTCTGTTTTTTGATATAGGATTACGGACAGAAACAGATGGAAAATGATTAAAAGTGTCCGTCATCAAAGTTATGACGGACAGAAACCAGCGGAAATCACGAAAAGGTGTCCATCATCAGGGGCATGACGGACAGAAACCAGCGGAAATCACGAAAAGGTGTCCATCATCAGGGTCATGATGGACAGAAACTGGTGGAAACCACGAAAAAGTGTCCGTCATCAGGGTCATGATGGACAGAAACAGGTGGAAATCATGAAAAAGTGTCCGTCATTAAGGTCATGACGGACAAAAACAGGTGGAAACCACGAGAAAGTGTCCGTCATCAAGCTCATGACGGACACTAAGTCATTAATCTATTTTTTGAGCGCATATTCCCCTGCATTAGTCCCAGCAAGCCGGCCGGTGACAAGTGCGGAGGTGATATTGTAGCCACCTGTATATCCATGGATGTCGAGGATTTCACCGCAAAAGTATAGTCCTTCGGCTTTCTTGGATGCCATTGTCTGTGGCTCGACTTCTTTGACTGATACGCCGCCTCCGGTAACAAATGCTTTATCAAGCGGCAGGGTGCCATTCACTTTGAACTCGAATTGCTTTACTGATTTGGCGAAGCTTCTAATTTTTTCATGACCTAGCTGTCCGCCCTGCATCGCTGGGTCAATCTCATTCAGCTCAAGCAGGAACAAGAGGTACCGTTCTGGCAGAAGACCCTTCAATAAATTCTTTACGGCTTTTTTAGGCTCGGCTTTAATCAGTTTATTGATTTCCTGGAACAATGCTTCTTCTTTCATGTCAGGAAGGGCATCAAGGGACATGACAACTTCTTTCAGGTTCCATTTTTGCATCGCTTTGACGACGAACTGGCTGCAGCGCAGGACAGCAGGCCCGCTGACACCGATGTGTGTAAAAATCATATCCATCTTATGCGTAATCAGCGCTTTCCCTTTTGGATTCAGGACGCTGAGAGCCACTCCTCTCAGCGATAGTCCCTGCAGAACTTTTTCTTTTATAAAGGGTTCAGAGGACGTCAACGGCACTTCAGTCGGGAAAAGTGTTGTGATCGTGTGGCCTGCTTTTTCAGCCCAGGCATACCCATCTCCGGTAGAACCGGTATGTGGCACTGATTTTCCTCCGACAGCAATGATGACACTGTCCGCATAAAAAAATTCGCCATTTTTCAATTCGACAGATTCAGCCTTGCCATCTTTGTAGTGAACATCGGCAACAGGGGTGTTCGTTTTGATTTCTACTTTCAAATCTTTAAGCTTAGATAAAAGAGCGTCTACAACCGACTGGGCTTTGTCACTGACCGGGAACATCCGACCATGATCCTCTTCTTTTAGCTGTATTCCAAGCCCTTCAAAAAATGAAATGATATCTTCATTGCTAAAAATCGACAGTGCGCTGTATAAGAACCGCCCATTTCCGGGTATATGTTTAATGATTTCATCCACGGGCAGCCGATTCGTCACATTGCAGCGACCCCCGCCGGAGATTGCCAGCTTTCGGCCAAGCTTGTCTCCTTTGTCGATCAGCAGCACCTTTGCTCCCTGCTCACCAGCAGCTATCGCAGCCATCAAGCCAGACGGACCGCCGCCAAGGACGATTACATCGTATTTCATTGCTTCACCAACTTTTCGTATTACTTTTTTAAAAATCATTTGAGCACTTTTATTATTATAATCCATCTCTTCATTAAAAACATTTCCTTGAATGATGTTCTTCAAACGGCAGTAAAAGAATTACAGCCCGGAAAACTGGCAGTCATGCTGGAGAAAGAGTAAACTAGGGGATGCAGGAAATTACGGCAACAAGGATGCAGGAAATTACTGCTATAAGATGCGAGGAATTCTTGCCGCTAGGATGCAGGAAATTTCTGCATCTATTGATAAATATCATAGTGACTGGTTTTGTTTATGGTAAAATACAAGTTTGTAATCTGTTTTTATTTTATAGATTGAAAAGTAGGGATCTTATGTCATCTAAGCTTTTAAGAGGGACGTTCATACTGACGCTTGGCACGATTTTATCTAAAGTACTTGGGTTGTTTTATGTTATTCCTTTTTTCGCGATAGTAGGGGATTATGGGACAGCTCTATACTCATTCTCTTATATTCCTTATACAATTTTCATTAGTATTGCTACAGCTGGCGTACCGCTTGCTGTTTCTAAATTCATAGCCAAATACAATGCTCTTGAAGAATATGCAATCGGAAGGAAGTTGTTTAAATCCGGTGTGGCCGTAATGCTGGCAACCGGTATTCTCTCCTTCTTGATTATGTATGTTACTGCTCCCGGTCTAGCCGAGCTTGTTATGGATAAAAGCAGTGATGAAAATGTCAAAATAACCGCTGCTAATGTGACCACGGTTATCCGAGCGGTCAGCTTTGCCTTGATTGTCGTTCCATTCATGAGCTTGATCCGCGGCTTCTTCCAGGGACATCAGTCGATGGGGCCATCGGCAGTATCACAGGTTGTAGAGCAAATTGTCAGGATTATATTTGTACTGGCCGGAGCCTATTTTGTTCTGAACGTGATAGAAGGAGATATGGTTACAGCTGTTAGTGTAGCCACGTTTGCCGCGTTCATCGGGGCTCTTGGCAGCCTTGGAGTACTTGGCTGGTACTGGATAAAAAGAAAACCTCATTTAGATAAACTGCTCGAAGAAGACAAGAAGACAATGGACATTTCTTTGAAGGACATCTATAAGGAAATCCTGCTTTATGCAGCTCCTTTTGTTTTTGTCGGGATTGCCAATCCCCTATTCCAGTTTGTTGATATGATGACATTTACCAGAACGATGATGTCAGTTGGTTTTAGCCAGAATGAAGCGAGTTCGGCTTTTTCAGTCCTCAATTTCCAATCACATAAGCTCGTCATCATTCCGGTATCTCTTGCTACGGCATTTTCATTGACACTGGTACCAAGCATTACAAAGGCATTTACAGAAAACGACCGCAAGGGTATGAGACGGCAGCTTGACCAGACATTTCAGGTATTGATGTATCTGACTGTACCGGCGGCTATTGGGATTGCGATACTTGCTGAACCGATGTATACCGTTTTCTATGCGCATAATGACCTGGGCACAGAGGTTTTGACAACCTACGCCCCAGTAGCCATCCTGTTCGCACTTTTCTCAGTCACAGCTGCTATCCTCCAGGGAATCAATGAGCAGCGTTTTACAATTTTGAGTTTGCTTACTGGATTATTGGTGAAACTAACCTTCAATATCCCTTTGATCAAACTATTTGAAACCCAAGGAGCTGTTATGTCAACAGCTTTAGGCTACATGGTAGCGATTCTCATAAATATGTTTGTAATCAAAAAGTTCGCCAAATACCCAATGGGTTTTATGGCAAGAAGAATTACTCTGATTTTGATTTTCTCCGGCTTGATGGCTGGAGTTACAATGGCGTTCTATGAAATGCTTGTCCAGTTCCTGTCACCGGCTGCCAAGTTCCAATCGATTGTGCTTATTGGAATCTCAGCGCTAGTAGGAGCCGTGGTTTATTTTTACCTCGGATTCCGGACCAAGCTGGTGGACAGGCTCTTCGGAGACCGGGTCACCAAGATCAAGCGCAAATTAAGGCTGCCGGTATAAAAAGAAAATGGCCTTCTCTCATGAAGGCCATTTTTGCTAACATTCTAGTAGTAAAAATTCTGGTCTTCTTGCCTTAAGCCGAGACGGCGTTCGATCCTGTCGACCCTGCGCTCCAGCCGGTCCAACTGGTTGTTCAATCTTTGAATCTGCCGTTCAAGGCGATCTATCTGGCCGCCTCCTGGATAACCGCCGCCAGGATATCCTCCACCGGGGAATCCGCCGCCTCCGCCTGGAAGGCCGGGAAGCGGGATGTACAAGCCTTGTCCTTGTTGACGATAATTCATTTCAGGTCATCTCCTCATAGTCTTGTATAAAGTATGATATTAGTCTATGTAAGGAACCGGAAAATGGAATGGGCATCCGCCCAATAGAATAAAGGAGGTTAAGCGATGAGAATCGATAAAGTGCTTTCCAACCTTGGATATGGAAGCAGGAAAGACGTGAAGAAACTTTTAAAAGATGGTGCTGTAAAAGTTAATAATGAAATCGTCAAGGATGCAAAGCACCATGTGAATCCTGAAAATGATTCAATCACTTTAAACGGTGAAGAAATTCATTATAGAGAATTTATCTATTTAATGATGAACAAGCCGCCAGGTGTCATATCAGCGACGGAGGACAACCGTGATGAGACGGTCATCGACCTGCTTGAAATCGAAGACCAGGTATTCGAGCCATTCCCGGTAGGCAGGCTTGATAAGGATACGGAAGGCCTGCTGCTGATCACGAATGATGGCCAGCTTTCCCACAAGCTTTTATCGCCGAAAAAACATGTGCCAAAAACGTATTTCGCGGTAATTGAGGGGGAAGTGACGGAAGATGATATTGAAGCATTCAAACAAGGTGTCACTCTTGATGATGGTTATGAAACAAAACCAGGGGACCTCGTTATTTTAAAATCGGGCTTGACGTCTGATATAGAACTGACAATCACAGAAGGAAAATTCCATCAGGTGAAGCGGATGTTCGAAGCTGTTGGAAAAAGAGTCATTTATCTAAAGCGATTATCGATGGGGCCGCTGAAGCTGGATGAAACGCTTGAGCTCGGAGAATACAGGGAGCTTACCGACGAAGAAGTGGAAATGCTGCAAACTTATGAAGTATAAAAAAATCGCCAAATTGCTTTGGCGATTTTTTTTTTACGATTTATTAATTTGATAAGTGTCCAGCTCCAGCTCCAGCGCCTAGCCCCTCGAGTCGCTTGTCTAGTGTCGCCTCCTAGAAACTCNNTATACATTTCTATTTCGGTCCTGCCAATGAAGTCAAAGAACGACTTCACTGTCAGGCCCTCTGAGGCACACGAAGTGCTAACCCGCCAGCCACAGGACGTGGCGCTCTAGGCGGGCAGCGCTTGTCGGGGCTGACCAAGGCGCTTACGCTTTTCGTTCTACGATGACATCTTTACCTTTTTCTGGGTCGTTGTCCATTTACCTCGGCTCGGACTTTTCACTAAGTCGTTATAAGCCAGGACATTCAAATCCCTCTGGATGGTTCGAGGAGTAATTCCGAATTCCTCTACAAGATCTTGAGTTGTGACAGTTCCATTCTGACATATATACATGTAGATGGATTTGATGCGGTTTATCATCCGGTTAGTCGAAGGTTTCAAACAACCACTCCCTATCCTTTTTTAAACCCCTTTGTCATATTCCTGCAACCGACTATTGATTGAAGACGAATCCTCAAGTATGTAGTTTTCTTCTTTCCAGACAGCTCCTTTTGCGTCCATTTTAAAAGGCAGTCCTAAGATGTCTTACCTTTTGGACTATTTTACACTTTAATAAAATATAATTCCAGATAATTTACTGTTTTTTATGAAAAATTAATAATTTGCTCAGGACGTACCCCCTTCATAATGGTTTATATACTTAACCATATGGTGTTAAACAGGTTAAATATGACATTTATTAGAAAATTACAAAAATTAATTAAACTGTAACTTTACTTTTACCCGCGGTTTACGAAAAGAGGTGATAAGGAGTAAAATAATATTCAAGTTTTCAAGTGAAGATTTAGAGTACAATAAGAACATCTTCTCGCTTAAGTGTTCCTGAAAAGGGAATACCATCTTTATACATATAAAATTAAATTGGAGGTTTACATGGATGACTTCAATCAATTGGACACAGGAAGTAGAAAAAAGACAGAGTGATTTAATCAAAGACGCACAGGAACTGCTAAGAATCAAAAGTGTTCTTGACGAAGAGAATACGTCTCCGGAAGCACCGCTTGGTGAAGGGGTCAAGGAAGCATTGGACTTCATGCTTCAGTTGGGTGAAAAGGATGGCTTCACTCCAAAGAATGTTGGCAATCTTGCTGGCCATCTTGAGTTCGGGCAAGGAGACGAAATTGTTGGTGTTCTCTGTCATGTCGATGTTGTTCCTGAAGGGGACGGCTGGACAAGTGACCCATACGGTGCGGAAATTCGCGATGGTAAAATCTTTGCTCGTGGCGCAATCGATGACAAAGGGCCAACTATGGCAGCATATTATGCAATGAAAATAGTTAAAGAATTAGGATTGCCTCTGAACAAGCGGGTCAGGATGATCATAGGTACGGATGAGGAAAGCGAATGGCGCTGTGTTGATCATTATTTCGAACACGAGGAAATGCCGGCGATGGGCTTTGCCCCGGATGCTGACTTCCCGATCATCTACGCGGAAAAAGGCATCGCTGATTATGACTTGGTTTCAAAACCAGCCAGTATGGCAAAAGAAGGCTTCGAGGCTGAAGTCATCGAATTTTCATCGGGCCGCCGTTATAATATGGTACCGGATTTTGCGAAGGTCACCTTGGTAGTACAGCAAGGACAAACGGATGTTGTCCAGCGCTTTGATGAATTCAAAAAGAATAATGGGTTAGACGGCAAGGCAATCGTTGAAAGCGGCAAACTGATCCTTGAGCTAGAAGGTGTTTCAGCTCACGGCATGGAGCCGGACAATGGGAAAAACGCAGGCCTATATATGGCAGGATTCCTGTCTGAATTGAACCTTGATGGAAACAGTGAAAAGTTCTTTCAGTTTGTCGCCAAGTACCTGGGCAAAGATTCACGCGGCAAGGAATTGGGCGTCGCCTATACAGATGACATCACCGGAGATTTGACGATCAATGTTGGTAAACTTTCTTACTCAAAGGATAAAGGTGGCCGCGCTGGCTTGAATATGCGCTACCCAGTGACAACCAATCTTGAAAAGACAAAAGAAACCTTAAATGGGGTATTAGAATCTGAGGGACTTTCCATCGAGAATTTCTCAAACTCAAATCCGCATCATGTTGATGAAAGTGACTTCCTCGTCCAGACGTTGAAAAAAGTGTATGAAGAACAAGTTGGGGAAAAAGCTGAACTTATTTCAATTGGCGGAGGAACATATGCAAGGTCGTTAAAGTCAGGTGTGGCATTTGGTCCACTTTTCCCAGGAAGACCTGATATCGCCCATCAGAAGGATGAATATATGATTATTGAAGACTTACTCAGAGCTACTGCGCTCTACGCGCAGGCGATCTATGAATTGGCAAAATAATAAAGACATTTCCGTAAAACAAGGAGGGGGAAGAGCATGGAATATGTAATTGTAGATGGCGAGGTTCTTGACCGGACGGTCGCCAAGGTAGACATTGAGGACAGAGGCTATCAATTTGGCGATGGTGTATATGAAGTCATCCGGATTTATAATGGCAAAATGTTCACGGGAAAAGAGCATTTGAACAGACTTGTAGAAAGTGCAGAAAAAATCAGGATGAAATTGCCTTTCAGTCCTGAGGAGCTTGAAGCAAAAATGCAAGAGCTGATTTCGAAAAACGAATTGGACACTGGTATTGTTTATATGCAATTTACAAGAGGGACTTCGCCTCGTAATCATGTTTTTCCTGCCGGTGATGTGCAGCCAACCTTTGTCGCATACACGCGCAAGGTGTCACGCCCTGTGGAATCCATGGAAAAAGGAGTCAGGACGATTCTTGATGAAGACATCCGCTGGCTTCGCTGTGACATTAAAAGCTTGAATTTGCTTGGCAATCTGTTATCCAAGCAAAAAGCGGCAGAGGCAGGTTGTTTTGAAGCAATCCTTCATCGAGGAGAAACTGTAACTGAGGGAAGCCATTCCAACATCTCGATTGTCAAAGATGGTGTGATCATCACACACCAGGCAGACAATTTGATTCTTAATGGAATCACCAGACAAAAGATGCTCGAGATTTGCAGCAATGAGAGTATTGCTTTTGAGGAACGAGCATTCACCCTTGACGAATTGTCTGCGGCTGATGAAGTCTTTTCATCGGGAACAACAGTCGAGGTCATGCCGATTGTTGAAGTGGACGGGAAGCCTGTAGGAAATGGGGAGCCAGGCCCTGTCACCAGGAACCTGCAAAAACTCTTTAGAGCGGAAATTGAACGCCATTGCGGCAAATTATAACTAAAATACTGAACCTGCAGATAGATAAGCTGCAGGTTTTTTACTTTTTTTGGACACTACCTTGTGGGCGCTAACGGCCAAGTACCTTTCTTTGTTTTTTCTCGGTAGTAAATGGGTATCATAAAAATATTTAAATCATCCGGAAACCTGCTTTTTGTTCAAAATCATACACATTACAGCAGAATACCGAACAGGGGGAACAGTAATGAAATTCACTTCTGAACAGCATATAGAATTGCATGGATTCAATAATCTGACGAAATCATTAAGTTTTAATATGTATGACATCTGTTATACGAGAACAAAAGAAGAGCGCGAAGCTTATATTGAATATATTGATGAACAGTATAGTGCCGATCGTCTGACGAAAATACTTACGAATGTTTCCGACATTATCGGGGCCCATGTACTGAATGTGGCCAAGCAGGATTATGTCCCGCAGGGTGCAAGTGTGACGATTTTAGTATCTGAAGGACCGGTCGTCGAGGTTCCTGATGAAGCATATGATGAGTCGCCTGGACCGCTTCCTGATAATGTAGTCTTACAGCTTGATAAAAGTCACATCACCGTCCATACGTATCCTGAATTCCATCCTGATGAAGGAATCAGTACGTTCCGTGCCGATATCGATGTCTCCACTTGCGGGGAGATTACGCCATTGAAAGCCTTGAATTACCTGATTCACTCCTTCGAAACAGATGTCATGACGATTGATTATAGGGTAAGGGGATTCACGAGGGACAAAGATGGCAACAAGTTGTTCATCGATCATGACATAAGCTCGATTCAAAATTACATCCCGGAAAATGTAAAAGAACAATACGATATGGTCGATATCAATGTGTACCAGGAAAACATCTTCCATACAAAGTGCAAGCTAAGAGAATTTGACTTGGATAATTATCTATTCGGTTATACAAAGGAGTCACTTTCACCAGAAGAACGGGAAGAAATCACCGAGAGAATCCAAGCTGAAATGGAAGAAATCGTGTCAGGAGTGACACTCCATTCTGGTACGATTTTTGAGGATGATGAAGAAGAAATGGAAAACAACGAGTAAAAAAGCGTGTGGCTGAGATATTTTACAGACTGCAGACGAACTATTTATAAATGGTTTGTCTGCAGTCTTTTTATAGTCAAAGATTAAATGTGGGATTTAAAAAAGGTACCCTTATGTAGCGCCCAAAGCCTGCATAAGGGTCTCATTCAATCGGAAAGGTGCCCTTATGTGGCGCGCAAAGCCTGCATAAGGGTCTCATTCAGTCGGAAAGGTACCCTTATGTGGTGTATCAAGCCTGCATAAAGGTCTCATTCAGTCGGAAAGGTACCCTTATGTGACGCCCAAGGCCTGCATAAGGGTCTCATTCAGTCGGAAAGGTACCCTTATGTGACGCGCAAAGCCTGCATAAGGGTCTCATTCAATCGGAAAGGTACCCTTATGTGGCGCCCAAAGCCTGCATAAGGGTCTCGTTCAGTCGGAAAGGTACCCTTATGTGACGCGCAAAGCCTGCATAAGGGTCTCATTCAAGCAAAAAGCTACCCGGGGCACGCAAAGGATAAGGTACTAAAACGTCAAAACGTATCTATTTCATATCCTCTTTAAAGTGAAAAACTCGCCATCACAATGGCGAGTTTTCTTCACGACTAATCCTCAAATTTGAACAAATCACTGGATAGATATCTTTCTCCTGTGTCACAGGCAATGCAGATGACGACTTCGTCGGGCTTTAGGACCTTGGCGACATTGATGGCGGCGAAGCAAGCGGCTCCGGATGATGGACCGACTAGGATACCTTCTTCTTTTGCCAGTCTTTGTGCCGTTTCATAAGCATCTTCATCCTCGATTTTATGGATCTTTTCATATACATCCTGGTTGAGGATTTTTGGGATGAAGCCTGGACTTGTGCCGACGAGTTTATGCTTTCCGGGCTTGCCGCCGGAGAGCACAGGCGACCCGGCCGGCTCAACAACGTGTACTGCAAGGTCAGGGTACTCTTCTTTTAGAGCTTCGCCTGTACCGGTGATTGTCCCGCCGGTTCCAGCGGTAGCCACGAATGCGCTGAGCGGCTTTTTCAATTCTTCCATCGCCTCGATAATCTCTCTTGCTGTTGTTTGCCTGTGGGCGTCTGGATTCGCTCCATTTTCAAACTGCATCGGCATAAAGCTGTTGGGAATCTCTGTTACTAATTCTTCCGCCTTTTTGATCGCACCAGGCATTTTTTCGTCGCCAGGAGTGAGCACGACTTCTGCTCCATACGCTTTTAAAAGATTGATTCTCTCTTCTGTCATCGTGTCCGGCATGACTAGAATCGCTTTGTAGCCTCTTGCTGCAGCGTTCATGGCGAGGCCAATGCCTGTGTTGCCGCTGGTGGGCTCAATGATCGTAGAGCCAGGTTTCAGCTTTCCTTCGTTTTCGGCAGAAACAATCATGTTGAACGCTGCCCTGTCTTTTACACTTTTGCTAGGGTTGAAGTATTCTAGCTTAAGGTATACCGCTGCACCTCCCTCTGGCGCCAATTTGTTCAATTTTACAAGTGGGGTTTCTCCAATTAATGAAGCAATATTGTTAACGACTCTCATATGATAGCCTCCTTGATCGATATCGACTGCTTTAGTATTTCCATTTAAGTGAATAAATGATGATAAGCAACTGAAAAATAATATTAGCTTCTTTTTATCATATAAAAAAAGACTATTCCTATCAACTTGTGGGGATTATAAATTGTTTATAAGGAAATTCTGCCAATGTAACCTGCCATTTGCTACAATAAATTCAAGTGGACAAGAAAGGGTGTATTTGATTGACAGGTCAGCAAACACATTATTTCTATGCTCTCGAACTTCCTGGGGAGACAAAAGAAATCCTGGAGGGCACAATCCACAACCTTCAAAGTAAATTGCCTTTTAAAACCTGGGTTCATCCGCAGGATTTACATATTACGCTCGCTTTCCTCGGGAATGCGCCTGAAGCTAAAATACAGGCTGCCAATGAAGTGATCGAGCTGGCACTAAATAAAACAACGGCATTTAAAATGGAAATCGATCATCTAGGCATCTTCGGTCGTAAGGACTCTCCAAGGATTTTTTGGGGAGGGCTGAAAAAATCCAAAGAATTGAATGAAATTAGAGATACTGTGTTTTCTGCATGTATGACTGCGGGTTTTGCCCTTGAAACACGGCCGTTCAGCCCGCATATCACAATCGCAAGGAAATGGGTCGGCGAGGAAGTTTTCACTTCTGATCTGTTAGAGGCAATGAACCCATTTAAAAAAGAATTAACTTTTCATGCTGAAAGGGTCGTTTTGTACAAGACTCATTTGGGGAAAAGTCCAAAATATGAACCAATTACACTATTCCCGCTTGCTATGCAGGAATAAAGGCAGGTCAATCTATGGCACAATTAATCAAGCTCCAAGACTATGTATCACGCTATGCCCAGGACATTTACCTTTACCCATCAAGATATGTCCGCCTGAAAAAAAAGCAATGGGATGGCATTAAGAATAAATGGGAAAACGGTCCTGAACAAAATATTGAAAGCTTCATTAATTCACAACAGGCAGAGCAGCCTAATAATATCCTTCATAAGCTCAAAGGCATGGTGCGACAGCCTGAGCCGGTGTATGAGGAGAGTGTCCCTGGGAACATGGAAGACCAAGAGAATTTGTTGGACGCTGGTTCTTTGAATTCAATCACTAACATAAAAACGATCGAAGAATTAAAACAACATTTCCTTGATGGGTTGCTGCCATTCCAGCTGAAATGGGCCAGCTCGACTTTGACGGAAAGGTCTTTTGTCGCAAAAGAATACAACAATGATCCGACATTAAAGTTTTTGCTGCAGCGATTTCCTGATACCTTCCTCATTTTATATAAACCTATATTTTTATTAAAAAAAGCGCCGGTCGAGGCGGAGTTAATCATCATCACTCCTGCAGCAGCCATGTGCATTTCGTTCATCGAAGCCGAAGAGGATGCTGCTTATGTCGGGTCAAAGGACCGCTTCTGGATCAAGAAAACGAGAAATTTGGAAAAGAAAATCCTTAATCCGTTGATTGCGCTCAATCGGACAGAGAAAATCGTCAAGACTCTTTTTGACATGTACGGTGTCGATCTTCCTGTGCAAAAGCTGCTGATCAGCAGGAATGGATTCTTTGACTATCCTCTCCAGCCTTATGGCGTGCAATTTATTGAAAAACGTAATTTTGAGGCATGGTTCATGTCCCTGAGAGGCATGAAATCTCCATTGAAGCATATGCAATTAAAAGCAGCACAGGTTCTATTGCAATACTGCCAGACAACATCCGTCAGAAGGCTTGAGTGGGAAAACAATCCTAAGAGCGAATAAAAAGTTTCAGAAACCTAATAAATAGATAAAGGTTGATCATATGAAGAAGATCTATTTTATCGTCAACCCGAATGCAAAAAATGGGAGCTGCCGGGAGATTTGGAGAAACATAGAGATAGAGCTGGAGAATCTGGACATTCCGTATCTTGCATTTTTTACTGAGTATCCGGGTCATGCTCAGGAACTTGCAGAGTCAATTGCCCGTAAGGCTGACAGAACTCCGGAATTGATTTGTGCAGTCGGAGGGGATGGTACCCTCCATGAAGTGGTGAACGGCGTCGCATCCTATTCGAACATTACTGTGGGATTCATTCCCGGCGGGTCAGGGAACGATTTTTCAAGAGGATTTGAAATACCTCAAAAGGCCGTACATGCTTTGCGTTTAATTGTTGATAAGAATTATGGCCACACCTCGGAAATCGATATCGGAAAAATTCAGCACAAAGAATTACCGGAAACCTATTTTATGAATAATATGGGAGTAGGCTTTGATGCTGCTGTCGCGAAGGATTCAAATGAATCCAGGATGAAACAGCTGCTGAACCGTTTTTCACTCGGCAGGCTGGTTTATGTATATATTCTTGTCAAAAAACTTCTCACCTTCAGGACGGTTCCAATTGAGGTGACGGTTGATGGAAAAGTATACAAATACAGCAACGCCTGGTTTGTCACCGTTTCGAACCAGCCATACTACGGAGGTGGCATGAAAATTGCCCCAGCTGCTCTCCCAGATGACGGGATCCTTGACATAACGGTTGTGCATCAGATCTCGAGAATGAAGCTGTTACTGGTTTTTATCAGCGTCTTCTGGGGAAAGCATACCAGATACAAGGAAGTTGAGCAGTTTACAGGCAAGTCGATTACCATTGAATCCACGGGTGAAGTTTTAGCCCATGCAGATGGTGAAGCGATCGGACATACACCGCTGAAAATCCAGGCATGTCCAAAAGCCTTGAAAATTCTATCTGGTAAAAACAATCCAGGGCATACCGAGGAGTTGAAAATGAATGATTGCCATTGAAAGGGAATTTAACGCCTATCTTGATCAAGTGGATGTTATTACCGTATTGCTTCCTTATTTATATTTTGGAGGAAACTCCATTGAGTTCCGCCTAAAAGGAGAAGGCGTTGATTTGCCATTGGCAATCCAGGAGAAGGTATTGCTGAAGGATGCAGTAAAATACATTTGCTTATCAAGCATCAGGCCTGAGATCGGCAAAACTTATGTCATTTCAGATGAGCACGGCGGTCAAACAGATCTGCAAATAGGAGCCGTCATTCGAACGGATGAATTTGATTCTTTATTTTTTTACGGCGGAAATGATCTCGGTGTCAGCTATACACTTGAAAAAACGACTTTCAAGCTATGGGCGCCTACCGCTACAAAAATAAAGCTCAGGCTTTTCAAGGAAGATGACCAAAACCCCGAGCTGATCAATATGACTAGGATTGATAAGGGCGTGTGGAGCTTAGAGGTAGCCCGGAATCTGGAGCTATATCGCTACTCGTTCCTGGTTTGTATCAACCTTGAGTGGAGAGAAGCTGTTGATCCATATGCAACGGCTTTAAGCGTCAATGGTGAATATGGCGTTGTGATAGACCTCTCAAAGGCAAAGACACCCAACATTGATGCCCCAAAATTAAAACGGCCGGTTGATGCGGTCATCTATGAAGCTCATATCAGGGACCTGACGATGCACCCGAACAGTGGAGCTTCCATGAAGGGAACATACCTGGGTGCAGCGGAGACGGGAACAAAAAGCGCAAGCGGAATGGATACCGGGCTCTCCTACATTAAAAATCTCGGTGTCACGCATATAGAGCTCCTTCCAGTTCATGATTTCGAGGGAGTGGATGAACTGGATCGGGCCAGGGACTATAACTGGGGGTATAATCCGGTTCACTATAATGCCCCGGATGGGAGCTATGCTTCTGATCCCGGGGAACCTTATAATCGGATCGTGGAGCTTAAACAGTTGATTTCTGCCATCCATAGCCAGGGAATGGGTGTCATTATGGATGTCGTCTATAATCACGTCTATATACGTGAAGACTCTCCTTTTGAAAAAATTGTTCCAGGTTACTTTTTTCGTCACGATGCACATGGCCTTCCCTCAAATGGAACCGGAGTGGGCAACGATATTGCCTCCGAAAGGCTGATGGCGAGAAAGTACATCGTTGACTCAGTCATGTATTGGCTGAATGAATATCATGTTGATGGCTTCCGCTTTGATTTGATGGGCATTTTAGATATCGATACCATGACTGATATCAGGAAGGCAGTAAATAGCGTAAGTCCAGACATTTTGATCATAGGGGAAGGCTGGGACCTGAATACCCCGCTCCCGCCTGAGCGAAAAGCAAATATTTCGAATCAGGCAAAGCTGCAAGGAATAGGCCAGTTTAATGATTGGTTCCGCGACTCCATTAAAGGCAGTACTTTTAACATTTATGATAAAGGCTACGCATTAGGGAATGAACGTTACCTGGAAGCGGCAAAACAGGTGATGGCTGGCAGCATTGGAGTCGGCAAGCGGAAACATGGTCTCTTTTTGCAGCCGGGGCAATCCGTGAATTACATTGAATCGCATGATAACCATACTTTGTGGGATAAGCTGAAAATTAGTGCCCCTGATCAGGATGAAGCTATTTTGAAAAAGCAGCACAGGCTGGCTACTTCAATGGTATTGCTGGCCCAGGGAGTACCATTTCTGCATAGCGGCCAGGAATTTTTCAGGTCGAAAAAAGGAATTGGCAACAGTTACCGTTCTCCCGATGAAATAAACTGGCTGGATTGGGACCTTCGTGATGCAAACATGGATAATGTCCAATACATCAAAGGAATCATCGATATACGCAAATCAAACGAAGCTTTCCGGCTTCCTGACAGTGAACAAATCCGCAGGAAAATGGAATTTTTCTCATTGCCAGCACCGTTGATCGGCTTTTCGCTGAAAGAAATAAAACCAAGTGGACATTGGGAAAAAATTCTCGTGTTCTTAAACCCATCAATGGACCAGCAGCTTGTGGATCTGACAGAAGATGCGAGATGGAGTGTCCTTGCTGACCATGAAAAAGCCTCCGCACAGCCATTTCGCCATATAGAAGGAGATAAGGTGCTGCTGGAGCCATGCTCGCTGTTTGTGCTGGCAAAGTAGGGGAAGTCTCCAATTGTCAAGTAACGAACCCTTATAGATATAAAATAAAGCGCTTCTGCTTTTCATATGATAACTTTTTCACAATATTAATTTAGGTTCCATGGGGTTGACGTACTCATCCTCTAGGGGATAAAATTTATAAGATAGCTATTGTGTGTATTTTTCTATCAATAGCTGTCTTTTTATTTCCGATAATAAAGACAACAACAGTGAATTTTGATTTTATAGAATCCATTTCCGGTTTTAGCATAAGGGAAATAGTGATAAATGAAGGTGACTAACTTTGGAACATTTATTTGGACAGGATTGGGAGATCGTTCCTGCAGGTGGTGCAACCGGTGCCGCTTATTTTGCTCAGCATGAAGAACAAAGGCTATTTCTAAAACGCAATTCATCCCCTTTTCTTGCTGTTCTCTCCGCAGAAGGAATTGTACCCAAACTTGTTTGGACGAAAAGGTTAGAAAACGGAGATGTCATTACGGCACAGCAATGGATGAATGGACGAGAGCTTAAGCCCGGGGATATGAACAACGATCGTGTGGCCAAGCTGTTGAAGAAGATCCATGCTTCAGATCCGCTTCTTGGGATGCTTACCAGGCTGGGAAAAAGTCCGCTGAAACCCGAGATGTTCCTTTCAGCGCTGAATGAGGAATTGGATGAGGAGCTTCGCACGAAGCAAGCTGTCATAGAATCATTAAAGTTTTTAACTGGACATGTTGGCAATATTGATGTGGACGAAAAGGTCGTCTGCCATTGTGATGTAAATCATAACAACTGGCTGCTTACCGAAGACAACCAGTTGTATTTAATTGACTGGGATGGAGCGATGATTGCCGACCCTGCCATCGACCTTGGACTTCTCCTGTATTCTTATATACCGGAAGGGGAATGGAAGGAATGGCTGGATAAATACGGCATCATTCTGACAGAAAACCTTAAGCTGCGAATGAAATGGTATGCAATTGCACAATCACTCTCAGCAATCCAGTGGCATAAAAACCAGAATCGCATTCCAGAAATGGACAAATGGATTGATTTTCTAAAAGCACTTATTTAATTTTTACGAAAAACTCCCAATGTCATTAACCCATTGTGACAGCTGACCCTGGTTTGTCTGGATATGCTGTTCCAAGTCAGAGGCATTGACGCCATTTTGGCTATACTGATAAACATCCTGCAGAATCGATTTGATGTTTCCGTCAACATTAGTGTTGACCATCAGCGATTTGATCAGGCGTTCCAACTGTTGATACTCCGCAACCGAACCGCAGCAGTCAGTTTGCTGGTTGCTTAATATATCCTTTAATAAATTTACCTGGTCATGGTGGCTTAAAGGCACGATGATCACCCTTTCGTTTTAAAGGAATTCACATATAGATTGTGGATTCCTTTTTGTGTTTATGCATCGAGCAGCCAGCCAGGATAAATTTAATCTTGAAAACATATGGGTTGCATGATATTGTTTGAAACGAATGAAAATAGTACAGAGGTGTCAGGATGAGACTAAGAAATAAGCCTTGGGCTAAAGATAAATTACGTGAGTATTCGAATTTTGTGATTCATGAACCAGAACAACACCGTGGAAAATGGGGTCAGGTTTTTGAGAAGGATCAGCCCCTCCACATCGAGATCGGGACTGGAAAAGGCCAGTTTATCACTGGAATGGCAAAAGCCAACCCGAACATTAACTATATTGGTATTGAATTGCAGGAAAGCGTCATCGTCAGCGCGCTGGACAAGCTGATTGAGGTAGACTTGCCAAACTGTAAACTAATGAACGTAAATGGTGCAGAGCTTGCCAAGTACTTTGAAAGCGGAGATGTCAGCCGCGTTTACTTGAATTTCTCTGATCCATGGCCAAAGACACGCCATGAAAAAAGAAGATTGACATTCAAGTCCTTCCTTGAAGTCTACGAAGCAATACTTGTCAAAAATGGAGAGATCCACTTCAAAACAGACAACCAGGGATTGTTCGAGTACTCTCTTGTCAGCTTCTCGCATTATGGCATGAAGCTTAACTATGTCAGCCTCGATCTTCACAAAAGTGAATTCGAAGGCAATGTCATGACTGAATACGAAGAGAAATTCTCTTCACGCGGCAGCCGCATTTATCGTTGTGAGGTACAGTTTCAATCTAAATAAGCAGTGTGGCCGGTCGAGTTTATCGATCGGCTTTTTGTATGGAAAAAATACCACCTTAATTGGAAAAAAAGCGAGGGAATTTCCCAGTTCGCCAATAAAATTGTGAAAACCGCCAATAAAATCAAATTTCCACCAATAAACCTGTGATATCGCCAATAAAATAAGATTTTCGCCAATAAAATTGTGAACTTCGCCAATAAATTTTTTTGAAAAACCGCACCACTAATTACTGTTTTTTTAGCAATAACAAGATGAATTATTTAAAAATTAAAAATCCTAGTGTTACAATCAAGTAAAAAAGGGGGATGCAAGATGGAAAAGCTTGAGCTTAGGAATGTTAAACTGGAATGGCTGAACGGTGGAGTCACTCATCTTGATGGCGGAGCGATGTTTGGGGTTGTCCCGAAACCGTTATGGTCACGCAAATATGCTGTGAATGACAAAAACCAGATTGAGCTGCGGACAGATCCCATTTTGATCCAGGCCTCCGGCAAAAATTTCCTTGTAGAAAGCGGCTTGGGTAACGGAAAACTTAACGAGAAGCAGAAACGCAATTTTGGCGTGCTGGAGGAATCAAACCTGGATTCAGATCTGAATCGACTTGGTTTATCGACTGAAGATATTGATTACGTATTGATGACACACATGCATTTTGACCATGCGTGCGGGTTGACGAAGGATTCAGAAAGGGAACTTGTATCGGTTTTCCCGAACGCGAAAATTATCACTTCCCAGGTAGAGTGGGATGAGATGCGCAATCCGAATATCAGGTCCAAAAGTACATATTGGAAAGAAAACTGGCAGGGGATTGAACAGCAGGTTGAGACATTTGAGAAGGAATGGTCATTTGGCCCAATCAAAATGCTCCACACAGGTGGCCATAGTGATGGACATTCAATCCTGATTATTGAAGATGAAGACCTAACAATTGTCCATATGGCTGATATCATGCCTACACATGCTCACCAGAATCCTCTTTGGGTGCTGGCGTACGATGATTACCCAATGGATTCGATTTTCGCCAAGCAGAAATGGCTTGAATTTGGAATCAGCAAGGACGCATGGTTCACTTTTTACCATGATGCAGTCTATCGCGCAGTAAAATTTGATCAGGATGGTAAAATAACGCAAACAATTGAGCGGAAAAAATAGACCTGCGCGAAGCAGGTCTAGATTCCAATTAATATTAATCTAACGGATAAGCATCGAGTATCGCTCCAGTGGAAGCGTCGGCGATGAATTCAAATTGTTCCACCTTGCCGTCGTTATTGCGGGAGATGCCGCCTTTATATACCTGGTAATCAAGGGGAGCTATTGAATAAGGCTCGGGAGTCATATTGATCCATGAGCCACTGATTGGCCCTGATTTTTTAAAGGCCGCCTTCGCATGATTCAGTACTTTATCAGCTGACACGGTTTCTTTTTGTGAAGCAAGTTCCTTTACAGCATACGCACCTGCCAGGCCTGCGCCAACGCCAATGAAAAAGGCTTTCCAGTTCATAGTCAAGGACCTCCAAGGTTAAATATGGAATTTCAAGTTACCTTCATCATAACAAATCACTCAGGTGTAGCAAAGAATTAATACCGCAAAAAATGTGTATGACAGGATTAAGACTGGCAAGGATAATGAATGTTCTGTAAAATGGTATCTATAAATACATAATCTTTAGTGAATCTAAATTTTTGGTGAGAAGGAGAAAATAAATGAACGAGCAAACATTGAGCCTGTTTAAAACGTTGACAGAATTGCCTGGAGCACCGGGAAACGAGCACGCAGTACGAAAATTCATGCGCGAGCAATTAGAACAGTATTCAGATGAACTGATCCAGGATAGATTAGGCAGTGTGTTCGGCGTTAAAAAAGGTGACCCGAACGGCCCAAAAATCATGGTTGCCGGCCACATGGATGAAGTTGGCTTCATGGTTACATCCATTACGAAAAACGGCATGATCAGATTCCAAACACTAGGCGGCTGGTGGAGCCAGGTGCTTTTGGCACAGCGCGTCCAGATCATCACGAACAATGGACCGGTAACAGGTGTCATCGGTTCGATTCCTCCTCATCTACTGGATGAGTCAAAACGCAATAAGCCGATGGAAATCAAGAATATGCTGATTGATATCGGTGCAGATGATAAAGAAGATGCCATCAAGATCGGCATCAAACCAGGACAGCAAATCGTACCGATCTGTCCATTCACTCCGATGGCAAATGAGAAGAAGATCCTTGCAAAAGCTTGGGATAACCGCTACGGCTGCGGCCTGGCAATCGAGCTTTTAAAAGAAACGAAGGACATCCAGCTGCCAAACATGCTGTACTCAGGTGCTACAGTCCAGGAAGAGGTAGGTTTAAGAGGCGCGCAGACTGCAGCGAATATGATCGACCCGGACATCTTCTTCGCACTGGATGCAAGTCCGGCTAATGATATGTCAGGTGACAAGAACGAATTCGGACAGCTCGGCAAGGGAACGCTGTTGAGAATCCTTGACCGCTCAATGGTTACGCACCGCGGCATGAGAGAGTTCATTCTTGATATGGCTGAAACGCATGATATCCCTTATCAGTACTTCGTTTCCCAGGGCGGAACGGATGCAGGAAGAGTTCATACATCCAATCAGGGAGTTCCAAGTGCAGTAATCGGTATCTGCTCACGCTATATCCATACTGCAGCATCCATGATCCATGTTGATGATTATGCGGCAGCCAAGGAACTACTAGTCAAGCTTGTAAAAGCAGCAGATAGAACGACTGTGGAAACAATCAAGAATAATAGCTAATGAAAAGAGATATGAGGGGGCAGGTAAAACTGCTCCTTTTTCATGGATTGAAAGGTGGCATACATAATGCAAGTTGCAGTTGGCTCAAAAAATCCGGCTAAAATTAATGCAGTAAAAGAAGCTTTTAAAGAGTATCAGTGCGAGATCATTTCTGTCGATGCTGAATCAGGTGTAAGCGAACAGCCGATGTCTGATTTGGAAACTATCAAAGGGGCAGTCATCAGGGCCATACAGGCGGCTGAAATGGGTGAAGCGGAAATTGGCATCGGACTCGAAGGTGGCGTTCAGCAGACACCATATGGGCTGATGCTTTGCAATTGGGGAGCTCTGGCTGCCAAAGGAATGGATCCAATCATTTCCGGTGGCGCAAGGATCCCGCTCCCTGACGAAATTGCCCAACAGTTACTAATGGGTGCCGAACTTGGACCAGTAATGGATGAATACGCAAAAAAGCAAAACGTCCGCAAAAACGAAGGCGCAGTCGGAATTTTCACGAATGGACAAATCAACAGAAGCGAAATGTTCACACATGTCATGAAATTGCTAGTTGGACAATATGAATATCAAACAGGACAAGGTAAAGAGACAGTCTGATGGGCTGTTTTTTTGCATGACTCCTTTAAATGCATTCAGACTCTCAGAAAAAGGCCTAGATCATGTTGGTGCCCTAAAAATTCGGATAATGGAAAAACAGGTCACCAATGAGGTGTATTGGTGCCCTAAAAATTCGGATAATGGAAAAATAGGTCATCAATGAAGCGTATTAGTGTCCTGAAAATCCGAATCATAGAAAAAAGGTCACCAACTAGGATGAAATTGGAAAATGAATCTCTAGTGGATTTTATAAAATAGTCCCATAAAAGAAATTTCTCGACAAATTTCTGAAAAATAACATAAATTCCAACAAAAAATGCCCGGCAAGCCTTGTCACCCGCCAAACAAGAAAGGTATGATAGAAAAGAAGTGGTTAAGTCCTTACCAAGGGGGAAAAAAGTATGATAAAGTTCAGAAGGGCATTTGGGCTTATTATAGTGGGGTTATTTCTGCTAAGCGCTTGTTCTGCCTCTTTTTCCGAACAGAAGGCTGAGATCAAAAAGGAAGTTGCGTCTACTTTTGAAAGCCAACCAGAAAAAACAAATAATAGTACTAAAGATATAGATTATTACTTGCCGTCCGATGTCAAGGTGGAAAAAGAAACACCTAATAATGTATTGCTAAAAGATGGCTCAAAAACTTATATTCTTTTTTATAATCAGCATGAAAAAGAAGATAGTAAAGTCGTCTATGACTCCACTGTGAAGCAACAGAAGGAATGGGACGCTAACGAAACGTTCAGTAAAGATGGCAAATTTGGCTATATGCTTGTAAAAGAGCTGAAAGAAAACCAGTTTCAACTGATTGTTGGGATTGGCGGCGTCAAGCTGACTACAGAAACTGAGAATGTGAGAGAAGACGCAGAAGCGATGATGCAAATTGCCAACTCTGTCAATATTAAGTGACGCCATTCTAATGATGGCGTTTCAGACTGTAGACAAACTCGATGGAAATCGAGCTTGTCTACAGTCTTTTTTTGTTGGTGCTGGAATGGGGGCTGTTGATTTCCGTTCCAGGCGCTTCGCTTTCCGCGGGGCTGGCGGTGAGCCTCCTCACCGCCGTTGGCGTCTGCGGGGTCTCACCTGTCCAGCTGATCCCGCAGGAGTCTACGCGCCTTCCACTCCAATCAACAGGACATTCAAACTTAACGTGGAACTAACGATAAGTCTATTTTAAAATAGATATATATAACGCTTGAGGTGATAAAGATGCTTTCGAAAAATAATCCAATCCAACGTGATCAATTAGAAATGGTTGCTTTAGACCAGCTGGTTCCTCAGGAACATTTAGTCCGTAAGATGGAAGCTGCCCTTGATTTTTCTTTCATTTATGACTTGGTGAAAGATGTGTATTCGGAAGTAGGACGCCCAAGCATTGACCCTGTTATTCTGATTAAACTCTCATTCATTCAATATACATTCGGTATCCGTTCCATGCGCCAGACCATTGCCGAAGTAGAAACGAACATGGCCTACCGCTGGTTTTTGGGTTATGGATTCCATGATAAAGTGCCCCACTTCTCCACCTTCGGGAAGAATTACGAACGCCGTTTTAAAGACACTGATTTGTTTGAACAGATCTTCTATCGAATTCTTAAGACCGCAGCTGATCAGAAACTTATTAGTGCAGAACATGTCTTTATTGATTCAACCCATGTAAAAGCAAGTGCGAATAAGCGTAAATTCGAGAAGAAAGTGGTGCGAAAGGAAACACGCGCGTATCAAGAGAAACTCCAGGAAGAGATCAATCAGGATCGAGAAGACCACGGGAAGAAACCTTTTCCTCCCGATAAGTTCGAGAAGGAAGAAACGAAGGAAATCAAGGAAAGCACGACTGATCCTGAGAGTGGATACTACGTTAAGGACGAGCGAACAAAGCAGTTTGCCTACTCTTTCCATGCGGCATCAGACCGAAACGGATTTGTCTTAGGAACCATTGTGACACCTGGGAATACGCATGACAGCCTGATCCTTGAGCCACTGGTAGAACAAGTGATAGAGAAAGTCGGAAAGCCTAATGCCGTTGCGGCCGATGCAGCCTATAAAACTCCAGCTATAACGAAGTTTCTGTTAGAAAATGAAATGACTCCAGCTTTGCCTTATACCCGACCACGAACGAAGGACGGATTCTTCCGTAAATACGAATATGTATATGACGAATTCTACGACTGTTATTTGTGTCCTGCCGGTGAGGTCCTAAAGTACTCGACCACATCGAAAGAGGGATATCGTGAATATAAATCCCCCAAACAGATCTGTGCAACCTGCCCGTTTTTAGCGCAATGCACAGAAAGCAAAGACCACCAAAAGGTGGTAACCCGCCATATCTGGCAGGAGTATGTGGAAGAGGCAGATCACTTAAGGCACAAACCAGAAGTAAAACAAATCTATGCGAAGCGCAAGGAAACCATTGAGCGTGTATTCGCAGATGCAAAAGAAAAGCATGGCATGCGTTGGACAACCCTGAGGGGACTTAAAAAATTGTCGATGCAGGCGATGCTTACTTTCGCTGCCTTGAACTTGAAGAAGATGGCCAACTGGACATGGAGAAGTCCAGAAATGGCCTAAAAGTATAGTAAAGTGAGTCTATTTCATTTGTGAAATACGATAAAATTCAAAAAGGGGTTCGGAATGAGAGCATTCCGAACCCCTTTTGTCTACAAACTGTGACGCCATTCTAATGATGGCGTTTTTTTTTATCTCGCTTCTTCACGTTATCAAAAAAGCTTTAATCAGATTAGTTTCTTTTTTTTCAATGCATGGGTAAAATAAGTAAAGTACAATGAGATTTTCCCGGGAGGTTTTCTTATGAAAAACTTGGAATCAATGGAACAGTTCGAAGCGTTGAAAAACGATGGAAAACATATATTTTTATTTACTGCTGGCTGGTGTCCAGACTGCCGTGTAATCGAACCGGTATTGCCTGAAATTGAAAGTAAATACAGCGAATACGCATTCGTTTCTGTGGATCGTGATGATTTCATCGATCTCTGCATCCAGCTGGATGTATATGGCATTCCTAGCTTTGTTGCATTTGAAAACGGCAAAGAGCTTGGCCGTTTTGTCAGCAAGAATAGAAAGACACAATCTGAAATCGAAAACTTCATTGAAGGTCTGGCCTAATTAATCATTTCCCTCCATCTTTTGAGGTGGAGGGAAATTTCATGTAAAATGAGTTGCAGAAACTCCTGTAGAAATGGAGGGATAAGAAAATGAAAATGGATAGCAGAAAAATGCGGAAAGAGCTGGAGGATCGTCTTCAACATCCTGATCGGACTTTTTCCTATGACCGGGAAAAGGATCAGTTGAGAATTGAAAACAAAAATACGGGCCGCGGCATCACCATTGCTATTCCTGGGATTGTCGCCAAGTGGCAGGATCATAAGGAAAAAGCGATTGATGAGGTCGTCTATTATGTAACTGAAGGTCTGAATGCGATGGAAAGCCAGGTCGAGCTGTCAGGAAAGGAAAAAAATATTTTTCCTGTCATCCGGTCGACGTCATTTCCATCAGAAGCCGAGGAAGGGGTTCCTTTCCTTTATGATGATCATACCGCGGAAACAAGGATATATTACGCTTTGGATTTAGGCACTACATACAGGCTTATTGATTCGAAGCTTTTGAAAAAAGAAGGATGGTCAGCAGGCCAGGTCCGTGAGACGGCTTTGTTCAATGTCCGTTCACTCTCCGTAAAATTAAAAGAGGACCGTGTAGCAGATAACACATTTTATTTCCTCAATTCGAATGACGGCTATGATGCCAGCAGGATTTTGAATACAAGTTTCTTGAATGAAATGAAGAAAAAGATGAAGGGAACCATGACTGTGGCCGTTCCCCATCAAGATGTTTTGATCATCGCAGATGTGGAAAATAACACAGGTTATGATATATTGGCCCAGATGACGATGAGCTTTTTTGCGAGTGGAAGAGTGCCAATTACTGCCCTAAGCTTCCTGTATGAAGAAGGAGAATTGGAGCCAATCTTTATTTTAGGTAAAACAAAAAAGGAATAGTTACGAAAGAAGAGAAAGCCCGGAATTAACGGGCTTTTTTCCTTTGTCTAGTTCCAGCGCCTAGCCCCTCGAGTCGCTTCGGTCCGCCCAATGAAGTCAAAGAACGACTTCACCGGTCGGCCCTCCAGCGCTTGTCGAGGCTGACCAAGGCGCTTACACTTTCCTTTATATACATATGATGTAATGTTTTGTAAATAACTGAGCCTAAAGTTGATTGTTAAGGAAGATTTCTTCTCGTAAAAAATGCTCATTCTTTCATTTTATCTCGAAAAATATTGATTTACTGTTAAAATAATAATGAAATGCGAAAGAAAGAGTGATTTATATTGAGTTGGATTAAAAAGATTTTTAGCGTGTTCCAAAATGATGATGAATTTAATGATATTGAACAAGAGCAACCTGTTTCGAAGCCATTAAAAAAAGAGCAGAATGAAAAAAGGGATATAGAAGCAAAGGTATTATACCAATATCCAAAAGGTCAGTTTCGTTTTCCTTTGATTCCGGATGAGGAGGCAGCGCCTGAAAAATCCAAGCCGAGAAAAGGGCGTCCTGAGAGGGTCAGCAAGGATGTTGAAATCAAACCGTTCATTAAAGAGCAAGGTTCACTGAGAATTAAGAATGAGCGGCAATCTGAGAGTGAGTCCTTCCACAATCAACGCCGGGAGCCAGCCGTGGATGCCAGGAGCAAAGTCAAACGTGATACTGCGAAAGAACCAATTGAACCATACAAGCCTAAAAAACCTGTGGAATCTGCACCGAAATTCCAGTATGAAAATCGGAAAGACATCGGACCGAAATTCCGGCAGCCTTTTAAACCAACCGAAATTCCGTCCCCGATTTATGCATTTAATAGACCTCCTAGAAAAAGTAAGACCCAAACGGACCTGGAGGATGTTGAATATGAACTGGCGGGTTTCGAAAAGAATCAGAGCAGTGCAGTTGAACAGATAAAGTCGCAATCTATGGATTTAAAGGAAGCTCCGGTTTCAATAGAAAGTCATGAAGAAGCAGCGACGCAAGATATATACATAGATGATGATCTTGCTGAAACTCAGGATCTTGGGGTCACTGAAACAGATGAAAAAGTAGAACAATCAGAGTTGGAAACAGAGGCGCTCGATATCATTCTTAATAGCGAGCCTGGACCAGAGTATAGTAGTGTAGATTCTCAAATTGATACGATAACTGAAGTTGAGCTTGAGCAGGGTGCCGAAAAGACAGAATTGGCCGGTTATCAGCATGACCTAGAAGAAATAGCAGCATCCGGTATGCAAGATAAACCAGAAGAGGTCGAAGTACTCGAAATTCAAAATAGCCTGGAAGAGGCCGAAGTAATAAGCTATCAGCAGAGTACGGATGAGCTAAACGATCAGCCTGTTGATATTGAAGTGGAACAAACCACGGATGAGGTAAACGATCAGCCTGTTGATATTGCGGGGGAACAAATCTCGGAAACGGAAGACCTTAATGAGAAGTCAGAGACTGAACACAGTCCTGACCCTGAACCGAAAATAGAGGTTAAGCCGGCAGAACCAAAAAGGCAGCTTCCATTCAATGTTCTCATGCTTAAGCAGGATAAGAGGAAGTGGGAAGAGCGGAACACGTCTAAATATCCTTCTTTTATGACTGAAGGAAGAAAGACAAGCGCATCCAGGGGTGCAGATAGCGAAAACCGGGCTGATGTAGAAGAATCCCCAACAACTGTTGCTGGAGAGATGGAAAAACATAGAGAAGAAGTTTTATCATCAGGCAGCAGTTCAGATTTCCAGCAAATGCAACAAGATGAGCTGGCAGTCTCCCCACAGGAACCTGAAAAGACTCAAACACAGGTGGATATATTAACAGCTGCAGCAATTCCGGATACGGCCGAAAATCAGCAGAAAAATTTATCAGTTGAAGTTGTCCCAGTGACGGTTCCATCAAAAAGCGAAGAGCAAACGCAAGCCGAACCGTCTGTGGCGAATTCCTCTTCTGCACAAATGAACCGTCAGTCTGAACGGGAAGAAACCCAATCGAATGATGTAGAAGTGGCTATACAGCCAGAAGTCCACCCAGCTGCGGTATACGACTTCCCGCCTCTGGACCTTTTGAGCCCGCCTGTTTTTAAAGCGCCTGATCCTGAATGGCTTTCAGAGCAGGAGCATATGCTCAATGAGACGTTGAGGAATTTTAATGTAGGCGCCAAAGTGGTCAATGTGACACAGGGGCCATCGGTTACCCGTTTTGAGGTACAGCCGGAACCAGGTGTTAAAGTCAATAAAATTACTAATCTTTCAGATGATATAAAGCTGAGCTTAGCTGCTAAAGATATCCGAATTGAAGCTCCAATACCAGGAAAGCACACAATCGGGATTGAAGTGCCGAACCATTCAAGCAGGCCGGTATTGTTAAGTGAAATTTTACAGTCTGCAGGTTTTATGGAGCTTGAGTCTCCTTTATCGGTAGCGCTTGGACTTGATATCGCCGGAAATCCGATTGTGACTGACCTGAAAAAGATGCCTCACGGATTGATTGCCGGTGCCACTGGATCTGGAAAGAGTGTTTGCATCAATACGATGCTTGTCAGCTTGCTTTATAAAGCACATCCAGATGAGGTGAAGCTGCTGCTGATTGACCCGAAAATGGTTGAGTTGGCACCTTATAACCGAATTCCTCATCTGGTAAGCCCGGTCATCACTGATGTAAAAGCAGCGACAGCCTCGCTCAAGTGGGCAGTTGAGGAAATGGAACGCCGTTACGAATTGTTCGCGCATACAGGTGTCCGTGATATCGGCAGGTTCAATGAACTTGCCGAGAAATATCGCAGGTTTTCTGATAAGCTTCCGTATATCGTCATTGTCATCGATGAGCTGGCAGATTTGATGATGATGGCTCCAGGCGATGTGGAAGAGGCTATTTGCCGGATTGCCCAAAAGGCACGGGCTTGCGGAATCCATTTGATCATCGCGACACAGCGTCCATCCGTCGATGTCATTACAGGCCTGATTAAAGCGAATGTTCCTACAAGGATTGCCTTCTCTGTTTCCTCACAAGTGGATTCAAGGACAATCATTGATATCAGCGGGGCAGAAAAGCTTCTTGGCCGCGGGGATATGCTGTTTCTGGAAAATGGATCATCAAAACCATTCCGTCTGCAGGGAAACTTCGTTACCGACAATGAGATTGATGACATTGTCGCCTTTGTCAGGGAGCAGCGTGCTCCACAATACTTGTTTGAACAAGAAGAACTGCTCAAGAAGGCTCAGGTCACGGAAGAAGAAGATGAGCTTTTCTATGAAGCATGTGAATTTGTCATCGACCAGGGCGGCGCTTCAACTTCAAGCGTCCAGCGCCGCTTTAAGATCGGCTATAACCGTGCGGCGAGACTGATCGAGATGATGGAGCAGCAAGGATTCATTTCTGAGGGCAAGGGCAGCAAGCCGAGGGATGTCCTGATTACTGCTTCGGATCTTGAGGCCCTCCAGGAAACTAGTACATTCAATTAATAAATGGTATTCTTTATTAGCATGTACTTATAATAAGGATAAATAACTATAGATGCTGGGTTGTTATTGAAGGAGCTTTTTGGATGAAAGAAATCGAATTGAAAATGCAGGGGAAAATCAGCCGTCTGACCAATCATACATTTAAGTTTGATGAAAGGATTCGTGATGGCTGGTTTTCAGCTGTGTATTTTCTAAAAACTCGTGAGCTTGTAAAGAAATACCATGAAGACAATATCATCACGATGCAGTTTTTCCAGAAGGACGAAGCTGTTTTGTGCGGCACTGATGAAGTGATCGCCCTGGTAAAAACATTTGCTGACCGTCCTGAGGAGCTGGAGATTCATTCACTTAAGGATGGAGATAAAATCTCACCGTTTGAAACCGTCCTGACCATAACAGGGCCATACCAGAGTTTTGGTTACCTTGAGGGAATCATTGATGGCATCCTGGCTAGAAGAACGTCTGTCTCAACGAATGTTTATAATGTCGTAAAGGCAGCAAGTTATTCAGGCCATCAAAAGCCGGTCATTTTCATGGGAGACCGTGACGACCATTATACGACACAGGCTGGGGATGGTTATGCAGCCTATATTGGAGGCGCAACTGCCCAGGCCACACATGCGATGAATGAATGGTGGGGCAAGCATGGGATGGGAACGATGCCGCATGCATTGATCCAAATGTTCAATGGCGATATCGTCGCAGCAACCCGGGCTTATCAGGAAACCTTCCCTAATGATGATTTGATCGCTCTTGTTGATTATAATAATGATGCGATTACTGACTCATTGAAAGTCGCAAGGGAATTTGGGGCAAAGCTGAAGGGCGTCAGGGTTGATACCTCTCGTACACTGATCGACCAGTATTTCCTGCGCAATCAGCACTTGCTTGGGACATTCGATCCTCGCGGAGTGAATGCAGAATTAATCTTTGCACTAAGAAAAGCACTTGACGATGAAGGCTATCATCATGTGAAAATTGTCGTGAGCGGCGGCTTTAGTGAAAAAAGGATATTGGAGTTTGAAAAGCATAATGTACCAGTCGACATGTATGGTGTAGGCGGTAGCCTTTTAAAATTAAAAGTAGGTTTTACTGGCGACAATGTCATGTTGAACGGAAAACATCAGGCGAAGTCAGGCAGAAAGTACAGGCCGAATCCTCGTCTTGAAAAAGTAGAATTTTAACAAGTTTGAAAGCAACTAATAAAGGGAATATATACTTTTATTCATCATTGCGGTTTTACAATTTGCTTTTGGTGCAATTTTTTAAAAATAGCTCCACAATGGGACAGCATTAATGTAACTGTGTTATTTACCGTAATGATGTTATAATGATTCAATACATGAGAGACAGATATAAATTTTTATTGAATTTGCTCTGTTTGATACAGTAAACAGGCGAAATGAGCAATTCAGGATATCTGTCATATACTGTGTTACATACAGACGTTGTTGGAGGTTCTTTATATGACTATTTACCATTTTGTAGGTATAAAGGGGTCTGGAATGAGTGCGTTAGCTCAAGTTCTCCATGATATGGATTATCAGGTACAGGGCTCCGATTATGATAAGCACTTTTTTACCCAGGTAGCCCTTGAGAAATCTGGAATAAAGATCCTTCCGTTTGATAAGGAAAATATACAGCCTGGGATGACGGTTATTGCAGGCAATGCCTATCCCGATACCCATGAAGAAATTCAGGAAGCAATGAAGCTTGGCCTTCCAATTATCAGATATCACCGATTCCTTGGTGATTTCATGCAAAACTTTACAAGTGTTGCGGTTACTGGGGCTCATGGAAAGACATCGACTACTGGATTGCTTGCGCATGTGATGAGGGGCGCCAAGCCTACATCATTCCTGATTGGCGATGGAACAGGGAAAGGCGACAAAGATGCTCAATACTTTGTATTCGAAGCATGTGAGTACCGCCGCCATTTCCTTTCGTATTTCCCTGATTACGCAATCATGACGAATATCGACTTTGACCACCCGGATTACTTTGCCAATATCGAAGACGTTTTCTCCGCTTTCCAGGAGATGTCATGGCAGGTTAAAAAGGGTATCTTTGCATGCGGTGATGATGAGCAGCTGCAGAAAATCCAGGCTAAGGTGCCAGTTGTATTTTATGGTTTTGGCGAAGAAAACGACTTCCAGGCTCGCAATATCGTCAAGTCAACTGAAGGCACTACATTTGATGTTTTTGTAAGGAATAACTTCTATGACACCTTCTCGATTCCGGCTTATGGAGACCATAATGTCCTGAACTCGCTCGCTGTCATTGCTTTGTGCCATTACGAAAACATTGAATCAAAAGTGATCCAGGCTCAGCTTGAAACGTTCGAAGGCGTGAAAAGGAGATTTTCTGAGAAGAAGGTTGCAGATCAGGTGATCATTGACGACTACGCTCACCATCCTACAGAAATCAAAGTAACAATTGAAGCTGCTAAGCAGAAGTATCCTGATCGTGAAATCGTCGCAGTTTTCCAGCCGCATACCTTTACGAGAACTCAAGCTTTCCTGAATGAGTTTGCAGAAAGCTTGAATAAGGCAGACAAGGTTTATCTGTGCGAAATCTTTGGTTCAGCCCGTGAGATTCATGGGAAATTATCGATTACCGATCTAAAAGACAAAATTGAAGACGCTGAAATCATCACTGAAGATGATACAACACGTCTGAAAGAACACGGCAATGGCGTTATCCTATTCATGGGCGCCGGCGATATTCAGAAGTTCCAGCAAGCATATGAAAATCAGTTACAAGTGTAAAGAAAAGCGGAGGCGACTGTCCAACTCCGACAAGCGCTGGAGGGCCTGGCAGTGAAGTCGTTCTTTGACTTCATTGGCAGGACCGAAGCGTCCCGAGGAGTTAGGAGCCGCAGCTGGACAATTCTCGAAGTGGAAAATCCATATTTTTTGACATACAAAAGGATGCGGCCAATTGGTCCGCATCCTTTTGTATGTTCTTCGACTCTCACTTATTTAAGGTTCTCAGGGTTCAAGCCTTCAAGTTCTGGAATAACAAAGCGTCCATCTTTGCGAATCAGTACGTCATCGAAATAGATCTCTCCGCCTCCGTATTCAGGTCGCTGGATGTTGACCATATCCCAGTGGATATTGGAATGGTTGCCATTGAATGCATCCTCATAGCATTGTCCAGGAGTGAAGTGGAAGCTTCCATCAATTTTTTCATCAAACAGGATGTCCTGCATTGGATGCAAGATATATGGATTCACGCCGATTGCGAATTCTCCGATAAAACGAGCGCCTTCATCTGTATCAAAAATCTTGTTGATGCGCTCTGAATCGTTCGCAGACGCTTCAACGATTTTGCCATCCTTGAAAGTAAGCTTCACATTTTCGAAAGTGAACCCCTGGTAAGGAGATGGTGTATTGTAGGTGATCACGCCATTGACTGAATCACGAACAGGTGCTGTGTAAACTTCACCATCAGGGATATTCAGCTCACCGGCACATTTTACAGCCGGGATATCTTTGATTGAGAAGCTCAGGTCAGTTCCTGGTCCGGTAATCCTTACCTTATCTGTGCGGTTCATCAGATCTGCCAGGCTGTCCATTGCTTTATCCATTTTTCCATAATCAAGGTTGCAGACGTCGAAGTAGAAATCTTCGAACGCTTCCGTACTCATCTTCGCAAGCTGTGCCATTGCTGAGTTAGGGTAACGCAGGACAACCCATTTTGTTTTTGGAACACGAATGTCCCTATGTACCTTCTTGCCGATTGTATTGCCATGGATTTTCATTTTATCTGCCGGAACATCAGCGTGTTCATTGATATTATCTCCAGAACGAAGGCCAATGTAAGCATCCATTTTACTCATCACATTTGCTTCAAATTCAGCAATCATGTCAAATTGCTCCTGCTGGGCTCCCATAAGTAATGAACGGTCCACCTGGTGGTCCTTCAATGATACGAATGGATATCCGCCTGCTTCGTATGCTTCTTTCACTAAAGCCGTAACAAGCTCACGCTGGAGACCGAAATTTTCAATCAGGACCTTTTCACCCTTTTGAAGCTTGACCGAGTAATTGATAAGGTTTTTTGCCAGTTTTTGAATACGTGGGTCTTTCACCGATATCACTCCTATGTATTAAAATAAAGCACATAATCATATTGTAACCGAAAGGGTAATGTTTGTACTCATTTCCTTTCAGGAGATTGAGAATAATCAATTTAGTTTAGCTGCAAGAAGATATAATCGATCGCCGGTTGAGGAACGGAAATAGAAGTAAATAGAAAAACAGGTCACCAATGGAGCTTTTAAGTGTATCGCTATTGGAAAGAGGCCCTTATGCGGTCAAATCCGCCTCTATAAGGGTCCCGTTCAAGGCGAAAGGGACCCTTATGCGGTTAAATCCGCCTCTATAAGGGTCCCGTTCCAGTCGAAAGAGCCCCTTATGCGTTCAAATCCGTCTCTATAAGGGTCCCGTTCCAGTCGAAAGAGTCCCTTATGTAAGCAAATCCGCCTCTATAAGGGTCCCGTTCCAGTTGAAAGAGACCCATATGTAAGGCAATCCGCTTCTATAAGGGTCCCGTACAAGCCGAAAGCAACCCTTATGTAAGCAAAGTCAATCCGTTTCTACCAATGGAGTAGTTATTTGGCAGAATTACAATTAAAATTACAAATACTCTAAGGCATGAAAGGAGACTTAGCTTGCATTGGTTGTGCCAAGTAACTGAAGGCTGCCGTTCTTCTCATCAGATTTACTAAACAATCTCCTATAAAAACTATGAATGATGGAATTTGTAGAAAGATATTCTTATTCAGGAAGGAAAAGGGTATGATTATATTGAAATACATATTAGACAAGGTGGTTTACGTCGCTAACTGCGGGGTAAAATGTACATATGCTAACGGAGGTGTTCAACAATGGAAATTATTTTGTATTTAAGTGTTGCTGTCATAGCAATTGCATTCTTGGTTTTGGTCGTGTCGTTATCCAAAACTCTAAAATCCTTACAAACAACTTTAGACAGTGTATCAGGCACACTTGATGGCCTGGAAAAGCAGTTGGATGGAGTGACTCGTGAAACGACGGAGCTTCTGCACAAAACAAATAATTTGGCCGACGATATTTCGAGAAAATCTGAAAGCTTGAACGGTGTCGTGAATGCTGTGAAGGATGTAGGAAATTCGGTTCAGAGATTCAATCAATCTATTCATAATGTCCAAACAATGGTGGATCTTCAGATTGACAAAAATAAGGACAAGATTTCCCAGGTTGTTCAGTGGAGCAACGTATTCCTTGAGTTGAAGGATAAGTGGCAATCAAAAAAAACAGCCAAGATTGACCATCAGCTAGAAGGCGAAGAGATGGTAACGAGGCAGCGTGAACGTGTTCGGTATTAATGAAAGGTGGAGATAAAATTATGAACAGAGAACAAAGCCAATATGATGTAAACGGACAGATGAAAGAGGACAACAATAATTCCAGGGATTTTGTCACTGGAGCAATTGTTGGCGGGCTTGCCGGAGCACTGGCAGCATTATTGCTTGCTCCTAAGTCAGGCAAAGAGTTAAGAGGATCGCTTAATGAGCAAACTTCTACACTAAAGAACAAGAGTGCTGACCTTGCATCGGTAGCGAAGGAAAAGGCAAACGGCTTGAAAGAAACTGTTTCACAGCAGTCTTCTACAATTGCCAACAAAGTGAAGGACATGAAGAACAAAAACGGTAATACTTCACAGAACACGGAAGTTGACGAAGCTGAACTTCAAGAAGTACCAACATCCATGGCAGAGACAAGCACAATGGAACACACACACACTGCTACTGGAGAAGAAATCCAAAAGAAGCTTGAAGAAACACAAAAGGCTTTCGATGATACTGAAAACAAGCTAAATCAGTAAGTTTGTCAATGAAACGGTGAAGTGGTAAGATAGCTTCACCGTTTATTTTTTTATAAAAAAGGCTTGAATAAAAGGAGAGAGTAGGATGAAAAAGATTGATTCAATCGAACAGTTTAACGCACTTGTCGATTCCGGTGAAACATTCTTCATGCTGAAGCACAGCACGACCTGCCCAATCAGCGCTGCTGGATATGATGAATTCGCGAAGTTCGAAAACGATGGCAATGATAATCTATATTATCTAACAGTCCAGGATTCACGTGATCTATCCAACCATATTGCTGAGAAATTCCATGTTAAACATGAATCGCCTCAGGCAATTTTATTCGTGAATTCAGATGTTGCATGGCATGCTTCTCATTTTAAAATCACCGCAAAATCATTGGCGGCAGCTAAAGAAGAAAATGCAAAGTAAAAAAACATCCGCACAGGATGTTTTTTTTACTTTAAACTTATTGGGCTTTCGAATATTATATTTAACTCGTCACCAGGTGCAAGACGGTCATCAAACGCTGCTTTTTCTCCGTTCCTCAATAGGGTGAACCCGCGGCTGTCTTTAGGGATATCAATCTGTGCAAAGTTGAATAAGTCCTGAAAGATAAACAGCTGGACATCCTTTTGCTTTGTGGATAGATGGTCGCCGTCATATATGCGTTCGTCCAACCCAAGCTTAATGCCCCCTCGCGTGAATTCAATCAATTCCTGTTCCAGTTGAATTTGCTGCCCGTTGAAAAAAATCGGCAATGATTCAGTAACAGGAATCCCCAGTATTTCTGCCAATCTTCTAAGTGTAGGTTCCGTTCCCTTTTCAAAACGGATGTCATCAAGATGGTCTATTTTGTTTTGCAACTTTGATGCTAAGCCGTTTACAAAAATACTTCCCGTAAGCGCTGTGATTTTGTGTTCTATACCGTCAACCTTTATAAAAAATGGGCGAGTATCATTAAGGAGTTCTGCGAGTTTAAGTTCCTTCAGAACGTCTTCGACAGTGTCGGCCATTTCAAAAATGATCTCGTCTCTGTCTTCGACTGGTTGGGACATCGAAGCTGGAAGGCTATTGCAGGTTAAACCTGCGCTTACTTCATATCTTTTACTGTTGATTATGACGGTCCTGGAAGGAAGTTCACCGATCAACTCACCAAGTGTCATCTCTGGCCTGACCCCATCCTCGCCTTTTTGGACAGTTAATTTATCTCCTCCATCTACCTGATCATCAAATGAGCAAGCTAAACCATTTTTCAATAATACGGGTTGCTGTCCATGCTTACCGGGTATGGTCACATTTTTGCCATTCAGGCTGACAATCATGGCGAGCCCCGGCCTGCCGTATAGCTTATTCATTTTAATCCCGGCAGCCAGCAGACAATCTCCCACCGTCAGTTTGTTGACCTCAAACAGCCTCACCGGCTGGCCGTTCACATGAACGGTATGATATTGGACAGGAGATTGCTTCGCTGCAATGGCAATTCCGATTGGCGTCACCAGTTCAGGGCCTTTCGTTATATGATCTGCAAATGAAACGGAATTGATGGCATCAAGTCCGCGGATGGCGACCCTGTTTTCAGGCAGGTTCAACTTGGCAGCAAGCCTCCTGGGCAGGTCAGGAGTAAGGCTTCCGCCCCCAACAAGCATCACTGCTTTAGGGGATTTATTCCCATTGAGCCTCAGGATTTCCTCTCCGATTGTATCTGCCAAACGGCTGACCGCAGGAGCGATACGTTCAACAGCTTCATCCCTGCTGATCTCTGTTTCAAAGCCAAGTATGTCTGTGATTGAAATAGATTCATTTTCAAGTAGGTCCCGCTTTGCTTTTTCAGCAAGAGGGAAGTCCAGCAAAAACTCTTCACTAACCGCTTCAGTGATTTCATCCCCCGCTACTGGGACCATTCCATAGGCGATTACCGTTCCTGAGTCAGTGAGCGCGATATCGGATGTACCTGCGCCTATATCAACAAGAGCAACATTCAGTCTCCTCATAGAAGCAGGAATCAACACATTGATGGCAGCAATTGGTTCAAGAGTAAGAGCGTCCATTTCAAGACCAGCCCGGTCTAAGGCAGATAACAGTGATTCAACGACAACTTTTGGCAGGAAGGTCGCGATGATTTCTACAGATGCTTCGTTTCCCCGCTGGTCAATAAGATTTCCTATTTCTTCTCCATCAAGCTGGTAATAGAGTACTGAGTACCCGACACAATAATAGTGATGATCATTGTGTTTTTCACCAGCAACAGCAGCTTGTGCCAGCTGGACTGCACTTAATTCAAGGTGGAGGATATCCTGCTTTGAAAACATCGGCTTGCCGGAAATATCGACTAGAGCTTTTGATTGTTCAGTTTTCAGGGCCCGGCCAGCTGCAGCTACACAGACCTTTGTTAAGGGACCATGTGAAACTTCCATTGCCTCTTTAATTTCAGTGATGATTTCTGATACAGACAAAACATCATGGATTTGGCCATCCAGCATCGATCTTTCCTTGTGTTCACGGACAATGATGTCGACGGCTTCATAATGTCCATCTGATTCTTCCAGGATGATTCCCACCACAGATCTGGTTCCTATATCTAACGCAAACAGTTTATTATTCACATGCAATTCATGCACCCTCTAACTTAAGATCTCATACGATGCTTTATCACTTAAAAGCGTTTAATTATTAAAGAATTTTTACGTGACAATCAATATTTTTTCAGATATAATTACCTTTATCATATTATACAGCTTGATTCATAGCACATTTGCTGCATTTTATTACATCTGGCTTCTATTCTATTATCGGCTTTGGAGTGACAATGCTTTAGGATCGGAGCCGCAGAAAAATTGCTTCACCAGAAATTCAGGTGCTACAAATTTAATCGAATTTCCAGAGTGCAGTGAAAGTAACAGGTTTCTCTTGTTTGAAAAGTCTTAGGGTTAGGACTAAAATGAATTCCGAAAGGACGGGACAGAAAATGAGTAAAAATCTTGACCAGCTTAGAAATCGTGTGGATGAATTGAATTTAGAGCTTTTATCATTAATTAATGAGAGAGCCCTGCTCGTCCAGGAAATTGGCCGTGCAAAAGAAACTCAGGGTGTCTACCGTTATGACCCTGTGCGCGAGAGAGAAATGCTTGATTTAATCAAGGAAAAAAATGACGGTCCTTTTGAGAATTCAACAATAGAACATATTTTCAAGGAAGTTTTCAAGGCGGGCCTTGAGCTTCAATCAGATGACCACCGTAAAGCTCTTCTCGTTTCCAGGAAGAAGAAGCCTGAGGATACAATCATTGATATTAAGGGCTTGAAAATCGGCGATGGTACCCCGGACTTTGTTTTCGGACCATGTTCAGTTGAATCATATGAACAAGTGGCGACTGTGGCTGAAGCCGTTAAAGCGAAAGGGTTCAAGCTGCTGCGCGGCGGAGCTTTCAAGCCGCGGACTTCACCTTATGACTTCCAGGGTCTGGGTATAGAAGGACTTAAGATTTTAAAAAGAGTAGCAGATGAATATGATCTCGCTGTCATTAGTGAAATTGTCACACCTGCCGATATCGAGGTCGCTGTCGATTACCTTGATGTGATCCAAATCGGCGCACGTAACATGCAAAACTTCGAGCTTCTAAAAGCAGCAGGAGCCGTGAACAAACCTATTTTACTAAAACGTGGTATTTCCGCCACAATTGAGGAGTTCATCAACGCGGCTGAATATATTATGTCACAGGGCAACGGCCAGATCATTCTGTGTGAACGTGGAATCCGGACGTACGAAAGGGCTACACGGAATACACTTGATATTTCTGCAGTGCCAATTTTGAAAAAAGAAACACATCTTCCAGTTATGGTTGACGTCACGCACTCCACAGGCAGGAGAGACCTTTTGCTCCCTGCAGCCAAAGCTGCACTTGCAATTGGGGCAGATGGAGTCATGGCAGAGGTTCATCCAGATCCAGCGGTAGCTTTATCCGACAATGCCCAGCAGATGGATCTGAAGCAGTTCGACGAGTTTTTAGAAGGATTAAAAAATACTCCGTTTGTGAGAGTATAAATTTCTTGAAACCTTCCTTTCTTTTTAGGAAGGTTTTTTTTATGGTTTTAATGGATAAGAAAGATAAACTTATCCACTTAGATTAGTGTCTAGCTCCAGCGCTTGTCGGAGCAGACCAAGGCGCTTGCGCTTTTCATATTGAATATTTTAGGGTAACGTAAAAAGAAGTGATTTAACAGAATTAGTGATAAAAATAAATTAATTAAGCTGTTCAGATTGCGGGATTGATAAGGATGTCGTATGATTAATAACATAATTAAGCTTGTACATATAATCACAAACTTAAAAAATGATTATTGTGGCAATTTTTGCTGTAAACTAACTGAAAAGCGCCGTTTATTACCTGAAGGAGTGAAATAGATGAATATTACAATATATGATGTGGCACGGGAAGCAAACGTTTCAATGGCAACGGTTTCACGTGTTGTCAATGGAAACCCGAATGTAAAGCCAGCTACAAGGAAGAAAGTCATGGAAGTCATTGACCGTCTCGGATACCGCCCGAATGCTGTTGCCCGAGGACTGGCAAGCAAAAAGACGACGACTGTCGGAGTCATCATCCCCGATATCGCTAGCCCGTTCTTTGCTGAGCTGGCAAGAGGAATTGAAGATATTGCCACGATGTACAAATACAATATTATCCTGAGCAACTCAGACCAAAATATTGAAAAAGAACTGCATCTGTTAAATACAATGCTTGGCAAACAAGTTGATGGAATTGTCTTCATGGGCGGCAATATCAAGGCTGAGCATGTAGAACAATTCAAGAAGTCCCCTGTACCAATCGTTTTGGCTGGATCAATCGAGGAAACGGGTGAAATCCCATCCGTCAATATTGACTACGAACAGGCAACCTTTGATGCTGTATCCACTTTTATTGAAAAAGGCCATAAAGAGATCGCATTCGTGATTGGGCCTCAGCAGGAGCCAATCAACAAGGATAAAAAGCTTGAGGGCTATAAGCGTGCATTAAAAGATGCCGGAATACAATACAACGAAGAGCTTGTAGTTGAAGGGGATTATACGTATGATTCAGGCCTCGAGGCTATTGAAAGAATCCTTGAGCTTGATAAAAAGCCAACAGCAATCCTGGTCGGATCGGACGAAATGGCACTTGGCGTAATCCATGGTGCATTTGACCGCGGCTACAGCGTTCCAGAAGATTTCGAGGTAATTGCTTCAGACAATACAAGATTGACATTGATGGTACGTCCACAGCTTACAACGATTGTCCAGCCTTTGTACGATATCGGGGCAGTTGCGATGCGCTTACTGACGAAGTATATGAATAAAGAAAATGTAGATGAGAATATCGTCGTCCTGCCGCACAGAATTGAGAACAGAGATTCAACAAAATAATGTGAGAAGCCCCTTGCAGCGGATGCAAGGGGCTTTTCATTGGAATCTGCTTATTTTGTTTTATATAGAATAAATAAACCTGCCTAACGAAAAAAACCGGGCCATTGAATCTCCCGGTTTCTAACTTACACTGTTTCAGATTTCTTATTTGATCGAATTGGATACAGAGCTTTCTCCACTGTCTGGGCATTCTTTTCGGTGATTTCCGGTTTGCGCGGGATGGGCGGATATAAGTCTTCAGGATCGTCCCACTCCTGTGGCAATTCTACAGGTGCTTGATCCTTCCAGTCTTCTATCCACTCCTGCGGCAAGCTGCCATAACAGTTTGAGTTTTCAATCATTTCAAGCCAGATCAGTGACCAGGCTCTCGGCACGACGCGCCAAATATCATAGCCTCCGCCCCCGACAGCAATCCATTTGCCGTCGCAGTATTTATGGGCCACTTCATGGGCCAGCTTTGGTATTTCCCGATAAATTTTCATCGTAGACGATAAATGGGTCAATGGATCAAGATAATGGGCATCTGCCCCATTTTGCGTAAGAATCACGTCGGGTTGAAAGAACTCGGCAACTTCCCTCAGGGCACTCCTATAGGCATCTAACCACGATTCGTCCTCTGTGAAGGCGTCGACGGGGATATTGAAAGAATACCCATAGCCTTTGCCCTGGCCGCGCTCATTCACATTTCCTGTACCCGGGAAAAGATAACGTCCTGTTTCATGAATCGATAGAGTGCATACATTAGGATCATCGTAAAATGACCATTGTACACCATCTCCATGGTGGGCATCAGTATCGACATAGAGTACGCGGGCATTGTATTTTTCCTGAAGGTACTTGATTGCTACAGAACTGTCATTGTAAATACAGAAGCCTGACGCTTTTCCCCTGAAGCCGTGATGCAGCCCGCCGCCCAGATGAAGTGCGTGGTTGGCTTTGCCGGTCATGACATAATCCACGGCTGTCAGGGTGCCTCCGACAAGCAAAGAGCTCGCTTCATGCATATTTGCAAAAATCGGTGTATCTTCCGTTCCCAATCCATATCCTTCCGCGGATTCACCCTTAAGCTTTCCCTGGCCAGCAAGCTTAACAGCGTTTACAAAATTGGGGTCATGAACGAGGTGAAGTTCCTCATCCGTTGCCATCCGAGGCGCAACAATATGTTCCTCATCGATTGCGCCAATTTTACGCAGCAAATCCAGCGTAAGTTTCAACCTCATCTGGTTGAAAGGATGATGGCTGCTGAAACGATAATTCAGCAGCTCTTCAGAAAAGACGAATACAGAGCGATCGCTCATGATGAAACTCTCGGAAGGTTTGGCCAGAGTACATGATGTCCGGCCTTTTTCAAGTCCTCGATTACAGCGATTGGATTCATCGTCTGGATTCTTACGACGAGGATTTTAAAACGTTCATCCTTTTGGTCAGGGTATACGAGAACACTCTGGATATTCGCTTTCCGCATGCTGATGACAGAAGCGATTTCACATAGCATTCCTGCTTTGTTTGGTACTTTCACTTCAATTTGCGAGCCGGGCTGATGTGCGCCAGTAAGCTCAACGAGTGTATGCAGAAGATCTGTCTCAGTGACTATGCCTACCAGCTTTTTATCCTTGATGATTGGAAGGCAGCTGATGTTATGTTCATAAAAAATGGCTGAAATTTCTTCGACAAAATCTAGAGGGTGCCCAGTGATCACATTAGTCGTCATAATCGATTTGACTGGATTCTCGAGATCACCCTTATGCTCATCCCTATGAAACACAGAAGGGGCGGCATCCTTGATGTCCCTGTCGGACACCAGTCCGATCACACTGTTGTCCTTATTTACTATTGGGATATGGCGAATCTTTTTATTCGCCATTAGCTCGATTGCATCCGCAATTGTATTTTCAGGAAAAAGTGTCGTTACTTCCTTTTTCATAATTTCCTCGACGATCATGGTTCCTTCCTCCTTGAATGATGAGGTATCATCAATACATAAAACGGTTCATGAACCGCAGCTGGTCAAACTGCTGGATTGATTCGGGTGGAATTCTTTTGCCGATTCGCGCCATCAAACAGTTTGCTGGATGGGAGCTGATTTCCGGATCATCTGTCGCGTACCAGGTTAGACCGCCAGCATTCATCATTTTTTCCATGACTTTGCGGTACTCCCAAACATTCAAGCCGGTTCCTTTTAAGTCCCAATGCCAGTAGTATTCAGTCGTGATAATGATATAATCTTCCATCGCGTCATCCATCATGGAAACCATCAGCAAATTCTTGCCGACTCGGCTGCCGCGGAATTCAGGAATGACCTCGATTGCACCCAGTTCTATTAAATCTTCCATTTTTCCTTCTGACCATCTTTCGAGCGGGTCTGGATAAAGGTAAGTAACATAACCGACAATCATATGGCCTGAGCGCGCTACGATAATACGTCCCTCCGGCAGACCGGCAATCTCAACCAATGCCTTGTGCTGCTGGGCAGGGGGACGGAAAGCCACTAGGTCTTCATGGAATTCATAGCTTGCAAGTTTTTCAGGAGAAATCGGGCCTTCAATGATTAAACGGCCATGAGGAGTTTTCAATTCTTTTGCGTTATAAGTCTTTTTATGTTCCATTCAGTCACCACCCGTCAACAATTCAAACGATAATTCTATTATACATAAAATCTAACAGATAAAAGCGCTTTCACAAAATTTTCTGTATTTAAATATGAATTTTTTCGAAAGGAAAATTCACAAAAATTTCGTTATGCTCCGCCTTAAAACGGTATGTATCAGGAATACTTATTTACCCATGGAAAATTTTAAATCACAATTTATATTCTACTAATATTTTAAAAATTGAGAAAATCGAAATTTTATACTATAATGGATTTTAAATATAAAGCCAAGGGGGATGGATACATGAAAGTGGAAGCGCTACCAGTTACACAAGGGGATCATAACTTAAAAAATTATCAAGAGCTTCATGGCCAATTTGATTGGAGCGAAGCGGAGAAAGAGTTTTCCTGGTCTGAAACAGGCAGGGTCAATATGGCATATGAAGCAATCGACCGCCATGCAGAAGGGTTCAGGAAAAATAAAATTGCGCTATATTATCAGGATGGGGTACGCAAGGAAAAATATACTTTTAAAGAGATGAAGGAGCTTTCCAATAAAGCCGGGAATGTCTTTAAAACTTATGCTGATGTGGAAAAAGGGGACCGCGTGTTTATCTTCATGCCTCGTTCTCCAGAACTGTATTTTGCTGTTCTCGGGGCGGTCAAGCTAGGCGCGATTGTGGGTCCATTATTTGAAGCATTCATGGAAGGTGCTGTCCGTGACAGACTGGAGGACAGTGGAGCAAAGGTATTGGTGACGACACCTGAGCTTCTTGAGCGTGTTCCTGTTGATGAGCTTCCTGATTTGAAGCATATTCTACTTGTTGGCGACAATATCGTGGAAAACGACAAGTATGTTGACTTTAAGCAAAAGCTAGCTGAAGCCAGCAAAAAGCTTGATATCGAATGGGTTGAACGTACAGATGGCCTGATTTTACATTATACTTCGGGTTCCACTGGAAAACCTAAGGGTGTGCTCCATGTACATAATGCGATGATCCAGCATTATCAGACGGCAAAATGGGTACTTGACCTTAAAGAAGAAGATGTATACTGGTGCACTGCGGATCCAGGCTGGGTAACAGGAACTTCATACGGAATTTTCGGCCCATGGCTTGCAGGGACGTCAAATGTCATCATTGGCGGGCGATTTAATCCTGAGACATGGTATAAGATGATTGAAGAATACGGAGTGACTGTCTGGTATAGTGCTCCTACAGCTTTCAGGATGCTGATGGGTGCGGGCGATGAGATAGTGAAGAAGTTCGACCTTAGCTGTCTGCGTCATATCCTTAGTGTCGGTGAGCCGCTGAATCCAGAGGTAGTCAGATGGGGAATGAAAGTGTTCAACCTGCGCATCCATGATACCTGGTGGATGACAGAAACGGGTGCACAATTAATCTGTAACTATCCAAGCATGGAAATCAAGCCTGGATCAATGGGGAAACCAATCCCAGGCGTGAAGGCTGCGATTGTTGATGACCAGGGCAACGAATTGCCGCCATACAGAATGGGCAACTTAGCAATCCAAAAGGGCTGGCCATCGATGATGCATACAATCTGGAACAACCCTCAAAAGTATGAGTCTTACTTCATGCCAGGTGACTGGTACGTTTCCGGTGACTCAGCATATATGGATGAAGATGGCTACTTCTGGTTCCAGGGACGTATTGATGATGTTATCATGACTTCAGGCGAGCGTGTCGGACCTTTTGAAGTTGAAAGCAAGCTGGTTGAACACCCTGCAGTTGCTGAAGCTGGTGTCATTGGCAAGCCAGACCCAGTCCGAGGCGAAATCATCAAGGCATTCATCGCATTGCGTGACGGTTATGAGCAGTCTGACGAATTAATCGAAGAAATCCGCCAATTTGTTAAAAGAGGCCTTGCTGCACATGCTGCTCCACGTGAAATTGAATTCCGCGATAAGCTGCCGAAGACACGAAGCGGTAAAATTATGCGCCGAGTATTGAAGGCCTGGGAACTTGATCTCCCAACCGGCGACCTATCTACAATGGAAGATTAATAGAACTATTACAAGAGTGTGAAACCTGGTTTCACGCTCTTTTTGCGTTTGGATAAACAAAACACCGCATCCAGATCGGACGCGGTGTCATTTTTTGCTTAATTGCTAATTTCCATCGCCATTGCCGGTTCCTTCACCTTCACCGTCACCATCACCATCTCCAGGTGGTGGTTCAGGAGGATCTTTTGGTTTAGGATCAGTTGGAGGAGGGTCTTTCGGTTTTGGATCCTTCGGTTTGTCTTCCTTTGGAGGATCCTTAGGCTCTGGCTTTTGTCCAATTTCAATGATATTGGATGGAGCGGATTCTTTCCCGGCAATATCGACTGCTGTGACATAGAATGAGCCGTCTCCAGCATTGAAACTCAAAGCTTCCCCTGCTTTGATGCTGCCGACTTTTTTCTTGTTGTTATAGATTCTGTATCCGACAATATCAGTTTCAGGATGCTTGCCCCAGGTGATTGTCTTGCCTGAGAGCTTGATTCCCAGTGCTGCAGGAGTTTTACCATTCTCGCTCAGCTTATCATCTGCAACGAGAATTTTGTTCCATGCATCCTTTTTAGGGATCAACTGCTGAGGATTCCTGATTTTATGGCCAATGTAGTTTTCCATGTATTCCGGATTCAGGATCACTCCAGTGTCCGTGAATTCAGCTGGAGTTGAATCAAGGGCGATATAGCGCTTGTCACCGACGGTTACGAATTTGTTCTCGACCAGGCTGTCGTCTACCTTTGTTGGAGCATATTTGGCAATAAAGTAATCTGATTCAACAAGTCCTGCTTTAGTGCAAGCGCTTGAAGGCAGCAAACCAGATACTGCACAATAAGATCTCTTGACGATTCCTCCAGGCATTTTGAAGCGCTCTTCAGGATCGACTAACTGAGGAGCAACATCATAAGCATCGTTCATCAGGTCTGCCCAGATGTATTGAGTTCGGACTCCATAGGTAAGTCCGTTATATTTTTTTTCCAATGGTTTTGGTGTGTCATACCCAAGCCATACACCGAAAGAGACATTTGGATTGGTAGCCACAAACCACGAATCAATATATTCATGGCCTGTTCCTGTTTTACCAGCCCAGTCAGATCCGAATTTCAGTCTGCCATTTACAGCTGTAGCTGTACCGCGGTTAATAACATCACGCATCATATCGATTGTTAAATAAGCTGTCTGCGGGCTGAAAACTTCAACTGGTTCTGATTTGTGCTGATATACGACTTCGCCATTTTTATCAACAATTTTTTCAATCATATAAGCATCTATGAATTTCCCGCCATTAGCGAATGTACCGAATGCATTGGTGTTCTCTTCAACAGTGACACCACCGCGCAATGAGCCAATCGCTGTTGATGGATTTTCATAGTCATCCTTATGCAGATTAGAGAATCCCATTTTATCCAGGAAGGTTGCTGGCCTTTGGTTGAGGATACTCTTGTAGGCAAGAACAGCAGGGACGTTATAAGACTTTGTCAATGCGTGTCTCGCTGAAGTCAATCCGCTGTACCGCATATCATAGTTATTTGGCCAGGCTCTGCCAGGACCGTTCAAAAACACCTGGACATCTGGCAGGACAGAACCAGGATGCAGTTTCCCAAGCTCCATTGCTGGTGCATAAACAAGAAGCGGCTTCATTGTCGAACCGTTCTGTCTTGGAGAATCGGTGGCGTGGTTTCTTTGCTGTATATTAAAGTCACGCCCTCCAACGAAACTGATCATCTTACCAGTCTTATTTTCAATCAACACTGCCCCAACTTCCACCTGTTCCGAAATCGTTTTTGTCTTGCTTGAATCATCTGGATCTGGAACTTCCTGTGGTTTGTTACTTCCATAATATTGGTATTTATTAGCTGTTTCCTGGTGTTTTTCATAAATTTCTTTATTGATGGTCGTATAAATCTTATACCCATTCTGTCGGATATCACGGTCTGCAAGTGCATGGTATTCCGCCATCAATTTATCGTCTTTTTTCAAGTCTTCTAATTCATAGCCATCACGTTCAGCTAGAATCTCCGCAAGGATTGTAACGGATCGTTTCTCGATTTCAAACGTCAGGAAGGGGTATTGCTCAACGGTATTATCACTAGGAACTTCTTTTACAAAGTCTTTAGTGATATCATAATTGATCGCTTCCTTAAACTCTTCATCGGAAATGAAACCAGCTCCATGCATTCTTGTGACGACTGTCTTGTATCTGGAAAGCCCGGGCTCAAGTCCAGCCGGGTCCTTTAGCTTGCCGTGGTCGCTGCTGAACGGCGTATAGCCGAATGGGCTCTGTGGAAGTCCTGCGATAAAAGCAGCCTGAGGCAATGTCAGGTCTTTTGCATTTTTTCCAAAGATGCCTTTAGCTGCGGCCTGGACACCGGCAATATTGCTGCCGTTCGCGTTTCGTCCGAACGTCGCGACATTCAAATAGGCTTCAAGGATTTCCTTTTTATCAAAAAATTTCTCGAGACGGAGGGCGAGCAGAATCTCTTTCGCTTTACGCTCGAATGAAATTTCATTCGTCAGAATCTGGTTCTTGATGAGCTGCTGTGTAAGTGTACTTCCCCCAGAGGATGCCGCTGAGTTTGTGACCTCCTGGAAAAGTGCACGCATGATTGCTTTTGGAACAACGCCATCATGCTCATAGAAGTACTCATCTTCTGTTGCGACTACTGCATTTACTAAATGCTTCGACATATCGTCAAGCTTTACTTCCTCACGGTATAAATCCGTCCGGAGCTTGCCAAGATAAACATCGTTATCAAAATATAAATCCGATGTTTCTTCATAGTTGTAGATATCTTTCCTCATATTCTCATAAGGTCGGATTTGTTCATCTTTGACAAGGGATGCGAAGTATCCGGCACCTGTACCGGCGGCGAAACCACCACCGAGAACCAATACAATGATCAATAACAACAGCATGTTCCAGACAACCGAATAAGTAATCCGGGCTCCTTTTACGGTCTTTTTATTCGTAAAAAAAGCACCAAAGGATTTAAGCTTCTCTTTCCAAGCCTGTTTTCCCTCATGCATTCATATCATTCCCCCTAAAATCACATACATTATAGCATAAACAGGCTGTCGAATAGCTGTTAATGTGAATTTTTCTGAAAATTTATGTCGAATTTGACAACAAGTATTGCTTTATGGTAAAAATGCTTTATTAACTTTATAGTAAAAAGCTTTGAAGGGAATTAGTAGTGCTTCTGTCAATGTTCCAGAAAGCCGGCGGCCGCTGTGAGCCGGTACAAACAGAAGGATGAATTACCTCCCCGAGCGCCGCAGTGAAACATATTCATCAGTAGCCGCGGACGGGTTAACCGTTATTTTATTGAGTGGAAGACATGTTTTATTTTGTTTTCAAGCCGGGTGGTACCGCGCATACTGCGCCCCTGCATTTATTGCAGGGGCGTTTTTTATTGGGCGAAAATCCGGTTGCGAAATATATATTTGAATGGAGGAAGAAAAGATGGAATTACTAAAAGATCTCGAATGGCGCGGGATTATTTACCAGCAAACAGATGAAGAGGGAATGAAGGATCTGCTTTCGAAGGAGAAAATCTCTCTTTACTGCGGTGTCGATCCAACGGCGGACAGCATGCATATTGGCCACCTTCTTCCGTTCCTGACATTGCGCCGTTTCCAGAATGCAGGACATCGTCCAATTGTTCTTGTCGGAGGAGCGACCGGCTTAATTGGCGACCCAAGCGGCAAGAGTGAGGAGCGTAAACTGCAGACACTTGAACAAGTACAGTTGAATGTAGACGGCATCAGAAAGCAGCTGGAGCAAATTTTTAGCGTAGCAGGTGAAAACGGAGCGCTGATGGTGAACAACTATGATTGGGCCGGATCCATGGATATTGTTACATTCCTGCGTGACTTCGGGAAGAACGTCGGCGTAAATTACATGCTGGCTAAGGATACAATCGCTTCAAGACTTGAAACGGGCATCTCATTTACTGAATTCACATACACAATCCTGCAGGCAATGGATTTCTACCACTTATACGAAAAACATGACTGCAAATTGCAGATTGGCGGCAGCGACCAGTGGGGGAATATTACGACCGGTCTTGAATTAATCCGTAAAATGTGTGCAGAAGGCTCCAAGGCTTTCGGCCTGACAATCCCGCTCGTAACGAAAGCTGACGGAACAAAATTCGGAAAGTCAGAAAGCGGCGCTGTATGGCTTGACCCTGAAAAAACGTCACCATACGAGTTTTACCAGTTCTGGATCAACACGGCTGATGCTGACGTCGTGAAGTACTTGAAATTCTTTACTTTCTTAGAAAAAGAAGAAATCGAAGCGCTGGAAAAAGCGGTAGAGGAAGAACCACATCTGCGCAAGGCCCAAAAAGCTCTGGCAGAAGAAATGACACGCATGATCCATGGTGAGGATTCCCTAGAGCAGGCGATCAGGATCTCCGCAGCACTTTTCAGCGGGGATATCAAAAACCTGAGCGCTGAGGAAATCAAGCAAGGCTTCAAAGATGTTCCTTCTTTTACAGTAGAAGGGGAAGAAGAGCAAGGATTAGTCGACTTGCTGGTGGCAGCGAAAATCTCGCCATCCAAGCGCCAGGCGCGTGAAGATGTATCGAACGGTGCTGTCTCCCTGAATGGAGAGCGCGTCACCGACACTGCCTATGTACTTAGCAATGCTGACAAGATTGAAGGGCAGTTCACGATCATCCGCCGCGGCAAGAAGAAGTACTTTATGATTAAATACTAGATTTCGATGTGGAAATTAGCTAATATAATGAAGAAAACAGCCATCCTGGAACCCAGGTGGCTGTTTCTTTTATAAAAAAGATATCTGTTTTTAGCTTTAGCGACCACATTTTCAAATATACAAGCGAATTTTTAAATATATCGACCACATTTTCAATTATTTCGACCAACTTGAAAAGCAGAAAAAAGTGTGGAAGAGGACAAACAAAAACCCCGGCCAATACGGCCGGGGTTTTATTAAGCACTCTATTAACGAGAGTAGAATTCAACGATAAGAGCTTCGTTGATTTCAGCTGGAAGTTCAGAACGCTCAGGCATACGAGTGAAAGTTCCTTCTAGCTTGTCTGCATCGAAAGTCAAGAAGTCAGGTACGAAGTTGTTAACTTCGATTGCTTCTTTCACTACATCAAGGTTGCGAGACTTTTCACGAAGTGTGATAGTCTGGCCAGGAGCTACGCGGTAAGATGGGATATCTACGCGTGCGCCATCAACCATGATGTGGCCGTGGTTTACTAACTGGCGAGCTGCACGACGAGTGCGAGCAAGACCAAGACGGTAAACAACGTTGTCAAGACGAGCTTCAAGAAGGATCATGAAGTTTTCGCCGTGCTTACCAGGCATTTTGCTTGCCTTGTCGAACAAGTTACGGAACTGGCGCTCAGTAACTCCGTACATGTGGCGAAGCTTTTGCTTCTCTTGTAATTGTAATCCGTATTCGGATAATTTTTTACGCTGGTTAGGACCATGAGGGCCTGGTGCGTAAGGGCGTTTCTCTAATTCTTTACCTGTACCGCTTAGTGAAATTCCAAGACGGCGGGATAGTTTCCAGCTTGGGCCGGTATAACGAGCCATGAATGACTCCTCCTTAGTTTTTATTTTGTAAAATAAAAACAGATTGTGATTAAACATTTATGGGTATTTTGTTTTCATGTACCTTCGCCCTAGCAGCAGCGGGTTACGAGATACACCATCAAACAAGGTTCGAGGAACAAAATACATACATAATGTAGACCACATAGGCTGCGATATTTTACACAAAGAGTATTATATAATTTATGGTGCTATAAAGTCAAGGTTATATTTAAGATAAAATACTTTTAAGATGTCAGCTAATCTAAAAAAGTTTGTCTTTTTATATCATACTATTTTACTAGGCCTATGGTATAATGAATAGTAATTGCTATATTTTTCAAATATTTGGATATTACCTTGCCGCGTGATGAATCATTTTAATTAATTCAGGCTGCTGCCTGTCCAAACAGCTACTTACAAATCGCTGTTAAGTGATTTTAAAACAGGTGATATATATGGAAGAATTATTGGAACGCGAGATTATATTAGAACTGAAAAGCCGATTTTTTGATTTGATCAGCACTGGCAGATTATCTGTTCCTTACTTAGAAGTTCTCTCGCAAATGATGGTTATTTTAAAAGAACTCCTGCAAGTTGATGAAATCGACTACTACGGCTGCCGGGAATGGAAACAGGGAATGCTCCTGGAGGCTACAACACGTTTATCGACAAATGACGAATTGATTGATCCTTTTCCTGATTGTCTGGTAAGTGAACTGGCTGAGAAACCCTATTCTTTCATTAAATATCCAGAATCTATGCCTCAGTACGAACTGTTGCTTGTCCTGGCCGCTAATGAAAAATCTAAGGGGTTGTTTGGCTTCCAGTTCACTGGCGGTTCACTAACCCGGTTATCAGACAGTTTCTGTAATAAGCTATCTTATGAGTGTAATGTATTTATTGAGAAGGCCCGTAGCCTGGCGGATACAATGGAAGAAGAAAAAAGATATAAGCAATTATTCAGAGTGACGAAGAAATTCCATTCGACGATGGATATGGAAGCCGTGCTTGGCGAAATCATTTCCACCCTAAGGGAAGTATATCCTTCTTTCACCTACTTTCTGCTTTTGTCCCATGACCACAAGGGGTATGGTGGATTGCCGGTTAAAGACCTTGAATACGATAGCGACAACCTGACTGCCATGCAGTCTTATGTAAGCGGGCACATCCAGTTCGAGGATTCTGTTACAGAAAAGAATTCAATCATGTACGCACCTTTAAAAGGCAAACAGGGTGTTTATGGAGTTTTGCAGGTGATTGCCCCGAACTCACTTGTTTTCCCGCAAAATGAAGTGGAGTTCATTAAGCTGCTCGCCAATACCGCCGGCAGTGCGCTGGAAAACGCCAAGCTATATGAGCAATCCAGGAAATTGATTGCCGATTTGCAGTTAATCAATGAAACCTCGCATCAGTTGAATACTAGCTTGCGGCTGACGGATACGATGAAGTTTATCTGCGGACAAATCATCAAATCCTTTAATGCTCAGGAAGTCGGTTTCATCATGCTTGATGAAGACCATGAGGATTACTCAGTCCTGCAGGGAAGCACAAGCTTTTTCTTTTCAAAGGATGCTTCCGGCTATATATTGAGGATCGCCAAACGAATCAAACAGGAAATGGAACCATTATTCATCGGAGACATCTCCTCTGACAGAGAAGACGCCTCCTTACACTTCCACTCGATCATGGGTGTCCCGATGATCCAGAGCGGGGAATTAAAGGGTTTTGCGCTTGTCATGCATGAGGAGCCATATCACTTTGCGTTTGATACATTCAAGCTGCTCCAGTCTCTTATTCACCATTCAACATTAGCTTTTACCAATTCAATGCTGCGTGAAGAGCTGGAAAAAATGGTTGTGACCGATCATTTGACGAAGCTGTATTCTCGTGGATATTTGGATGATAAAATGAATCTTTCCATGCTTGAAGATCAGCAGGGAACCTTTATTTTGATTGATATTGATAATTTTAAATGCGTCAATGATCAGTATGGCCATCAGGTGGGAGATGAGGTTCTCATCCAGCTGGCCCGTCATATTGCGAAGAATATCCGCGGGACTGATATTGGTGCCAGATGGGGCGGAGAGGAACTGGCGATTTATCTACCAGGAGCACCTCTTGAGACGGGTGTCATGATTGCCAATAGGCTAGTAGATAAAGTTGAAAAGCATACGAACCCCAAGGTCACGGTTTCATGCGGGGTATCCACATGGATCAGAGGACAGGAAGATACAACCAAGAGCGTGTTCAAAAGAGCAGACCAGGCTCTTTATAAAGCAAAAGGCTCAGGGAAAAATAAAGTAGTTTTACAGAATGATGAACAGTTTACTTTTAACAGCACTCAAGAATGAGTGCTTTTTTTTATGGACAGCAGAGCTTTCAACTGGTGTGAGTGCTTTTTTCGTTTAATGGACAACAGGACTTTTTATATTAGTGTGAGAGAAATTACTTTCAATAAGGGGGTAAATGTCATATCCTGATTATGGGGGTAAATTGTAAGCGTTTACAGAATATATAGGAGGAATCGTAATGGGAGAGAAAAGATTCGAAACAAAAGTGATTCATTCTGGATATAAGTCTGACGAATACAGGGGAAGTCTTGCGCCTCCGTTATTTCAAACGAGTACGTTCACTTTCGATACCGCTGAACAGGGTGAAAGACGCTTTGCCGGAGAAGAGGAAGGGTTCATTTATTCACGTCTTGGAAACCCTACAGTTGCTATGCTTGAGGAGCGGATGGCAACGATTGAAAAAGGGGAAAAAGCTCTTGCGTTTGGTTCAGGGATGGCTGCTGTCTCTGCGATATTAGTAGCGCTGACACGCTCAGGCGACCACATCCTTTGCTCACAGGGCGTGTATGGCTGTACGTTCGGACTGCTGCAGCTTATGAAAGAAAAATATGATATTAACCATGATTTTTCGATGATGTCGACGAGAGAAGAAGTATTGGCTGCCATTACTCCAGAGACAAGAGTCATCTATATCGAAACGCCGATCAACCCAACAATGAGACTGGTTGACCTGGAAATGGTCGCGGATGTCGCGAAGGAAAAAGGGATTCCGGTAGTTGTTGATAATACATTCAGTTCGCCGTATCTCCAGAATCCTCTCGAGCTTGGCTGTGATTTTGTTATCCACAGCGCAACGAAATATATTTGCGGACATGGCGATGTCATTGCCGGAGTAGCAGTGGGGCCAAAGGAGATCATGACTAAAATATCGATGACAACGCAAAAAGACATTGGCGGGGTGATTTCACCATTTGATGCATGGCTATTGCTTCGTGGTTTGAAAACACTGCCGGTAAGGATGGACCGCCATTGTGACAATGCTGAAAAATTGGCAGCATACCTTTCTGATCATCCTGCAGTCGAAGATGTCATTTTCCCTGGCGACCCTAAGCATCCTGATTACGCAATTGCGAAAAAACAGATGCGCAAGCCGGGCGGCCTGATTTCCTTCAACATAAAAGGCGGCCAAAAAGAAGCGCAAGCCTTTATGAACAAATTAAAGCTTATAAAAATAGCTGTAAGTCTTGGTGATGCAGAAACACTAATCCAGCACCCTGCGACAATGACACATGCTGTAGTCCCAAAAGAAGCAAGAGAAAAAATGGGGATCACAGACAACATGCTCCGACTGTCAGTTGGGTTGGAAGCATGGGAAGATTTAAGGGATGACCTTGAAGCAGCATTCGAAGCTGTAAGGAAAGAAAGTACAATGGAGACTGGCTCGATTTAAGAGAATCCTCATTTCAGTAAGAAACCCTCCGGAATTCGGGAGGGTTTCTTTACGTTATCTATTTAAAAACTAGCTGACATACTGCACCAGCATTGCAACGAATTCCTCAAGCTTTTGCTGATCTAATTCATCGAAGCGATTTTTTTCCGGTGAATCGATATCAAGGACGCCAAGCAGGTTTCCGTCCTTGACGATTGGAACGACGATTTCCGATTGTGACGCGGCATCACAAGCGATGTGGCCCGGGAAGGCATGGACATCTTCAACTCTTACTGTTTCCTGCCTGGATGCGGCTGTACCACAAACTCCTTTGCCGAGCGGGATTCTTACACATGCTGGAAGGCCCTGGAATGGTCCGAGAACAAGCTCGCCATCTTCCATCAAGTAAAAGCCGACCCAGTTGACGCGATCGAGAAATTGGTTCAATAAAGCAGAAGCGTTGCTAAAATTCGCAATCGCATTCTTTTCATCTTCCACCAATGCTTTAAGTTGCTTTATCAGTAAATCGTAATTTTTTTCACGGCTGTCGCTGTATGTTTCGACTTTAAACACAGTTATTCCCCCTCATTCCTGAAGTTTTAATCTACATTGTATCAAAAATCGGCGAAACAATGGAGACTTTGTCGAGCTTTTTATAAAGGAATTTAAATGATTTCAGAGAAAGGTAAACAGTAAGGTTAATTGCGGAAAGCGAGGGGTGGAGCAATGAGAAAAAATTCAAAAGCTGCGATTATGGATGCGGCCATCTACTTATTCAATACGAAGGGGTTCAATGGGACATCTGTAAGGGATATTGCGGCAAGGGCAGACGTAAATGCAGCGAATATCTCATACTACTTCCGGAATAAAAATGGACTCCTCGAAAATTGTTTTACCGTTTTCTTCGAAAGCTATATGGAAGAATTGGAAAAAGGCTTTTCATTGCTGGAATACGGTGCGGAACTATGCCTGAACGCGATGGTTGATAATGTATTGAGATACCAGTGCCAAAACAGTCAATTGACAAGGTTTATTTTAAGAGAGATGACAATGGACTCGCAGGTGGTCAGGGAAATTATGTCCACCTATCATGTGAAAGAACGCTATATGTTTAAAAAGGTGCTTGAAACTGGAATGGGGAACGGTGAATTTAAAAAGCATTCCATCCAATTCAGCATTTTACAATTAAAAGGGCTGCTGTCGATGCCGTTTTTGAATACCCATTATGTGACCGAGGTTCTCCATGTGCAGCCTCATGAAAAATACTTTGCCGATATGCTCAGCCATGAGATTTCACAATGGATCAAAGGAACACTTTGTAAAGATCATAAAGTGCAGGAGAAAATGTTGATCAATATTTAGGAAACCGGTAAAGCTGCCGGTTTCCTTATTTTATGTGTGGGTAGGGAGCGGTTAAATCATAAAGGTTTTACATGCATTCTATCCAGCCCCTGTCCAAGCTCTTTCGCCTGGTGTGCATCTGATCCGTAAACGAGTCTGATTCCACGTTTTTGAGCTGCGCTTATTACCCATTCTGGTGGATAGGGCTCGCGGCATAATGGTTTTGCTGTACCGGCGCCGTTATAATCCAGCTCATACCCATGCTTCGAAACATTCTCCAGTATTTCAGTGATCTCATCAGTACAATCCTTCGCGATAGGGTATTTTAAGCGGAATTTATTCGCAAGGGTAATATGCCCGATTCTTTTTGGCTTATATGGACCCAGGTCAGCAAGAATGGATTTCAATACAGTTTGATAGTAATGGCGATGGATCGTTTCCGCCGCCCCATATACCTTCACCATTTCTCCAAAGTTGTCCGGACTGTAATCAAGACAATCATATTTTCCTGAAAGGTTTTTCAAAAAATGAACGGATAGAACGGCATCATCGAGACGAGGACCGAACTCGTTGAGGAAATTGGCAGTCTGAAGTTCGTATCCTTCGATGTAATCAATCTCAAATCCAGTGTTGATCTTAATTTTCCCGCGGTACTTAAGCTTCGCTTCTTCCAGAGTTTGAAAATAAGGCTCCAAATCCTCATAACGCATTGCGCTATCCTTCAATGGTGTAGGATCCAGGAATCCTTCCGGCAAAGGGGCGTGCTCAGCGAACGTGATTTCTGTATAGCCGAGCTTCAGCGCTCTCTCAATGTAATCATCTATAGAATCTTTAGTGCCATGCGGGCAAAAAGATGTATGTACGTGCCCATCTTTCATGATTTCAGTCCTCCTGAAGTAATAGATTATGCCTGATATTAAGTTGAATCGGCTTAATTCGAATAATTTCAACAAAAAATATGAATTTAATAGTCAAAAATTGTCGTTTACATGGTAATATAAATACATTATACACGCATTTATAAATTCATTTTATATAGAAGGATTCTGAACTTGGAATTTGTGAGGCCAGGGGGATAACAATGGAATACATAATTGGCGGGATTGCTTTATTAATAATTCTTTTTTTAATCGGATATTTTATGAAACGGAAGTATTACAGTGAGGTCGACCGGTATGAGTCATGGAAAATCGATATCATGAACCGGCCGGTACTTGATGAAATGTCAAAGGTAAAACAGCTGAACATGACAGGCCAGACTGAGGAGCTTTTCGAGCGCTGGCGCCAGGAATGGGATGAACTTGTAACGTCCAAGCTGCCAGGCATCGAAGACTATTTGTTCGATGCGGAGGAGTACATTGACAAATACAGGTTCAAAAAGGCGAAGGAAGCTCTTGAAGTCATTGACCGCAAGCTTACGGAAACAGAGGATAAGATTAAAAAAATCCTCGGTGAGTTGAATGAACTTGTCGGAAGCGAAGAGAAAAACCGTGAAGAAATCGATGGCCTGAAGGAGCAATACAGGGATAATAAGAAAAACCTTCTGTCACACCGCCACAGTTTCGGAAGCGCAGAGGCCAGTCTCGAAGCGATGCTTGAAAACATTCAGGCAAAATTCATCGATTTTGATGAGAAAACGGATAATGGCAATTACCTTGAAGCAAGGGAAACTGTGTTGTCCATCCAGGCCCTGCTTGAACAGGTATCGAGCAAGATGGAATCCATCCCAGCGCTGCTGCATGATTGCCAGTCGGTCATTCCTGCCCAAGTCAGCGACCTGAAGGACGGAGTCAGGGAGATGGCTGCACAGGGATATGTGCTTGACCATCTGGACGCAGAAAAAGAGGTTGAGGAAATCGGAAAGGAATTGACTGATTATCGGACCTCCCTGGAAAAGGGCGATGTTGAAATCGCTGAACAGGGCATTCAAGGGTTAAAGGAACGTGTTGAGAAGCTATTCGATCTCCTGGAAGCTGAGGTCCTGGCTAAACAATACATTACGAAGACAGAACACGAGGCAAAAGAAACCCTCGTAAAAGCAATAACAGAAAGCAAGACGCTGAAAGAAGAGACAAAGCATATCCAGGAGAGCTATCACCTGAATGATAAAGAGTTGTCGGCACAAACGAATGTAGAACAACAGCTCAAAGGCCTGCTTAAGCGCTTTGAGTTAATCGATCACAGAATCACTGAAAACGACACAGCGCAAAGCCTGATAAAGGTGGAGCTTGAAGAAGCGAAGCAGCAGCTTGATGTGCTTGTTGAAGAGCAAAAAGTATTGGTGCAAAAGTTGAGCGCTCTAAGGAAGGATGAAATGGCGGCGAGGGATAAAGTATGGGATCTGTCGAAAAAGATTTCAGAACTGATCCGGATCGTCTCCAAAAGCAATATGCCTGGTTTGTCACAGGAATACAAATACCTTCTTGAAGATGCCAATGAAAGCATTAAACAAGTAAATGATAAGCTTGAGGAGAAGCCGCTGGATATTCCTGTTGTCCAACAGTATTTAGAAATTGCTGTACTGACGGTTGAAAAGCTTGAAGCATCGACTGAAGAAATCGTCGAGACAGTCATGCTGGCTGAGCGAGTCATTCAATATGGCAACAGGTACCGCAGCCGATATCCTTCGGTTGACCGGGGACTTCGGGAAGCAGAAGAGTATTTCCGAAATTACGATTATCGCGATGCGCTTGAACAGGCGGCTACTTCAATTGAAGAAGTAGAACCTGGTGCCCTGAAGAGAATCGAGCAAATGATAGCTGAAAAAGAGTGATCAAAAACGTAGGTCTCCGTCATGGAGACCTGTTTTTATGCGGGCAGTACTTGTTGGGGCTGACCCGGGCACTTGCGCTTTTCGATCTTCCGGGCATACTATATAATGTCAATTTCGATTATTTTTCATTAATTACTTCATATGATAAGATTTCTAGTTAGCAAAAACGTATTGAAACAAGGGGGGATAAGGTGATTTACTTAGACAACAGCGCAACAACTAAACCCTATAAGGAAGTATTGGATTCATTTGTAACAGTTTCAGAGGATTTTTTCGGAAATCCTTCATCACTTCATAAAATCGGCGGGCAGGCAGAGAGGCTGCTTCAGCAGGCACGTTCTCAGGTTGGCAAGCTGCTGAATGTAAAAGAAACGGAAATCCTGTTCACATCCGGAGGAACGGAAAGCAATAATCTTGCGGTTAAAGGAATCGCGATGGCCCACCGGGAAAGAGGCAGGCATATCATAACCACAAGCATTGAACACGCATCCATCCACAATGCCATGGTACAGCTTGAATCGCTCGGCTATGATATAACATATGTAAAACCAGATAGGAACGGCTTTATCAGCGCGGAATCAATTCAGAATGAAATGCGAGATGATACCATCCTGGTGTCTGTAATCCATGTCAATAATGAAATTGGCACGATTCAGCCTATAAAGGAAATTGGCACCATGCTTAAAAAGTATCCAAAAGCGTTTTTCCATGTTGATTTCGTTCAGGGAGTTGGAAAGGTGTCATTGAACTTTTATGAAGCCGGAATCCATTTGTCTACCATATCGGGGCATAAATTCCATGGATTGAAAGGGACAGGTGCATTGTTTATAAAAGAAGGCGTTCATTTGTCTTCATTATTCTCCGGCGGAAATCAAGAATGGAAGCAGCGAAGCGGAACGGAAAATGTAGCAGGCGTGGTTGCAATGGCAAAGGCTCTGAGAATGACATTTGAACAGAGTAAAGAAAAGCTGAATCAAATGGAAGAAGCGATGGAAAGATTAAGAAGCGGTATCAGCCAAATCAAGGAAATTACCATTCACACGCCAATGGAGAATCGTGCCCCCCACATCTTGAACTTTTCAATCAAGGGGTTGAAGGCAGAAACAATTGTACATGCACTGGAAGAAAGAAATATCTATGTATCAACTACAAGCGCCTGCTCCTCCAAAAAGAAAGCTGCAAGCAAGACTTTGCTGGCAATGGGAGTGCCACAAGAGGAAGCAGAAAGCGCGATCAGAGTCAGCCTGACATACAGCAATACAGCAGAAGAAGCGGAAATAGCAACAAAGGCAATTGCTGAAACAGTAAAACATTTAAGCGAGGTAGTAAAAAAATGATGTATGACCGTATTTTGGTTCGGTATGGAGAAATATCGACAAAAGGAAGAAACAGGAATAAATTCATTGATCGACTGAGAAAAAATATTAAAAGAGCTTTATACAACTATCCGAATGTAGCGATAAAGGCAGAACGCGACCGAATGTTCATCCTTCTTAATGGTGAGGATAGCGACGGAGTGGGAGAGAAGCTGAAAGAAATATTCGGGATTCAATCCTTCAGTCCGGCTGTAAAAGTTGAAAAAGATCTCGATAAAATGAAAGATGCTGCACTAGAACTTTTCAGGAAGATTTATAAGCATGGCCAGACTTTTAAAATCACTGCCAAACGTTCGGACAAGACATTTGAATTGGATACAAACGGAATCAATTCAGAATTCGGCGGCCACATCTTAAGGAATGTTGATGACTTGAAAGTAGACGTCCGCAAACCTGATATAAATCTTCAGATTGAAATCAGGAAAGAAGCCGCCTATATTTCAGCAGAAACGATAAAAGGTGCTGGCGGACTCCCTGCTGCCTCTGCGGGCAAAGGAATGCTGATGCTTTCCGGGGGAATTGACAGTCCAGTAGCAGGTTACCTTTCAATGAAGAGAGGTCTCGAGGTTGAAGGCATCCATTTTTTCAGTCCTCCATTTACAAGTGAGCGAGCAAAACAAAAGGTTCTCGATCTTTCGGAAAAATTGGCAGAGGTAAATGGCCATTTCGCACTTCACATTGTGCCATTCACGGAAATCCAGCAGGCCATTCACAAGCAAATACCTGAAAACTATACGATGACAACGACAAGAAGAATGATGCTCCGTATAACGGACGCCATCAGGGAAAAACAGGGCGGACTTGCAATCATCACAGGTGAAAGTCTAGGGCAGGTAGCGAGCCAGACACTTGAAAGTATGTATGCGATCAATGATGTGACTTCTACACCAATCATCAGACCTTTGATTACAATGGACAAACTTCAAATCATGGATATTGCCCAAGATATCGATACCCATGACATATCGATCCGCCCATATGAGGATTGCTGCACGGTTTTTGTTCCTGCATCACCTAAAACAAAACCAAAGCTTGATAAGGTTCAACACTTTGAAAGCTTCTTCGACTTCGAGGAATTGGTTCAAAAAGCAGTTGAAGGAACGGAGATTATCGTTTTAAAACCTGCTTCAGAACGAGAAGATGATTCAATGGATAATCTATTTTAATTTATGATAAATTTGTGAACAATTACCAATTAAAGATTTGAATTAAGCCATGTGTTTTTACACACTCTATACTCACAAGGAGGTGAAACACATGGCAAACAACAACAGCTCAAATCAACTTCTAGTACCTGGAGTATCACAAGCTCTTGACCAAATGAAGTACGAAATCGCTTCTGAATTTGGTGTACAACTAGGCGGAGAAACTACTTCTCGCGCTAACGGTTCTGTAGGTGGAGAGATCACTAAGCGTTTAGTTCAAATGGCTGAACAGCAACTTGGTGGCGGATTCTCTCGCTAATTAAAAATTAATAATATGGCTACAAGGAGCGGGGCAGATGCCCCGCTCTTTTTATTGCATTGAATTATTATATTGAAAAAGTTTTATCTTATAATTTTAAATTTTTAAATAATTTTGTATAATAGGGATTGGGGATAAGAAGGCAAGACGTACATAAGCGGAATTTGCCTTAACTAATTATTAAGAGGGGGAAGAGTATGAACAGGGAACAATTGATTGCACCGAAAAAGTATAACCTTGTATCTGAAATGGAGCGTTTCGCTCAGGATCAGGAAAGAAAAGCAATAATCTGGGAAAATGAAGCAGGCAGCACAAAAGAGATTACATACCGTGAACTACTGAATAATGCGAATAGGATTGGAAACGTTTTCTCGAAACATGGCTTAGAGCAGGGTGATGTCGTTTTGGTCGTCGTACCAAGATTGATTGAGGCCTATCAGGTTTATATTGCATCCTTGAAAATGGGGTTAGTTGTCATTCCAAGTTCAGAAATGCTAAGAACGAAGGACTTTCAATATCGAATCAACCATGGCGACGTAAAAGCGATTGTCAGCTATGCTCCTTTTACCAATGAATTCAATGGGATCGAGGAAGCGAATGACCTGCCTAAATTCGTTATAGGAGACGAAAAGGAAGGATGGATCCATCTGGATGCCGAAATGAAATCTGCTTCGGACGACCTTCCGCTGGCTGATACAGAACGCGATGACATGGCATTCCTTAGCTACACCTCCGGAACGACTGGCAATCCAAAAGGGGTCGTCCATACACATGGATGGGCATATGCCCACCTTCGCACAGCAGCGGCAAACTGGCTTGGTATCCAGGACGGTGACACTGTCTGGGCCACTGCAGGTCCGGGCTGGCAAAAGTGGATCTGGAGTCCGTTTTTATCCGTTATGGGAACCGGAGCAACCGGCCTTGTTTACCAGGGGAAATTCGAGCCGCAAAAGTATTTATCACTTTTACAAAAATACAATGTGAATGTCCTTTGCTGCACACCAACAGAATACCGTCTTATGGCGAAGGTAGAAAACTTGAATGATTTTAATCTGCCAGGGCTTCACAGTGCGGTTTCTGCTGGAGAACCGCTTAATCGTGAAGTAATTGATACATTTAAAAAGCATTTCAATGTAGAAGTGCGTGACGGTTATGGACAGACAGAAAACACATTGCTTGTCGGCGTGACAAAAGGCATGGAATTGAGACCGGGATCGATGGGCAAGCCAACGCCTGGAAACAGGGTCGAGATTATCAATGAAAATGGTGAGCCTTGTGCCCCAGGAGAAGTTGGGGACATTGCTGTCCATGTTGAAACACCTGCGTTGTTCAAAAACTATTACAAGGATCCAGAGCGGACAGCAATGCAGTTCCGCGGAGATTATTACGTAACAGGGGACAAGGCAAGCAAAGATGAAGAAGGCTACTTCTGGTTTGAGGGGCGCGGCGATGATATCATTATCAGCTCTGGTTATACAATCGGGCCTTTTGAAGTTGAGGACGCACTAGTAAAACATCCTTATGTAAAAGAATGTGCGGTAGTCGCGTCACCGGACGAAATCCGCGGCCATATCGTCAAAGCATTTGTTGTCCTGCGTGATGGCGTAAGCCCTGAACAGGAAAACCTTGTGGCTGAGCTGCAGCAGCATGTGAAGGAATTAACGGCTCCATATAAGTATCCGAGAAAGATTGAGTTCCTTGAAGAACTGCCAAAAACAACATCTGGTAAAATCCGCCGTATTGAATTAAGGAAAAAGGAATTGGAAGGTGCAAAATAAATTCTTAACAAGAAGCAGGCCGCTGGGTCTGCTTTTTCTATTTAGTTTAATTTCAGTGAGGATCATACCAAAAAGCAGTGGATGCGTTGAGGTTGAAAACTTGGGTATATTTAAATTAGAAAGGGTGATTATTTATGAACATTGAAATCAGAGAGGCTGCATTGGAGGAGTTAAACAAGGTCCAATTCAGTGTTCATGAAGGAATAAGGATTTTAGCAGAGTTTGTTGGGACTTGTTCAATCGCAACGGATATTCAACTGCAAATTGAAGAAAAGCAGGCAGATGATGAAGTGATTACAGAAAGCGGTTTTAACTTTTTCGTACCAGAAAAATCGCTGGAATCTCTTCCAAGTAAGATATTCTTGGATTTTAAGCCAGGTTTCGGCTATAAAATATCCTCTGCCGAAGAGACATTTGGCTATAACTTCAAGTTAAAACCACGAAATGAAAAATAACCCGGTCAGGGTTATTTTTCATTATTGAATTAAACAGTGTGCGCAAATTGTCTGTTATTGATCATAAAAAAAGATTGTCAGCCCGCCGAGTTCCCCTTTATAATGATATTATTTCGAGTCTAGAAAGATTAGGGGGCTGTTCGGATGAATAAAAGGACCGAACAACAAGCTGGTGTCCTGTACGCAGCTTTTTCTTATATATTGTGGGGATTCCTTCCTGTTTATTGGAAGCTTTTAGATCATGTAAATGCTGATGAAATCCTGGCTAATCGTGTATTCTGGTCGTTTTTCTTCATCGCCCTTATTCTGGTCATTAATAAGAAATGGGGACTTTTCAAAGGGACAATGCGAGGGCTGGCCCAAAACAAAAAGCAATTAGCCGCCCTTGCTGTGGCATCCATGCTAATCAGCATTAACTGGTTCATGTATATATGGGCTGTGAATACAGACCAGATGATCGAAGCAAGCCTTGGCTATTATATCAATCCGCTTGTAAGTGTCCTGCTAGGAATGGTATTTCTGAAGGAACGCTTAACTTTATTGCAATATTTATCGTTTGCGCTCGCAGCAATCGGTGTATTGATCATGACGATTTCGTACGGACAATTTCCGTGGATTGCACTATCACTCGCAATTTCCTTTGGTCTTTACGGATTGGCGAAGAAATTGATCAAGGTAGATTCTGCTGTCGGGCTTGCGCTCGAAACATTGGTCGTCATGCCGCTCTCAGCAATCTACATTGGCTATCTTATGAACCAGGGAACGAACTCCCTGTTTGCTGGTTCCTTGTCGACTACGCTGCTGCTGGCAGGGGCAGGAGCGGCTACGGCAGTACCACTGCTCTTTTTTGCTAAAGGAGCTCAAAGGATTCCGCTCGCGACACTTGGTATCCTGCAATATATTGCACCGACATTAACACTCATCCTTGGAGTTTTCGTCTATCACGAAACATTCTCGTCAATCCACCTGCTTGCCTTCACCTTTATCTGGTCAGCTTTGATCCTATACTCTTTATCAAGGACAAAAATGGCCACAGCTATGACAGTTAAGTGGAAAAAAGAAAAGGGAATGCCAATGTAATAGAAAAGAGCTGCGGATTTTTCCGCAGCTCTTTTCTATTATAAGAATGTCCTCTTCACTTTTTCCCAGAAAGAGTTGTCCTTCAGTTTGACAGTCTTGATGATTTTGTTACTAAGTTTCACATCAAACTTTTCAACATGTTGGATACTCAAAGCTTCGTTATCCATTCCCATGATTGGATAATCATTTCCATCCTGGGCAACCTTGAAGGTAAGCTTCCGGTCTCCACTCAGGATGAAGGATGAGCCGAGTGTACGGTAATCATTGTTGTTCACTGAAGCAAGCTCGCTCACCTGCATGCAAGGCAGCAGCGGGTCGACAACGGCTCCGTTGACCGACTTGTTATACGCTGTGCTTCCTGTAGGAGTAGCGACGATCATTCCATCTCCACGGAAGGTTTCAAAATGCTTGTCATCGATATAAACATCCATGACAAAAGCTTTAATGATCGCAGAACGGACGCTGAATTCATTCAGGCAGACAAAAGTTGTATCACCATCGATTGTTACCTCGATCGTCGGATAGCGTCTGACTTCGATTTGTGAATTTGTGATTGCTTCAATCATTTTATCTGTATCCTCGAGATGGAAATCGCAATACATATTCAGGGAGCCAGTAACTGAAATGCCGGCATATAGGCAATCATCCCGGAAACCGGTCTTTCTGACAGCCTGCAGGAAGGTACCGTCATCACCAATGCTTACGATAATATTTGCTGTGCGATAGTCGGACACGATATTGAAATCATAACGGCGAGCCAGCTCATAAAGGGGCTCAACTTTTTCCAACATAGTTGTGTCGGGTGTATGGTGAAAATAAATATTACGGCGATCTGGCATATAAATTCCTCCAAACAATTCGTATTTCTTCCATAATTTTACCCACTTTTGAAATCTTTTGCTAAAATAAATGTTATTGACATCAGTTTATCATTTTTTCATAAGGTTTTGAAAGTACAAGAAACTTACAAGGGGGCTTCAAGATGAATGGGAAAAGATGGGCGGCTTTAGGAATAGCCGTCGGATTATTCATTGCGTCAACAGTTATAAATCTTCTGTCTACAGTGGCATTTAGTGACGCGGAAAATGCTTTTACGGATATGTTTGCCGTATCGGAAGAAATGTTTGCTGAAGAAATAATCGAAGAAGGTGACATGCTTAGCAAAATAGCGGTATTGTCCATCAATGGGGTAATCCAGGATACAGGTGATGCTGAATCATTCTTTGAAAGTCCACTCTATAATCATAAAGCATTCATGGAACAGCTTGATCATGTTAAAGAAGCAAAGGATGTTAAGGCGATCATCCTGCAGGTGAACTCACCTGGCGGCGGTGTCGTGGAAAGTGCGCAAATCCATGACAAGATCAAGGAGATCCAGAAGGAAACGAAAAAGCCGATTTATGTATCGATGGGGTCAATGGCCGCTTCCGGTGGTTATTATGTGTCTGCGCCGGCTGATAAAATTTTTGCCAGCCCTGAAACGCTTACCGGGTCGCTTGGTGTCATCATGCAGGGAGTTAATTATGCCGGCCTTGCCGAAAAGTATGGCGTTGAATTCACGACCATCAAAAGCGGGCCATACAAGGATATCATGAGCCCATCAAGGCCGATGACAGAGGATGAGCGCAAAATCCTTCAATCGATGATTGATAACTCATATGAGGGATTCGTGAAAGTCATTTCAGAAGGACGCGGAATGTCTGTTGAACGAGTCAAGGAAATTGCCGATGGCCGGATTTATGATGGTCGCCAGGCAAAGCAGCTGAATTTGATCGATGGATTTGGTTATCTTGAAGATGTCATCGACAGTGTCAGGAAAGATCAAAAACTAGGTGATGCTACTGTCGTCAAATACACAGAAAGCATGGGCTTTGGTTCGTTCTTCAGCTTGAGCGCACAAAAAATCATCGGGAAAGACGCAGAAATGGCAGGATTAATGAAGATATTGTCCCAGCCTAATTCTCCTCGCCTGATGTATTTATATGCGGAATAAGGAGGGATAAAATATGAATTCGGATGATTTTAAAGATCGCGACAATGTATCCTCTCAATCTGAACCAAAAGAAGACATGGATGGGTCCGAAACCCTAGATGACAAGTCTCATTTTAAGACTGAAAAGGAACATCAAATATCTCAGCCTGAATCTAGCAATTACTCACAACCTGATGGTTATGTACTTGACAAAGCTGAACCCGTGAAACATATATACGCTGGTCTCTATGCCGGTTTCTGGACACGTTTTTGGGCGTATTTGCTTGACTTGATTGTAATTGGGAGCGTCAACCGAATGATCATTAATCCTGTGTTTCGGGCACTGGATGTACCGTTGATTGAGGAGGGGGTCCTTTCCCCGATAGCCATCGCGACAGCTGTCATTTTCTATTTATATTTTGTGTTAATGACAAAGTACTTTGGCCAGACCCTCGGAAAAATGGTGTTTGGCTTGAAGGTGGTAGAGCTGGACGGCAAGGGTCTAACCTGGGGAAGCGTTATTTTCCGCGAGTGGATCGGACGTTTCATTTCAGCGACCATCATAGTTTTGTATGTGGTCGTTGCTTTTACAAAAAAGAAACAGGGCTTGCATGATTTGTTTGCTGATACAACCGTCATATACGAACCACGTTAGAATGAACCTGCTGCGGCAGGTTTATTTTTTTGCCCTTTTGTTGATAATAATAGGCTGAAAGGTTGTGGAGGACGATGAAATGGGTGCTGCTTGCCATACTGCTTCTCACGGTGCTTATACTTATAATCCTTTTTACCAAAGTTAAGATTTATTTAGATTATTACCACGGCAATGATAATGATCATTTTAAGGTAACGATTAAGGCATGGGGCGGATTAATCAAGTTCAAGATCGAAGTGCCCGTTGTGAAAATCGATGATGATTCTCCCACTATCGTGGCCGAGCAAAAAATCAAAACAGGGACCGATGAAAATATGAAACAACAAAAAACAACTCAAGTTGACAAAAATGATTTACTTAGCAGCCTTCATGATTTCAAGCAGCTGATCACCCACATCGCCGGTTTTCATAAAATTATCAGGAATTTTTTAAAGAAAGTTACGGTTCGGAATATTGAATGGCACACCATGGTTGGTGTTTCAGATGCAGCGGCGACAGGTGTGATTACCGGTGCCTTCTGGGCAGTCAAAGGCGGAGTAATCGGACTCCTGAGCAACTATATGAAAATGAAAGAAATGCCTGTCATGACGATTACACCAAGCTTTCAGCAAACTGTTTCAATTACTAGCTTTAAATGTATGATTCAACTCAGAGTCGGGCATGCTATTTTAGCAGGAATAAAGCTGGTTAAATATTGGAAAGGCGGCTGGCCGGAATTTAAATCTAAGCCATTATCCGCCCTTTCTGGTGATAATACTAATTCTGTCTAAAATAAGGAGGAAACAGGAATGTCCGACCATCCAATTCAAGGATTAATGACAACTGCCATGGAAAGCTTGAAAGAAATGATTGATGTTAACACAATCATTGGAGACCCCGTAGAAACACCGGATGGAAGCGTGATCCTGACAGTTTCAAAGGTAGGTTTCGGTTTTGCCGCTGGCGGAAGCGAATTCGTTTTGGAAAGCTCTAAAGGAGGATCAGGTGGCTCTGGCGGTTCTGGCGGCTCAGGAGGACAGTCTGGAGGTTCCCAGCACCCATTCGGAGGAGGTAGCGGTGGCGGTGTTTCAATCACGCCGATTGCTTTCTTGATCGTCAACTCTAAGGGTGTAAAAATGCTTCACCTTGATGAAAATACACATTTGTATGAGAAGATACTAGACCTTGCCCCGCAGGTTGTAGAAAAAATCCAGAACATGATGTCGAAGAAAGACCAGAACAGCCAGGAAGGCAGCCAGAACAAAAACCAAGGCCATTCTCAGGCTGATTACAACGGTCCGAAAACTGACCTGGAATTTTAACAGGTGAATACACGGAACTGCGAAAAACAACTATTTAGCAGGAAGCTGCCTTTTCCAGCGGGAAGGCAGCTTAGCTATGTACTTTGTATCCTTTTAGTAAAATAATTGCAAAAAAATTCTTTAAAAGATATATTAACACTGTACATATAATGGACAAGGAGGATGAGCAGGTATGGCATCTGTTACATTTAAGGGGAACCCAGTTACATTGCTAGGAAATGAAGTAAAGGTTGGAGACCAGGCACCGGATTTCAAAGTGCTTGCAAACGATCTTTCTGAAGTGACACTTCAGGATTCAAAAGGACAAGTACGTTTGATCAGCGTTGTTCCTTCACTTGACACAGGAGTTTGTGATGCGCAGACTCGCCGCTTCAATGAAGAAGCTGCAAACCTTGATAACGTTAAGATTTTGACAGTCAGCGTTGACCTTCCTTTCGCGCAAAAGCGCTGGTGTGGTGCAGCAGAAATTGATAATGTCCAGACTCTATCAGACCACCGCGAGCTTTCATTCGGTGAAGCTTACGGAGCAGCAATCAAGGAACTTCGCCTGCTTGCACGCGCAGTATTCGTTGTTGATTCAAACGACAAAGTAACATACGTTGAGTATGTAAGCGAAGCAACAGACCACCCTAACTACGAAGCAGCAGTAGAAGCTGCAAAGCAAGCAAACTAATACACAACCAGGAAACAAGCCGCAGAAAAAAACTGCGGCTTGTTTTGCTGTAAGAATAGGAATGTGTAAACATTAATGATATCATAGGCCCCTATCGGACAAACGTGAAGCGGGGACCAGGAAAAGTGTCCGATAGGAAGGCTCTATCGGACAAACAGAAGGCGGAAAGTGTTGGAAGTGACCGATAGAAGGGCTCTATCGGACAAACAGAAGGCGGAAAGCGTTGGAAGTGTCCGATAGGAAGGCTCTATCGGACAAACAGAAGGCAAAAAGCAGTGTAAGTGTCCGATAGACTCTCTGTACAGTCCGCCCCCATTCAGCCCCATTCAGCCCCCATTCGGACCATATACCTTGTACACAGAGCAAAACAGGTCTAAAATATATAAATATCTATTCAAATCAGGAGGAAGAAAAGTGAGTATGACTCCGGTCGAACAATTATTTACTGCATTCAATACAACTGCAGATATTTTAAAAGAAGAGTTATCATGTACATATTTGGAAGCGCTGGCTGAAAGCGGGGAAAACTTGTTTCAGGGAACAGTGCTCCAGGACGAACTTAATGAAGTCACAGCGAAACGGCTAGAAAAAGTATATAAGGAGATCAACCTTGATTCCTTTAGCAAAGAAGAAATCCGCAAAGGCTTCCAGCTTGCGATTTTAAAGGGAATGAAGGAGCATACCCAGCCGAACCATCAAATGACACCTGATTCTGTCGGCATGTTCATTGGCTACCTGGTCAATAAGTTTGTCGCCAAGAAATCATTTAGACTCCTTGACCCTGCGGTCGGAACTGGAAACCTTCTCGCTACGGTATTGAACCAGCAGACCGACAAGGAAATCGAGTCCGTCGGTGTTGAGATTGATGACCTACTGATCCGTCTGGCCTTCGTGAATGCCAACCTTCAGAAGCATCCGGTCGAATTTTTCAATCAGGACAGTCTTGAACCATTGTTTGTCGATCCTGCCGATGCGGTCATTTGTGATCTTCCAGTGGGCTACTATCCTAATGACCTCAGAGCGGAACAATATGAAGTAAAAGCAAAAGAGGGCCATACGTACTCTCATCACATGTTCATCGAGCAAAGTACGAAGCATGTGAAAGAAGGCGGATATTTGTTCTTCATGATACCTAATGGCCTTTTTGAAAGTGAACAAGCCCCGATGCTTCATGAGTTCATTAAAAACCATTTGATTGTCCAGGGTGTTTTACAGCTTCCAGCATCACTGTTTAAAAACAAGCAGGCAGCTAAAAGTATCCTTATACTACAGAAAAACGGTGAAGAAGTAATAGCACCAAAACAGGCTCTCCTTGCCGAGCTTCCAAAACTATCGGACGGAGCAGCCGTGAACAGGATGCTAAATAAAATCGATCTATGGTTTAACGAAAATAAAAATGCACAGCAATAGAACCGGCTGCATAACCGGTTCTTTTTTCATTTGTTTGTGGTATATAAAACATGCTAATGTTTTTTTCTAATCATTAGAAGTATCTGAATAAAAACTCATTTCCTATTTGGAAAAGCTTTGCTTGAAATGTGAAAAAGACAGTGTTTAAATGGGAAAATGAGAGATATAATTGCGGCCTGTGGCACACAATAATGGTGTACTATTTCACTGTATTTTTAATCAGGTTGTTATATAAAAGGAGCGGTACAAATGTCTAAAATAATTGCAATCAATGCCGGCAGTTCGTCACTTAAGTTCCAATTATTCGAAATGCCAAGCGAAGAAGTCATCACTAAAGGAATTGTTGAAAGAATCGGTCTTAAAGATTCAATTTTTACAATCTCAGTAAATGGAGAAAAGAATAAGGAAGTTACTGATATACCGAATCATGAGGTTGCGGTAAAAATCCTTCTTGATAAACTGACTTCTTTGGGAATCATTCAGTCACTTGATGAAATCGAAGGAATCGGTCACCGTGTTGTTCACGGCGGTGAAGAATTCAGTGATTCAGTATTGATCACTGAAGAGGTTCTGAAAAAAATCGAAGAGCTTTCAGAGCTTGCGCCACTGCATAATCCAGCTAACTTGACTGGTATCCGTGCATTCCAGCAGGTGCTCCCGAATGTTCCTGCGATTGCTGTGTTTGATACAGCTTTCCATCAGACAATGCCTGAAAACTCTTTCCTATACAGTCTTCCATACGACTACTATAAAAAGTATGGAATCCGTAAGTACGGCTTCCATGGTACTTCACACAAGTATGTTTCCCAGCGTGCAGCTGAAATGCTTGGCCGTCCTGTTGAACACCTGCGCCTAATTTCCTGCCACCTTGGAAATGGTGCAAGTATCGCAGCAATCGAAGGCGGCAAGTCAATCGATACATCAATGGGATTCACTCCGCTTGCAGGTGTGACGATGGGAACTCGTTCAGGTAACATCGACCCAGCATTGATTCCATACATCATGGAAAAAACAGATAAAACTGCTGATGAAGTTTTGGACGTCCTAAACAAAGAGAGCGGTATGCTAGGAGTATCCGGATTCTCAAGTGACCTTCGTGACATCGAAGACGAAGCAGAAAAAGGAAATGATCGTGCAGAGCTTGCACTGAAAGTTTTCGCGGACAGAATCCATAAATACATCGGTTCATATGCAGCCCGCATGTGCGGTGTTGACGCCATCATCTTTACTGCCGGTATTGGAGAAAACAGTTCGGCAATCCGTGCTCGTGTCCTTCAGGGCCTTGAGTTCATGGGCATCTACTGGGATCCAGCTTTGAACAAAGTGCGCGGCGAAGAAGCTTTCATCAGCTACCCGCACTCTCCGGTAAAAGTAATGGTTATCCCGACAGACGAGGAAGTCATGATCGCCCGTGACGTCGTGCGTTTGGCAAAATAAATCACTTTCAGGCAGAAGCGTACAAGCTTCTGCCTTTTTATGTGGTGATAAAGCTTGTCTAGCTTCAGCACCTAGCCCCTCGAGACGCTTGTCTAGCTGTGGCTCCTAACTCCTCGAGACGTTTCGGTCCTGCCAATGAACTCAAAAACCGACTTCGCTGTCAGGCCCTCCAGCGCTTGTCGGAGTTGGACAGTCGCCTCCGCTTTTCGATTTCGGTCTGCCCAATGAAGTCAAAGAACGATTTCACTGGTCAGCCCTCCAGCGCTTGTCGGGGCTGACCAAGGCGCTTCCGCTTTTCTTGTGCTATACTGGAAGAAAATTCACATATGCTGGAGGTTTTTCAATGCCTTTGACTCAACGGGAACAAAAGGTACTGGATGAATTAAGTGCTTGGGAAAACAATCTCTACGAGTATGAACCGAATGATTTTGAATTAGCGTATGACCGCTACCTTGAACGATCTTTTTCGCTTTTGCCTGAAGAGGTGCAGGATCGCTTTTTCACTTTATTCGACGGCTGGCTTTTCCATCTTCACTCCCTAATTCAGGGTTCACAGCTGCAGATGGATGCCAAGGAACGGATTCTTTCTGCAGGGCGGGTTTTCCAGCCCGACCTTGAAACCATTCATGATTTAAGGGAGCTGCCGATTGAACAACTTGAATTCATTGCCAGGCAGCAAATTGCCCGCCACAGACTCTATTCCTTCGTCCAGGGTGGAATGTCAGGGAGTGGAGGCAATCTTGTGCTAGGCGCAGATATGCCGGCGATGGCAGTCATTAATTTGCGGATTGTCCAACTGGTTGCGATGACCTATGGGTTCGAAGTGAACACTCCATTTGAAATGATGGTTGCATTGAAGGTTTTCCACACTGCGACAATGCCTTCGAGGATGCAGAGCGCTGGCTGGGAAGAGTTGAAAAATGACCTCGACCAGGCAGAGGATTTTTATTTCTACGAAGGCAATGATGACCTGACAGACGTGACATGGCTAGAACAGCCAATCAAACAGATTTTCAAGGGTATGGCGATCCTGATGTTCCGCAAAAAGCATGTCCAGGGCATGCCGGTGATCAGCATGGCGATCGGTGCCGGGGCAAACTACCAATTGACGAGAAGGGTCACGGACTTCGCCCATAAATTTTACCAGATGAGATATTTCAAAGAAAAAGGAGCACTTTAGAGTTATGAGTACACAGGAACATAAACAAGCTGCACCCAGCCAGGTGCGCTGCAAAGTCATAACAGTAAGCGATACAAGAACGCCAGATACAGATAAAAGCGGCAAGCTGATGATGGAAATGCTCGAGGCTGCAGGGCATAAAATAGTCGATTACGTAATTGTCAAAGACGAAGCAGAACCGATCAAATCTGAAGTAATAAAAGGCTGCAGCAACTCCGAAATTGATGTGGTGCTAACGAACGGTGGCACTGGAATTGCCAAACGAGACGTCACAATCGAAACAGTCCAGAGCATTTTTGAAAAAGAAATTCCTGGTTTCGGTGAGATTTTCCGAATGCTCAGCTATACAGAGGATATCGGTTCAGCTGCCCTGCTATCGCGTGCCGCAGCCGGAGTCGTGAATGACCGTGCCGTATTCTCAACACCAGGCTCAACAGGTGCAGTCCGACTGGCAATGGAAAAGCTGATCCTTCCTGAGATAGGACACGTGGTGAGAGAACTGACGAAGGATTTATAAATCATAACAGAGATGGAGCCTTTAAGGGTTTCATCTTTTTTTGTGGATAAAAAGGAAATTGTGAAAGCATAATCGAATAACTGTATGGAGTTTCCATATAAGAGGAAGATGACTGTGATTATTAAAGGCCAATCTCGAGAATTGATCAGTTGCAATGGTAAGTTCAGACAGGTTTGAGAGGAAAACGAGAAAAGCTGTGAAAATAACTGCGGAATCGTGACAGGTTTGGGACGAACACGAGAAAAGCTGTCAAAATAACAGAGGAATCGTGACAGGTTTGGGACGAACACAAGCAAAGCTGTCAAGAAAACCCCGGAATCGTGACAGGTTTGAGGCGAACACAAGCAAAGCTGTCAAGAAAACCCGGGAATCGTGACAGGTTTGGAGTGTACACAAGCAAAGCTGTCAAGAAAACCTCGGAATCGTGACAGGTTTGAAGCGAACACAAGCAAAGCTGTCAAGAAAGCAGCGGAATCGTGACAGGTTTGAGGCAATTACAAGAAAAGCTGACAAGGGAGGTCTAAAAGCTGTTAGAGTATATAGAAATAAACAGAAATGAAGACTTAGTGAACGAGGTAGCGGTCTTATACCAACAAGTATGGAGTAAAGAAGATGATTCCATTAGAGACCGAGTGTTGAGGCATGCAGACTATGATGGCTATAGAGGGTTTGTGGCTATTTCTGAGCAGGGGGAAGTGGCTGGTTATGCTTATGGTTACTTTTCTCAACCAGGTCAGTATTATCATGAGTTATTGTCAAATGCGTTCAACTCAGAAGAGTATCAAGACTGGTTAGAGGATTGTTTTGAGTTCGTTGAATTGGGGGTGCATCCTTCATTTAGGAATCAAGGGCTGGCAAAACAGCTGGTAACCCGGCTGTTAGATGGTGTAGAACATAAGACAGCGGTGTTAACAACTCAGCATAATAATGCTCCTGCCCGCAGCCTGTATGAAAGCCTGGGATGGATCGTTTTAAATGATGCCTTTTATCCAAATGATGATAAAGAATCATATGTCATTATGGGAAAGACACTTCAAAAGGAGCATATATGAGGTTATTAATTACGCTTATTTTCATTTTTATTGGCAGTATTCTGGTGGGTTCAACCATTGATCAACTCAGTCCATTCGGCAATGGTGTAATGAGATTAACAGGGGCAGCTCTTATGATAGGTGCCGTATATTCTTTTAATAAAAGTAAAAACAAAAAATAGCCTGGAGCTTTCAGGCTATTTTTTATGCAATAAAAAGTGCTATCGATGCATTTTCTCTGATGAAATATCCTGCTGGGTGCGATACCAAAGCCAGAGGTCATTTATGATGGACGCCAGCTCGGAAATTTCACTGTTCAGTTCGCATGAGCGGATGAAGTTGCTCTCATCGGAAAGCTGAGCTTGCTTCAGGTTGATTGTTTTTTCAAGCTCTGCGATCCTGTCAGGAATGCTGCCGCGAATTTTTTCCCAGTGGAGCAGAATTCCGTGTCGTGTATCAAGGTCATATTCTTCCCAGTTTTCTTTTAAGTCTGGCAGGGGAATGCCTAATCGGCTGTTAAAAAGAAAATATTGTTCCATATCTTATGTTGCCCCCATTCCGCTAATTCTTGCTTACATTCTACTATACTTTCAAACCTGCTTCCACACTAGTCTAATGCAAGTGCCAGTCGCTAGATCAATAAAAAATATATTTTATCTTGAAATGTTCCCAAAAACCTGTTAACTTTATAAACATGAATAAAAATTTATAGAAATGAATAAATATCCGAATATAAAAGGAGCATGAAAAATGACTAATAATAAAGTGGTGCTTGCCTATTCTGGCGGGCTTGATACATCTGTTGCAATCAAATGGCTGAAGGACCAGGGCTACGCTGTAATAGCTTGCTGCCTTGATGTTGGTGAAGGAAAGGACCTTGATTTCATTAAACAAAAAGCTCTTAAGGTCGGCGCGATCCAGTCATATGTGCTTGATGTCAAAGAAGAATTCGCCAAGGATTATGCACTTTTCGCCCTGCAGGCCCATGCATTATACGAAGGGAAATATCCGCTCGTATCAGCACTATCACGTCCATTGATTTCTAAGAAACTAGTAGAAATAGCCGAAATGGAAGGGGCAACAGCTGTTGCGCATGGCTGCACTGGAAAAGGAAATGACCAGGTGCGGTTCGAGGTTTCCATCAAAGCATTGAATCCGGATCTTAAGGTCATTGCTCCGGTACGTGAGTGGAAATGGTCACGTGAAGAAGAAATCGCTTATGCAGCCAACAATGGTATTCCGATTCCAATCAATCTCGACAGCCCGTTCTCAATTGACCAGAACCTTTGGGGAAGAAGCAATGAATGCGGAATCTTAGAGGACCCATGGCAGGCGCCTCCGGTTGAAGCTTATGAATTGACGGCAGAGCTTGAAGACGCACCGGATACACCGGATCTCATCGAGATTGAATTTGTTGAGGGTGTTCCAACAGCAATTGATGGCAAAGCATATCCCCTTTCAGAATTGATTCTTGAATTAAATGCCATTGCAGGCAAGCATGGTGTCGGAAGGATTGACCATGTGGAAAACCGCCTTGTCGGCATCAAGTCGCGTGAAGTGTATGAAGCACCTGCTGCGATGACCTTGATTAAAGCACATAAGGAACTTGAGGATATCACGCTTGTAAAAGAGGTAGCCCATTTTAAACCGGTAATTGAGAAGAAAATGACAGAATTGATTTATGAAGGCCTTTGGTTCTCTCCGCTTCAAGAAGCATTGGCTGCTTTCCTGAAATCAACCCAGAAGCATGTTACGGGTACTGTCCGCGTCAAGCTTTTCAAAGGTCATGCAATCATTGAAGGCAGAAAATCTCCGTATTCCCTTTACAATGAAAAGCTGGCCACTTACACGGCGGACGATGAGTTTGACCATAATGCTGCTGTTGGATTCATCAATCTGTGGGGACTGCCGACAGTTGTCCACAGCATGGTCCAAGGCAAGAAGGTGACAGTGTGAAGAAATTATGGGGAGGCCGATTCACCGGATCCGCTGAGGATTGGGTCGATGAATTCGGTGCATCTATTGGCTTTGACCAGGAACTGGCGGAGCAGGATATTGAGGGCAGTATCGCCCATGCCACAATGCTTGCCAAGTGCGGGGTCATTACTGAGGCAGAAGCGGATGTAATCATTCAAGGGTTGAGATCCTTGCGGCAAAAGGCGTCCAATGGCGAATTGGAATACTCTGCTAAGCTTGAGGATATCCATTTGAACATTGAACATCACCTGACTGAATTGATTGGGCCAACCGGCGGCAAGCTCCATACGGCAAGGAGCAGGAATGACCAGGTTGCTACAGATATGCACTTATACCTGAAAGAGCAGGTGTCAGAAATCATTGAATTGATCACTGATTTCCAAAAGGCACTCGTCAATCAGGCTGAACAAAACATCGAGACGCTGATGCCTGGATATACTCATTTGCAAAGAGCCCAGCCTATCTCTTTTGCCCATCACCTGATGGCTTACTTCTGGATGCTTGACCGGGATAAACAACGTTATATAGATAGCATGAAAAGAATCAATCTTTCCCCTCTAGGTGCCGGAGCGCTTGCAGGAACTACTTTTCCAATTGACCGCCATATGACAGCAGACATGCTGGGTTTTGAAGGTATCTATGAAAACAGCCTGGATGCAGTAAGTGACCGAGACTTTATACTTGAGTTCCTATCAGGCAGCTCTATTTTAATGATGCATCTGTCACGTTTGTGTGAGGAAATCATACTGTGGTCGAGCCAGGAGTTTCAGTTCATCGAGCTCTCAGATGCCTTTACGACCGGAAGCAGCATCATGCCGCAAAAAAAGAATCCGGATATGGCAGAACTGATTCGCGGTAAAACAGGCCGTGTCTATGGCAGCCTGATGGGACTCTTGACGGTATTGAAAGGATTGCCTTTAGCCTATAACAAGGATATGCAGGAAGATAAAGAGGGCATGTTCGATACTGTCAAAACAGTGAAGGGCTCCCTGAAAATTTTCGCTGGCATGGTCAGTACGATGAAGGTGAAAGACGAGAAAATGGCCAAGTCGGTCAAGAATGATTTTTCAAATGCGACGGAGCTGGCTGACTATCTGGCAGCCAAAGGAGTACCTTTTCGTGAGGCACATGAAATCGTCGGAAAGCTTGTCCTTGAGTGTATCCAAAAAGGATGCTATCTTGCAGACCTGCCACTGGAAGCATACAAATCCATGAACCCATTGTTCGAGGAAAATATTTACCAGGCATTGAATCCTTATAATGCAGTGGAAAGACGGAACAGCGCTGGAGGCACAGGTTTTTCTCAGGTGAAAATGCAAATAGAAAAAGCAAAAACAACATTATAAATGGAAAAAGCACGCAGTCTCGAAAAACTGCGTGCTTTTTTATATGTTTATTAAGGTTAATTTTCTTTGTCAGTCCGGACAACCAGGACATCACATGATGCATAGCGGGTGATATGCTCGGAGACACTTCCAATGAAAAAGCGTTCCACTGCATTCATTCCTGTTGCTCCGCAGATTATCAGGTCGGCGTTGTATTTTTTTGCAACATCTTTCGCAATTTTGACCTTTGGGGAACCATAATCGATGTCATACTCTACGTCTTTGATGCCGGCTTCAATTGCCTGCTGTTTGTAGCTTTCCATCAGCTCTGTAGCAAATTGTGTCGCACGCTCTGAAATCGTGCGGTCATACGCTTCAACAGTAGCGAAGGTGCGCAAATCGATTATGTGGGTCATGACCAGACTTGCGTCGTTTCTTTTTGCGATCTCAATGGCTTTTTTAAAAGCCCATGCTGCTTGTTTAGAACCATCAACGGCAACTAAAATGTTCTTATAGTAAAGTGCCATAGTTCTCGCCTCCTTTACCTATATTATACAACAGTTTCATTGGTATAGCTGTGACAATCCAACGAAAACTATAGATGCAAGCATCATATTGAAGGAGGATTCCACATGGATAAAAAGGAACAGCAAGGCCAGTCATTTTATGATTACGATGATCAAGGTGTCATGCAGGTAAACCAGCAAATCATGGATTCATACAACAGCGGAGTAGTCCCGCAGGAACAGATGAAAGCAGCAGTAGAGAACAACGAAGAACATAGGTAAAAGCTTTTTTCAATGAGTACTTTCAATCCAATATTCTCTTAGAAAGGTACAAAAATGAAGGAGTAGGCTTGCTGAGATTCACTGCTCTCAGCAGGCCTTTTAAGTTACTCTGATACTTTCTCTAAAATTAGAAATATACAGAATAGTATATTTTAGGGAATTTTATACGAATTGTTTTGCCAAAAGCATTTTTTTCTACTAAAATGAAAGTGTTTTCATCTTGCCTCAATCTATCTTTACTAATTGAAAAAATGATATAGTGATGGCAAGGCTGAAATGGTAGGGCAATTATTATTATAGGAGGTATGCAATAATGCGTATCGGTGTACCTAAAGAGATAAAAAACAATGAAAATCGTGTGGCTATGACGCCTGCGGGAGTAGTAAACCTAGTAAACTTCGGTCATGAAGTATTTATCGAAACTGGAGCTGGAATCGGCTCAAGTTTTACAGACGAGGACTATAAGGCTGCTGGTGCTCTAATCGTTGGAAGTGCTGAAGAAGCATGGGCACAGGATATGGTCATGAAGGTTAAAGAACCTCTGGCACAAGAATATGGTTTTTTCCGTGAAGGCTTGATTCTATTTACATATTTGCACCTTGCTCCAGAACCAGAGCTGACTAAGGCTTTGATCGAGAACAAGGTTGTCGGAATCGCTTATGAAACTGTACAACTGGCTAACGGCTCTCTTCCATTGCTTACACCTATGAGTGAGGTTGCTGGGCGTATGTCTACTCAGATCGGTGCGCAATTCCTTGAAAAGGTCCATGGCGGCAAAGGAATCCTGCTTGGCGGCGTTCCAGGCGTACAAAGAGGAAAAGTAACAATCATCGGCGGCGGTGTTGCAGGCACAAATGCAGCGAAAATGGCTGTCGGCCTTGGTGCACAGGTTACTATGATTGACTTGAATCCAGACCGTCTTCGTCAGCTTGATGATATCTTTGGGTCTGATATTACAACGCTAATGTCCAATCCTTTGAATATTGCTGAAGCAGTCAAAGCATCTGACCTTGTAATCGGTGCTGTTTTGATTCCGGGTGCGAAGGCTCCTAAGCTTGTAACAGAAGAAATGATTCAATCGATGAACCCAGGTTCAGTTGTTGTCGATATCGCAATCGACCAGGGCGGTATTTTCGAAACAACTGACAGGATCACGACACATGACAATCCTACTTATGAAAAGCATGGCGTTGTACACTATGCAGTTGCAAACATGCCGGGTGCAGTTCCTAGAACATCAACAATTGCGCTGACAAATGTGACGGTGCCTTATGCTGTCCAAATCGCGAACAAAGGCTACAAGCAGGCTTGCCTTGACAACGAAGCATTGTTGAAAGGAATCAACACGCTTAATGGCTATGTAACATACCAGGCAGTAGCTGAAGCACATAACCTTGTATACTCTGAAACAAAAACATTGTTAGAGCAAATTTAATTTTTGGGGTCCGGATGAAATATTCCGGATCTTTTATTATTGAGCAAGATAAAGCAACTCTATTTAACACAAAGCTGTTTAAAAACTTTTCATTTTAGCGTATATTATTTATGGGATATACGGGTTCTTTTGCTAGAATGCCCGTGTTAATTTGTTATTGAGGAGTGTCATGATGGAAAAAGTACTTGTTTTTGGACATAAAAATCCTGATACGGATACAATCTGCTCTGCCATTGCCTATGCTAACTTGAAGCAAAAGCTTGGTGTTGAGGCGGAAGCCGTGCGTTTGGGCCAGGTCAATGGAGAAACTCAATATGCGCTTGATTACTTCAAAGCTGACGCACCACGCCTTGCAGGGAGAGTTTCAGAAGAAGTGGACAAGGTCATCCTTGTTGATCATAACGAACGCCAGCAGAGCGCTGACGACATCACAGATGTTCAAATCGTTGAGGTTATCGACCACCACCGTGTGGCTAATTTTGAGACAAGCGATCCACTGTACTTCCGCGTTGAGCCAGTAGGCTGCACAGCGACAATCTTGAATAAAATGTACAAGGAAAACAATGTGGAAATCGACAAGAATATCGCTGGCCTGATGCTTTCTGCGATCATCTCTGATTCATTATTGTTCAAATCTCCTACTTGCACTGACCAGGATGTGGCAGCAGCGCGTGAATTGGCTGAAATTGCAGGTGTAGATGCTGAGGAATATGGTCTTGAAATGCTAAAAGCTGGTGCAGATCTCAGCAGCAAAACAATTGAAGAGCTTATTTCCCTTGACGCCAAGGAATTCCAGATGGGAGATTCCAAGGTTGAAATCGCACAGGTAAACTCTGTTGACGTCAATGAAGTCCTTTTGCGCAAGGTAGAGCTTGAAGAGGCATTGATCAATAAGGTGACAGAAAAGAATCTTGGTCTATTCTTATTGGTGATTACTGATATCTTGACAAATGATTCTGCAGCACTTGCGATTGGTGAAAAAGCTGCTGCAGTTGAAGAAGCTTTCAATGTAAAACTTGAAAACAACACGGCGACCCTAAAAGGCGTCGTTTCACGCAAAAAGCAGGTCGTTCCTGTACTGACAAATGTACTTGCGAAGTAAATCCTAATAAAAAACCGTCCTGGCCAATTTCATTTGGCAGGACGGTTTTTGAATTTTAAGCAAACTCCTCTGTTCTGGCAGAAGACCTCTTCAGCTTTAATGTAATATAAGCAAAATAAACGAAAGCAGCAATTAAAAAGTAGATCCAGGCGTTGGCTACCTGGTCAGTTTTCCATAAGCCAGTCATCGAGAGCAAGGCCGGGAAGGTTAGTGTCAGCCAAGATTGGACCATCGCCACCTTGCCTATATAGACGTCGATTTTCTTGTTCATACCCATTGAAAGGAAGAACAGGAACCATAGATAGGCCCACATAAGCCATGTCAAAGCGTTCACGATATCTTTAAAATGTACATATGCTACTGCTGCATAAATGACTGCAAGCACTGCAACCCAGAGGGAATACCAGCCAAGTCCGCTGCCATCAAGGTCTTTCCACAATGTCAAACCGACATATAAATAGGTAAAACCAAAAAGAAAGATGCTTGCCAGGCTGTAGATCGTCCAATTGTTCTGATCAGATACAGCAATCAAGTAAAACGGAACAATCACTTGCAGTGTCCCGATGAATAAGTTGAATACTGCCACGCTTTTCGCATTTGCCTTTCCCAGAAGCATTAAGCTGTTCAGGAAGAGTGCTGCGCCTGATAATAATAAACCTGCGTCTCCCATGATGTATGCCGTCCCAATAGATGGACAGGCTCTTTCCTCCTTTATCAAATCTCTTTTCTTATACTCTGTTGCTATTGAATACGAATTAGATTGAACTTCCTAAGTTGCTTCGTAAAGTTGACGCTTGTTATGAGAAAAGAGCATGCAAACTTAATACCGACCTGCGAACCGGAAATATAATCCGTTAAAATCGGCTTTAGGATTTTTACAACAATACTTACGAAAACAGCCATCAAATAAGAAAGAGCAACTCTAATATCCAATAGGATAGAGGAGCTGCCCCTTGTTAACTTGAAAAATCAATCTATACCATTTTCTTTGACATATCAACCTTCTCCATATCCTTGGATGTGAAATATCCAGGTAGGATTTCGCTGATTGTCGTTTCCTTTACATCGCCATTCAGATTGGCAAGGTAAATTTTTGTATCGTCAGTTGCGAACTCTGCAATTACCTGGCGGCAGGCACCACAAGGAGAAACGGGACCTTCAGTGTCTGCGACTACTGCAATAGCCTTAATCTCAGTATTGCCTTCAGATACAGCCTTGAAAATAGCCGTTCTTTCAGCACAGTTCGTCAGGCCAAAAGAGGCGTTTTCGATATTGCAGCCAAGGTAAACTTGGTCATTGCTAGTGATGATGGCGGCGCCAACCTGAAACTTAGAATATGGAACGTATGCTGTGCTTCTTGCTTCAATTGCTTTTTCAACAAGCGTTTTTTTATCCATCGTCCATTCCCCATTCCCGAATGATATATTTGTTGCTTAGTATGAAGAGTCTGAAGACAATCCGTTGACAATTGCTACTCCAGAGCTTGCTCCAATTCTTGTTGCTCCTGCTTCGATCATGTTTTGTGCATCCTCAAGGCTTCTTACTCCGCCGGAAGCTTTAACGCCAAGATCAGGTCCAACAGTTTTTCTCATTAGGGCGATATCTTCCACAGTTGCTCCGCCTGTTGAGAAACCAGTTGAAGTCTTCACGAAATCTGCTCCTGCATTGACAGAAAGCTTGCATGCCATTTCTTTTTCCTCATCAGTAAGAAGGCAAGTTTCGATGATGACCTTAGTCAATGCTTTGCCTTTTGCAGCGTCAACAACCGCTTTGATATCTTTTTCTACCAAATCGTATTGCTTGTCTTTCAAAGCGCCGATGTTGATAACCATATCGACTTCTGTCGCGCCATTTTCAATTGCGTTCTTTGTTTCGAATGCTTTTGTTTCTGAAGTTGTAGCTCCAAGAGGGAAGCCGATTACTGTACATACTTCTACTCCTTCAGCATCCTTAAGAACTTCAGCAGCTTTCTTAACCCATGTTGGGTTAACGCAAACAGAAGCAAATTTATATTCTTTTGCTTCCTCAGCCAGCTTTACAATCTCCGCTTCGGTTGCATTTGCTTTAAGTAATGTGTGATCAATCATTCCTGCTAAATCTTTAGACATTGGATCAAACCCTTTCCGTATAAAAAATATGTTGAAACGCTTTCATATAGAAGAAAAATATATAACCCAAATATATTATGTGTTACTTACATGAATAATATATCAGGTAGGTGAACATATGTAAATAACCACGTGAACATATGTAAAAATAAAATATGGAAATACATGAATTTGTCATATTTAGTATCAAAATTTTCTTTTGACTTTGAAATGGTATTTCATTATAGTTGCTATATAAAAATGAATAAATCATCCTGCATTCGCGGGAGAGGTTCATAGCGGACACCCTCTATAAAAAACTATGGCTTTGATTAATTCAACCATATCCCAGAGGATATGGTTTTTTATTTGATAAGCAGGGTTCCTGGGCCTCAAAAAGCGCGTGCAGATATATAGGAGGCACTTAAAATGGCTGGAAGAAAAGATGAGGAATTGAAAGATATAACATTGCTTGGCAATCAGGGGACAAAATACTTGTTTGAATATAGCCCTGAAATTCTTGAAACGTTCGAAAATAAACACCCGTACCGGGATTACTTCGTGAAATTCAACACACCGGAGTTCACAAGTCTATGCCCGATCACAGGACAACCGGACTTTGCGTCGATTTATATCAGCTACATTCCGGACAAGTTGATGGTCGAAAGCAAATCGCTGAAGCTTTATCTTTTCAGCTTCAGGAATCACGGTGATTTCCATGAAGATTGCATGAACATCATCATGAACGATTTGATCAAGCTGATGGACCCTAGATATATTGAGGTTTGGGGCAAATTCACTCCAAGAGGCGGAATCTCGATCGATCCGTATACCAACTATGGAAAGCCTGGCACAAAGTATGAAGAAATGGCAGATTACCGGATGATGAACCATGATATGTATCCGGAAAAAGTGGATAATCGTTAATAAGAGGACGAGCAGCATAAATTGTGCTGCTCTTTTTTTAACTGGAAAAAACAGTAATATTTTCCATTTCGCTATTAAAATTGGGATTTCGCTATAAAAAAGAAATTTTCGCTATGAAAAATCGAAATTCGCTATAAAAAAGTAATTATCGCTATAAAAAGCTGAAATTCGCTATAAAAAAAAATCGCATTAAAAATGTTGAAACGTTTTGAGAAAAAACAAGCTTTTTACCAAAAAAAACGCCTGGATCCGGGATCGCAGGCGGTTCTGGGTTTATTTTACGATACAAAAACCAATTCTTTAGGGAATTTCGTTAAAATTTCGATTCCGTCCTCGGTAATGACGACATCGTCTTCGATTCTTACGCCGGCCACGCCCGGTACATAAATTCCCGGTTCAGCAGTGAACACCATTCCTTTTTCCATTAATAAAGAATTTGTGCTTGTTAATGAAGGATACTCGTGGACGCTGACTCCGAGCCCGTGTCCGAGGCGGTGAGGGAAGTAGTCCCCGTATCCAGCCTCTTCAATCACACGGCGTGCGGCAAGATCGACCTCAGAGCAGGCAACACCAGCTCGTGCTGTATCCAGGGCTTTCAGCTGTGCCTTCAACACGGTGTTATAGATTTCTTCCTGCTTTTTGTTGATTTCACCGTAAGCAACGGTCCTTGTGATGTCTGAACAGTAGCCATCCATCACAACGCCAAGATCGAACAAGACGAGGTCGCCCTTTTTGATCTTTGTCAGCCCTGGTGTGCCATGCGGTGCCGCTGCATTTTTACCAGTAAGGACCATCGTTGAAAACGACATTTCCGTGACGCCTTTTTTCTTCAATTCGTATTCAATCGCTGCAAGGACATCTAGCTCGGTTTTGCCTTCCTGTATTTCATTTACACCTGTCTGGATGGCGAAGTCGGCTAACTCACATGCAACCCTTAATTTCTGCAACTCCTCTTCGGATTTAACCATGCGCATCAGGCGAAGCTTTTCCTCTGCCGAAACAAATTCAGAACCGCCAAAAAGGCCAGCCATTTTTTCATATCGTTCAACATTCAGTTGTTCCTTCTCGATTGCAGTTTTCTTGATGGAAGGAATGCGCTTTTTAATACCATTGTAAGCAAGCTCCATCGAATCATCCGTGTCACTGTAGCCGATGATTTCAAGTTCCCAGCCTGCGTTCTTCGCATTTTCCTTATCCATCGCCGGGCAAATCATGAATGGCTCGGCATCCTGGAAAACGGCAACAGCCAGAAGTCTTTCGTGTGGATCGCTTAAAAATCCGCTCAGGTAAAATACATTGTCAGGGGATGTAACGAACGTGACATCGACATTATTGTCCTTCATCCAACCTGATAATGCAGCCAATCTTTCAGTCATAGAAATTCCTCCTCTGATATGTACATCACACTATGAGAGTAGCAATTCACAGTTGAAAAGTAAAACTTTTATAGTAGAGACTTAGTGGGTATACAGAAAAAGGAAGCAGGAGATAAGGAAGTAACGTTGAAATATCTAATGAATGATTGAAAGGAGCGATAATATGAAGGTATCTTATCACGGCCATTCTGTTGTTAAAATTGAAACGCAAGGAAAGACCATCCTGATTGACCCATTCATCTCCGGCAATGACCTTACTGATTTAAAGGTGGAGGATGTGAAGCCGGATGTCATCATCCTGACCCATGCGCACGGAGACCATCTGGGAGATACGGTTGAGCTGGCTAAAAAACATGACTCCCTTGTAATCGCAAACTTCGAAGTGGCTACATACTTAAGCTGGAAAGGCTTGAACACTCACGGCATGTCTATTGGCGGTGCTTATGAATTTGATTTTGGAAAAGTCAAAATGACTCAGGCATTTCATGGTACAGGCATGATGACTGAAAACAACGAAATTATTTATGGCGGAATGCCTGCAGGTATCCTGTTCATGGCGGAGGGCAAGACCGTTTTCCATGCGGGTGATACAGGCTTATTTTCCGACATGAAGCTGATTGGTGAAAGGCATCCGATTGATCTGGCATTCCTGCCGATCGGTGATAATTTTACGATGGGACCGGAAGATGCTGCATTAGCGGCTGAATTCCTGAATGCCAAGGAAGTCGTACCGATCCACTTTAATACATTCCCGCCAATCAAGCAGGACCCGCATGCTTTTGTAAAAATGCTTAAGAAAAACAAAGGCACCGTCCTTGAAGCTGGAGAGACTATCGAGCTGTAACCGTGACCGAGCTGCACAAAAAGTTGTGCAGCTTTTTCTATTTACCATGCTTTTTTTAGCTCTGGAAGCATAGATATAAAATAAGACAACCTATAGGAGGGGGAAAATGAAGAAAAACCGCTACTTGTTATACTTGTTGTTATGCGGCATGATGCTTTACATAGGAATGCCGGAGCTGAACTTCCAGGGTGGAGGGAAAGAAGCTTTGTTCGCCGGTTCATGGCTATTCCTGGCTTTGCTCGTCTTTGCAGGGAATCTGGCAGCCTTTTTATACACTCCAAAGAAGCGCACCCGGACAGCCAGCAGAAAAATGGAATCCAACCAGAAAAGAAAATCACGCGTTTATACTGGCTGAGCGGATCAGCCAGTTTTTCTTTTTTATAGGATATATAAGCTAAGTGTTGTTTTGACGTCCTATTGATTGCAGTGGAAGGCGCGCAGACTCCTGCGGGATTAGCGGGACAGGTGAGACCCCGCAGGCGCTTTAGCGCTGAGGAGGCTCACCGCACGCCCCAAGGAAGAATTCGCTCTCTGAAAAAGCCGGCATTAAGGCTTTTTCATAATTCTTCCCGCGGAAAGCGAAGCGCCTGGAACGAAAATCAACAGGCTGATTTATAAGCCCTTATTAGGAAGGAAATTTCTCACACCCTAATTAAATTGAATCCAACCCTTTAAAACCTTATAATGGGAATGGATAGAACTACTTTGTACGGAAAATTACTAAAAAGGGTGAAAGTCTTGGCAACTAAGCATGAACAAATACTTCAATATATAGATGAATTGCCAATAGGAGAAAAGATATCGGTACGCCAAATCGCCAAGGCGCTTAACGTAAGCGAAGGAACTGCATACAGAGCAATTAAAGATGCTGAAAATAAAGGATATGTGAGCACGATTGAACGTGTCGGCACCATCAGGATCGAACGGAAAAAGAAAGAGAACATTGAGAAGCTCACTTTTGCCGAAGTTGTCAATATCGTGGATGGACAAGTACTGGGCGGCCGCGCTGGACTTCATAAAACATTGAATAAATTCGTCATCGGGGCAATGAAACTTGAAGCGATGATGCGCTATACAGGGGCGGGCAATCTGCTGATCGTCGGGAACCGCGACAAAGCTCATGAGCATGCGTTAAGGGCAGGGGCAGCTGTTCTAGTGACCGGCGGCTTCGATGCCGAAGACCATGTAAAAAAGCTTGCAGATGAACTGCAGCTGCCGATCATTTCAAGCAGTTATGATACTTTTACAGTAGCGACAATGATCAACCGTGCGATATACGACCAATTGATCAAAAAGGAAATCATCCTTGTCGAGGATATCCTGACGACGGTTTCTGAGACCATTTTTCTGAAAGCGGATGACCGTGTATCTGACTGGTACCGTCATAAGGATGAAACACTGCACAGCCGCTTCCCGGTAGTGGACCAGAATATGAAAGTAATCGGGATGATAACATCGAAGGACGCTATGGGCCATGAACAGGAAATATTGATCGAGAAAATCATGACAAAGAATCCGATGACTGTAAGCGGATCGACGAGTGTCGCTTCAGCTGCCCACATGATGGTATGGGAAGGCATTGAGGTACTGCCGGTTGTGGATGACGCCAACAGGCTTCAAGGCATTGTCAGCAGACAGGATGTATTGAAGGCTCTTCAAATGATCCAGCGCCAGCCGCAGGTAGGGGAGACTCTCGATGATACCGTTACAAACCAGCTGGTTCTGGCAAAAGGGAAAACAAAGGATGAAGATATATTCCGCTGCCAGGTGACTCCGCAGATGACAAACCATCTTGGGACGATTTCTTATGGCGTGTTCACGACAGTCGTGACAGAAGCTGCGAACCGTGTGCTGCGTGGATATAAAAAAGGGGATTTGGTTGTCGAGAATATGACGATCTATTTTATGAAACCTGTGCAGATTGACAGTGTCATAGAAATTTATCCAAAGGTGCTCGAGGTAGGAAGGAAGTTCGGTAAGGTCGATATCGAAGCCTTCAATGACGGAGTTCTCGTTGGGAAAGCGATGATGATGTGCCAGCTGATTGACAGGCACTAAAATAAATAAAGCCGATCCTTAAATAACGGGATCGGCTTTTGTGTGTTTTAGTTTTCCTGTGCTTCCTTGGCAGCATGGGGAAGGTAGAATTTATACGCTTTAATTCCGCCCCAGATGCTCAATGAACCAATGACAATGAATATAGCACCTACGATATATGTGACAGTAGTCTGGAAAAGGAACAGCTGATTGATCCCAAATAGTGCGACGAACAAACCCAGAGCGATGCTTGACTTGGCTGATAGCCATTTTCGCTCAGCAGGCCGTTTGCTGCGAACATATTTGATTTTGTAAAAGATATAAAAGACAAATGAAAGAACGATTAGTAGTACAAAAATAGGCATTGCATTTCCTCCACATTCAGAATCACTCCTATTTTACCGCTAATTTAAGGAGAATGCCATAACATAGGTTGAAATGCTATGTGGGATCGATTTTATTTGGAACATCCATGGTGAAAAAATAGATGAAATTTCGGAAGATAATAATTTTAATCGAAAAAAAAGAGAGTTAATTTCAAAAGAAAAGGATTTTCTACGTGAAACTATTGGTTCTATTCGCGAAAACCATCTGTTTATTCACAAACTGAAAAAAAATGCGTTTTTTTTCAGCGAAACGCTCCCCACAAAATGTCTTCCTGCTTTTCTTTTCCAAAAAATATGTTCATAATTAAGATATGAAAAAGGTGAAGGAGCAATTTAATGAAAGAGCAAATTCTTGAAGCTATTGAAAATTATGAAACGATCATTATCCATCGCCATGTGAGACCGGATCCTGATGCGTACGGATCACAGGGAGGGCTGGCTGAAATCCTGAAGGCTTCGTATCCTGAAAAGAATATTTACACCGTTGGAGCAGAGGAGCGATCGCTTAATTATCTGAGAAGGCTTGATTCTATCTCGGACGATACTTTTAAAGGAGCGTTGGTCATTGTATGTGACACAGCGAACGCTGAGCGGATTTGTGACGAGCGTTATCGTTTAGGTGAGCAGCTTGTAAAGATTGATCATCATCCAAATGAAGATCCGTATGGAGACCTTCAATGGGTTGAAACTTCTGCAAGTTCTACCAGTGAGATGATTTATGAGTTTTACCTTACTTTCAAGGATAAGGGCCTTAAGGTGTCTGACGAGGCAGCCAGATTGCTGTATGCGGGAATTGTGGGCGACACTGGCCGCTTCCTGTATCCAAGCACGACGAATAAAACTTTTGCCTACGCGGGAGAATTGATCCACTATAACTTCTCGCGCACAGAGCTTTATGACAAAATGTATGAATTGGCACCGAATGTGGTGAAGTTAAATGGATACATCCTCCAGAACTTCGAGCTGCTGGAAAATGGAGCGGCCAAGGTTGTCATGAAAAGGGAACTGCTTGAACAGTATTCCGTCAAGCCTTCAGAAGCCTCATTGCTTGTGAGTGAATTGGGGAATGTCAGAGGGATCAAAGCGTGGGTTTTCTTCATTGAGGAAGAAGATCAAATCAGGGTACGCCTTCGTTCCAAAGGACCTGTGATCAACACAATCGCCAGGAATTACAATGGCGGCGGCCATCCACTGGCTGCAGGTGCATCCATCTATTCATGGGACGATGTCGACAACGTTCTTGCTGACCTCGTTCAAGCCTGCAAGGAATATTAGCAAAAAGCAAGGTGCGTTTCAATACTGAAACACACCTTGCTATTATCATTTATCTATTATTAAAATAAACATTTAATGCACCAGCAATTTCTGCATTATAACCATCTGTCCTGATTTTGTAGTGATCGCCATCAAGCGATGCTGTAAAATCACTTATTCCTTGCTGTCTTAAGAAGTCATCAATGTCAGAAAGATTCTCACCTTGGCTTTTAAGGCTTTTTTGACCAACAAAATCATCATTCACGTATACATCATACTGGTCCTCATTTAATTTCACCTGGTTCTCCTGTTCACGGTTATTCATGGCGTATGCAGGGAATAAACCTCCGCCAACACCGCTTCCGCTATTGCCTGCACCATTGTTAAAGCTCATCTGAATCCCTCCAGTCGATATCTTCGAATTTCTTTTTATATTTCCCGGTTTTATCAGGTGTGACACAAACTGATAACAACTGGAGGGAATTACCTAATAGTGATTATGGTAGTTTCGTTAAGAACGATCCAAAGCGGTCGAAAAAAGCAGGAATGAATTGTGACAACTTTGGAGAAGCAAGCTTCAAAGCTGTATTGTGACAGGTTTCAGGAATCAGAGGCCAAAGCTGTCAAGAAAACGTGATTATTGTGACAGGTTTCAGGGATCAGAGGCCAAAGCTGTCAAGAAAACGCCATTATTGTGACAGGTTTCAGGAATCAGAGTCCAAAGCTGTCAAGAAAACGAGGTTATTGTGACAGGTTTCAGGGATCAGAGTCCAAAGCTGTCAAGAAAACGCCATTATTGTGACAGGTTTCAGGAATCAGAGGCCAAAGCTGTCAAGAAAACGTAGTTATTGTGACAGGTTTCAGGGATCAGAGGCCAAAGCTGTCAAGAAAACGTGGTTATTGTGACAGGTTTCAGGGTTCAGAGTCCAAAGCTGTCAAGAAAACGTGGTTATTGTGACAGGTTTCAGGGTTCAGAGTCCAAAGCTGTCAAGAAAACGTGATTATTGTGACAGGTTTCAGGGATCAGAGACCAAAGCTGTCAAGAAAACGTAGTTATTGTGACAGGTTTCAGGGATCAGAGTCCAAAGCTGTCAAGAAAACGCCATTATTGTGACAGATTTCAGGAATCAGAGGCCAAAGCTGTCAAGAAACCCCGGTTATTGTGACAGGTTTTTGGGTTCAGAGGTCAAAGCTGTCAAGAAAACGTGATTATTGTGACAGGTTTCAGGGTTCAGAGTCCAAAGCTGTCAAGAAAACGCCAATATTGTGACAGGTTTCAGGGTTCAAGATCCAAAGCTGTAAAAATAAAGAGACCGTATCATGACAGCCTTTCTTACAGAATGCTCCAAAGCTTTCAAAAAGCAGTTTACTCGCAAGAATTTCCGAGGTCTCTCCTAAACCAGCCACGCATTCCGGCTTCTTGATCAATCCAAGCTAATCTCCACCTGAATGCTGACAGAAGTATAGATGACCATTGATTTGATTTTCAGTTTATAACGTTTGTCATTCACTTTGATGGATTTGTTTTCAATCACTCTGGTGATCAAATCCCTGCTTTTAAAAACTGAATCCAGATCCTTGGCAAGCAGCATGTTCAGCTGCCCTTTGGTTTCCTCTTCGATCTCATAGATGCTGAGAGTATCAAGATATTGTTTATATTTTTTGTCGTTAACAATCTTCACTTTAATCTCCTGGACGGTCAGACTTTCCTGATTTTTTTTATTTAATTCAGCGTAATCATCCATCCAGATTTGAATATCACTTTTTAATTCAGCAATCTCATCTTTTTGTTCATGTATGGTCTTCGCATTTTTCTCCAGTGATACACCATTGATATATAGGAACACACACCAGCTTAAGACAGCGCCTATAGCCATACCTGAAAAAAATCTCTGCCATTCAGGCCTGCGATAATAAGGGGGGATTCTCATTTAAACATGCTCCTGCGTCAGCCAGTTGATCAGAAGTGCGCCAGTCTGAGCACCGCCCATGGCTGTGAGTATCAACAAGAACTGCTTGAAGATATCCTTTGTCTCACCGTTTAATAGCCCCCGTTCAAAGCTGTAGACGGTATCAAAGGTACCGCCGATCGCAGCAATGATGGCCCAAATCCGGATGGAACTTGAAAACCGGGCAATTTCCGTCATTAAAGGCTGACCTGTCAAAAAAGCGGCCAATCCGCCAATCAACGAGCCTCCAAGCAAAACACCGAGCGCGATGAAATAGGCTTCGAATAAATGAGAAGCAAATGGTTGATTCACATAAAACACCCTCAGTAAATGTAGATTTTTTCCTCGTATTTCATCATATGGACAAACTGCATTTAATATGTTGGCTGTTTTCGTAAAGACTGTTGTTAAAATCCTAAAGCCCATTTTAACGTGATAATAGCCATTTTGTAGGTCGGTACTAAGTTTGCAAGCTCTTTTCTCATAATGAGCGTTAAATTTGTGAGGAAACTCAGGCGATTCAATCCTATTTTGTAGGCAATAGCAACGTAGTTTGAGAAACAGCCTATATGTTTAAACTTCCTTGATCAAATGAGAACATATTTTCTTTTTTTGCCTGAAAAGCCTATAATGAAAGAAGATGAACCTAACCTTTAAGGGTGTGAGAGAAATGCCATTTATTCACCTTCATGTCTATAGTGCATACAGCCTGCTCACGAGTACGGCGACAGTAGAGCAGCTAGTCCGCGATGCCAGGGCAAAAGGATTTTCCGCTCTCGCACTGACGGATCGAAATGTAATGTACGGAAGTGTCGCATTTTATAAAGAATGCCTGAGGAACTCGGTCAAACCACTGCTCGGCCTGACTGTAGACGTAGTCAGCCCCACTCTGGAACATGAATCATACCCGCTTGTGCTGCTTGCGAAAAACAATGAGGGATTCCAGAACCTGATCAAGATTTCCAGTGCTGTACAGACGAAATCACCTGAGGGAATACCGGTGAAATGGCTGAAACATTACGCTTCAGGCCTGTTTGCACTAACTCCGGGAACCCAGGGAGAAATAGAAAATTATTTAACAAACGGTGAAAGAGAGCAAGCAATAAAGACTGTAGATCTATACAAGCAGATCTTTGGCAGGGATAACTTTTACCTGTCAATACAGGACCAGGGCCTGCCGGGTCAAAAAGAATTAGTTGGACAGCTGGCAAGGTTGGGCAGTGAAACCAGCACTCCACTGGCTGCTTCCAACCAGGTGCATTATCTGGAAAAAGAAGATTCATTTGCACAGGAGTGCCTGCTGGCAATCAAGAATGGTGAGAAACTGCAGGATGATGGTCGTGAAAAACTGGGCAGCAGTGAATTTTACTTAAAGCCAGCAAAAGAAATGGGAGAGCTGTTCTCGGAGTATCCTGAAGCATTGGAGAATACGCTGAAAATAGCGGAGAACTGCAATGTCATGATTGACTTTGAATCAAGGCATCTGCCGAAATTCCCTGTGGATCCGGGAAAAAGTGCAGATGGAATGCTCGAAGAACTTTGCTTTCAGGGACTTGAGAAGCGATACGAAAATCCGTCCCAAAAGCATATCGACAGGCTGAAATATGAGCTGTCAGTCATAAAAAAAATGAACTTCAGCGATTACTTCCTGATTGTTTGGGATTTCATAAAGTATTCTAGGGAAAGAGGCATCCTCATCGGACCGGGACGTGGCTCAGCAGCTGGTTCGCTTGTTTCCTATGTATTGTACATTACTGATGCCGACCCGATTGAACATAATTTACTCTTTGAAAGGTTCTTAAATCCAGAACGAATTTCAATGCCTGATATCGATATCGACTTCCCTGATAATCGCAGGGATGAGGTGATTGAATATGTCGCCTCCAAATATGGCGAGCTTCATGTGGCACAGATTGCCACTTTTGGAACGCTCGCTGCGAAGGCAGCCGTAAGGGATGTTGGCCGTGTTTTTGGTTTGAACGCGAAGGAGCTCGACCGGCTGTCAAAGCTTGTGCCATCGAGACTTGGCATCACCCTGAAAGATGCCATCAAGGAATCTGCCGGTTTAAGGGGTTTTATAGAAGAGTCCTCTAAGAATAAGAGAATTCTTGAAACGGCAATCAAGCTCGAAGGTTTGCCGCGGCATACTTCAACTCACGCTGCGGGGGTCGTAATCAGCGAACAGCCACTTACAAATGTCGTGCCGATCCAATCCGGCCAGTCAAAAGTATTCCTTACTCAATATTCGATGGACCACCTTGAGGAAATAGGTCTGTTGAAGATGGATTTCCTAGGATTAAGGAATCTGACATTAATAGACTCAATCCTTCACTCGATCCAGCAAAAAACAAGGCGCAAGCTGGACATTCATGACATTCCGGCTGAAGATAAGGAAACATTCGAGATGCTTGGAAGGGGAGAGACGACAGGTATTTTCCAGCTGGAATCTGATGGGATGAGAAAAGTACTTATGAAGCTGGGACCCACAAGGTTTGAAGATATTGTCGCGGTCAATGCGCTTTACCGTCCAGGCCCGATGGAAAATATTCCGCTTTTTATAGACCGAAAGCACGGAAGGCAGCCTATAGATTTTTACCATAAGGACCTTGAACCGATCCTTGGGGATACATACGGGGTTATCGTCTATCAGGAGCAAATCATGCAGATTGCATCACAGATGGCAGGATTTTCGTTAGGTGAAGCGGATTTGCTGAGAAGAGCTGTTTCAAAGAAGAAGAAGGAAGTTCTTGACCAGGAACGTGAACATTTCGTGAATGGGGCTTTAAGGAAAGGATATGATACGCAAACCGCGAATCTTATTTATGATTTGATTGTCCGATTCGCTAACTACGGATTTAACCGGAGCCATGCGGTCGCCTACAGCATGATTGCCTACCAGCTGGCGTATCTTAAAGCGCATTATCCGCTCTACTTTATGGCTGCACTGCTTACTTCGGCAATCGGGAATGATGTGAAAATTGCACAGTATGCAAGAGAGCTGCAGCAAATGGAAATCAAACTTCTTCCTCCCTCAATCAACAGAAGTGCTTTCAGCTTCCAGCCAGAAGGGGATGGTGTCAGATATAGCCTCGCAGGGATTAAAGGTGTAGGAATTGCCTCTCTAAAGGAAATATTCCAGGCGAGACGAAACCAGCCTTTTAAGGATATATTCGATTTTTGTATTCGAGTGCCTCAAAAGGCAGCCACAAGAAAAGTGCTCGAAGCATTGATTTATTCAGGCGCTTTCGATGAATTCGGACAGGATCGCGCCGTGCTTTTAGCGACGATTGATGTCGCGATTGAACACGCACAGCTGGTGGCTCCTGATGACTCTGGACAGATTGATATGTTCGCTGAAGCAGAGTTCTCCCTGAAACCAAAGTATACCCAGGTCGACCCGATGCGGATTGAGGACAAGCTCAGCCTGGAAAAAGATGTTCTCGGAGTCTACTTATCCAAGCATCCCGCTTCAATTCACGAAAAAGAATTCAAGGCAGCAGGTGTTAAAAAAATCTCATCTAAATCGCCGGGAAGTAAAGTGCGGCTTGGTGTCTATATCACTGAGGAAAAGAAAATCCGGACGAAAAAAGGTGAAGCAATGTCTTTCCTCACTATTAGCGATGCAAGCGGGGAAACGGATGCTGTCGTATTCCCAACTGTATATAAGCAGTATGGACATGTGTTAGGGCAGGGGAAAATGGCGCTGCTGGAAGGAAAGTTCGATGAACGTGATGGGAAAAGCCAATTTATCGTGCAACAAGTACTCGACCTTGAAAAAGAAGCAGAACAAAAACCAGTTCTATATTTGCGGATAGCTAGAGGAACGGACAGTGCTGGCAAGATGAATGCCATCAAAGCTTTATTGAAAAAACATCATGGCGCTGTGCCGGTAATAGTGTATAACGAAGAAACCGAGAAATCACTATTGCTGCCAGGAGAGTTCAGCATTAATGCAGAACGTGGAAGTATGGGAGAGTTGAAGAAGGTATTGGGTGACAATAATGTCGTCCTGAAAAATTAGTTCTTTTACAAGTATAATAGATGTGTTATATTGGAAAAGGATATGTGTGGTCAGACCACTGTAGTTGGCAAACTTTTTTTATAATCAGGTATTTTTTCGTAAATAATTGTCGTTTCTGGAAGAAATGCTGTCCATCCTTCTCGCGGTTAATCTAGTTGTTTCACAGCGGGAAATGAGCAGGACGAAAGCGCCAATATTTGGCGAAGAAAGCCTATAACTAAGGAGTGGACCTGAGTTGACTTTACGTGAAGAAGCTTTGCACATGCACCGTGTAAACAAAGGGAAATTAGAGTCAAAATCAAAAGTGCCTGTAAGGAATGCAAGAGATTTGAGTCTTGCATATTCTCCGGGTGTGGCGGAGCCTTGCAAGGAAATATATGATAAGCCTGAAACCGTTTATGACTATACAATGAAAGGCAATATGGTGGCCGTTGTCTCTGATGGCACAGCCGTTTTGGGCCTTGGCAATATCGGTCCCGAAGCCGCGCTTCCGGTAATGGAAGGCAAAGCTGTCCTTTTCAAGAGCTTTGCTGGCGTCGATGCCTTTCCAATTTGTTTGAATACAACGGATGTTGATAAAATTGTCGAGACGGTAAAACTGCTTGAGCCGACATTCGGTGGAGTCAACCTGGAGGATATAGCAGCGCCAAACTGCTTCGCCGTAGAAGAACGTTTGAAAAAAGAAACGAATATCCCTGTATTCCACGATGATCAGCACGGAACTGCGATTGTAACAGTGGCTGGCCTCGTGAACGCGCTAAAAATTGTCGGTAAAAAAATGAACGAAATTAAAGTGGTCGCAAACGGAGCAGGAGCTGCGGGAATTGCGATCATAAAGCTTCTATATTCATACGGAGTCCGAGACATCATCATGTGCGATACAAAGGGTGCGATCTATGAAGGACGCCCTAACGGAATGAATGCGATCAAGGAAGAAGTGGCTAAATTCACCAACCGTGACAACGTTGAAGGATCCCTTTCGGATGCTATCAAAGATGCGGATGTGTTTATCGGGGTATCTGTAGCTGGAGCGCTTACTGCTGAAATGGTCCAGACAATGAATAACGATCCGATTATCTTTGCGATGGCAAACCCTGTTCCAGAAATCATGCCTGATGAAGCCAAAGCGGCAGGAGCGGCGGTTATCGGCACAGGCCGATCCGATTTCCCTAACCAGGTGAATAATGTTCTTGCCTTCCCGGGAATCTTCCGCGGCGCATTGGATGCCAGGGCTACCCATATCAACGAAAAGATGAAAGTAGCTGCTGTTAACGCAATTGCCAGCCTGATTGAGGAATCCGAGCTTTCTAGTGATTACGTCATTCCAGGCCCGTTTGACCCGCGTGTTGCACCTGCTGTTGCAGCGGCTGTTGCGAATGCAGCGATGGAAACTGGCGTGGCGCGCATTAAAGTGGATCCCGAAGAAGTCAAAGAGCGCACCATGCGCCTTGCATTGATTGGAAAAGGTGAGTGATCTCTTAGTGGCACAGCCTGAAAAAAGCACAAAGGTATATGTGGAAATCGTCAGGCAGCTAAGGGAAATGATTAATAAAGATGGCTTAAAGCCAGGAGATAAAATCCCCTCCGAACGTGAACTCTCAGAGCGCCTGAATGCAGGGCGCTCCTCCGTCCGCGAGGCATTGCGTGCCCTCGAGCTTCTCGGTTTGATTGAGACGAGAAGGGGAGAAGGAACGTTTATCAGGGACTTCCGCGGCAACCAGCTTGTCCAATTATTAAGCACCTTTATCCTGCAGGATGAAAAAGCTAAAAATGATGTAGTGGAAACAAAAAATATGATTGAGGTTGATTGTCTATACTTGGCTTCTGAAAAGTTGCAGGAAGGCGAAATCAAAAGATTAAAGGCCTGGATTGATGACCATAATTTTGAGGACGAGGAATTTTTCAGGAAAATTGCCGAGCTTGCCGACAATCATCTGTTTTATCGGATTTGGTATATATTGAATGATTATTATGATGCCTTACAGTTGAAGGTATCACCAGCTGAAAAAGCAGATTATCACAAACTGGTAGACTCGCTTGAAACAAAAAGAGGAGACCTGATCCTCGAAAGGTATCGCATGCTGCGGAAAATGTCGACAGAATGACGACATGAAGTAACATCTTTTGTAAATAGGATGTTATATACTTGTGGACATGCCTATGATGCCTGGAGGGCAGCCTCTCTTTCTTTTTTGAAATAGTGGTCTGGCCACTTAGTTCTTTGTTACTAAATTTAGGATATTACAAAATAACTAGCCATATTCGGAGGGGGTTATAACTTGCTTAAGGAACTTTTTACGAAAACGAAAAAGAAAAAGTACGCGACAATTCCTTCTGAAGCAGCGAAGCAGGATGTTCCTGAAGGAATCATGACGAAATGCCCGAACTGCAAGAAGATCATGTATACGAAAGAACTGAATAAAAATTGCAAGGTGTGTTTCCAGTGCGGTTACCACCATCAAATGAATTCAGCAGAGAGAATCGACAGTTTCCTCGATGCAGGAAGTTTCCGCGAGTTGGATCGAGAAATGATTTCAGGCAATCCATTGGGGTTTCCTGGATATGAGGAAAAGCTCGAAAAGGACCGGGAAAAAACAGGCTTGAATGAAGCGGTAGTTACCGGATTAGGCAGTGTGAATGGACTTGATATCGCTATAGCGATCATGGATGCGACTTTCAGGATGGGGAGCATGGGTTCCGTCGTAGGTGAAAAAATTACCAGGGCGATTGAGAAAGCAGATGAATTATCGATACCATTTATCATTTTCACCGCTTCTGGCGGGGCGAGGATGCAGGAAGGTGTCCTGAGTTTGATGCAAATGGCGAAAACAAGCGTCGCATTGAAAAGATTCAGTGATAATGGCGGGTTGATCATCTCCATTATGACTCACCCGACAACAGGTGGAGTTTCCGCGAGTTTTGCCTCGCTTGGGGATTACAATCTAGCAGAACCTGGAGCTTTGATCGGTTTCGCAGGAAGAAGGATCATTGAACAGACAATCCGCGAAGAGCTGCCTGAAGACTTCCAGACATCTGAATTCTTGCTGAAGCATGGACAGCTTGATGCTGTGATCTCGAGAACAGAATTAAAAGAAAAAATCTCAGGAATACTTGAAATCCATCAGCCAGGAGGGACGTTCGAATGGCAGGAGAACTAGAATTTGAAAAACCAGTAATGGAGCTCAGGAATAAAATCAGTGAGCTCAAGGAATTCACGAAGAATACGGATGTAGATCTTACCGCGGAAATTGATAAATTGGAAACAAGACTGCAAAAGCTTGAATCTGAAGTATACGAGAACATGAAACCGTGGGACAGGGTACAAATTGCCCGCCATCCAAATCGGCCGACAACGCTTGAATACATCTCTTTGCTCTTTACTGACTTCTTCGAATGTCATGGTGACAGATTATATGGTGACGATGAAGCAATTGTTGGCGGTATCGCTAAGTTTCATGGCTACCCCGTGACCGTTATTGGCCATCAGCGCGGAAAAGATACAAAGGAAAATATCCGCAGAAATTTTGGCATGCCACATCCTGAAGGTTACCGGAAGGCTTTGCGATTGATGAAGCAGGCTGAGAAATTCAGGCGTCCGATTATTTGCTTCATTGATACGAAGGGGGCGTACCCTGGAAAAGCGGCAGAAGAGCGTGGTCAAAGTGAGGCGATTGCCCGCAATCTATTCGAGATGGCAGGGCTCACCGTTCCGGTAATCTGTGTGGTCATTGGTGAAGGCGGAAGCGGTGGAGCGCTGGCGCTTGGAGTCGGCAATTACATTCATATGCTAGAGAACTCCACGTACTCTGTGATCTCTCCTGAAGGAGCAGCTGCCATTCTTTGGAAAGATTCTACTTTGGCGAAAAAAGCTGCCGAAACAATGAAGATCACTGCACCAGACCTTAAAGGACTAGGTATCATAGATGAAATCATACCTGAAGTTAAGGGCGGTGCTCATAAAGACCTAAAGCAGCAGGCAAAATATATGGATAAAGTTTTAAAAGACTCAATGTCCGAACTGCTTGTTCTAGATGAAGGGACACTCCTGAGTCAACGCTACGAAAAATATAAACGAATTGGAGAGTTTTCGTTTCCAACTGAATTTATAGGGGTAAAATAAAACGTGCGAAACAGCACGTTTTTATTTTTATTTTATAAAAATATATCTTGACAAATTGAACATGCACCCAAAAGTAGTCATTAATACGAAGGCGGCTGTGTTGAAAATACTATTAAAGCGCTTGCAATTACTCGATAATTCCGTCTTATTGTCAATATTGAGGATTCAGTTGAGATAAGGTATTCTACGTGGTATTTTAGAAATATTCCCGGGTATTCTGTTTATAATAAGACAAGCTAATATCAGAATACTACGTTTAGTTTTTGGTACAGTACATATTGAATGAGGTGAAAAGATGAAAAGAATTGGTGTTTTGACGAGCGGCGGGGATTCGCCCGGTATGAATGCCGCAGTACGTGCGGTTGTTAGAAAAGCAATTTATCATGATGTAGAGGTTTATGGTGTATATGGCGGTTACGCTGGCTTGATGAGCGGAAATATTAAAAAGCTGGAGCTTGGTTCCGTTGGTGATATCATCCACCGTGGTGGAACATTCCTTTATTCTGCGCGCAGCGAAGAATTTAAGACAAAAGAAGGCCAGCAAAAAGGAATAGAGCAACTGAATAAGTTTGGTATCGATGGACTGGTCGTCATTGGCGGAGATGGTTCTTACAGAGGTGCAAAGGCGTTGACTGAACAAGGCTTCCCTTGTGTCGGTGTACCAGGAACAATCGACAATGATATTCCAGGAACTGAGTTCACAATCGGATTTGATACAGCCCTCAATACTGTCATTGATGCAATCGATAAAATCCGTGATACTGCTTCTTCACATGAAAGAACGTTTGTGGTAGAAGTAATGGGACGCAACGCTGGAGATCTGGCATTATGGGCTGGTCTGGCAGGCGGAGCGGAAACCATTTTGATCCCTGAGGATCCACATGATATGAAGGACATAGCTCGCCGACTTAAAAAAGGACATGAACGTGGTAAAAAACACAGTATTATTGTTGTAGCAGAAGGTGTCATGAACGGTTATGATTTCGCGAAGCTGCTGCAGGAAGAGACTGACTTTGATACACGTGTAACGGTCCTTGGCCATGTTCAGCGCGGAGGAACGCCAACTGCATTCGATCGCGTACTTGCAAGCAGGCTGGGAGCACGGGCAGTAGAGCTTTTACTGGAAGGCAAAGGCGGACGTGCTGTTGGAATGGAAAAGAATCAATTAGTTGATTATGATATCATTGAAGCTTTGGCAAAAGAGCATACTGTTGACTTGAACTTATATAAATTATCGAAAGAGCTTTCTATTTAATCTCTTTTACAGTAAACCAGGAGGTTGCAAGCTATGCGCAAAACAAAAATTGTTTGTACTATTGGGCCCGCAAGTGAAAGTGTAGACAAATTAGTTCAATTGATTGAAGCAGGTATGAATGTTTCGCGTCTTAATTTTTCACATGGAAATCATGAGGAACACGCTGCACGTATCAAGAATATCAGAGAAGCTGCTGAGAAAACAGGGAAGAAGGTAGGTATCCTTCTTGATACAAAAGGCCCTGAAATCCGCACGAATGATATGGAAAACGGAGCGATCGAGCTTACGACAGGCCAGGAATGCATCGTTTCTATGACAGAGGTGCTGGGCACAGCGGAAAAGTTCTCTGTTACTTATGACCAATTGATTGATGATGTACATCCAGGAGCGAAAATCCTTCTTGATGACGGATTGATCGGTCTGGAAGTTATCAGCATCGACAAGTCTAACAATGAGATCAAAACTAGGGTAATGAACAGCGGAACGCTTAAGAATAAAAAAGGTGTGAACGTACCAGGTGTTTCAGTCAACCTGCCAGGAATCACCGAAAAAGACGCAAAGGATATCCTATTTGGTATTGAGCAAGGTGTAGATTTTATTGCAGCATCTTTTGTGCGCCGCGCGACAGATGTGTTGGAAATCCGTCAGCTGCTTGAGGAAAACAACGGTTCCTATATCCAAATCATCCCTAAAATTGAAAACCAGGAAGGCGTCGATAACATCAATGAAATTCTTGAAGTTTCTGATGGCCTGATGGTTGCCCGTGGAGACCTTGGTGTCGAAATTCCGGCTGAAGAAGTACCACTTGTGCAAAAAGAACTGATCAAAAAGTGCAATACACTTGGTAAGCCTGTTATCACGGCCACCCAGATGCTTGATTCCATGCAGCGCAATCCGCGTCCGACACGCGCAGAAGCAAGTGACGTAGCAAATGCGATCTTTGATGGAACAGATGCAATCATGCTTTCTGGTGAAACAGCTGCAGGACAATATCCTGTGGAAGCTGTACAGACAATGCATAATATCGCATCGCGTGCAGAACAAGCACTTGATCATAAAGAGCTTTTATCAGCTCGCAGTAAAAATACAGAGCACAATATCACGGATGCTATCGGACAATCGGTTGCACATACAGCGTTGAACCTTGAAGTGAACGCAATCATCACACCGACTGAAAGCGGTCATACAGCCCGTATGATTTCGAAATACCGCCCGAAGGCTCCAATCATTGCAGCAACATCGAATGACCATGTTCTTCGCCGTTTGGCTCTAGTATGGGGAGTGTATCCTCAGCTTGGCCAAAAAGCTGAAACAACTGACGAAATGCTCGCAATCGCAGTAGATGAAAGTGTGAACAGCGGTCTTGTTTCGCACGGTGACCTTGTCGTCATCACAGCGGGTGTACCTGTTGGAGAAGCAGGCACAACGAACCTGATGAAGATCCATGTAGTAGGCGATATCCTTGCAAAAGCTCAAGGTATCGGACGCAAGTCTGCATACGGAAGAGTAGTTATTGCGAAGGATGCACAAGAAGCAATCAGTAAGGTAAAACAAGGAAGCATCCTTGTAACAATCGGCTCAGACCGCGAAATGGTCCCAGCACTTGAGAAGTGCAGTGCTTTGATTACAGTAGAAGGCGGTTTGACAAGCCATGCAGCAGTTGTCGGATTGAACCTGGGAATCCCAGTCATCGTCGGCGTAGAAAACGCAATGCAACTATTCGAAGATGGCCAGGAGATTACGGTTGACTCAGCAAGAGGCGTCATCTACAAAGGACATGCAAGTGTCTTATAAATATCATCCAAATAAAGCGTGAAATCTTACCGATTTCACGCTTTTATTTATAATTCCTGGAGTTACCCTTGGGTAGCCTACCAGTTTCAGACAGCTTTTTCAGGAAATGAGGAAGAGCGGCAAAAGTCGTGCCAAGTTCGGACAGCTTTCGTGGGAAGTGAGGAAAAGCTGTCCGAAGACAGTCGAAGTTCAGACAGCTTTCATAGGAAGTGAGGAAAAGCTGTCTGAAGTGACCTCAAGTTCAGACAGCTTTAACAGGAAACGAGGAAAAGCTGTCCGAAGTGACCTCAAGTTCAGACAGCTTTCATAGGAAGTGAGGAATAGCTGTCCGAAGACACCCCGTGTTCGGACAAAACACCGAGTGATTTTGCTGAAAATGTCCGAAGACACCCCATGTTCGGACAAAACACCGAGTGATCATGCTGAAAATGTCCGAAGTCACCCCATGTTCGGACAAAACCCCGAGTGATCATGCTGGAAATGTCCGAAGACACCCCGTGTTCGGACAAATCAGCGTGTGATCATGCTGGAAATGTCCGAAGTCACCCTATGTTCGGACAAAACCCCGAGTGATCATGCTGGAAATGTCCGAAGACACCGCATGTTCGGACAAAACACCGAGTGATCATGCTGAAAATGTCCGAAGTGCTTGTGCAATAGGGTTAACCCTTTTTCGAGCCCGTTTTATCTTCAGGAATCTCCACCAATCATAATATTGTATTCTCGTCACCTCGCCACGTATAATAGAAGGACAAGCTATTCCAAAACATTGAGGTGGAGAATGAAATATATTTTTTTGTTACTAGTTATTGTTCCGGCTGCTGAGATTGCGCTCCTGCTTCTTTCTGGTCAAACGATTGGAATTTGGCCGACGATTCTTCTCATCATCCTTACAGGTTTCCTGGGGGCATTTTTAGCGAAGCAGCAGGGATTGGAAACGATAAGAAGAACTCAGGACCAGTTAAGCAGAGGCATGATGCCAGGCGATGTCATCCTAGATGGAGTCAGCATCCTAGTCGGCGGTACTCTTCTCCTGACACCAGGCTTCATTACTGACACTCTTGGATTTTTGCTTCTGGCACCACCGACCAGGAAGTTTTTTAAAGCATTAATGCTCAGATTATTCCGTAACTGGATTGATAAAGGTACGATCAGAGTCATTCGTTAACATAGAAAAGTGCAAGCGCTGAAGCTGGATAAATAGAAAACGCCAACCTGCTGTGAGGTTGGCGTTTTTTCATAAGCGTGGATCCTATCCTATTTTATAATCAATTCATCTTTGCCTTTAACGAATGTCCAAATATCCCGGAACACATTCGCGCGCTGCAGTGTATTGATAATCACCAGGATGACTGGACCGACAATCAGCCCGATGAAGCCGATGGTCTTGAAGCCGACGAACAGAGCGATCAGGGTTGCAAGCGGGTCAAGCCCGATACTTGATGAGAGTATTTTTGGCTCCATGATCTGCCTTTGGACCAATACAACAACATACAAGACACCTAACCCGATGGCAGTACTCATCTCTCCGGCAATCGCCTCATAGATGATCCAAGGGACAAAGACAGCCCCCGTTCCGAGATATGGAATGATATCAACGATACCGGTAACCAGGGCAATCGTGATGGCATAATCGACACGAAGGATCAGCAAACCAATCAGGATAATGACGGTAGTGATCGACACCAGTGTAGCCTGTGCTCTGACAAAACCGAATAATGCCTTTTTTAAATCATCAAAAACAGTCTTGCTGCTCGTCCTTGCGCGATTAGGCAAAAACCTGGTACCCATTGCCGATAATCTATACCAGTCTTTGCTTATGAAGAAAGTCCCTAATAATGAGAAAATAAGGACGGTTGCTGCATTCGGAAACCAGGACAGGATGTTAGGGATTTTTTCGAAAAAGTCCTTGATAAAATTTCCTGTCGTTGTCCCGATGGTGGCGCCGACGTTTTGGATATTATCCATTATGGTATCCTGCTGCCCCGATTCAAGGCTTTGGAACATACCTGTCAGCTGATTGTAAAGAGGAATTAGTTGAGCAGCAAATAAATGTTCAATATAATCGATCAAAGTAACCAGATGGTCAGGAACTACTTTCGCTAAATACTCAGCCCCTGAGGCGATCTCGACAACAAGCAATGTAATCAGCCCTGCGAACACCAACATGATTAACACAAGGGATATGAGTACCGCCAGAGACCTGGGCATTTTTGCACGTGTCTGGAAAAAGTTTACTAGCGGATTCATCATAAAAGCAATCAGGAAGCCGATGATGAATGGGTAAGTTACTTTGGATACGAAAAAAAGTGCAAGTGCGCCGGCCACAACGATACCAATTACGAAAATAAAACGCAATGTCCTATGTAGATATACTAGATTCAAACAGGTTCCTCCTTTTGGAATGGCCAACTGGATGCCAATACTGTTTGTATATCTTAAAAGCTTGATGCCAGTCCTGAAAGTTTCCTAAAATATACGGCTTATAATTTTAAAAGATTCGATTTAATTTTAAAAAATCCTTTAAAATATAAAATATCTAAGAGAATGGCTTTTTTGAAATCCACATACCTATTTGCGTCCGGCGTAATCTTTGAAAGGAGAATTCGCAAAAAGGCTGTCCAAATAAAATGATGTAAATTGTTCAAAGCAGTATATTCATTTGTGGAATTGTGCATGTAAACAAGCAGCTAAAGCGTATAATCAGTAGGTGCAACAACTGTTAATCCTACCTGTTTGGTGTAATATTTTTAATTATGTTACAATAGTTTTAACCGTGGAAGGATGACAATTTTATGCTTGAGCCTATGCTTTTTTTACTAACTTTATTGGCAATTGCTTTTCTTGCGAAAAACCAATCGTTAATTATTGCGGTCCTGGTCCTGCTTGTGATGAAGATTGCGGGTGTTGAAGCCAAAACATTTTCTCTGCTCCAGGGTAAGGGTATTAACTGGGGTGTAACGGTTATTACTATTGCTGTTCTGGCGCCCATTGCCAGCGGTGATATTGGCTTTAAAGATTTAGGTGGTGCTTTCAAGTCACCCTATGCATGGATAGCATTGATATCCGGGATGGCAGTTGCTCTGCTTGCAAAAGGCGGAGTTACCTTGCTGGCCGAAGATCCCCATATAACGACGGCTCTGGTCCTGGGAACAATTCTGGCCGTATCATTATTCAAAGGAGTAGCAGTTGGTCCTTTGATTGGTGCCGGTATCGCATTTGCGGCTATGAAAATCTTTGAATTATTTAAATAGCCTTTTTGTAAAATAATATTTTATATTGATTTAAGTTGTTTTCATTCACAAATGTCAGATAATTGTTTATAATAGGACTTGTAACTGCTTCCATTCCCTTACATAGGCCTGGGGATGGAGAAGGTATCCACGGTTTTTAAATTTAATAAAATGTAAGCATTTTCTTTTTGCCGGTTGCCTGAGCAAGCGCTCGGTACCCATGTGTTTAGGGTATATCGGCTGTATCGGTCTGTCGCCGGTGTATGGTCCGGCTTTGCACATAAAGTGTCAGAAAATTCTTTTTTTCTGATATCGTTGTTTTTATCAGCAATTCAACATACAGACAAAATGGGATATGGGGAAATTAACTACAAAGGAGAGATTGAGTATGACAGTAACACGTGGTCTTGAAGGGGTAGTGGCAACAACATCTTCTATCAGCTCTATTATCGATGACACGCTGACTTATGTAGGCTATGACATTGATGATCTAGCTGAAAATGCTAGTTTCGAAGAAGTGATTTACTTATTATGGCACCGCAAGCTTCCAACAGCAGCAGAATTGGAAGAATTGAAAAAGCAGCTTGCAGAGAATGCGGCTTTGCCAAAAGAAGTTCTTGAGCATTTCAAGATGTACCCGATTGATAAAGTCCATCCGATGGCTGCCGTTCGCTCGGCTGTATCTCTTTTAGGATTATATGATGATGAATCAGATGTAATGGAAAAAGAAGCGAATTACCGCAAAGCGATCCGCCTCCAGGCTAAGATGCCAGCTATCGTTACGGCTTTCGCGAGAGTAAGGAAAGGTCTTGAGCCAATCGCGCCAAGAGAAGACCTTAACTTCGCGGCAAACTTCCTTTATATGCTGACTGGAGAAGAGCCAGATGAAATAGCAGTAGAAGCTATGAACAAGGCGCTAGTGCTTCATGCTGACCATGAGCTGAACGCTTCAACATTCACAGCGCGTGTCTGCGTTGCAACACTATCTGATGTGTATTCTGGTGTTACAGCTGCGATCGGTGCATTGAAAGGCCCTCTTCATGGGGGAGCAAATGAAGCAGTTATGAAAATGCTGACTGAAATCGGCACTCTTGAAAATGTTGAGCCGGCAATCCGCGGAAAGCTTGCGAACAAAGAGAAGATCATGGGCTTTGGACACCGTGTATACCGCCAGGGAGACCCGCGTGCGAAGCATCTGAGAGAAATGTCCAAGAGGCTGACTGGACTGACTGGTGAACCTCACTGGTACGAAATGTCCACTAAGATTGAAGAAATCGTTACAGGCGAAAAGAACCTTCCGCCAAATGTTGACTTCTACTCAGCATCTGTATACCACAGCCTTGGCATCGACCATGACCTGTTCACGCCAATTTTTGCTGTAAGCCGTGTATCCGGATGGCTTGCGCATATCCTTGAGCAGTATGACAACAACCGCCTGATCCGCCCTCGTGCTGATTATACAGGTCCTGGCAAGCAGGAATATGTTGCCATCGAAATGAGATAATTATTAGAGATAAAGGAGCAATATTTTACTTTTTAGTGAAAAATTGTTCTAATAGGAGAGTGAAGGAAGCTGATTTCCAACCGAATTTTTATAAATTGATGGATAATCAGCTTCTAAAAAAGGTTAGTGGCAATCTCGCCTGCTAACCTTTGAATCTGTAAATGAAGTAGGATTTTGGAGGGAGAGAATAATATGCAAGGTGAAAAAATCACAGTAAAAGATGGAGTTTTAAACGTACCAAACAATCCAATCGTTCCTTTTATCGAAGGTGACGGTACAGGTCCTGACATCTGGGCAGCTTCTGTCCGCGTTCTTGATGCAGCAGTTGAAAAAGCATACAAGGGTGAGAAAAAGATTGTCTGGAAAGAAGTTCTTGCTGGAGAAAAGGCATTCAACCAAACTGGTGAGTGGCTTCCAAGCGAAACTTTAGAATTAATCAATGAATACTTAATCGCGATTAAAGGGCCTTTAACAACACCAATCGGTGGCGGAATCCGCTCTCTTAACGTAGCATTGCGTCAAGAACTTGACCTATTCGTCTGCCTGCGCCCAGTTCGCTGGTTTGAAGGTGTTCCTTCTCCTGTAAAGCGTCCACAGGACACTGACATGGTTATTTTCCGTGAAAACACTGAAGATATCTATGCTGGTATCGAGTATGCAAGCGGATCTGACGAAGTCAAAAAGCTTATTGGATTCCTGCAAAACGAAATGGGTGTAAATAAAATCCGTTTCCCTGAAACTTCAGGTATCGGTATCAAGCCTGTTTCCAAAGAAGGAACAGAGCGCCTTGTACGTTCAGCGATCAATTACGCCATCACAGAAGGCCGTAAATCATTAACGCTTGTACATAAAGGCAATATCATGAAATTCACAGAAGGCGCGTTCAAAAACTGGGGTTATGAACTTGCTGAAAAGGAATTCGGTGATAAGGTATTCACTTGGGCTCAGTATGACAAGATTAAAGATGAACAAGGTACAGATGCAGCAAATAAAGCTCAATCTGACGCTGAGGCAGCTGGCAAAATCATCGTTAAAGATGCGATCGCAGATATCTTCCTTCAGCAGATTCTTACACGTCCGAAAGAGTTCGATGTTGTTGCAACAATGAACCTGAACGGAGACTACATTTCTGATGCACTTGCAGCACAGGTAGGCGGTATCGGTATCGCTCCTGGAGCAAACATCAACTATGAAACTGGCCACGCTATTTTCGAAGCAACTCATGGAACTGCTCCGAAATATGCTGGTTTGGATAAAGTTAACCCATCTTCAGTTATCCTTTCAGGCGTTCTTATGCTTGAGCACCTTGGCTGGACTGAAGCAGCTAACTTGATTGTCAAGTCAATGGAAAAATCAATCGCTTCAAAGGTTGTAACATATGACTTTGCACGTTTGATGGATGGCGCTACAGAAGTTAAGACTTCTGAGTTCGGTGATGAACTGATCAAGAACATGGGCTAAAAAAGTGCGGAAGGCTATCCTTTTTAAGGATAGCCTTTACATAAATAACATATATTTTTAAAGGTTGTTCTCGTAAAGATGGTTGTTAAAATCCTAAAGCCGATTTTAACGTGATAAAATCCATTTTGTATGTCGGTACTAAGTTTGCAAGCTCTTTTCTCTTCATAAGGGTTGATTTTTTGTAGAAACATAGGTAATTCCATCCTATTTAGTAGATATAGCAGCAAAGTTTGAGAAAAGAGCCTTTTTAAAAATATATTCGTTCTGAGGAGGAAGCCTTATGTCATTGAAACGCAAAAAGATTTCAGTCATTGGTGGAGGATTCACAGGAGCAACAACAGCATTCTTGCTAGCACAGAAGGAACTTGGGGATGTAGTATTAGTCGATATCCCGCAAATGGAGAACCCTACAAAGGGTAAAGCGCTTGATATGCTTGAAGCGAGCCCGGTGCAAGGTTTCGACGCGAACATTACCGGTACTTCCAGCTATGAAGATACGAAAGACTCAGACATCGTTGTTGTAACTGCTGGTATTGCGCGCAAACCTGGCATGAGCCGTGATGACCTTGTCCAGACGAACCAAAAAATCATGAAAAGTGTAGCCCAGGAAATCGCCAAGCACTCTCCTGATAGTTTCATCGTTGTATTGACGAATCCGGTTGATGCGATGACTTATACTATTTTCAAAGAGTCTGGCTTTCCTAAGAATCGCGTAATCGGTCAATCGGGCGTATTGGACACAGCTCGTTTCCGTACATTCGTGGCTCAGGAATTAAACCTGTCTGTTAAAGACGTTACTGGTTTCGTTCTTGGTGGCCATGGCGATGACATGGTTCCACTTGTGCGTTATTCATATGCAGGGGGCATTCCTCTCGAAACACTAATTCCAAAAGAACGCCTTGATGCCATCGTCGAACGCACTCGCAAAGGCGGCGGCGAAATCGTTAACCTTCTTGGGAATGGCAGCGCTTACTATGCGCCGGCAGCTTCCCTGGTTGAAATGTGTGAAGCTATCTTGAAGGATCAGCGACGCGTATTGCCTTCTATTGCATATCTAGAAGGAGAGTATGGTTACGAAGGAATTTACCTTGGAGTGCCGACAATCCTTGGCGCTGGCGGTATCGAGAAAGTAATCGAGCTTGAACTGACTTCAGAAGAAAAAGCAGCACTTGATAAGTCTGCAGAAGCAGTCCGCAACGTTATGGCTGTACTTGCTTAATCGTTAGCATATTATTAGTAAAAAAAGAATCGGGGAATATTCCCCGATTTTTTTGCAAAAATTATAAAGTATATGAATTTGGGACAAGAGATAGGAATGGACATTCCTGAACTTCTATTGCAAAGGGGTAAATGCTATGCTGCTTGGAAGAAAACGTAAGCTTGGCAGGAAAATAGAAGAAATCACTGTCGGAGAAAAATTAACATTAACAGAAAAAATCGAAGATAAAGATCTTCTCTTATATTTGGGATTGACGAATGATGCCAATCCTTTGTATATCCAGCATGATTACGCCTCACAGACGCCTTATGAAAAACCAATTGTTCCGGCAATTATGCTGAATGGGATCATCACTTCAGCTGTTTCAAAATATCTCCCAGGACCAGGGAGCCATATTCTGAAGCAGGATATTGAGTATGTGAAGCCTGTATACCATTATGGTACAGTCCAATTCTTCTTTGAAGTAACCGAGGTGATCAGGAGTAAGCATAATGTTGAAATTTCGGTTACAGGAAAAAATGAAGAAGATGAGACAGTTGTAAAGGGGCTTCTGCTCGTCTGTCCTCCATATCCAGTCCAGCGTATGGAAGGAAAAGCATTAGAAAACTTTTAAGTTTGTTCGGGATGTACAATAATTGTGCATCCCTTTTTGTTTATAATTTGATTTTATCAGTTGGGTTGATATTATAATGTAAATAGAGCTATTGGATGAAGGTTGTCTTCGTAAGACTGATGTTAAAATCCTAAAGCCGATTTTAACGTGATCAAAAGGAAGTTTGTAGGTCGGTATTAAGTTTGTAAGCTCTTTTCTCATGATAAGCTTTTAATTTGTAGAGAAACTTTGGTGATTCAATCAAATTTTGTAGTCACTAGCAACAAAGATTGAGAAAAGAGCCTGGATGAAGGCTGTCTTTTTAAGACTGATGTTAAAATTTTAACATCATGAAAAGCCAATTTGCAGGTCGGTATTAGGTGTGAGAGCTCCTTTCTCATAATAAGCTTTAATTTGTTGAATAACATTGGTTGCTAAATCCAATTTTGTATTCAACAGCAGCAAAGTTTGAGAAGAGAGCCTGGATGAAACAGGGGTAATAACTTTTTTGGAGGCTTATATGAACAAGAAGGTCTTGGTTGTGGATGATGAACAGTCTATTGTGACACTGCTGAAGTATAATCTCGAACAGGCTGGCTATTCAGTGGTAACTGGAATGGACGGCGAGGAAGGGATCCGCCTTGCTGCTGATGAAAGACCGGATTTGATGATTTTGGATTTGATGCTTCCTAAGCTCGATGGCATGGAAGTATGCAAGCAGCTCAGGCAGCAGAAAATCAATGTGCCGATTCTGATGCTGACGGCGAAAGATGATGAATTTGACAAAGTGCTAGGTCTGGAATTGGGCGCTGATGATTACATGACTAAGCCGTTCAGTCCGCGTGAGGTCGTAGCAAGGGTAAAAGCCATACTAAGAAGGACGCAGACCCAGCCAGAAATAGTAGAGGAAAAACCTGAGGATGAGGGGCAAATCAAGATTGGTGATGTTAAAATCATCCCGGATTTCTATGAAGCTTATTTTATGGAAAACTTGCTTGAATTGACTCCGAAAGAATTCGAACTGCTCCTTTACCTGGCAAAGAATAAAGGCAGGGTGCTGACTCGTGATCAGCTGCTCAGCGCTGTGTGGAATTATGACTTTGCGGGAGATACAAGAATTGTAGATGTACATATAAGCCACTTACGGGAAAAAATAGAGCTGAATACGAAAAAGCCATCCTATATCAAAACCATACGAGGCCTGGGATATAAGCTGGAGGAACCAAAGGGAGAATGACAAAGTACCGGACACGTCTCTTGTTTGCCCTCATTACCCTGATCATCATCGTGTTGGTAGGCTTGGGCCTGCTTTTAGGGCAATTATTCAAGAATTACTTTATTAATTCATTCAATGAACGGCTGAAAATTGAAATGAATCTTTTAACCTCCAATATCGAACAAAATGGAGGACTCGCATCGCTTGATACTGAAGAAATTTCGCGGATGAGCGACCTGCTTAACGCAAGGATCACCATCGTTGATCTTGAGGGAGACATCCACTATGACACAGGTGAACTATCAAGCACGAAAATCAACAGGCACAGGGATATTATTGGCGACATCGTTGAGGGGACCCCTGAAAAGCAGAGTGACCTTGAAGTAGGCGGAGGTTATGACCTGCATTATTATTGGAGACCGCTCATTCATGATGGCGAAAAGGAAGGCTATGTTTTTTTAACAACAAAGATTGATGAGCTGCAGAAAGCTTACCGTCAAATTTGGTGGATTCTAACCGTTAGCCTTGGCATGGCATTAATGGTCATCATCCTTCTCGGTACAAGGATCACCAACCGCTATACAAAACCGATCGAGTCTGCCACAAACGTCGCGATCGAGCTGGCAAAAGGGAATTATCGGGCCAGGACATATGAGGATCATATTGATGAAACAGGCATGCTGAGTTCGTCTATCAATATCCTTGCCAGAAACCTTCAGGAACTGATGAAGCTTAAAGAATCCCAGCAAGACAGATTGACCACGCTGATTGAAAATATGGGCAGCGGTTTGATTCTGATCGACAGCAGGGGCTTTATCAACTTGATTAATAAGCCTTACAAGGAAATTTTTAATGTCGAGGCTTCTGAGTACCTCTACAAACTTTACTATGAAGTAATTGACCATGAAGAAATTACCCGGATGGTCGAAGAGATATTCATGACAGAACAAAAAGTACGGAAGCAAGTTGTTTTGCCATTGGAAATTGAACGACGCCATTTCGAAGTTTATGGAGTGCCGATTATCGGGACAAACAATGTCTGGAAGGGAATCCTTCTCGTTTTCCATGATATTACCGAACTGAAGAAACTGGAACAGATGAGGAAAGACTTTGTTGCAAATGTCTCGCATGAACTTAAGACACCAATTACCTCGATTAAGGGTTTTTCGGAAACTCTGCTGGATGGTGCGATGCATGATAGCGCAACGCTTGAAGCTTTCCTCGAAATCATTTTAAAGGAAAGTGACCGCCTACAGGTATTGATCCAGGAATTGCTCGACCTTTCGAAGATTGAGCAGCATGGTTTCCGGCTGACTATAGGGAAAGTTGATCTCGTAAAAGAAGCAAATGAAGTTATTGAGATACTAAAAAGAAAAGCAGCACAAAAGGATATTATGCTGAAGCTCATTCAGCCAGGCGAAGAGACGATCATTGAAGGAGATCCAGACAGGCTCAAGCAGGTGCTGATCAACCTTGTCAGCAATGCAATCACCTACACGCCAAATGGAGGAAGTGTAGAGATTTCTCTAACTGACCAGGAAGAGTCCGTTTCGGTTGTAGTCAAGGACTCCGGTATAGGGATCGAGAAGAGCGAAATAACGAGGATCTTTGAACGATTTTATCGGGTGGACAGGGCAAGAAGCCGAAACTCTGGCGGAACAGGTCTAGGCCTCGCCATCGTCAAACACATTGTTGAAGCACATAAAGGACATATCGAAGTTGACAGCCAGATAGGCAAAGGGACAACTTTTACGATTAAGCTCTTTAAAAAGCTGCCTCAATAGGGAAAACTAACCAAATGGGTACAATAACTAATCAGCAAGTCCAATTCATAACAGAATTGGGCTTTGTTCTTGTTTCCGCGGAATTCTTAGCTGCTGGTATTAAAATGACAGTATGATTTTAAAAAAATCACCCAATTTACATTCACTTAACAAAAGGTTTATTTTTCCTTAACACTGCCTTGCTACAATCATTAGTGAAAACCCCTTCATCCAAGGAGCTAGAAAAAAGCACAAGCTGACCCCGCTAGTGCTTTTTTCATATTTCATTGAAACAATTCTGTATCACAATTATCATTCTTTTGAAACTTTTGCTGTTTATAAACGTAAAAACAAACATAGACAAAAGCATAGGAAGAGGGGGATAAAATGGTAAGCTTAAAAAAGATCTACGTTACGAGCGGTATTGTCGTCTTAGCCATTATTTTGGGTCTTTCGGCTTTCACGACGTGGTATACAGTCGATGAATCTGAGCAGGCGGTCATCTTGACGTTTGGAAAAGTGGAGGAAGGGATTAGCGAACCGGGCTTGCACTTTAAGCTGCCTTGGCCAATCCAGAGTGTCGAGAAATTATCAAAGGAAACATTCAGCCTGCAGTTTGGTTACGAGGAAAAGAATGGAGAAATCCAGGAATTTCCTGATGAAACTAAAATGATTACAGGTGATGAAAACATCGTCCTTGCTGACCTGGTTGTTCAATGGAAAATAACCGATCCTGAAAAATATTTATTTAATGCTGATAATCCGAGAGAAATTTTATATGATGCAACTTCAGCGTCTGTAAGGAGTATTATCGGAAGCTCCGAAATTGATGAGGCCCTGACATCTGGGAAAGCAGAAATCGAAGCAGAAGTCCGAGACTTATTGTCTTCTTTGATTGAAAAGTACGATATAGGTGTATCTGTCCTTGGTGTAAAACTGCAGGATGTTGAATTGCCTAATGAAGAAGTCCGCAAGGCTTTTACCAATGTTACGGATGCCCGTGAAACAATGAACACGAAAATAAATGAGGCAAAGAAATACCGCAACCAGAAGTTGAACGAAGCCCAGGGGGAAAAGGATGCGTTAATTTCAAGAGCGGAAGGTGAAAAAGCCGCGAGGATCGAACGGGCCAGAGGTGATGTGGCGGTATTCAACAAGCTGCTTGTTGAATACAAAACCAATCCGGATATCACAAGACAGCGTTTGATTTTGGAAACGCTTGAGCAAGTCTTGCCGGGAACAGAGATTTACATCATGAATGATGATGGCAATACAATGAAGTATTTCCCGATTCGCCCGCTTGAAGCAGATAAAGCAGTACCTAAGTCAGAGAAGGAAGGCAGTGAAAAGAATAATGGCTGATCAAAACGTGATTGATATAAATGAACGCGGCGGTGGATCCTGGAAAAAATATACCAAAGTTGGAATCCTCTTAGTCATCCTTATTGCACTGCTTGTCTTCATTTTTACTAATGTTTTCATCGTGAAACAAGGGGAGTATAAAGTGGTAAGGCAATTTGGAGAGGTTGTCAAGATTATCGATGAACCTGGTTTAAATTACAAGGTTCCGTTTATCCAAAGTGTCACAACTCTTCCTAAATACCAGATGACATATGATGTTTCCCAGGCGGAAATCAACACGAAGGATAAGAAGAGAATGCTGATCGACAACTATGCGATCTGGCGAATCGAAGATCCTAAGAAGATGATTTCCAATGCAAGAACGTTAGAAGGTGCAGAATCAAGAATGGAGGAATTCATTTATTCGATTGTCCGTTCTGAGCTTGGTAAGCTGGACTATGATGAAATCATCAACGATGAAAAGTCATCTCGTGGTTCATTGAATGACAGGGTGACTGAAAAAGTCAATGAGCTGCTCGCTGGCGGTAATTATGGAGTCGTTGTGACAGATGTTCGCATGAAGAGGACCGACCTGCCGGAAGAAAATGAATTGTCTGTTTTTACGAGAATGATCTCTGAGCGTGAGTCTAAGGCGCAGGAATACCTTTCCATGGGTGATGCCCAGAAAAATAGAGTCATCGCACAGACCGACAGGGAAGTGAAAGAGCTTCTCGCAAAGGCGTCAGCAGACGCTGAAACCATCCGAGGCGAAGGAGAAGGGGAAGCTGCTAAAGTATACAACCAAACGTTCTCCAAGGACCCGGAATTCTATTCTATGTTCCGCACACTGGAATCTTATAAAAAGACAATCAACGGTGAAACCGTCATTGTCCTCCCATCTGATTCACCGTACGCAAGAATGCTGATGGGTTATACAAATTAAAAACAAAAAGCATAAGCGCCTTGTTCAGCCCCGACAAGCGGTGGAGAGCCTGCCAGTGAAGTCGTTCTTTGACTTCATTGGCAGGCTCGAAGCGTCTCGAGGGGCTAGGCGCTGGAGCTAGATTAAGAATAACTATTTATTTAAAGCAAATCATTTATCATTTTGATTACATTAACAAAGAAGCAGCCTAAGGCCGTTATTTTTCTTTCTATCATCTCTCATGATAAAATAGGAAGGAATCTAACGGTCTTTTTTTTATATAAAATCATGCAACCGAAAATTTGCAAGAAACGAGATTTTCTTTTAGGCTCTGTTAACGCCAATGAAGTTTTTACTCCTGTTGATTGCAGTGGAAGGCGCGAAGACTCCTCCGAAAATGCTAACGCATTTTCATCGTGCGTGGGTAGTTTCGAGGAAGCTAATCAATGTCCTGGGGGATTAGCAAGTCTTCGGGAGACCCCGCAGGCGCTGAAAGCGCCGAGGAGGCTCCCGGACTGCAAGGAAGAATTTGATTTTTGAAAAAGCCGGCAGTTGGGCTTTTTCTTAATTCTTCCCCGCGGAAAGCGAAGCGCCTGGAACGAAAATCAACAGCCGTGGTAAACAGAGCCTAATTTAAAATAGAGGAGGAATGACATGTCTAAAAAGCTTGTGTTGATAGATGGAAACAGTATTGCTTACCGTGCATTTTTCGCGCTGCCGCTGTTGAATAATGAAAAAGGAATACATACGAATGCGGTTTATGGTTTTACGATGATGCTTATGAAAATTCTCGAGGATGAAAAGCCTACCCATATCCTTGTTGCGTTTGATGCCGGAAAAACGACCTTCAGGCATAAAACCTTCAGTGAATACAAGGGTGGAAGGCAAAAAACACCGCCAGAGCTTTCTGAGCAGTTTCCGTTTATCCGTGAGCTGCTGACGGCTTATGGCATCCCGCAATATGAGCTGGAGAACTATGAAGCCGATGACATTATCGGTACATTAAGCTTGCTGGCTGAAAAAGAAGGCTTTGAAACAAAGGTCATTTCAGGGGATAAGGACTTAACGCAATTAAGTTCTGACAAAACGACAGTCAATATCACGAGAAAAGGAATCACTGATATTGAGGAATATACACCTGAGCACATCAAGGAGAAATATGGTCTCACTGCGGAACAAATCATTGATATGAAGGGTCTTATGGGGGATGCATCTGATAATATTCCGGGAGTTCCTGGCGTAGGGGAAAAAACAGCAATCAAGCTGTTGAAGGAATATGGCACACTTGAAAATCTTTTGGATTCCATTGATCAAGTCAGCGGGAATAAGCTCAAGGAAAAGCTGGAGGAATTCAAAGACCAGGCCGTCATGAGCAAGGAACTCGCAACCATCACGCGGGAAGCACCAGTGGGAGTCGAGTTGAGTGAGCTTGAGTATGAAGGAGCAGAGAACGAAAAGCTCGTGAAAATGTTCAAAGAGCTCGGATTCAATTCCCTTCTGGACAAGCTGGGAGCAGTTGCGGAAACAGAGGATGTGGAGCTTGAAGACATAGAGTTCAAACAGCTGGATCAGATTGAGAAAGATATTTTTGCCAAAGACAATGGCTTTTATGTCGAAGTTCTAGAGGATAACTATCATTATGCAGATATTATCGGCTTTGGAGTAGTCAATGAAAACGGCAGCTTCTATCTGCCTGTAAAAATAGCCCTGGAATCTGAAGAGTTCAAGAAATGGGCCGAGGATGAGTCCAGCAAAAAAACAGTTTATGATGCGAAACGTTCTGAGGTTTCGTTGCGCCACCACGGGATCCATTTAAAGGGTGCCGACTTCGATGTGTCACTTGCATCCTATATCATCAATCCTTCGGAGTCGCCAGATGACCTGTCTGCCATTGCAAGGCAGCACGGATTTATGAGCGTGCAGGCTGACACAGCTGTCTATGGAAAAGGTGCTAAACGTAAAATACCTGAGGAGCGTATCCTTGGAGAGCATCTGGTCCGCAAGGCAGATGTACTTGTGTCATTAAAAGATAAGCTTGAGCAGGAGCTATGGGACAATGACCAATATGATCTGTTCAGAAGCCTTGAAATGCCGCTATCATTGGTGCTTGCCGATATGGAATATCAGGGTGTTAAGCTTGATATGAATCGTCTGGATAATATGGGTGAAGAAATCAAAGGCCGTCTAGCCGATATCGAAACCAGAATTTTTGAAATGGCAGGAGAACAGTTCAATATCAATTCTCCTAAACAATTAGGTGTCATCCTTTTTGAAAAACTGGGACTGCCGGCTGTGAAAAAGACGAAAACAGGCTATTCTACCTCAGCGGATGTCCTTGAAAAATTGGCACCGAAACATAAAATCATTGAAGAAATTCTTAACTATCGCCAGCTAGGAAAATTACAATCAACATATATTGAAGGCTTGCAAAAGGTCGTCAATAAAGAAACAGAAAAAGTGCATACAAGATTCAACCAGGCTTTAACAGCAACTGGAAGATTGAGTTCGACGGATCCGAACCTGCAGAACATACCAATCAGGCTTGAAGAAGGGCGGAAGATCAGGCAGGCATTTGTTCCATCCGAAAAAGGCTGGGTGATCTTTGCGGCGGACTATTCGCAAATTGAACTTCGTGTCCTCGCCCATATTGCCGGCGATGAGAAACTGATTGATGCTTTCCAGAATGACATGGATATCCATACCAAGACGGCAATGGAAGTATTTAATGTAGGGAAAGATGAAGTCACCTCCAATATGCGCCGACATGCAAAAGCAGTCAACTTCGGGATTGTCTACGGAATCAGCGATTATGGATTGTCCCAGAGCCTGAACATTACAAGGAAGGAAGCTGGCGAATTTATTGATCGATACCTTGAAAGCTATCCTGGTGTTAAAGAATATATGGATGAAATCGTTCAGGATGCCAAAGCGAAGGGCTATGTCCAGACATTATTGCATCGCCGCAGATACATTCCGGAAATTACGGCACGAAACTTCAACCTAAGGAGTTTTGCGGAACGGACGGCTATGAATACTCCGATCCAGGGCAGTGCCGCAGATATTATCAAGAAGGCAATGATTGATATGGCAGAGAGACTGCGCGAAGAGGGCATAAAGACAAGATTGCTGCTTCAGGTACATGATGAATTGATTTTTGAAGCACCTGAGGATGAAATTGAGTTATTGAAAAAGATCGTGCCAGAAGTCATGGAAAATGCCATTGAATTAAAGGTGCCGTTAAAGGTGGACTTCTCATATGGCCCGACGTGGTATGACGCAAAATAGCATTTGCAACATGGTTTTTACAGAGAAAGGCGGGATAAAATGCCTGAACTACCAGAGGTCGAAACCGTCAGACGGACATTAGAGGTTCTGACAATAGGCAAAAAAATTAAAGAAGTCTCTGTTTTTTGGCCAAAAATGATTAAGCTTCCAAATGAGGTCGAGCAGTTCAACGATGCATTGAAAGGTCAGACGATAAAAAATGTTGGCCGGAGGGGGAAATTCCTGATCCTTTACACGGAATATTTCGCGCTCGTTTCCCACTTAAGGATGGAAGGGAAATATGGTGTGTTCAATACGGATGAACCTGTGGATAAGCATACGCATGTCATTTTCCATTTTACCGATGGCACAGAATTGCGCTACAAGGATGTCAGGAAATTCGGCACGATGCACCTTTATGAAAAAGGGAAAGAGTTTGAAACGCAGCCTCTTGCCGATTTAGGTCCGGAACCTTTTTCAGAAGATTTTTCAGTGGAATGGCTGTCTGAAAAACTAAAAAAAACCAATAGAAAAATTAAGCCGGCACTGCTTGACCAAAAAATCCTTGTTGGCCTGGGAAATATCTATGTTGATGAGGCACTTTTCCGGGCAAAGATCCATCCCGAAAGAATTGCTAATTCCCTGACTCCAGATGAGGAGGCAGTGCTTTATAAGGAAATAGTCAGCACTCTGTCTGAAGCTGTCGAGAAAGGTGGGAGCACAATCCGTTCCTATGTGAACTCACAAGGACAGATTGGCATGTTCCAGCTTCAGCTTTATGCATATGGACGCAAGGGTGAACCCTGCAAGGTTTGCAGCACTCCATTGGAGAAAACCGTTGTAGGAGGACGTGGTACCCATTATTGCCCGTCGTGCCAGAAACTTAAATAAAATAATGACATGTTGATTTTCTCACCATAACTGGGCTCCTTCCATATACTAACGTAGCGATTGACAGGAAGGAGCTCAGTTTATGGCACAAACAATCTCGCTGCTTTTACTTGCATTCGCTGTCAGTCTTGACAGTTTCAGTGTAGGATTAACGTATGGATTGCGGAAGATGAAGATCCCGATTAAATCGATTGCTGTAATAGCCGTTTGTTCGGCTGTCGTCCTGATGGCAGCCATGATGATCGGGCATTTTCTTGAGAGCTTTTTTTCACCAGGAATGGCAGAGACACTGGGTGGCGCTGTCTTGATCGTTTTAGGCGGATGGGTGCTGTTCCAATTTTTCCGCGAAGACAAAACAGAATTGCTCTGTCACGAAAAAATAATCCTTAATCTAGAAATCAAATCGCTTGGTATCGTCATCAATATTCTGAAAAAACCAATGACAGCGGATTTTGACCGTTCAGGTACAATCAATGGAATTGAAGCTGTCATGCTCGGGCTTGCCCTGTCGCTTGATGCATTTGGTGCAGGGGTAGGGGCGGCGTTTTTAGGATTCTCTCCAGGATATCTGGCCTTGACAGTTGCCTGCATGAGTTCATTATTTGTGTATGCAGGGATGAGGATGGGAAGTTATTTTTCGGAGAGCGGATGGATGCAAAGATTTTCTTTTGTACCGGGAATATTATTGATCATAATTGGGTTGATGAAAATTTAACAGCCCCTTGAAAGGATAAAATGGGATGTCATTAGTTATCGGATTGACAGGAGGTATAGCAAGCGGAAAAAGCACGATATCAGCCATGTTCACTGACATTGGCATCACGGTGATCGATGCAGATATCGAGGCCAGGCTTGCTGTGGAGCCAGGAGAAAAAGCATACAATGATATTGTCAGCCATTTTGGCCAAGGAATTTTAGGAGATGACGGTTTGATAAACCGCCCTAAGTTGGGGGAAATCATCTTTAACAATGAAGAAAAGCGCTTGCTGTTAAATTCGATTGTCCATCCAGCAGTAAGGGAACGGATGGCAGAGAAGAGAGCGAAAGCTGAAGAGGCGAATGAAAAAGCCGTTGTACTGGATATTCCGCTATTGTTTGAAAGCAAGCTGACAGGACTGGTCGAAAAAATCATCGTGGTATATGTGGATGAGCAAACCCAGTTGGAAAGACTGATGAAGCGGAACGGGTTCTCAGAAGAAGAAGCATCTTCTAGGATCAATTCACAAATGCCACTGAAAGATAAAGTCAGATTGGCAGACGCAGTAATTGATAACAGCGGCAGCGTCGTGCAATCGAAGCAGCAACTGATGGAAATACTAATTAAATGGGAAATCTTAAGAGCCGAGTAGGCTCTTTTTTTGTTCTTAAAGAAAATTATAAATGTATTTAGGTGTGGATAAATGCTTGTGGTTTTCATAATCCAGCTCCAGCGCCTAGCCCCTCGAGTCGCTTCGAGCCGCCCAATGAAGTCAAAGAACGACTTCACCGGTCGGCCCTCTGAGGCACAGGACGTGCAGACCCGCCAGCCACAGGATGTGGCGTTATAGGCGGGCAGCGCTTGTCGGGGCTGAACGAGTCGTTTGCGCTTTTGTTCTGAAATGAACTGACTCATTTCTGGTGGGCCATTAAATTTACCTCTAAATGAATATTATTATCAGAATTATTTTAAATTTTAATTGTGTGCATTTATTTATCACAAATAAAATTTAATATGTTATACTAATACCATGCAAAGGGGTTATTAAGTATAACACTAATTCGGAAGGGGCCGTACAATGAAGGCGAGAATTGCGATTAACGGTTTTGGGAGAATTGGAAGAATGGTGTTCAGAAGAGCCATTCTTGAAGAAAATCTTGAGGTTGTAGCGATTAATGCGAGCTACCCAGCTGAAACACTGGCGCATTTAATAAAATATGATTCCACTCATGGACAATTTGCTGGAGAAGTCATTCCGGCTGATGATCATCTTGTTGTCAACGGAAAAACAGTTAAACTATTAAGCAACCGAAATCCTGCCGAGCTTCCATGGAAGGACATGAAGATTGATATTGTCATAGAAGCTACTGGAAAGTTCAATTCCCGTGAAAAGGCTGCACCTCATCTTGATGCTGGCGCAAAGAAGGTCATTTTGACAGCACCAGGCACTAATGAGGATATCACTATCGTGATGGGAGTAAATGAAAGCGCATTAAATATTGAAGTGCATGATATCATTTCGAATGCATCTTGCACAACAAACTGCCTTGCACCGGTTGCGAAAGTGCTGGACGATACTTTCGGTATCGAAAATGGTTTGATGACCACTGTGCATGCTTATACAAATGACCAGAATAATATCGATAACCCTCACAAGGATTTGCGCAGGGCGCGTTCTTGCGGGCAATCCATCATTCCAACATCAACTGGGGCAGCTAAGGCACTTTCACTTGTGCTGCCACAGCTTAAAGGAAAACTGCATGGTATGGCGCTAAGGGTACCGACTCCAAACGTCTCACTAGTTGACCTGGTTGTCGACCTGAAGCGTGAGGTAACCGTGGACGAAATAAACGACGCGTTCTATTCAGCATCTAAAGGAAGGCTCAAGGGCGTCCTTGATATCACAACAGATCCCCTTGTTTCAATCGACTTTAATACCAATGAACATTCTGCAATCATTGATGGCCTGTCTACAATGGTCATCGGTGCCAACAAAGTAAAGGTTCTTGCATGGTATGACAATGAGTGGGGATATTCAAGCCGGGTTGTAGACCTGACAAAGCATGTTGCCCAGGCAATGTTTAATTCCAATTCAGCAACGGTAAGAGTAGGGTAATTTTCATAAAACAAAAAGCTTGCTTACCGGCAAGCTTTTTGTTTTGTCTGTATTACATACCTTATTTTCATATAACTTTGCAGCCGATCCCCAGGTAAAAAACCCGACAGTTTTTATAGCTGGATCCCCCCTAAAAGCCTATAGAATAGCTATCTCCCAAACTATAAAAATCGAAGCATAAAAATCATGAAAAAAATTTGTTTCCATGTGTTGCAAAAAAAATATAAACAAAGTATACTAGTCATCGTGAACTTCTTAATAACGGTACCAATTGGCTACTTAAAGGGTTAGGACCTCTCTGGACTAACTTTCCCCCGTGGTAGTTAAGATACCATTGAAGCAAAGAAATTCATTCTAATATTGTTAGAGGGGGAAATTGAATATGGAAACAATGGGTCGTCATGTAATTTCTGAACTTTGGGGTTGCGATTTTGAAAAATTGAATGATATGGATTTTATTGAACAAACTTTTGTTGGAGCAGCATTGAAATCAGGTGCTGAAATCCGCGAAGTGGCTTTCCACAAATTTGCGCCACAGGGTGTAAGTGGAGTTGTCATTATTTCTGAATCTCATTTAACTATTCACAGCTTCCCGGAACACGGATACGCCAGCATCGATGTTTACACTTGCGGTGATCTGAATCCTAACATTGCAGCTGACTATATTGCAGAAGCTCTTGGCGCTCAAACTCGTGAGAATATCGAAATTCCACGCGGCATGGGTCCTGTGCATGTGAAGCAAGCACAAGCTAAAGCTCTATAATGAAAATATGAAAATTCACAAGAGGTGTAGCGATACACCTCTTTTTATTTTGCTGTAAAATACGGTAGAATGATAATAGAAATAACTTGCAGGAGGATTTTTGATGTCACTATTAAAATCCATAACAGGACGGTACGAAAAATTCAGTGGAACAAGTGAAAATAATAGGGATGAGCAGCTGAAGACCCGTTATTATAAAACGAACTTTAACCAGATGTTCCAGACGGTCGAAGACTTGCTGAAGGCTGACCCTTTGTTTAAGATAACGAGTGTTTCAAAAGAACATGGAGAAATATCAGCCGAATTAAAGGGGAAGATGTCTGCTTTTTTAACGGCCACAGTTATTACTACAAAACCATTTGAGACCGCAGTCGACCTACATATCTCTACTGAAAAGTTTTCACTGGCAGGCATCAACCCGACTTTGAAGCAGGAGCTGGTGAAGATTTATGAGAAACTGGACTCCACACACCCGTTTATTGGTTCAGGCAAGTATGGAAAGCAATAGTTCCTCTTGTCCCATCACCATCTTTTTTATAAGATAATACTAGGATAATGCTTATGGACGTATTGGTGGAACAAGCGAATGGTCCTTCGCTCATACTATATTTCAAAATATTCGGAGCTGATCGAAATGAAATGTCCAACTTGCCAAAATAACTCTACCCGGGTTCTTGATTCAAGACCGGTTGACGATAGCCGATCAATTCGACGCAGACGCGAATGCGAAGCTTGCGGATTTCGCTTTACCACCTTCGAGAAGGTTGAAGAAATTCCTTTGATTGTCGTGAAAAAAGAAGGTACTCGTGAAGAGTTCAATCGGGAAAAACTCCTTCGCGGTTTAATAAAAGCATGTGAAAAGCGGCCTGTCGCTTTGAAAGAACTCGAGGATTTGGTTTCCGAAGTAGAAAAAGAACTTCGAAGCCATGGAGTTTCTGAAGTAAAGAGCGATGCCGTTGGAGAAATGGTGATGGACAGGCTGGCTAAGATTGATGAAGTCGCCTATGTCCGGTTCGCGTCAGTTTACCGACAGTTTAAGGATATCAATGTCTTTATTGATGAATTGAAAGAGTTGTTGAAAAAAGAGCAGTCATAACAATTGGGGTCCGGTTGACTCCTGGAAAAATCCTGAAGAGCTGAAGGGAACTTCAGCTCTTTTTAAGGCTTTTTTAGAATTTCACTAGAGGTTTGAATTCGATGGTAGAGAGCCTTAACATGAAGTGTACTTATTGATTCAGAATGGAGGGAATAGGATGGCTCAGCATTGGCAAGAGACTTTGCCTGTAGACCAATATATTGTTGCATCAGGTGGTTTATTGCATGACTACGATCGCAAGGTGCTCACTTTCTTGTACCAGCCTTTGATTGGGCCAGCTTGCTTAAGCCTTTATATGACCTTATGGGCAGAGCTGGAAGAAAACCGGCTTTGGTCACAGCCTGTCACACACCATAACTTGATGACAATCATGGACATGAACCTTAAGGATATTTACCAGGCTCGCCAAAAGCTCGAAGGCATGGGGTTGTTGAAGACCTATGTGAAAAATAGCGAGGAAGGCCGTTCATTTATTTATGAACTGCAGCCGCCTTTGACTCCTGAACAATTTTTCCTAGATGGCATGTTGAATGTCTATTTGTATCGAAAAGTCGGCAAGAACCAATTTTTGCGGCTTAAACGATTTTTCAGCGATAAAACTGCTGAATCAGAGACCGGATATGAGGAGATTACGAAGGCATTCCAGGATGTGTTCTTGTCTGTACCGACTCAGGCACTAATGCATAATGAAGATTCAGCTGCCGACCTTAAGGTGGAGGAAGGGAATTCCTTTATCGGCAGAGGAGAAACTTCCAAAATACAGATTGACCCTGCAGAGTTCAACTTTGATTTGCTTTTGGGAGGGCTGCAGGAATCACTCATACCTAAAAAAGCATTTACATCCAAGGTTAAGGAAGCAATCAGCAATCTTGCCTTCCTATATGGTATTGATGCCCTGAAGATGAAGAACATCGTTTTGAGTGCGGTAAATACAGATAACGATATAGATATAGAGGAACTTCGAAAGGCCGCTCGTGACTGGTATCAGTTTGAACACCAGGATCAGCTTCCGGCACTGCTGGACCGGACCCAGCCTCTCCAGCAAAAAGCTGGTATCGAGAAGCCGAAAACACAGGAAGAGGAATTGGTGCTTTATTTCGAAAAAACATCCCCACGCCAGCTTTTGATTGACCTGTCTGGCGGAGCGGAACCATCGAAGGCAGACTTACAGATCATCGAAGAGGTGATGTTCAAGCAAAAGCTGCTTCCGGGAGTCGTGAATGTTTTAGTTCAATATGTTATGCTCAAAACGGATATGAAGCTGGCAAAGGGTTATATTGAAAAGATTGCCAGCCACTGGTCCAGGAAAAAAATATCGACCGTCAGGGATGCAATGCAGCTGGCTAAAAGCGAGCACAGGCAGTATCTTGAATGGGCAGAAGGGAAAAAAGCACCTTCTTCATCATCTGGAAAAAGGAAGCCTGTCCGTAAAGAGGTTTTGCCCGATTGGTTTGGTAAAAAGACCGACGGTGAACCTGAGCAGCAAAAAAATGCTGCAGATGTGGATCCTGATTTTGAAATAGAAAAGAAAAAGCTTGAAGAAGAATTAAAGAAATTTAAATCTGGGAGGTGATTTATTTGCAAAACATTAATGAAACATTGAAGAAGCTGGCGAATAACCAGAATTTTCAGGAGCGCTATGAAGCTATCAAGAGGCAGGTCATGCAGGATCCGCATATCAAGGAATTCCTCGATGAAAATGCAGAGTATATCACCAGGGAAATGCTCGACGGCAGTATGTCGAAGCTTTATGAGTTCTCAAACCAGAGCAAAGGCTGTGAAGTTTGCGAGAGTCTCGCGGGCTGCAAGAACATGATTAAGGGATATGAGCCAGAGCTTTTCATAAAAGGCAATTTCATTGACATAAAATATGACCGGTGCAAGAAGAAGGTCATGCATGATGAGCAGCAAAAGAATGCAAGCCTGATCAATAGTATTTTTGTGCCAAAGGAAATCTTGAAGGCATCTTTCGGGGATATTGAGCTGGATGACGCCGGAAGGTTCAAGGCGATCAAGATGGCAAAAGACTTTGTTGAGAATTATGAACCGGGCCGAAAGCAAAAGGGTTTATTCCTTCATGGACCGTTCGGGACAGGTAAATCATATTTGCTTGGGGCAATCGCGAATGAACTTGCACAGAAACAGATTAGTTCATTGATTGTCTATGTACCTGAATTTTTCAGAGAAATGAAAAATGCGATCGGTGATCATACTGTCAATGACAAGCTTGAAGCAATCAAGAAGGCTAATGTACTCATGCTCGATGACATTGGAGCAGAAACGATGAGCAGCTGGGCGAGGGATGAAATCCTCGGAACGATCCTGCAGTTCCGTATGCTTGAGAACCTTCCAACCTTCTTTACCTCCAATTTCGACTTAAAAGGGCTCGAGCATCATTTGACGCACAGCCAGCGGGGAGAAGAAGAACAATTGAAGGCAGCAAGAATTATGGAACGGATTAAATATCTTGCCGAACCGGTGAAAGTAGAAGGAAAGAATCGCAGAATATAAAAAATGTGCCGCAGCTAATCAAGCTGCGGCACATTTTTTGCACTTATAACCAGTTATCGGCCATATGGACACTTCTAAATTGTCCAAGTCCCCCATATATATAATCAGGGATTATTTAAGAGGGGGGATATGGTTGATTGAAATCATCTTCCAAAAAAAGCAGGATGCCTGGAATTTGTATCAACATTTAGTCGCCAGGCTTGCTTCGTGGCAGGAAACGAATTCAATTCTTCTTAATGAAGATCGAAATAGAGTGCTTATTCCAGAAGAGTTTTATAAAAATGAGAAATTGCATGTACTCAAGAAAAGTGTTTATGATTTTATTTTAAAGGTGAAACGCGATGACTGGCTTAGAGCCATCCTGGCAGAATCGTATTATTATAATGACAGTGAAGAACAGGACCAAATTCTTGATATCATTTATTCCGTCATAGAAGGCAACCGTAAAGAGCTGGCTCCTTTCATGGACGGTGTCGGGGAACAAGGCATGATCCAGAGTTCGATTAATGAAATTATTAATGAAAGAGTTTCATTCTCTTTTGACTCCTTTGTCATGTTCAGGCTTAAGGCCTATACTGAGCAGCTCTCCCAATGGGTAGAGATTGCGATTGATGAGTATAAAATGGAACAGGAGTACCAGGTTTTCCTGCATACACTGAGGGATTTCCTTGAGGGCAGGAAGCCGCAGATGTCCCATTTATATCTGGTGATTGACGAGAATATGATCTTTTATAATCAGCAATTCACAGAAATGAAACGGAGTGAGCTGTTTAAAACGATTGACCGTAAGCTGCTTGTCAACCATCCTGTCTATGTTGACTCCGGGACGATTGCGCCGTTGCTGTCAATTGCGCCTGAAACCATTTACTTATACACAGATGATTCCCATCAGCCATTAGTGAGGACGATCATCAATCTTTTTGAAGAACGTGTAAAAGTCAGCCCAGTTTCCGCTTTTTATGATGAAAAAGTAAACTTTTTTAAAGAGGATCGTGAAAATATACAATAGCCCACTTGATTTTCAAAACATTACAAACTATAATTACGTACATACTAAATCAATAGTGAATGTAATGATGAGGACATGGGCATTCTTGAAAGGTTTCAAGAGAGGGAAGGCTTGGCTGAAAACTTCCTAACACTAAAGAAACGCTTACCACCTCTGAACTCCAGCTGTGAACGCCCATAGGGCAAGTATTGGCTGGCGGCAGAAGCCGTTACCGCAACCAGAGCCATTCCTGCGTGATCTTTGCGCTAGAGTGGGAATTGGGTGGAACCACGTGTGATCAAACTCGTCCCTGTTTCAGGGACGGGTTTTTTTATTTTTTGCGCAAAAATTGCGCCACATTTTAAAAGGAGGAAAAGCCAATGGCAGACATGTTAAAAATATCGTTTCCAGATGGAGCAGTGAAGGAGTTTCCGGCAGGCACAACGACTGAAGATATCGCCAGCTCGATCAGCCCGGGCCTAAAGAAGAAAGCCATTGCGGGTATGGTCAATGGACAGCCGTATGATCTCAAGAGAGCGATCGAGGAGGACGCAGCAATCGAAATCGTCACTCCTGACCATCCAGAAGCACTAGAAATCCTGCGCCACAGCTCAGCTCACTTGATGGCACAGGCAATCAAGCGTCTTTATAAAGATGTTAACCTCGGAGTAGGGCCGGTAATTGAAGGCGGCTTCTACTATGATATCGATATGGAACATTCTTTATCTCCGGAAGATTTGCCAGAGATTGAAAAGGAAATGAAGAAAATCATCAATGAGAACATTGAGATTGTCCGTAAAGAAGTAAGCCGTGAGGATGCTGTCAAGTTTTTCAAAGAGCTTGGTGACCCTTATAAGCTTGAATTGATTGAAGCGATTCCCGCGGATGAGAAGGTCACTCTTTATGAACAGGGAGACTTTGTCGACCTTTGCCGTGGGGTACACGTCCCATCAACTGGCAAACTGAAGGAATTCAAATTGTTGAGCATTGCCGGTGCTTACTGGCGCGGTGACAGTGACAACAAGATGCTCCAAAGAATTTACGGTACAGCTTTCTTCAAAAAGGAAGACCTGAAGGAGCACTTGAGACTGTTGGAAGAAGCAAAGGAACGTGACCATCGCAAGCTTGGCAAGGAACTTAACTTATTTACTAATTCACAGAAGGTAGGCCAGGGGCTTCCTTTATGGCTTCCGAAAGGTGCAACAATCCGCCGCATCATCGAACGCTATATTGTTGATAAAGAAGTCAGCCTTGGATATGATCATGTCTACACTCCGGTAATGGGAAGTGTCGAACTTTATAAAACTTCAGGACACTGGGATCACTATCAGGAAAACATGTTCCCTGTCATGGAAATGGAAAATGAACAGCTTGTTTTAAGACCAATGAACTGTCCGCACCATATGATGGTGTACAAAAATAGCATCCATAGCTACAGGGAGCTTCCAATCAGGATAGCTGAGCTTGGAACAATGCACCGTTACGAAATGTCCGGTGCACTGGCTGGGTTGCAGCGTGTGCGCGGCATGACTTTGAACGATGCTCACCTCTTTGTCCGCCCTGATCAGATCAAGGAAGAGTTCAAACGTGTAGTAGAGCTTGTACTTGAAGTCTACAAGGATTTTGATATGAATGACTATTCCTTCCGTCTATCCTACAGAGATCCTGAAGATAAGGAAAAGTACTTCGATGATGATCAGATGTGGGAAAAGGCTCAAGCTATGCTGAAAGAAGCGATGGATGAGATGGGTCTTGAATATTTCGAGGCTGAAGGCGAAGCAGCATTCTACGGACCGAAGCTTGATGTCCAGGTCAAGACTGCCCTTGGCAAAGAGGAGACTCTTTCAACAGTCCAGCTTGACTTCTTGCTTCCAGAGCGATTTGACCTGACTTATATCGGCGAAGACGGCAAGCACCATCGTCCTGTCGTTATCCACCGTGGCGTCGTATCGACTATGGAACGCTTTGTAGCCTTCCTGATCGAAGAGTACAAAGGGGCATTCCCGACTTGGCTGGCTCCAGTACAGGCACAGATTATTCCGGTATCTCCTTCAGTCCACTATGACTATGCAAGAGAAATCAAAGAGAAGCTTAAAGCAGAAGGCTTCCGTGTTGAAATCGATGGCCGTGACGAAAAAATCGGCTACAAAATCCGCGAAGCGCAAATGCAAAAAGTTCCTTATATGCTCGTAGTCGGTGACAATGAAGTAGCAGAAAAAGCAGTCAACGTCCGTAAATACGGCGAACAGAAATCAGACACAATTGCCTTTGATGAATTCCTGGAGTCATTCAGGAAAGAAGCGAAGAAATAAGAAAAGCTTAATATGAAATAAGAGGAGCTCCAGGCTCCTCTTATTTTATAGCTATTATTCTATAGGTTTGGAACACGTTGGACATAAATTTTTTGTATAGCTGCGCGGTATTCTTTCACCGCAATTCCGGCAGGATTTTATGTTAACAGGCGTATTGTCAATATCATTGGAAAAACCGTAGCCAGTCCTGAAAAATTTCAATGCGGTGCCAGCGAGCAATCCAGTGACCACACCGGTGATAATAATCGCGATCAGCATTTGTACACCAGCTTTCTTGTCTATTTCTACCAATAATTATAGCAAGAAATAAGCAATGAGGCAGTGACAAATTATCATGATAGTTATGATTTAGCGACTACTTTTCGCAGGGAAATTTACTTATGCCTAAAAAAAAGTATTGCAGCCTGTATTTCTATCTGATACAATACTTTTTGTTGCAGTTAACGAAAGTGATTCGTTTGACACATTAATTTCTTTATGCTATATTAGCAAGAGTGAACTGAATACAAGTTTTAGGAAAGAAGAAGCACCCGCTTCTCACCTGGCTGACGCATTTCAGCTGTTGGCAGGTAATACGTAAACGTCTAATTATTTTGTTTCCGTAAGTGTGGGTGTCGTCGCCTGCACTTTTTTTATTGCAAAATAAAAATTGGACTATATCGTATGTCATTGTGTGAGCAAGATAAGGCTTCGGCCTTGGCAATGTACTTCTTCTCCTTGACAATGTATTCGATAAAACCCTGGAGGTGGCTAATTATTAGCAAAGATGCGATGATACTAAACGAGGGAATTCGTGCTCGCGAAATTCGTCTGATCGATCAAAATGGCGAGCAATTAGGAATTAAATCCAAAGCTGAGGCTCTTGAGATCGCAACACGTGTAAATCTTGATCTTGTCCTTGTTGCTCCGAACGCGAAGCCTCCTGTAGGCCGAATCATGGACTACGGAAAATTCAAGTTCGAACAGCAAAAGAAAGAAAAAGAAGCACGTAAGAATCAAAAAATCATCACAACTAAAGAAGTCCGTCTTAGTCCGTCAATTGATGAGCATGACTTTAACACAAAGTTGCGCAATGCTATCAAGTTCCTGGAAAAAGGCGATAAGGTTAAAGCATCAATCCGTTTTAAGGGCCGTGCTATAACCCATAAGGAAATCGGTCAGCGTGTTCTTGATCGCTTCTCTGAAGCTTGCAAAGAAGTAGCGACAATTGAATCACATCCGAAAATGGATGGCCGAAGCATGTTCCTAGTTCTAGCACCTAAAACTGAAAAGTAACGAGGAGGAAGTCCCTATGCCAAAAATGAAAACTCACCGCGGCACTGCCAAGCGTTTCAAGAAAACTGGAACTGGCAAGCTTAAGCGTTCACACGCTTACACTAGCCACTTATTTGCTAACAAGTCTACAAAAGCTAAGCGTAAGCTTCGCAAATCTGCAATCGTTTCTAAAGGCGATTTCAAACGCATTCGTCACATGCTTGACAACATTAAGTAAATTCGAGCGAGCTCGATTTATATAGGAGGGAAATTACATGCCACGTGTAAAAGGCGGTACAGTTACGCGCAAGCGTCGTAAAAAAGTCATTAAATTAGCAAAAGGTTATTACGGTTCAAAACATACATTATACAAGGTTGCTAACCAGCAGGTTATGAAATCCCTAATGTATGCATTCCGCGACCGTCGCCAGAAGAAGCGCGACTTCCGCAAACTTTGGATTGCTCGTATCAACGCAGCAGCTCGCATGAACGGCCTTTCTTACAGCCGTATGATGCACGGCCTTAAGCTTGCAGGTATCGAAGTAAACCGCAAGATGCTTGCTGAACTAGCAGTAAGCGATGCAGCAGCATTCGCTCAATTGGCTGAAACAGCTAAGCAACAATTCAACAAGTAATGAAGATAACCATTCTCTCCAGAGGATGGTTTTTTCTTTTTTTAAGATATAATGAATCTCATACAACATAAAGAGGACGTGAAGATGTGGGGATTTGGAGTTTGGCTGGCTTGATTTTTATTATGAACCTTGCGGGCTTTTTTATCATGGGAATGGATAAAAAGCGGGCAAGGAACAATCATTATCGAATAAGCGAAAAAACTCTGTGGAATATTGCTTTTTTTGGAGGAGCAATCGGGGCAGCAGCTGGTATGAAGCATTACAGGCATAAGACGAAGCATGCCCAGTTTAAATATGGGTTGCCGCTGCTTGCGATAATTGAGATTGGTATATTTACATATTTATTTAAGCTTTTGGCATAACAGCTTGTATGATTCTATAAGCTAGTAGCAACAAAGACTTAGCAGGCAGGTGACAAGAATGGATGATGCGTGGTCAATGCTGCTGATTGTTGTGGAATCTGGAGGCTGGTTTGCACCAGTGTTGTTTATCTTGTTTCATGTTTTCCGCCAATTTGTATTCATACCTCCTGCGGTTGTCTGTATTGCTGGAGGATTAATGTTTGGGGTCGTACCCGGAATTGTATATTCGCTGCTCGGCTTGTCGGGTGCAAGTATATTATTCTACTTTTTAATGAGACAGATTCCAGAAATGATGAACAAGCTAAGCAGGCTGAAAAAAAGGCTGGTAGGGCGCTTCAGGGATTTGACCGTCGCCCAGGTCGCGCTGTTGAGGCTTGTGCCGGTGATTCATTACCAGCTGCTAAGCTTTTGCCTTTACGACCGGAAAAGCAATTTTAAAGATTTTATGATTGCTTCATTTCTTGCGAATATTCCATTCGTTATCTTTTATACGATATTCGGCGAGTATGTCGGAGAATTCAGCTCATTTACAGGGCTTTTTATGATGATGGTATTTTTGCTGTTAGCCTATTTGTTGCGAGAGAAAATTACCTTCATAAAATGGCGTGAATTTTTTGATAGAACAACATAAGAAAAAGCGTCCGGAATATTTCGGACGCTTTTACATTTTATATCTCATCATTCTGGTCCTGATTCGCCATGAATTCCTTAATTGGGCTTTTCCAGTCAATTTTGGCCACTGGATAGCTTTCACGGATTTTCCGTTCAATGAATTGGAAATCCTCAAGGACAAGCCCTTTTAAGGCCGAAGTTTTTTTAGGCCAAATAAAAATGGAAACAACCTCAAAAGCAGACGGCGTCGTGCCTAAATACTTTTCACCCTCAAATAAAACTCCCTTATATGTTAATAAGAAATTCTTGCGGACATTGTCTTGATCATCCAATAAGAAAAAGCGCTTCTGTTCATGAGCAAGCTCCAGCTTTCTTTTCGGGTGGAATAAATACTTCACCGCGCTGTATATTAGAAAAATGAATAAAAGTAATAAAATAAGACGTAAAAGCAGAATCATGACTGCCCCTCCAATGCGAACTTTCTTTATTTACGGATGAGGTTCCAAATAGTTTCAACAAATTTATAATTGATTTATACTTTTTTTATGCGGATGATGATTGCGGGTGAGGATTGATCCATTTTAAAGAGGGAACATCGAGAAGTAAGGAGATGGGACAGGTATAGGCGGAAACAAGGCAAAGCTGTCA